>NZ_JANCOF010000001.1:0-742468 GCF_024295845.1 Streptococcus sp. CF8-6 | reverse complement strand
ACCATCTGGCTACTTAAAGCACTAAAAAGTTGCTCCGCACTGCTGGTTGTCGTCATCTTATCAAAGGCATTGACCTTATTCTTCGTTTCCTGAACATACTTCCGGGCTGTCTGGGTATTGGTATAGAAGGTGCTGCTTAAGGGAGCACTCAGACGATAGAGACTCGAAATACCATCATAGATACTCTTGAAATTGGTATCCATCACCTTATGCTTTTCATCGGCTTCATTTAGCTTCTTGACCGCATCATCCAAAGTTTCTTCTGCTAAAACTGCCGTTGCAGAGGTTTCGCCAACAAGATTCTGAAAATCCGTGATCGTCTTGGAAAACTCAGAACCTAGAAATTCTAAGCCATTCTTTAAGCCAACAATCACGGGGTTATGAACATTATTGATTTCATTCGTAATCGCTTTTCCAACTTCTCCATGCATGGAATTACTGGTGATGATGGCATTCATCCCATTTTTAGCGGTATCTAACTGACTCTGAGCAGTTGCGACCATCTTCATATAGGCCTCTTGGGCTTTCTGAAGCTCCGCAATATCGACATAAAATCCCATTAGTCTTCCTCCGTGTTTAAATACGGCTCATAATACCGAACAAAATCCTCACTGCGCATAAAGGCAGTCGATACTTGTTGCTGGGAGAGCTGAGTCGCACGTAAAACATCCTCTGTGAACTGACTTTCCCAATCGTCACTGTAACCTTCAAAACGAAGTCGCTCAATCATCATGTTACTTACGAAAAAAGCATCCATTCCAGGCATCTCACCCAAGGGCCAGATGCGAGCCAAATAGTCTACCACATAGTCATCAAATCCTTCTTGAAGAGGCATCTTGCGGCCTGAAATCGTAACGAGTGGTCCTGGCCCCTCCGCTAAGCTTTTCTGGAGTTCCTCTGGTAAGAGCTCCAAATCTAGCTCAACAACAGAACCTAAAGGATAAATAGGACTGTAGACACTGTCCACAATCCCCATGAAATCCTGTAAATCAGTGATGGAAAATAGTTGATCTAGTTGATTATAATGGATCTGAGCTTCCTGATTCTCATAATCAAAATGACAAGTAAAAGTTGCACCGAAACTTGGCACATACTCATAGATATCCTCCAGTTTCCTCAGAGCCTTATAGAGTCCCTTCAAAATCTGCGGACGCATTCCTAATTGTTGACCAAGTTGAATCAAAGTATCATCTACTTCGAATGTCTCTCTCGTACGGCTAGTAATAATACTTGTAAAAATCTTATTCTTATCGTATTGAACCATTACTTAAACCTCACATTGGCTGTATTCTTATCAAACTGACCGGCCATAGCTTTATCATCAGCCACAATCTTCTCACCAACCGTAATCATTTGAGAAGTACGCTCCATTTCAAAATCCTTATAATCACTCAGAATTTTTTTCGCTTGTTCTTGAAGGGTCTCAAAAGATTTCATCCGATTCAAGGTAGTTTTTCCAATCTTTGTCACTTGAATGTCTGATACAGATGCGACCTTAGTCCGTGCTGAGGTAACAACACGTTGCCAAGAAGCCGAACTGATTCCTATTTTATCCATCTATCCTACTCCCTAAAAAATAGCTGCCAAGAAGCTTTCAACCGCATTCCAAGCACTTCCAATAGCACCACCTAAATCGCCTAGCTCCAATTTTCGCTTTGCGATCTCTGCATCCAACTTCGCCAAATTCATTTCATGATCATTTTGATGCGTATTCATCGTCGTCGCAATTTTCGATAAAGTCTTATCAAATGTATCACGTCTTGTCCCTTTAAAGGTATCTGTAGAAATAGTTGTAGAGTATTGAGAAACTGTATTGCGGAACTCACTATAGGATTGAATTTGCTTAGAAAGTTCTTTTCTAGCAGATTCTAACTTCTCAATCTCTGCTTTTTTCTTATCGTATGCTTTCTGGTACTGATTCGCCAAACTTTCATAGCGACTCGCTTGCGCTCGATTATAAGCATTACTAGCAAGCCGCTTTTCTTCAAAATCACTCATCTTTATACCTCTTTTGACTAAATCTTACAGTTAATAGAATTATATCAAAAATTCTGATGTTTTACCATAAGGAATGGAAAATAAAAGCAAGTCAAATGACTCGCTTTTATTCACTGATAAGCTTAATACGATAGCCTTCTCGGCTGGTGAAGTATTTGTACTCATCCACTCCGACAACGGACTCTGTAAAGCTACTCTGGTAAAAATAATAGTATAAAAATGATACTATTTCGTTCTTCCTTTTATCACTTTCTCCTTGTTTTCCTCCAACCACTGTAGATAAAGCTTTGCATAGCGTTCTTCTTCATCGTTACGGTAACCTTCAAATATGACTTCGTCAATATCTTCTTCGTTAAAATAATAAATCTCTTCTGGATTGAGACCGTCTGGAAAAACAGAGCCTGTATAGTCAAAAACAACATCTGTTCCCTCCTGATTAACAATCATTCCACGACCAATAATAACAACTTTCTGGTTACCATCTGCTAGGTAAACAATACTTCCTAATGGTAATAACATTTTATGCCTCCTGTGTATTTTTAATTTGAAACTTATATTTGTTTAGTATTATTTCTATAAAATAAGGGTACAATATCAAAGCATATCCCCCAACAAAAGTGAAGAAGAATAATGTAAAATAATTTGATGTGAGTATTCCGACTATAAAGCAAGCAGATAATCCTAAAACAAAGAAAATAAATTTTGCTAATTTTTCAGGTAAATATGTTTTCTCAGATTTAATTACTGTAGTAGGGCTTATTATTTTATGGTCTAATTGTTCAAGGTCAATGCTTTTATCCAAGCCTAAATTTAAAAAAGTAATAATCAGTAGCAGACCTACAACAAATACAACTAAAATCGGAAGCCAAAACTGAGGGATTTTATCATTATGAGCAAAAGTAGGTGGAAAGAACAATAACCACAATGCTACCACTAAACTGATAAAACTACTAGCATTGATACTTTTTAAAACAGATAACCATTTTGGATTAGACTTAATTTTATATCTATCTGATCTATCTGTAACATCATAAATATTATAACTTAAAAAATGTTTTGGAAAAAATCCCCACAAATAATTTCGGATGTCCTTTGGATTAAAATAATCTATTACATAAAGACGGTTATGGACTTCTATTAAATAATAACGATTGTCTAGTCTACCTACTACACGGGCTACATATTTATCTTTTTTTTCCATTATCCAAAAACTCCTTTAATTGCTTTAAGTGGATTGCTAAATGATTTTCCGATATTAGATATTCCTTTTCCTATTCCGTTTAAAAGATCTCCTGCACCATCAACTACAGCTCTAAATGGTTTCACATTTTTATACAGAGCTTTTACACCTACAGAAACAGCAGAACCAACTACAACAGCTGCTCCTACACCAACTACAATTGGAAGTAAACCTGTAGCTGCTCCTGCAAAAGCTGATCCAACTATAGCACCTACAGCTTTACCAGCAAGAAAGCCGGCAGTACCAGCAGTTACGCCATAACTTACTGCTCTACCAACATTATGGTGTTCTTTATAATGGTCACTTCCTTCTGACCACATTCCTAGAGCAACAAGTCCTCTTCCACCCCATTTAGCAACATTTCCAAGAACTTTACTGGTAGAATTCGGTATTTTTTTTAGCGTGCTAGTTAGCCAATTTCTCATTTTTGAACTATCTTTTATAAATCTCCCTGCGGCATCACGCGGTTGCAAAGTCGCCGCCAGTGAACGACCTATATTTTTAGATTCCTCAATAACTTTCCCTTTAACATGATCCAAAAAAGCTCCTATAGTTTCTTTAGAAAATTCGCTTGGCGTCAAGCCTTCAGCGAAATCTTTCACGGCTTCCTCTAACGTGTAAGTTTGATTTTTTCCTTCCCCTCCATACTCCGCCTTCTTAGTCACCTCCCTCGCAAGAGCCTGCAATTCCTCAATCCCTGCCTTGTCCTTGTCAAATGCAACGCCTGGATGATTCTTCTGGAAGTAAGCCCTTGCTAGACTATCCACTTTCTGGTGATAACGGTTTACCGCCTTCTTGAAATGAGGATTACGATAGATAGCTAGCGCTTCAGGATTACGATAAGGGCTGGCCATGGTAACCGTCCCACTCACCTTCGTTAAGCCCTTATTTTGATTGTTTAAAATCTCATCTAACTCACTTGTGGCCTGCTTGTCATTGAAGGCAGTCAGGCGCTTCTCCGTCTCTGAAAGCGACTGTTTCGACGCCTCAATAGCCCGACTCAACTTATCCTTACTGGGAGCTTTCAGTGAGATCAAGTCAGAAATTTCCGTATAATATTTATTCGTCGCATCCATATCCCGGACAATGGAGGAATGGAGACCATCCACACTCTGCTTCAAGCTAGTTAAGGCCTCTACGATTCATTTCTGTATCTGTCAACCAAGTTGTAATCGCATCGGAAATTCCTGCTAACGTTTTATTAAAATCTTCCCGACAAGTCCCTTGAAAATCAGTTGTAGAGTGCTTATTCAAATCACTCGCAGAAGTCTTGTTTTTACTAACAACATCCATCTGACTCTGGATACAATCATTCGCAGATTCCAACCGTCTTATCTTATTCTCATAAGTACGTATATCCAAACGAATCCAACGGATTTGTGCATGACAATTCGCAATAGCACTATCGTATCGTCCCATACATAAACTTCTCCACTTTTTTTCTAATTATATCAAAAATTCCAATGTTTTACCATAAGGATTGGGAAAGAACCCTAAAAATAAAAGCAAGTCAAATGACTCGCTTTTATTCACTGATAAGCTTAATACGATAGCCTTCTCGGCTGGTGAAGTAGTTGTACTCATCCACTCCGACAACGGACTCTGTAAAGCTACTCTTGATAGATACAACATTCTGGTCTTGGAAACGAATTCCGATACAGCCTGCAGGCACATTGACCTTTAAAATCTTATCCACTTCCATATAGCCGTTAACGATCTGACGAAGCTCACCCATAAAGATGAAGTGGAGCCCAACTGTCCCTCCTTTGTGCAGAAGAGCCTTAAAGGCATCTTCTGTCATCTTAAGATTCATAAGCTTGCTGAGGGCTTGTGCTTCTGGAATCAAGATATAGATAGGATAATCCAAATCAGCTGGCGTGCGCGCATCCACTTCAGACTGCATATCCATAAAGAAACCAGGAATATCCTCGCCCACAAATACTTCGTCGAACAGCCCTTCCGACTGATGGTAGTTTCCTGTTGGATCCACCAAGAACTTTTTAATGTGACTAGGCACTTTTTCTAAGCCTGTCAGAAGCGCTGCTTCGCCATATTCTAGCTGTTGCATGGTATCATAGAGAAGCTCAAAGTAGCCGTCTCGTTTTGGCACAAAGCCAACCGGGTGTGTACTTTCTTTGTCAAAACCAATTGGCAACTCGCCTCTTTGCCACATATCCTGAACTTCCTCGTGATCTTCAAAGAAACTCGTAGAAATCTTACTTGGCAACATAGGTACTGCTTCTGGACGTAAGCCTTGCCAGTCCTGATTCATCGATTGGATTTCTGCTGTTAAGTGAGAAAGACGGTCGATATCGTCTTTTCCTTCTATCGGAAGATAGACTTGTAACTCTAGAACTTCTTCCTGTGTCACTTGAGCACGGCCAACAATTTCCTGGCCTGGCAGGGCATCACGTCCCATAACCGTCCGAAGCGCTCCTTCTTCTACTAAGTAAAAGCTCAAAGCATTGGGAATCGTCGAGCTCATCCGTAAACGCAAGCTACTAGCGCTGAGTACGGTTATCAGAGTATAAATACCCAGACTAGCTCCTTCACGTAGGAGCTGGTTGACAGCTGACTCGATGATCTCCTCTAATGGGCTTTCTCGTACCGAGTCATAGCCATCAAAGAAGTTGAGAAGAACAGGGAGAGCTTGACCTGTCTTTTGCTCATACTGTGACAAACTAGACACGCCAGCCTCTGTAAAGAGGGCTTTCCGCTCTTTCATAAGACTATCCAGACGTTTCAGATACTTGAGGAGCTTTTCTTCCTCATCTAGTCGAACCAGATCCGCCACGTGTGGCAACTCTCTAATTGGTAAGAGACCATTCGTCCCAAAATCAAAAAGGTTAAACTGAACTTGCTCAGGCGTATTTCTACGAGCCAGATTCATGAGGATAGTTTGAAGAGCTGTTGATTTTCCAAAGCCTGGAGAGCCATATAAGACGGTATTGCCTAACTCCTCAATATCAAAGTGGTAGATCTCCTGCTTTTGAGCACTTGGCAGATCCAGCATGCCTAGTGGAATGGAGAGTTGACGTGGGGTTGTCCACTCTGCTTGACGGTCAATTACCGCTCCTACTAGCTCCTCTCCAAGAGGTGGTAACCATGGCTTTTCAGGGAGGATGACTTGCAGACGCTCCGTTTCCTTATTGATATAATCAATCACAGCTTCAAGCTCTGTCTCCTGCTCTTGTGTCTCTTCAACCGAGTAATCCCCGTCATTTCCGTCAATCAAGAGTTCGCTCTGCCCTAGTTGATTCACTAACCAAATCCGTTCATCTACTTGATTACCTTCATCACTATAAGGCTGATAATCTGCTCCACTCCATGCTGACTGGAAGAGTTCATAGATTTCATTGTTTCCGACCTGAAGATAAGCACGCCCAGGCTGAGTGATACTAGCCGCATCTGGAGTTTTGATAATCTCATTTGAGTCTGAAGGATCGGCAACCTTGAGTGCCAGCTTAAAGCGAGAATTAGACCAGATCTGCTCATCCACCACTCCAGATGGCTTTTGAGTCGCAAGGATCAGGTGAACCCCTAGGGAACGTCCGATACGTGCCGTGGAGACGAGTTCTGCCATAAACTCTGGTTCATTTTGCTTCAACTCCGCAAACTCATCTGAGATCAGGAAAAGATGGGGTAAAGGCTCTGTCGGATAGGTCTTTTTCTCCTCTGGATCGCTAAGTGCCTTCCCTTTTTTATAGAGCTTGGTATAGCCATTGATATGGTTGACACCGAATTTCCCAAAGAGACGCTGACGCTTTTGAAGTTCCGCACGAATACTCTTCAGCGCACGAGCCGTCCCAGCTCCATCCAAGTTGGTAATAGCCCCCATCAAGTGAGGCAGTTTGGCAAAGAGATTGGCCATTCCTCCCCCTTTAAAGTCAATCGGAAGAAATCCAACATCTTCTGGCGCAAAGTTAACAGCTAGAGACAGAATATAGCTCTGCACAATTTCAGACTTACCAGATCCGGTAGTCCCTGCAACTAGTCCGTGTGGACCATGGGCACGCTCATGAAGGTTGAGCAGCACAATATCATCCTTCCCTCGAACACCTAGAGGTACAGCGAGAGACTTAGATGCATCCGCCGCCTGCCAGCGTTTCTCCACACCCAATTCCTCGACCTGCTTAACACCGTAGAGTTCCATAAAGGAAATCGTATCTGGAATCGAGTTTTTCTCCACTTCGATATGATTGAGATTGGCCAAACGGTAAATCGCTTCTTCAAGTTTTCCATTTTGAGGCAGACGATTAGGCTTAAAGTCTTGGTCAACATAGATATGATGATTATTGACGAGCTTGGCTGTCTCTCCATTTTGGTAATCAACCACTGCCGTCACCGTCTCAGGCAACATATTGAGACTTTCCTTACCCCAGATAACCGTCACCCCATACTGGGTCATATCCTCTGCCAGAAATTCATTGAGCCCATGTCCTGACAGCCATGACTCATCCAAAATCGTCAAGACATAGTGCGGCGAGAAGATTTGCTCCTGCTTTTGTTCCCGAACAACCTGACGACGCTTGACTAACATCTGGTAAAAAGAGGTCAAGACCATGTCCCTGGTCTGGTCATCGTGAATAAGTCCCCGTAGATTGAGACTCCGCATTTGCGCATGAGGCAACCAGCGCCATTCTCGCCAGTGATTCTCGTATTCCTCTTGGGAGACCAAGGTCACAAACTCTACATCATGGTAGGAATGGAGCGCCGCAATCTGAAACAATAGTGTTTGAACTGCTACTCGTAAGACAGGAGCTGCTCCCGCTAATCCCAAAGCCTGATCACGTAGAGAGAGAACAATAGGCGCATCCTCTAATTTTATATGCGGTTGTACCAGTTTTTTCTCGACAAAGCGGCTCCAGTCTTCCTTGCGATTGGTTGGTTGAAAACGTAAGGAATAACTAGAATCAATCGCTCCAGTTCCTAAATGAACCTTTAGAAAGTCATCATTTGTCACCATCTTCTCATAAATCCGTGGGTTGTAACTTTCTACTAAATCCACTAATTCATCAACCGATGGAAAATTATATGTCAAGGCTTTCTTTTGTTTCGCCTTTAGACGACTCAATTGGCTTCCTGTCTCTAAGAGATACTCTTGATAATCATCGTTTCTTTTCTGATTCTTCTCTTTGACTTCCTTTTTGTTGGTAAAATAGCTCGATACTGAAAATCCAGCTGTCAAGAGACTGGCACTGGCCATTCCCATCATAAGCAAGGCATTTCCCTGCATAAAGACACTAGAGGCTCCGCTAATCACCACCATTCCAACAGGCGGTACGATCGCACGCCATAGCTCACCACGTCTAAGTTTTTCTTCTGGTGCTGGTGAATTGATTTCCACCTTATCCTCAGGCTCCTTTAGATAAATGCGTGGACTTCTACGATAATTAGGAAACTCATGTGGAAACTCAGCTTGATAAGGTTCTTCAAACAAATGATCAGATTGGATAGTGTACTGTCTGCTCAAGGGCAGGAAATGGATCTGATGTTCTCGAAATGAGAAAAGAAAGCAGTCCACCACCAAAACATCCCCTACCTGAATAGAGGCATTAACTTCCTCTAGAATTTGTCCATTTAGATAAACCTTAGCTCCATTAGATGATCCAGAGAGATGATAGGTATTCTCCTTAACCTTCAGGTAAAGAAGAGCTTGACTTTCAAGGCAAACATCTGCTTTCTTCTCCTTAGAAAAGAGTAAGTCCTGCTTAGGATAGGTAAAGGAATGGATCTGAATCTGTTCATGTGGAATGGCTACCAGACTTTCCTCCTCCTGACCAGCCCAAGGGATTCCGTCCTTTTCAAGACCACTTTCAGTAATTGAGATATGACTTTCTCCAATATTGATTGAGGAGGCCCTTTCGGTCAACTCTTTGTACTCAAAGCATTCTTTAAACGAAAACACATGCCAAAGAACCTCTTCATCTGACAGCTTTTGACTCCAAGTCGCTTGTTTGCCCTTAGTTGCCATTTTTAGTCTCCTTTGATGTAATATTTGCCTTTGAACTTCCGTTTAATTGTTCCTGTAACTTATCAATTTCTTTTTGATACTTTTCAAGGAGTTCTCGCTTTTTCGCTCCGCTCATCGTACTGTCTGTATTGACCTGATCATAGAGCTTCGTATAAGCATGAAGGATATACTGAATGTCCCCAATATTTTGAGCAATATCAAGTGCTTTTTCAAGTTCCCCACGGCCGATATAGATCCAATAAGAAAGAGTATTCTCACTAGATTTCTGTGACAAGTTTCTAGATACAGCTTCCTTTTGTTCTTGAGTCAGATTGTCTAACTCTAACGAGCTAGCCGCAAGTGTATACTGGACTCCCTTCGGAAGACTATTTGGAGCTTCTGACTTAAGACCTTCTACCACTGCCGTATAATCCTTAGCAATGTAACTCGTCTCAGCCTGAATGATTTTATCCTGCTTAGGCACCACATAAAAAGCATAAATACCTGTTGCAATCCCCATCGCAACTGTTACAATTGCGAGTCCTAAAGAACCCCATTTAAACAATTGATAGTTCCTTTTCGAGACAAACAGTTTTTCCTTTTGACGCTTCTCTTCTTGAATACGAACCTGCTCACTAATGAGATGGTCTACTTCATCAAAAGTCTCCGCTTTAAAAAGAGTTTCCGCAAAAGCATTTTTTACCGTCGTAAGACTATCAATTAACTCTTCAAAGTTGAGCTTAGGTTGTAAAATGAACACAGCTAAAGCCTTATATTGCTTTAACAAGTCCTCTTTCATGAGTGAAAAAGGAACAACACTATCTGTCATCCCTCTATGTCCTAAAAGGACACTTTCCCCGCTTACAAACAGATTATCTGGGTGAATAAAGGGTTTCATAGGCTGATCGACAGTTTCTTTTAAGAATTGTAACTTTTGAAAAAGATGAAGGCGCTCTAAGATTTCTTTATTTTCAACAGCTTCTCGAATCGATTGATAACCTGCTGGAATTTGGTAAGAAAGACGGACGACCTCTTCTGCCTCTTCTTTCACTGCTCCTTGAGCTAAATGTGCCGTGCTTTCTAAAAAGAATCGATACTGCTTCATCCGATTCAGTTGAAATTGATTAGCGGATAACTTAATCTCTAATTCACCAGCCTCTTTCGACCACTTGGATTGGATACTTGTCTCTTGTACTTTCATTTCTTTCTCCCTACAATTTCTAATTGATCTCCGTTTCCTAAAGGAAAGTCCGCTATCTGGTCATCATCATAAAAGACAATTGATTTATTAGTCACTTGAAGATCAAAGTGACTTGGTAGCTCTTGGTTCATCATTGAAAATGACTCACATATCAGCTCTTTTACTCTCTTGAATGAAACCTGTGTTGGAAGTTTCAAATCATATATTTGGTCTCTCCATTTTATACCAACCGTAATTATCTTCATCACACACTCTCCTTCTTAAAACGAAGCACTTTTGAGTACTTCCTACCTAGCCAAACACCTAGATAGGTCACTCCAAGTAGACCTATCCCAAATCCTAAAATAGATAGCCAAGTAGGTAGCGAAGTGTTAGAGGTGCTCTCTCCAGTCAAAATTGTTTCATCTGCTCTATAATCTGCTTGAAACAAGCCACGCGTCACCTTATCCTGACTCTGAAAACTATTCGTATCTTTAGTCCCGGTAAAAAGAGAGGACTGCGCTTGATGAATATTCTCTTGCTGTGCTTTTTGTAGCTGTTTTTCTTTCTTCACACTATCTTCTAAAAATAATTCAGGAATATTCTTAGACTTAGTAGTCTGAGGACTGTTCCCTTGATCATAGATGGTTTGATTATTAATTTCAAAACTTCCATCATCTGCTCGGACATCACCTGAGTTAAGAAAAAGACACAACAATAATAGACTAAAAATGACTTGAACCTTCTTCATAAATCTCCTCCCCCACTTGGTAAAGATAGCTTTATTATACTACAAATCACACCATCTCACAAGAAGGCAAAAAGGATCCTTACGGATCCTTACCTTGATTATTTCTTTCTTGTAAAGAGATTAAGACTAACTCCGATTCCTACAAATAATAAGAGTAGAAGAATCGTTACAATGCTTAAGCTACCACCGACCAAGAGATAACTAAAGCCATTTTCAATATTTTGTAACGGAGACATTCGATATAAGAAATTAAGGAAACTTCCTGATTGAGTTGCTACTCCCAAAATAGGAGTTAGTAGGAGATAAAAACCTAAGAGGGATGCGGATACAATATAAGTCGGATACGGGGCTTTCTTCAAGCCGTAAGATAGCATCAAAATCAAGCTTGCCATTAACATAAAGCTATAAATGAACCATAAGAATCCATTAGCTGCTGTTGCTACTCCTATTGTAACTCCTGAAAACAAAATCGAACCAACAGCAACTGTTATGATTGTCGGTAAGAAACTTTGAAGTTTCAAGTCCCACTTTTTCGTTGTCAAAAGATCAGTTTCTTCCCTTTCCTGTCTATCTTTAACAAAGCGTCCGATCGTCATAGCTATCACAAAAGAAATAACCGATAACAACAAGGTCATATAATAGGGGATGATGGAAATGTGACTAGCTGCCTGTGTCTTACCTTCTGTAACTTTTGTAGTAATTGGATCGGATAAGAAATTAAACACTTGCTTGTTATCAGCACCTCCACTTTTCGCATTGGCAAGCACCTTTCCAAACTGTTCTGCATAAGAGGTATTTTTCTCAACTGTACCACTTGTTTCCTTCACACTCTGATTCAGACTGGAAAGAACACCATCTGCAGACTTTTGAACCGACTCTGTTGTCTCGTTTAACTGTTGGATTTGTGGTGAGATATCTCGTACCTGAGCAGCTCCATCAGCTGTAGCTTGTGCAGCTTTTTTAGAACTATCTCGTAAGCTATCGTATTGAGACAAAAGTGACTTCACATCTTCTTCCAGCTTAGAGGTATTCATCTTCTCTGGTTGTGGATTTTGATCATTGACAACTGATTCATAAGCAAGTTTCTCAGAATCTTTCCACTGATTATGAGCCTCATCTAAGACCTTCTGCATTTCCCCATACCAGGTATTTAAGGCAGAAGCTTGCTTAACAAGCAAATCTGAGTCTGGGAGAGACTGATACACTTGATGAAGGGTGCCTTCTTTAGGATTCTCTTTTTCACCTAGAATATCTGTCACATCCTTTAATTGCTGATCTACCTGTTTGTATAAATTATCTCCTGCAAGTCGATACTTCGTAACTAAAACATCCGATATTTCTGAAGCCCGTTCATCGTCAGTTAGATTATTGTAGAGACTATATACAGAATCTGGACTAGCCTTTTGTACGAGAGTACCACTTGATAGCGTGCCTGCAAATTGATTGATATCTAAACTTGCCCCTGGTGATGCAAATAAAGTAACGATTTGTTGGGCAGTAAGGTCTAGGTTTTGGAAGTTTTTCAGAATCGCAGGTAAATCCTCAGCCAAAGTGTCATACTTACCATTAAAGACAGATAATTGAGCACTAGCTTGAACTGAACTTCCATCTGTCCAACTATAACCTACTTGGTTATAGGAATTCTTTTTCACATCATCAGATAAATTCCACTTTATCTGACCACTAATCGTGACACTCACCTTTTTAGGAAGTGTCGCATAGCTTGGTTGACTGACTTCTGATGAAGTAGTTGGCGTTGCTGCCGTACTTTCACTTGTAGAAGTGGAATTTGTAGATGTTGCTGCATCACTTGCACCCGCACTTGAAGTACTTGATCCCCCTGAGCCCGAAGAGGCGACAGGAGTAGTTGACGCCGTTCTTTCATTGACAAATGTGACTTGAATTGTATTTCCTGATACTGCAGCTGTCACATGATAGACTGTATCTTTTAACTGTTGACGGATAGAGGCTTCAATTGAATCTTTCGTCACACCTTCCAGTTCAAGATTCCCCATCTTTGCATCATCGATGTTCAATTGGACTGTCTGACTACCAGTTGACGGATCAAATTCTAGAGTTTGGTGAATGGGATAGGTCACTGGACTAGTAACAGTAGCTGCTGAGGACAGATACTTAAAGGTTGTATTTTGTCCTAAAGAGCCACCCAACTCGCTACTGTAGTTAGACACAATTTTCAGTGCATTACGATAAGTTGTAGCCTCATCTGATGAGATCAATTTATCTTGCTCTAATTTAGCAATGAGAGCACTCAAATCTCCAGATGAAATCATCGGTAAGTGACTAGCAATTGCCTCAATATACTGCTTAGGGAGTTTGCTTCGATTTTCTGGCTTCGTCATTAAGTTCAAAATAGCCGAGCGAATATCTTTATCAGTAGCTGTCTGATCACTTAAATCCTTAGAGCCATAATAAGTCTCTGCAATGGTCTCCCTGAGTGCTCTAAGCTCCGCTACTTCTTTTTCTAAAGAAGTGATTTGTGCCTCTAAGTTCCCCTTGACCTTACTTTGTGCAGTTTTATACTCCCCCGCCTTAGCCTTGAAATCTACCATAAAGGAACCGGTTGCCGTATCGGAAGACTGCAATTCTTTTAATTTAGCATTCCCGACAGTGTAAAGGGCATTATACAAGTCAAAATAATGTTTCTGATCATCTGTCCATTGTTTTTCCAAGGTAGTCTTATCTTTTTCAGATTGCTCCTTATATTGGTCGGTTGACTTTTCAAGACGAGTATTAGCTTCTTTTGAAAACTCATTCACAGAGTTTGTTGTAGACTCAAGGGCTTTCCCAGAAACATCTAAAGAGTTGTTGTTCGCTTCCATGCTGCTTGCGACTGATTTAACAAAAGCTTCTTGTTGGGTCTTAAAGAGTTCATTATCTGTCTTCAGACTATTTGCAATGGATTGAGTACTTCTAAATGAATCTGGTAGGGTCGAAAATGGAGCTTGAATATTTGAAATGATGAACGTATTTTGAGACAACTCTGTAGTTGCCATCTGATTCACATTCGTCTGTGCATCTGAAAGATTCCGAATGATGCTCGAAAAATACATCCGAACCACCCGTTGATTAAATCCTTGTAAGACTGTATTAACTTGACTGTGGACAGCCTGATTAGCTTGTTCGTTTTGCCCTTCGCGAATCTGGTAAGAAACAGTGGCTTTTTCTGGAGAAACACTCTCTAAGCTCAACAATTTCTCAGAAAAGTCTGACGGAAGAGTAATAACTGCATCAAACTGACCAGACTTCAATCCTGCTTCAGCCACGCTACGATTAGTTGTCTCCCAGTTATTCTCTGTATCCTGATTAATTAAAGTGACAAAATCCGAGCCTAAATTATAATCAGTATTTTCAAACCTTGCACCTTTATCTTCATTCACAAGCGCATATTGAACCTTAGCAGTTTGCTTGATCTCACTTGAATAGTGAAGGCTCTGATCCTTTAATGCAAAATAAACAAGAGAACCTGATAACAGGGATACGAATGCTACTGCAGTTAAAATTTTTAAGTATCGTTTTTCTTTATGAGGACTATTCATTATTCCCTTTTCCACTTATAACTAGCAAAAAACGACGCCCCTTTCGAAGCACCGTTCACCGATGATTAATTCAAACCAAATGAAGTTGCATCCTGACGGTCACGATCAGCAACAGTATCTGCGTATTGATTCAATTGTGCATGGATACTTTCAAGAAGTTGTTCCATTTGAGTTACGCTTACTGATAATTGTTGGAATTGTTCCAAGTAAGATTGGAAAGCCGCACCCTGCCATTGTCCTTGAAGACGACCATTTGCGCCTGAAACTTTGTTAATGGCATCTTTCAATTGTTCAGAAGCATTGGTATAAGTTTGTGCTTCAGACTTTAACTGTTCTGGGGTCAACGAAATTGCTGGCATATCATTATTCTCCTTTTTTGACTTGGTCATCTTCCTGATAACCTTATAGTCAATATTGTATCACAAACTCGTCAGATTGCAAGTGTTTTTTAGAATTTTGATTCAACTTTATAAATCGATTGAATACTTCCCACTATTTGATGTATGCAATCAAGCATGTCACATCTTTCAATATAGAAATACTAGGTTATAAAGCATTTCATTGTAAACTATTGTATCAATTACTGAACTCCTACTTCCATCGACCATCTTGGTGATATCAAAAAAAGGGGGTGCAAAACAATTCCCACAGACACCCTACCTGCTGGAACATTTTGCACCCCCTCTGCGTATGTGGGAATAAATTTCATACTTTACCACTACCAATCCTACTACATCACTTTAGACTGTTAGATTTATACTTCACTCAAAAATTCAAAAAAACCGAATATCAAGTCTTTTGTAAACCCTGAAACGGTGGGCTTTATCCCTTTCTCTCCAGCAGTCCTACAACCTCGATATGGTGCGTTTGAGGAAATAGATCCACCGGCTGTACTTTCTGCAGTTCATAACCCAATTCTTGGTAGAGCTTGATATCACGCGCCATAGTTGCGACATTGCAGGAGATATAGGCAATGCGGTCTGCTCCTGTTTGGGCGCTTGCTTTGATAAAGCTTTCGGTCAAGCCCTTGCGTGGAGGATCAACCAAGATTACAGTGGGTTGAATACCTTCCTTTAGCCAGCTCCTCATTGCATTTTCAGCTGTATCACATACATAGTGGGCGTTTGAGATATTGTTTAGTCGGGCATTCTTTTTGCTATTCTCTACTGCTTCTGGAATCACTTCAACACCGTAGACTTCCTTTACATGTTTCGCAACAGACAATCCAATCGTTCCAATTCCTGAGTAAGCATCAATCACCACATCATCTCCTTTTAATTCTGCAAAATCAATGGCTGTCTGGTAGAGTTTCTCTGCCATTTCAGTATTGACCTGATAAAAGGCTGGTCCAGAGATTTGGAAATCATTTCCCAACATCTGGTCGGTAATGTAGTCCTGACCATAAAGTGTCCGCCAGTCCTTACCGAAAATCGCATTGGTATTTTGGTCGTTGATATTTTGCATGACAGACACAATCTCTGGGAACTGCTTGATGATTTGTTCAATCAATTGCTCCACTCGGAAAATTTTAGGACGTGTAGTCACTAAGATAACCATGATTTGTCCTGAATAGTGCCCACGACGCACAACGAGATTGCGAATCAAGCCAGACTGTTCCTGTTCATCATAAGGTTTCAAATCATAACGACGGAGTAAGTCACGTAGGGCTACTACAACCTGGTCGATCACTGGATCTTGGATAAAGAAATCTTCTAGAGGCATGAGATCATGCGAATTCTTACGGAAAAAGCCAGTTTCCAAGACACCATTCACTCGACGAACAGGCACTTGCGCCTTATTTCGATACTTGACTGGATTTTCCATACCCAGCATTTCAGCGACCTCTACATCTCTAATGCCAGCAATCTTGTAGAGACTGTCTTTGACTTGCTTGGTTTTAAACTTGAGCTGCTCTGGGTAGGCAAGATGCCCCAAATCAGCAATTCCTGAACGTAGATAAGCCAAATCTAAATCTTGGTTACGATGAGGTGATTGAACAAGGTATTCTTCAACCTTCCCAAAGCCAATCTTTTTAGTGACTTTAAGGACTCGCATAAGAATTTTCTCAGTCGGAAGAGCATTCTCTACAAAAAAGACCAAGCCATCAACCTTGGCAACTCCTGCCCCTTCATGGGTCAAATCAACAATTTCAACTTCTACAATATCATTTTTCTTTAACATATTCTTCACTTTCTATCGGTCTAAAAAAAGACGGCAACATTTCTGTTACCATCTATTATATCATGAAATGACCTAAGCACCAAAACTCTTGAAGAAGTTGACAATGGCTTGCCAAAGAGAGCTAAAGAAGTTGCCACCCTCTTCTAGCGCTTTATTGGCATCAAAATTGAGATTGATATTTTTAAAACTATCTCCAGCTTGGGAAACGATGCTTTGTTTGAGATCATTTAGGGTTTTGGTGAAATCAGCATTGTTCAAAATGTCACTCTTTGAGAGGTTGAGCGCAAAATTGATGATGATATTGACCTGGTTTCCTGTTATAACCTGATCGAGTTTGTAGTTTTTTAAGGTGTCTTCAACGATTTTGCGGACATCTTCTTCTGTCAGATTGCCTTTGGCTTCTTTTGCTTTTGCGATTCCTGCCTTGATATCTGCCAAAGCGACATTGAGTTTATTAGCATCATAACCTGACTTGTCCTTGTTTTCAGCATTGATATCGGACAAGGCTTTTAGTTCTTCTTGGGCTAGGTCTTTATTGGCTTGCGGTACTTTAGCACCATTGGCCTCTAACGAGTAGTAAATCCCAGCTAGGGCGCTCTCACCTGTAACTGGTATAGGAGCTGCAACTGTGATTTTGGCATGCTCAACTCCCAGGGTCACTGCTGCATTACGATACATATCCTGCGTTACCTTGGTGATATTTTCAGGCGTTTCAATCTTGACCTCTAGAGGTGACTTGTCACCTAGTTTTTGAATCTTAGCTGATGAATAGAGCTGTAGACTAGCATCATTAGCCACATTCATAATTTTCGAATAGATATCAGGTGTCATGGTTTTGATATCTTTGGTGTCTTTTGATGCATCATAGCCAAGTTTGCTAAGAGTTTGGTTTTTCTGGTCTTCAGATAGAGAAGAACCTAGAACATATTCAGGTTGTACATAGGTTTCATCGATTACTTTTTGAACATCGGTTGCTGCGTGGACGCTTGTCATAACTGTTGCGGCCCACAATACTGCAGCGCTTGTTAGAAAGAATTTCTTTCTCATGGGATATTCCCTCCTTTACCTTTCTAGGTTAATAAAACAATCTTAAAGAAAGCTTATAGTGAAAAAACACCTGGTAAAACCAGATGCTTAGAAGAAATTAAAGAATTTCATGATATAGAGATTAAAGCGAACTTGTCTCGAGTAGTAATAATTTCCACCATTTTCATAGAGTTCGGCTCCGTGAAAGATAGAAATTGGGTTGATGTAGGTGTAGGTCTTCCCAGTGGTATTTCCAAGGATAGGAGCGACCGTTTCTCGGGAATAACGCTTGGCTAATGCTAGTGTATTTTCCTTACCATTCTGAGCGATAAAGTCGATATAGGCAGGTCCAAAATTATAGGCTTGAACGGCGGTCCAGACATCTACTCCTTTGTTTTGTGCAAGATAAAGGTTATCTGTTAGAGTTTGAATTCCTTGTCGAATACTAGAGGCATCGTCTTTGATGGTATTGGTAGCGCCACTAGCAGACTCACTAGACTGCATGACATCCCGCTCTTTTCCCTTCGTTTCCGTATAAATCATGGCGAGCACCAACTCTTCATTGGCTGGAGTATCTCTTTCACTCAAGATTTCTCGCACCATGGGTTGGTAGGTCATGACTTGTTTAACATCCTGATGGATATGATAAGCTTTGTATCCTGCGAAAAGGAAGACTGCTATCACAAGCACTCTTCTTATAAATTTAAACATTATTTACTTTGAATATCCTCGATATTTTTGATTAAGATAGAATAGGTTCCATTGTCATTTTGGATAAATTCGACCGATTCTGCGTCTTGATAGACGTTATTGGGAACGATGAGTTCGATTCCGTTTGACAAGGAAAGTTTTTGATTTTCAAATTTCTTGAGCTGACGACTGGCATCAATTTCATCAAACTGAACTGGTTCTGGTACAGCTTCCTTGACTTGATCAATAAAGCTCAAACGAGCTGTCAGATTGTTGTCAAAAAGGTCGTTAGCCAATTTTTCAGGTGACAGTTCATTGCTTTCTTCAAGATTGTTGAAAATCGCTGATTTGACCTTGGATTGAAATTGAAAATCATCTGTATTAAAGGACTCTGCAATTCTCTGAGCCGTTTTTTCCAGTTCCTTGATGGACTTCTTTGGTGAAATCTTAGGGGCTACAGCAAGAAGATTATCTGAAAAATAATTCAAGAAAGTCCCATTGTACTTGATACGTTTTTCGATGAGATGGTACTTGCGACTTTGAAGATTGACCACCAAGGCCTCATCAGCTCCCGTTCCAAATCCAGGCAGGTTATTCTGAGTCAGCTTGATTGGGTTATCAACTTCTCCACCAAGGTGGGTCAAGGTCTCACGCAGGGCGATTCGCAAGAAAGCAAAATGTTCAACGCCTTCTTTAGAAAACTGAACAAAAACCAAGTCATTGGTCTTGAGATTTTCAGAAATGCTAAACTCCTCTTTCCAGAGATTAGCCAGTGTTACTGATGTCTCCAACAAATCATCTGTGATGTGATTGAAGAAGGGATTTTCTACTTCGAAAATCCCAGTCTTAGCTTCATCTGAATACACACGTTCAATTTTTTTGCGCAGGTATTCTTCGATTTTTGGAGTGATATTGAGAAACTTATCCGCTAGAAACAGCTCGGTATCGTCTGGGCTGAACTGATGGATAATAGCTTTCTTAATATAAATGTCCATAAAAGTATTAGTCCTCGTATAGTGGGAAGGCATCTGTCAACGCTTTGACTTCACTTCTCACTTCTTCTAAGACAGCTTCATTTTCTGCATTTTTAAGGGTTTTAATGATGAGTTCAGCCACTTTACGGCTTTCTTCTTCACCAAATCCGCGTGCAGTGATGGCTGCAGATCCAATACGAATACCACTTGTCTTGAATGGTGACAAGGTTTCGTAAGGGATTGAGTTTTTATTTAGGGTAATATTAGCCTCATCCAGCAAGTTTTGAGCAACTTTTCCGTTCTCTACAACCTTAGTTACATCCACTAGGAAGAGGTGGTTTTCAGTACCGCCAGAAATGATACGGAAATCAGGGTCTTGCAAGAAGACTTCAACCATAGCCTTGCTGTTTTTGATGACATTGGCAGCATATTCCTTGAAGGCTGGATCCAAAACTTCTTTGAATGAAACCGCCTTAGCAGCGACAACATGCTCCAAAGGACCACCTTGAATACCAGGGAAAATAGCTGAGTTGATTTTCTTAGCAAGTTCTTCGTCATTAGTCAAAATCAAGCCACCACGAGGTCCACGAAGGGTTTTGTGGGTCGTTGTTGTAGTGATATGAGCGTATGGCACTGGGCTAGGGTGAAGACCAGCTGCAACCAAACCAGCGATATGGGCCATATCGACCATGAGCTTAGCGCCAACTGCATCTGCGATTTCACGGAATTTTGAGAAGTCAATAATTTGAGAATAAGCTGATGCACCAGCTACGATTAGTTTTGGTTTTACTTCTTGGGCTTGTTTCAAGATAGCATCAAAGTCCAAGAGTTCTGTTTCAGGATCCACACTATAAGAAACAAAGTTGTAGGTTTGACCAGAGAAGCTAACTGGAGCTCCGTGGGTCAAGTGTCCACCTGCAGCCAAATCCATCCCCATAACGGTATCACCTGGCTCAATCAAGGCCATGTAAGCCGCACAGTTGGCTTGGCTTCCTGAGTGAGGTTGAACATTGGCGAACTTAGCACCGAAAATTTCTTTTGCACGTTCAATAGCAAGAGTCTCTACCACGTCTACCACATCAGTTCCACCATAATAACGGCGTCCTGGGTAACCTTCAGCGTATTTATTCGTCAAGATAGACCCTTGAGCTGCCATAACGGCCTTAGAAACCACGTTTTCGGAAGCAATCAACTCAATATTGTTTTGTTGGCGTTCTTCTTCTTTGGCAATAGCATTCCATAGATCAGCATCGTAGGCTTTAAAATCATCTTTGTCAAAAATCATAGGTCTTCTCCTTTATAGTGTGACTGGTCCTTTAGTTTGTTTTACAATAAGAAAATAAACTAAAAGATGCGAATAAACCGTTTCTGCATTTTATCACAAGTATAACCAACTTTTTCATAAAATGCATGAGCACCCAGACGATGATCGGCAGAGTTTAAGCGGATAAACTCATAACAACGTCTTTTTGCTTCGTCTTCCAACCCTTGCAGTAAGCTTTTACCGATACCTTGCCCTTGAGCTTGAGGTGATACTGCTAAGGCTAAGATATTAAATCCTGCTTTAGAATAAAGGGATTCATAAACCTCAGCGTGAACATAGCCCAGCAAGACATGGCTGGCTGCATTCTCATAACCAAGTAGGAAATGATGGGAATCTTGAGATAGTCTAGCTAATTGACTAGCCGTGTTTTCTGGACTAAAAGCATAGCCCAAAGCCTCTTGGTTAATGTCGCATATCGCTTTCACATCTGTTTCTTGCAAATCTCTTAGCATCTCACTCCTCCTCCTCAAAAGAAATCTCTGGTAACTGTGCAAGAATATCCTCTTGCTTAATGGCTCCTTGGCGTAAGATTTTCACCTTTTCTCCAGACAAATCCAAAATAGTTGAATCCTGTCCTGTTAGAAAAGCATCGTCTTCCAGACCCAAAACCTCTTGGTCAAAATCTTTCAGAATTTCTTGAAAGGTTACTCCACTTGCCTGACCTGAGATATTGGCAGACGGCCCAATCAAAGGACCTGTCTCTCGAATCAAATCCAGCGTAATGGGGTGACTCGGCATCCGAAATCCAACAGTTGCAAGACCAGAATTTACCCAATAGGGAACTCTGTCATTGGCTTCGAGAATGATGGTCAAGGGACCTGGTAAAAAAGTCTCTACAAGTTTTTGAAGATAGGTTGGCTGATTCTTAGAAAAGTGCAAGATATCTTCCAGAGAGGCAACATTGAGGTTAAGAGCCTTGTCTCTGGGACGACGTTTGAGTTGGTAAACAGAATCCACTGCTTTTTCGTCTAGAGCTTTAGCAAAGAGACCATAAACCGTCTCGGTAGGTAAGACAACTGCCCCACCCTTTTTCAACTCTTGTCTAATCCTGTCCATCATCAACTACAACCATCCTATCTTGACCAAATTGGTCCCTGAGTATTCGTACCCGTTTTTCAGGAAGATGTTTCCTAAAAAGCGCAGGAACACTTTGACCTTGCTTGTATCCAATTTCAAGGTAAATCTTACCACCATCTGTGAGATAGTCTTTTGCATCTTCCGCAATTCTGCGGTAAATAGCTAGGCCATCCTCATCTGCAAAGAGAGCTAGATGAGGCTCCGAATGCAAAACATTCAAACCGACCTCTGACTCATCTTCACGAGAGATATAGGGTGGATTGGATACAATTATATCATATTTTTCAGAAATTTCTGCAAAACAATCAGATTTTTTAAAAAATATATTAATATTTTGATTTTTAGCATTCTCTGATGCGAGCTCTAAGGCATCTTGTGAAATATCTGCTGCTGTCACTGACCAATCTGGTCTGTTTTTAGCTAATCCAAGAGCTATGGCACCACTTCCAGTCCCGATATCTAGAACCTCAAGACTTTCCTCAGGATTTTCTGTGAGGATGAGTTCCACCAACTCTTCTGTCTCTGGACGAGGAATCAAAACCCGCTCATCTACTTTTAACTGCATTCCAAAAAAATCTGCGTGACCAATGATGTACTGCGCCGGTTTGTGAGCCACTAACTGCTGGTAAATTTCTTCTACAAAATTTTCTTCCTCTTTTGCCACTTCCTGCTGAAGAGCAAAGACAAAGTCCGTAAAAGAGAGATTTTTTAGGCTACGGTAGACAAAAGAGAGGCTTTCTGCTTCCTCTCCTTGTCTTATCAACTCTTCCTCAAAATCTGAAAATAATTGAGCTAATTTCATTATTTGTTTAATTCTTCTAATTTTTGCGTTTGGTCATAGAGCACCAAGGCATCCACAACTTCATCCAATTTACCAGACAAGATAGTATCTAGTTTTTGGAGGGTCAAGCCAATACGGTGGTCTGTGACACGGTTTTGTGGGAAGTTATAAGTACGAATCCGTTCTGAACGGTCACCAGTACCAATTGTCGACTTACGCTCAGCGTCTTGTTCGTCTTGTGCAATCTGTGCAAAGTGGTCAGCAACACGCGCACGGATAATCTTCATAGCTTTCTCACGGTTTTTCTGCTGGGTACGTTCTTCCTGCATTTCAACCTTAATATTGGTTGGCAAGTGAACAATACGAACGGCAGTCGCAACCTTGTTGACGTTCTGTCCACCAGCACCGGATGCGTGGTAAATGTCAACACGAAGGTCTTTTGGATCAATATCGTATTCAACTTCTTCCACTTCCGGCATGACAAGAACTGTCGCTGTTGAAGTATGAACACGACCTTGACTTTCTGTCACTGGGACACGTTGTACACGATGGGCACCAGACTCATACTTAAGCTTAGAGTAAACAGACTGACCTGAAACCATAGCAACCACTTCTTTGAATCCACCGACACCATTGATAGAGGCTTCCATGACTTCAAAGCGCCAACCTTGGGCTTCCGCATACTTTTGGTACATGGTTAGAAGGTCTCCAGCGAAAAGTGCCGCCTCATCTCCACCTGCAGCTCCACGGATTTCAAGGATGATGTTCTTGTCATCGTTTGGATCCTTTGGAAGGAGCAAGATTTTTAGTTTTTCTTCATACTCTTCTTTTTCAACCTTGGCATCTTTGAGTTCTTGCTTAGCCATTTCTTCCAAGTCCGCATCTCCGCCTGATTCCTTAATCATCTCTTCGGCGTCAACGATGTTTTGAAGGACTTGTTTGTACTCACGATAGGCCGTTACGGTATCACGAGTTGAAGCTTCTTCTTTTGAAAGCTCCATGAAACGCTTGGTGTCAGAGACTACATCAGGGTCACTAAGCAATTCTCCTAACTCTTCATAACGGTCTTCTACAGCTTGTAGTTGATCATAGATGTTCATTTTTTCTCCTTATTTCTCAATTGTTAAATCATAGATTGCTACTACTTCGTTCTCGGATATTTCCCCAGTTTCTTTAAATCCATAACTGAGATAACAAGATCTTGCATGTTCATTTTCTGGTTCATAAGACAACCAAAGTTTATTGCTTAAACCTGCTGGCGCTGTCCGAACATAGTCTAATACTTTATCCATAATTGGTTTAAAATATCCTTGATTTTGAAAATTCTTATCAATCATAAAACGAAATAGTAAATAATTTCCACTACTAATTCCGATTTTTTTGTCATAAGCTAACATCACAAAACCAATAATTGCATTATTATCGTAAACTGCCAATGGAGCTACAAAATCTCCATTTTTAGTGTAGACATATGCTTCAGCTAAACTAATTGCATTGGTAGCAATAAATTGCTTTTGATGTTCCTTAACATTCAGATTCAGAACATCAAAATAATTTTCCATTGTAACATCTCTTAGTTCAATTGTCATAGTTTTGCTCCTTATTAGATGCTATCATTGGTGCAAAATAATGTTTACGGCAGACTGAGATATAGGTTTCATTTCCACCGATCTGAATTTGTTCGCCATCATAGACTGGCACACCATCTTGAGTTCGCAACACCATAGTAGCCTTTTTCTTACAGTACTGACAGATAGTCTTGATTTCTTCAATCTTGTCTGCTAAGAGCAAGAGGTATTTTGAACCTTCGAACAACTCATTTCGAAAATCATTTTTCAAACCAAAAGCCATGACGGGTATGTCTAACTCATCCACAACACGAGCTAGGTCGTAAACATGGTGGCGCTTGAGAAACTGGGCTTCATCGACCAACACACAGTATGGTTTCTCAGGTAAGTCTCGGATATAACCAAAGATATCCGTCGTTTCCTCAATGGCAATGGCTGGGCGTTTCATACCGATTCGACTCGACACATAGCCAACACCGTCACGCGTATCCAGAGCAGAGGTCATAATCACAACTCCCTTTCCTTGCTCCTCATAGTTATAGGCCACCTTGAGAATCTCAATCGTCTTACCAGAGTTCATGGTCCCATAACGATAATACAACTGTGCCATGCTTCTATTTCACGTCCATTTCTAAATTTTTGCTACATTCTAGTATATCATAATTTTCTGAAGCTTTAAACGGCAAAATGTGGTAAAATAGAAGAAATCAAAAACTAGTGGAGGAAGCTATTATGCCATTTGTACGCATCGATTTATTTGAAGGTCGCACGCTCGAGCAAAAGAAAGCTCTTGCTAAGGAAGTAACGGAAGCTGTTGTCCGTAACACTGGAGCACCTCAATCAGCCGTTCATGTCATCATCAACGACATGCCAGAAGGAACCTACTTCCCTCAAGGTGAAATGCGCACCAAATAAACCAGCTTAAGCAGAATTGCTTAGGCTTTTTCAATCTCAAAGTAGCATCCATTGAAGAAATAGTCTAATTTTGTTACAATTTGAAGAGATGCTTGGATACCTATCCTAAGAAAAGAAATACAAAAGGAATTAGTATGATTACACGTGAATTTGATACCATCGCTGCTATCTCTACTCCACTAGGTGAAGGAGCCATTGGTATTGTCCGTTTGAGCGGAACTGACAGTTTTGCCATTGCGCAAAAGATTTTTAAAGGAAAAGACTTGAGCAAGGTTGCAAGCCATACTCTCAACTACGGTCACATTATTGACCCGCAGACAGGGAAGGTCATGGACGAAGTTATGGTTGGAGCTATGAAGTCTCCAAAGACCTTCACTCGTGAGGATATTATCGAGATTAACACTCACGGTGGAATTGCGGTGACCAATGAGATTCTCCAACTAGCTATCCGTGAAGGAGCTCGGTTGGCAGAACCTGGTGAATTTACCAAACGCGCCTTTCTAAACGGTCGCGTAGACTTGACACAGGCTGAGGCAGTGATGGACATCATCCGTGCTAAGACAGATAAGGCCATGAATATTGCAGTCAAACAATTGGACGGTTCTCTTTCTGATCTTATCAATAATACTCGCCAAGAAATCCTCAATACGCTTGCCCAAGTAGAGGTCAATATCGACTATCCTGAGTATGACGATGTTGAGGAAGCTACTACCGCTGTTGTCCGTGAGAAGACTATGGAGTTTGAGCAATTGTTAACCAATCTCCTTAGAACAGCTCGTCGCGGTAAGATCCTTCGTGAGGGAATTTCAACTGCCATCATCGGACGCCCCAACGTTGGAAAATCCAGCCTCCTCAACAACCTCCTTCGTGAAGACAAGGCCATCGTAACTGACATCGCTGGTACCACCCGTGATGTCATCGAAGAATACGTCAACATTAACGGGGTTCCTCTCAAATTGATTGATACAGCTGGTATTCGGGAAACAGATGATATCGTGGAGCAGATTGGTGTTGAGCGTTCGAAAAAAGCCCTTAAAGAAGCCGACTTGGTACTACTAGTATTAAATGCCAGTGAACCACTGACCGCCCAAGATCGCCAACTCTTAGAAATCAGTCAAGATACCAACCGCATTATTCTACTTAATAAAACTGATCTTCCTGAAGCAATTGAAACTTCAGAACTACCAGAAGATGTCATTCGCATTTCAGTCCTTAAAAACCAAAACATTGATAAAATCGAAGAGCGTATTAACGACCTCTTCTTTGAAAATGCTGGTTTAGTTGAGCAAGATGCTACTTACTTGTCAAATGCCCGTCATATTTCCTTGATTGAAAAGGCTGTCGAAAGCCTACAAGCTGTTAACGACGGTCTGGAACTGGGGATGCCAGTTGATTTGCTTCAAGTTGACTTGACCCGTACTTGGGAAATTCTCGGTGAAATCACTGGAGATGCCGCACCTGATGAACTCATCACCCAACTCTTTAGCCAATTCTGTTTAGGAAAATAAGAAAAAACCATGATCGTTCATTCGGTCATGGTTTTTATTGTCTTTATTAGTAATCTGGTCTAAGGACACCTGTTACAGTTGCCTTAGTTGCTTCGTAGTCACCATCTACGACAACCTTGATGATGCGTTTAGCATCTTCTTCTGGTGCTGGAACTAGAGGTAATCGAGTTGGTCCAGCTTCAAATCCCATATAGTTCAAAACAGCCTTAACCGGAGCAGGACTTGGATAAGAGAAGAGGGCGTTAACCTTAGGAATGAATTTACGCTGAATAGCTGCCGCTTTTTTCATATCGCTTTCTGCAATGGCAGTGAACATCGCATGCATTTCATCTCCATTTGTATGAGAGGCAACAGAGATAACCCCATCTGCACCAAGATTCATGGCATGGAAAGCGTCTCCGTCCTCACCTGTATAAATCAAAAATTCTTCTGGCTTGTGCTCAATCAAGTAAGCCATATTGGCCAAGCTAGTACATTCTTTAACACCGATGATATTTGGATGGTCAGCCAAACGAAGCATGGTTTCTGGAGTCAATTCGACAACCACACGCCCTGGAATGTTATAGATGATAATCGGTAGGTCAGAAGCATCTGCAATTGCCTTAAAGTGCTGATACATGCCTTCTTGAGAAGGTTTATTGTAGTATGGCACGATAGCAAGACCAGCAGCAAAACCACCAAATTCTGCTACTTCTTTGACAAACTCGATCGAGTCACGCGTATCATTGGTACCTACCCCCGCAATCAAAGGAACGCGTCCATTGACAATCTTTTGTACAGCCGCAAAGAGTTCCAATTCTTCATCGTGGGTCAGAGTCGGACTCTCAGCAGTCGTTCCAGCCAGAAGAATGCCGTCTGTGTGATGGGCTAATAAATGCTCAATCAAGGCTGGAATGGCATCAAAGTTGATGGAACCATCCTCATGGAAAGGGGTAATAAAGGCTGTTATGATTTTACACTCTTTTAAATCTTGATAAGACATGAGAAACACCTCTCTATTTCAAAGAAGGAGTTCATCTGAACTCCTAAACGATATGACTATTTTAATTCAAATTTCAACTCAGCTGTTGGACGAACTAATCCACGTTCGTGAAGCGTTTCTGCAATCTGAACCGAGTTCCAAGCAGCACCTTTGAGAAGGTTATCTGAAACAACCCACATGTGGATTCCTTTTTCTGCATCCAAGTCTTTACGGATACGACCAACAAAGGTATCACGTGAGCCTACAGCGTTGATGGCTTGCGGATAGATTTGATGCGCTACGTCATCCTCAAGAACAGCACCTGGGAAGGCTGCGATAGCTGCTTTCACTTCTTCGATTGGAGCAACTTCTTTTGTTTCGATATAAACTGACTCAGAATGAGCTGACAAGACTGGAATACGAACACAGGTTGCAGATACTGCGATGCTGTCATCTTCCATGATCTTCTTCGTTTCCTTGGTCATCTTCATCTCTTCGTAAGTGTAATCATTGTCAGTAAAGACATCGATTTGCGGAAGAGCGTTAAAGGCGATAGGATAGCGTTTCTTATCACCACCTGAAGGTAAGATTTCTGCATGCAAGTCACGTGGGTTCACACCGTCATTCAAGACTTCACGAAGTTCACGTTGTGTTTCAAGAATCGCTCCCATACCAGCACCTGAAACTGCTTGATAAGTTGAAACGATGATACGGTCCAAGCCCCATTTTTGACGAACAGGCTCAAGAGCCACCATCATTTGGATTGTTGAACAGTTAGGGCAGGCGATGATCCCATTGTGGGCATCAAGTGCGTGAGCATTGACCTCTGGGACAACCAATGGTACATCTGGATTTTGACGGAAATAAGATGTGTTATCCACTACTACCGCTCCAGCTTGAACTGCGTATGGTGCATACTTAGCTGATGTCGAACCACCTGCTGAAAAGAGTGCAATATCAACACCCTCAAAGGCTGTCTCAGTTGTTTCTTCAATCGTAATATCTTGGTCTTTAAATTTCAAAGTCTTGCCTGCTGAACGAGCAGAAGCAAGGTAACGAATTTTATCGATTGGAAGTGTTGATTCTTCCAACATTTTTATCATCTGAGCTCCGACAGCACCTGTCGCGCCGACTACAGCAACTGTATATCCCATAAATAACCTCTTTCGGAATTTTCTAAAAATTTCTATAATAGATGTATTATACTACTTTTTCCAGAAATTGAAAAGCATTTTTGGGTTATATTTTCTGAAAACTAAAAATCCCTAGTCATTGACCAGGGACTAAGAGGCATCTTCATGTGATGAGCAGGTTCACACAACTCATCAAGGTCCGCTCCTGCGTTATGACCTCCTTATGCTCAATAGCAGTCCGAAGACTACCTATCGACTCATCGCATCTACTATTCTACTAGATAGAGTCACTTTTGTCAACAGTCGAAACTCTTTCACTTCATTTACTCAGGTGCATAAGAAATATCTTTAAAAAATTTGGGGCAGACATAATAAAAACCCTTGTAAATCAAGGGCTTTCCTGTCTCTATCATGCTAATTGCCGGGATTGAACCGGCGACCTCATCCTTACCATGGATGCGCTCTGCCAACTGAGCTAAATCAGCTTACCTAAAAAGTATACTATAGTTCTATGTTCTTGTCAAGCGCTCTCTTTTAATTTTCTAGAATGAAAAAAGCTAGATTTAGCAAGAATCTAGCTTATAAACTTCTTATTTTGTTAGATCGATTCGCTGTCCCAGTTTACCAATCAAAATCGCACCTACGATAAGTGATGCAAACTCACCAATTCCAGTAGAGAACCATGTGAAGAAGAAGGGAGCTTCTGTCAAGATATGGAGTTCAGCTGCAATGGTAATCATTGAAATGGAGAAGAGGATTGAAAAGAAGAAATGATCTTTTCGAATCAAACCATTGAACAGATAGTCTTTTTTATATTTGCTAAAAAGCCATACACCTAGACTAAGGAAAACTAAGGTAGAACCTCCACCAACAAAGACATCTATTAGTCCAAAACTACTAAATAAATTAGCAATCATACATCCAATTGTCACACCGATGATGTATTTGGGGTTGTAAAATGCCAAGAAATTCAACATTTCTGAAATACGGAACTGATACGCCCCAAAACTAAGAACATTGATTGGTGGCGTAATAGTCAAAACCACATAAATAGCAGCAACGATAGCGATGTCTGCCATGTCACGAACAGTTAATTTTTTCATGTTTTCTCCTTTAGCGATTTCCCGCGTAAAATATGCTTGGTGAAAGAAGCTAAGCACCAAGGGTTGAGATTATCAACCTTTCTAGTATAGCACATTAGCCAGCTTTATGCTATACTAAAATCATGAAAAAACTAATAAAAGCTTTCTTTGATAACGAGATTCTCTCCTACCTATTTTTTGGTGGTGCTACGACTCTGGTTTCTATTGTATCACGTTTGGTTATTTACCATATCAGCCACCAGGAAATCCTCGCAACCGCCCTCGCTAATATTATCGGGATTCTCTTTGCCTTTCTCACAAATGATACAATCGTCTTTAAACAAGAGAGAAGGAATTGGCCGACTCGCTTGGCTAAATTTTTCTTAGCTCGTCTCTCTACTCTTGGTCTTGACGTTCTTTTAACTTATATCTTTGTTACAACTTTTCCTGATATTATTGGCCAGTTTGTTGAATTTAATATAGATAGGGTTAATACGATTGAAACTATCTTAGCGCAAGTTTTGATCATCATTTTAAACTATATTTTCAGTAAAATCTATATTTTTAAAGGGAACAACTGACCACTTTGAGCGTTCAAGTTGCTTTTTGTCACAATTTAGGATATAATAAATTAGAAAAATAGGAAAGGAATTTATGAAAATGTTAAAGGATCTTAAAGAATTCTTGCTTCGTGGTAATGTCGTTGACCTCGCTGTCGGTGTGATCATTGCCTCTGCATTTGGTGCTATCGTAACTTCACTCGTTAACGATATCATCACTCCACTTATCTTGAACCCAGCTTTGAAAGCTGCGAACGTTGAGCGTATCACTGAACTTTCATGGAATGGTGTTGGTTATGGTAGCTTCTTGAGCGCTGTTATCAACTTCCTTGTTGTGGGTACAGTTCTCTTCTTCGTTATCAAAGGTATTGAAAAAGCTCAAAACCTTCGTAAGAAAGAGGAAGTGGTTGAGGAAGCACCTGCTGCTCCAACTGAACTTGAAGTTCTTCAAGAAATCAAAGCTCTTCTTGAGAAAAAATAAAACAGATAAAGGATTTAGCTTAAAGCTAAATCCTTTTTTCTTTACTCTTTTGGTAACTTCCCAGCTTTTTCGAGCATTTTCTTAATTAAGTAAGGCATCTTGACATTTTCACGGCCTTTTTTCTCAATGAGCTTTTTGACAAATTCTGGCATCTGAAGGTCGTCTGTCTCCTCCATGATGTCCTTGGTAGTTGCCGAAGGCGCTAACTCATCGAAGGTTTCTTCTTCTGGGAGAAAAGCTTTAAATTCCTTGTTTTCGCTGTCTCGTACAGTAGCAACTAAAGCGTCAATTAAACGGCTATCCGTATTGGGCATAGGTGGACGATGGTAGGTGACACCTAATTCTTGACACAACTCATAACATTCTACATCGTTGTCAAACAAGACTTCGATGTGCTCACTGATAAAGCTAATCGGGACAAAAATATAATGATCTGGATGTTGCTGTTGATCTCGTAAATATTCTAAGACATCTGGCTTGATCCAAGGGATTCCAATATCGCTTTCGCTCTGCCAAGTATTAGTATACTGGTCGGCTGTTAGGCCGAGTTGTTCAGCGATTAGCTTGCTATTATCAAAAATCTGGTCAATATAAGGATCTCCATAGTCCAAGGCAAAAATGGGAACACTGTGAGCTGAAAAGATTACCTTGAAAGGCTCTTCTCCCACATGGTTTCGTAAAATTTTTTCAATCTCATCTGTCCAGAAGCCCAGCAAAGGCTGTTGTTGATACCAGTCCTTAATTACTAAAAATCGGATCTGCTGACTTTCCAAAAACTTTTCATACCCCATCACCGAGTAAAAGGAATAATGAGGTTCCAAAATCAAGCAGATACATTCTTCAACACCATCAGCTTCCATCTGCTTGATCACGTCTGGAATAAAGGGGCGAGAAAACTTATTGGCAAAGTAGATACCGTACTCCTCCCCTATACGTTCTCTTACTAAAGCAACTTCTTCCCTTGTAATCCGCTGCAAGGGCGTCCCACCGATAAGGACATAGTTGTCATAGAGAGTCTGAATCTCGTGGTCTTGGGGTCTAACACCACGACGAATATTTGTAAAAAATTCTGCTACTCCTTCAAAACTAATCTCCTCTGGAGATCCAAAGGTCATCATTAATATAGCTTTTTTCATGTTATCATCCTTATGATATTATTTTCACTATCTATTCTATCATGAAAGAAAAAAATAGTAAACGCTTCCGACGTCTACTATTTCTTTTGTTCTTTTGTCTTTCTATCTCGCCTTATGATTAGGATGATAACGACAAGGAGTAAAATAACGATAATCAGGAGAAGAAAGGCAAGGATATAAATCCAATGCGTTGGTAGGCCTTGATCGAAATACCGCGTCCCTACTGCTTCCCCACTTTTATCCTGGGCTGCTTTTACTGGTGCATCCGTTATTTTAGCTAAGAGGATATGCCGTCCGTTGGTAATATTAAGGAAACAGGTGCTTAATAAAACAATCTTGTCCGTTGAGGTCAAGGAAACATCTCGCTTGTACTTGGCTTTACTTAGCAAATATTGATAGTAGGCCTGGTGTTCCTCATCGTTGGAACTCAAAGTTCGGTAAATCTCCGTGTCATATGCATCTACTTCTAAAATTCCAAATATCTCAAGCCCTCGTTCACGGCCGTTATAATAGATAGAGCCATAACGATGCTTTTCAAAAAAATCTTGATCCGCAAATTTTTGAATCTCCCCAAACATAGCACCAGAAGCCATGGAGTGACCATAAATGATGGTGTTAAAGTCCGTAAAATTTGGGTTAAAACGATAGTCTAGGAATATAGAACCTGACACAGTATAATCGCCAAAGGCATTGCGGTCAAGGTATTTGACATTGTCCTGACTCTGTAAGAGAGGATAGTCTACCTTGGTCCCATCGAGGCTAATCCAACCACAAACATCCTTGTTGAGGTGTTGCAAGGTTTCAAAGCCCGTACTGCTGGCATCCTTTTCAATGGGATTATAATGATCGTAGTCGCTCGCAAGAGCTCTATCAGCTGTAAAAAGACAGAAAAAAGCTAGAAAGAGGGATAGAATGGCCTTTATGGCTTCGCGACTTGTACTTGTTTTCATATTTCCTTCTTTCTCCTTTCTAGCCTTGAAAATAAAAGAGCAAGAGAGGCTGTCCCTTTCTCTTTTATTGGAAGTTTAGTCAGTAATGGTATCTGCTCCTTCTTCTTTTGCTTCTCTTCTACGACGCAAGATCAAGTAGAGGATGATGAGCAAGAAGATCAATAGCAAGAGCAAGATAAACAAGATGATGTACCATATCCACAAAGGAATCGATGAGAGAAATCGTCCGAGCGACGAATCATCAAAGACACTGTAAGGGAATGGTTTTGATTTTTTCGTATGGAAGGTGTTCTTTGGAACTGTATCCGTAATCTTGGCAACTACGATATGTCTCCCATTTGTTACGTCTAGGAAACAGGTACTGAGAAGAATGATATGGTCATTTGGCCCCAGTGTAATATCTCGTTTGTGGATGGCAACCGAGAGTAAGTGATCGATATATTCTTGGCGCCGACCATCTCCATTAATACCTGGATCGTAGATGTTAAAGTCATAGGCGTCCACCTCGAGCATCTCAAAGATCTCAAGACCTTTTTCAACGCCATTATAGTAAATACTACCGTAGCGATGCTGGTCAAAAAATTCCTTATCAGAAAACTTTGCTACATCTCCAAACATAACCCCATTTTCTACATGGTGTCCGTAGATGATGGTATTAAAGTCTTCGAACTTGGATTCATTTCGAGCCTCCAGAAAAATAGCTCCTGTAGCTGCAAATTCTCCCTTGGAATCCTTGTTCAGGTATTTTTCATTGTCTCTGGCTTGGACTAAGGGATAGTCAATATTGGTGCCATAGACATTGATCCAACCGAGAACCTCTGGGTTGACTTGCTGTAGCTTGTGAAAGCCAGAAAAACTAGCAAGCTCATCCTTCTCACTGGTACTAACAGGTCTATAAGCCTCGTACTCACTTGATGAAGCCTGAGAATAAACCTGATTGGCATCCCAAAGGGCGTAGAAACCAAAGAGAAAGACTAAGGCTGCCAAGAGGAGCAGGATATGATTCATCAATGCATCTACAGCAAGGACCAGACGCCTAGACAAACTCCTTTTTGGTTTCTCACGCTTGATTTTCATCGGTCAAACCACTTGCTTAAGCTTGTCTGCGTTTTTTAGACAAAACAACAAATCCAGCCAAACCAAGACCAATCATCAAGATGAAAGGAAGGTTGTCAATCAAGAGACCAGTAGGGGTAACGTCTGGTAAGCTATTTGTGATAGTGTTATCGTTTGGTTTTTCACCAATAAGGATACTATCTTGAGTGAAATTTGTAGAAACTGTACCAGCTTGATTTTTTGATGCTCCGTTCTCCTTATATGCAGCTGAAGCTGTGTAACCTTGAGATCCAGTTTCAACCAATTTATAACGAGTACCAGCAGGAATTGTGTCAAACACCAAAGATTGATCGTGACGTAGTGTTATAGTCGTTTCTTGACCATAGACAAATGTTTTTGAGGTTTCACCGATTTTACCAGTGATTGATTGTGAAGTTTCTGTAGATGCTTTTGTGAAAGTAAGCTTGAAAGTGAAATCTTTTGATTTATCTGCAGTAGCACCTGATACAACTTTTTTAATTACTAAAGATTTAGCATTTGGGTCAACTTTTGAAACATTTGGTTTATTAGGGTTTGGTTCATTTGGATCTGTAATTTTACCAGCATTTTTACGATAAATGTTAGTGAAAAGATCATATTTGTAAGTAGTTCCACTTTCAGATGGTTTTACTTTACCATTCACACTTGGGGATACTTGTTTAAAATACACAGAAGAAATATATGTTCCTCCTGTAGTTTTGTTCTTAACAATAACGTGCATTTCATAGTTGCGATTATCATATGTCATAAAATCAATAGGTGAACCATTTTTTTGAATAACTTTCCAACCAACATTTTGTTTTTCAGCAACAGTATAGACATATTCACCAGCATGTGTATAGTTCACTTCTCTAAAAATATCGCCGGTATCTTTCTTAATGTTAGTTTGGCCAGTTGCTAAAACGTCTGTTCCAGAATAAGATACATTTTTATCTGTAATTTGACCATTAGAAGAATCAATTGTTTCATAGGGTGCACCATTTGATGATGTACCAGTTTTAGGGGTGAAAGTAAATGTAAAAGTTGCTTCAGGTGTTGTAATTCCTTCCGCAATGTTCAACACCTTATTAATAGAAACTTTTGCACTTGTTTCACCAGTTGCTTTGGCAGTCGCCACATCATTATCATCCGCAAATGTTGGCACTCCTCTAAAGACCGACAAGGCGGTTACAGCTGCAATACTTGCAGTAACTAATTTTTTCAAAAATGTTTTTTTCATGATTATTCCTTTTATTTTTAAATTTCTTTTTTCATAAATTATCATCAAAAGCCCCGTCGCCTTAGGACTGTTACCACCTTGCCATGGGTATCCTGTATAGGAATGGTTCCAAAAGCACGGCTATCTACAGCCGTTGTTCGATTGTCTCCGAGGACAAAGAGTTGTCCTGCTGGGACTTTCATTGGGAAGGTAGCCCCTTCCTTATAGAGCAGCGTTTCTTTGTAGATATCCTGCTCTTGTTGAGGAGAACCGTTGATGATGAGACCATTTTCGTTTATATCGATCGTACTTCCTTCGGTCGCTATGACACGCGCCACTCTTTCCTTGCCCTTATAACTATAGACGAGCAGATCACCAATCGAATAACGTTTATCCAACCTATAGTAGACAACCAAGTCGCCATCTTTTAAGGCTGGCTTCATGCTATCGTCATTATATCTCAATAGTCCAAAGACAAAAAAGTAAAGGGTGGCCAGTACAAAACCAACCATCAGAAGCTTACTGACTAAGTAGAGGATATCTCCCCATACACTCGGCGGAGACTTATCCCGATTGACTTGTGTTACTGTTTTCTTATGTTTCTTTTTAAGTAGCATTATTTTCTCCTATGTACCACTAGATATCCGAGTAGGAGTGTAAAGAAGATTCCTCCTAGAGGAAGAATTATTCCTAACACGAGTGTACTGCTGAGGAAGTCAACTCCGGTTTCAGGCACGCTATTCTTATTATTCGTGACTGTCGCAGACTTATCCCTATCTAGCTCGCCTTCTTGATTTTCATAAGATACCTGATATCCACGCGAAGAGTTTGATTCCTCTTCAATAGTGTAGTGACTATTGAGTGGAAGTCCATCAATTTTTATGGTTTGATCTTTGTTTAGATCAATAGACGCTCGACCATTCGTAAATTGCAGAGGGGTTCTTTTATTATTCACCGTTGCAGTATAGGTTCCATTCAATGGACTGTTCTGAGCATCCCTGATGTTAATGGTAATCTTGAAGGATTTTAATAGATTGGCAAATACGCCTGTAACTTTTTTTGTGACTGATAAACTTGGAAGCTTGTGATTCGTAACAGTGCTGGTTTCGTCTTTATTCAGATCTCCCTCTTGATTCTCATATGTAACGTGGTAACCGTTCGTTGATGCCGCTTCTTCTTCAACCTTGTAATGGGTTCCCCGAGGAAGATAGCTTAGAATACCTTTCCAACGCTTTCGTTTTTCGACACGGATCTCCGCTTCACCATTCACAACAGTTATCTCTCCGAAAGTTCCATTCAATGGAGTAGAATCAGGAGAGGTTAGTTTTACCTTAATCCTAAACTCCTTGTTCAAGTTATTTTCAGCTTCCAACACTTTCTTAATCGTCAGACTTGGCAATTGTTTATAGATTACCTTGAAGGATGGTTTAGTTTCTGTACCAACATTTTTTATTTCTTTGGTAAAGGCTGGGACGTCCGGTGCAATTAAATCGTATTGATATCCTTTGGCAACTTTTTCAAAGTTCCTCGTTTCATTAGATTTATTTTTTTCAACAGTCACATTGGTCTTTCGATAGTCTTGATTGTCAGAACCTCCGTTCTTGTTCTTTTGAACCAGTTTCAGCTCAACATTACTCGGTTGATCAGCTGTAATAACAGTTCTCGCACCCGTCACACCTTGCCATTCAACTTCCACTGGTACCGTTAATGGATCTGAAGGCTTAAAGGTTGGGTTGTCAGTGTATTCTTTGGTCTTGGTTTGGGAGGTGCCTATTCCATAGGAATAGGTGACACTGGCACCTTTATTGGAATAGAGTTTATTGACATCAGAACCTTCAGCATCACCAGCCTCTATCTTCTTATCACCAGCAATGGCATCCAGAGCATCTTGACTAGATGTAACAGTAAATTTGAGGACATATCTAGCTCCATCTTCTAAGGAATAATTAGGAGAAAAGTTAGCTGTAACTTCCACTAATCCTTCTGAAGTTGTTTTGGTATCAAAAGTTACTTGATTTTCAGTTAATGTTTCACTGCTACCATCCTTTTCTTTCACTACACGAAACTCTGACGATCCGTTCGGTAATAGCTGAACATACTTAGAAAGAACATCTTTGATAGTCACATGGTGGATTCCCAGTGGCAGAATCTTATCAGTGATATCTTTGAAACTGTCTTGTAACTGGTCTTCATCATTTGCAGAGAATATTTCATTTGGAATGGAGGCATTATGTTGCCTCATATAATATTGCAGACTGGTAATACTGTCGACATTGTTTGAATAACGAAATTTAATCGAATAGAAACCATCAAGTGTTGGAGCCAAGCTATATGATAGACTATTTAGATTATTGTTTAATCTATCCCAAAACCACTGGGGAGCTGTTTCGATATTAGGATCTTCGTTATTGTAGTTATATATAGTGTAACCATTGGCATCGTAGACCATATTCGCAAAGCCATCTGAAAGCAAAATAACGACTTTCTTAGCATTAGATCTTGCACTTCCCATTAACTGGTTGGCCAAGGTTAATCCAGCCCCAATATTGGTCCCGGTACCAATACCTGACTCAGTACCAATGGAATTACCTCCTGCAATACTCATGTTGTATACCGCTGTTTTAGCAGCACGAGCATTGTTACTCCATCCTAAAATCGTGTTAGCATCATCCCATGGTGAAACGCCATCATAGTATTTTGTCATCCGTTCATAGGGCCAGTATGGTCTAAAAAGTCTCCATTTATTTCCATCCCAATACTGATCATTCTTTTTATTGTCAATTTTCCCACCAAATCCTACCATAGATAAACGGTTATTAGAATTGGATAGAATGGTATCAATTAAGCCCTTACGACCATTTGTTCCTCTTAGAGTATTTTTCAATGCGTCAATCCGACTGATCGTCCGTCCATCAAAAGATTGGACATCCTGATTCTGCATACTTCCTGAGAGGTCTGCTACTAAAACAACATCCAAGGGATCCGTTTGGGTTTCTGTTCCCAGTTTGGACGTGATATCCAATGACAACTCATACTTGTCATCCTGTCCCGATATCGGAGTAATTGTTTTATGAAGGGTTGTCTGAGGTTCTGTAGTAGAATCAGCATTTAACAGGCTTATCGGAGCACACAAAAAGAGAATAGCTAACAGTGTAACTAAACGGCGCGCAATAATTTGAACTTTCTTAAAATCGAAGCGAATGTTCATTTTATTCTCCTTAACTAGAATGTACTAATATTGTTACTATATCAATCTAGGACATTTACAAGATAATTGTACAATAAAGTTCACGCAGTGTCAATTAATATGATTAATTTTATATTATGTTAATTAATAAAAGAGTATGATTCTTCTTTGTCTTTCAAACTATTCTATGGTAAAATGAAAAAAGAATAAAAAAATCTCATAAAATATCAATGCATATATTTTATTCTAGAATATCCAAAATTTCATTTAAAAGTCTATTGAATTTGAATTATTATATTTTTTCAAAATTCATGAAATTTTCAGAATAAGGTTTTTTCCGAAGTTTGCATTCTATTTTATGATTGTTAAAGGAGTTTTTATGACTTATCCGAACCTTTTAGATCGTTTCTTGACCTACGTTAAGGTCAATACGCGTTCTGATGAACACTCTACTACTACTCCAAGTACGCAAAGCCAGGTAGATTTTGCGACCAATGTTCTTATTCCTGAAATGAAACGTGTCGGTCTGCAAAACGTCTACTACCTTCCAAATGGTTTTGCTATTGGTACCTTACCAGCTAATGATCCCAGCCTTACACGCAAGATTGGCTTCATCTCCCACATGGATACTGCTGATTTTAATGCTGAGGGAGTTAATCCGCAAGTCATTGAAAATTACGATGGTGGAGTTATCGACTTGGGTGATTCTGGATTTAAACTCGATCCTGCTGATTTCAAGAGCCTTGAGAAATATCCAGGTCAAACGCTTATCACAACTGATGGCACGACCTTGCTGGGTGCTGATGACAAGTCAGGGATTGCTGAAATTATGACTGCTATTGAATATCTGACTGCTCATCCCGAAATCAAACACTGTGAGATTCGAGTTGGTTTTGGACCAGATGAAGAAATCGGTGTTGGAGCTAACAAATTTGATGCTGAAGACTTTAACGTTGACTTTGCCTATACTGTTGATGGTGGTCCGCTAGGTGAGCTTCAGTATGAAACTTTCTCAGCAGCTGGTGCTGAATTGCATTTCCAAGGGCGCAATGTTCACCCTGGTACTGCTAAAGGACAGATGGTCAATGCCCTTCAGCTAGCGATTGATTTTCATAATCAACTTCCAGAGAATGACCGACCTGAATTGACAGATGGTTATCAAGGTTTCTATCATCTTATGGATGTGTCAGGTAGTGTTGAGGAGGCGCGTGCAAGCTACATCATTCGAGATTTTGAAAAGGATTCCTTTGAAGCTCGTAAAGCAGCTATGCAAGCCATCGCTGACAAGATGAATCAAGAGCTTGGGAATAATCGCGTGACCTTAACTCTGACAGACCAGTACTACAATATGAAGGAAGTCATTGAGAAAGACATGACTCCTGTAACCATTGCCAAAGCCGTAATGGAGGATCTGGGAATCACGCCAATTATCGAACCAATTCGTGGTGGAACAGATGGGTCTAAGATTTCCTTTATGGGGATCCCAACTCCTAATATCTTTGCTGGTGGTGAAAACATGCATGGACGTTTTGAATACGTGAGTCTTCAGACCATGGAGCGTGCGGTGGATACCATCATTGGTATTGTAGCTTATAAAGACTAAAAAAGACGAGGTAGCTCAGCTACTTCGTCTTTCTTTTTATTCGTTTGGTTGAGCACTTGGCTCAGTCTCACTTTTCTCTTGCTTTTCGCTTGATTGAGAAGCAGTTGTTTCACTGCCTTTCTCAGACTTAGATTGACTGTCAGTTTCACTTGCTTTTGAACGAAGTTCTTGGTTCAAGCTAATGATATCTTTAGCTAGAGTGAGGAGACCTTCTTTATCACTACTTTTAGCTGCGAGTTGATCAAAAAGGGCATCGACACGTTCAAAGTCAGCATCAGATCCTTTGTTATCCTCTAAGTACTTGTGAAGAGAGAGCAAGATATTATAGAGTTTTTGGTAGATAATCACCGTTTGTGGATCTTGTTCTGCTTCTTTTTTCTCTCGTTGGATAGTCGCTGCAATACGATTCAAGAGATCCTCAAGTTGTGTTTTAGCTTCGTCAAGGTCTGCATTTTCCTTTTCAGTAGCCGCTTTGATATTAGCTGCTTCTTCAGCTAGGGATTGTTTGACACCATCTTCTTTGACACGTGCTAGGAGTTGAGCAGCTTTAGTTAGGAGAGCATCCACTTCTTCCTTCTTAACATGACTAACCCGCTCTTCTGGCATAAAATCACCGTAGAGTTCTTTTAGGAATTCATAGATGGCGGTCTTAGCAGTTTGACTATCTACTTTTTCCGTATCTAGAATGGTCTTACCAGCTTTTGTAGAAACGGGTTCTTCTTTGAGAGCTTCTTCTACTTCTAGCTTAGTTTGGTAAATAGTTGGGAATAACTTGTTCAAGTCGGTTGCTTTGAGGAAAGATTGTGACTGGTAAAGTTCCCATGTCAACTTGGCAACACGGTTCCGAAGTTCTTCTCTCAAACGGCCGTCAGATACATGTTCGTAGAAATACTTGATGTACTCTACTGTTGTGACTCCTGTACGATCACGGAAATCTTGCAAGGCTTGCAGTTTCGCTTCAATGGCAGCCAACTCTGTCTCATCTTGTGCTAACTTCGCATCCTGCAAATGTACCAAAAGATCTTTCTTAGGCAAGCCATAAGTATCTGTATCCAGTGTATTGATCTTATCTACAAGGGCTTGGTATTTCTTGTCCAAAGGTGATGTTTCAACTGGAGAAACACTTTGATCCACATGGATATATTGCTTATCAAAGAGATCCAAGGCTGCTAGATATCCAGCAGTTGAGTTTGTTGCCAGTTTTTTCATATTTTCGGTAAATTGACCCAAAGCAAGTTCAACCCGTCTCTGCATGATAGGTTGGTCTTTGTAAAGACTTCTGCTTTCCGCTAACAGTTGATCAACTTTAGAAAGAACAGTCTGCTCGTCAAAAGCTCCTGGCTGGTAGCTTGATTGTAAAGTAGGAATCTTGTTCTTTAAGGCTACTTCATAGCCCTTTGTTTGAACCTTAATGTAGTGATTGTGATCACCGTGAGGAATCACAAAGCTACCATTCTCAACTTGCAAACTATAAGGAGATACATTGTCACGTAAAGCAGTTGTAAAAAGTTCATTTAAGAAATCAAGTTCAGGGTCACCTGTCTGCAGCGGAATACGAACACGCTCCTTACGAACGGCATAAGGGTGGATATGAGTAGGATCATAGGCTTGATCCGGATTTCCAAAGACAAAGAATCCATTTGAAATTCGAATCGCTTCGAGCGGTACTCCGTAGGTCTGTGAGATATACTTGATTTTTTCTTCATCGCTAGCATCTCTTGAGAAACTTTCCACAGTCTTGGCAAGTGGTTGAACAGGCTCAGACTGATGATTTTCTTTCAAGTGGTTTTGGGCAGCTTTGATTTGGGCTGCAGTCAAGTCCTTCTTAAAGAAATAATGAGCGTGATCTCCATGAGAAACTACAAACCCTTGCTCATCTTCACTAATAACACGGTCAGCTGCAAAACCATGATCATGTTCTTCGTCATGATGATGGTCATGGTTCTCTCCATCGTGGTCATGATCTTCATGGTTGGTCCCCTGACTTCCATGGTCACCGTCTTGGTCATGAGGATGATCTGGTTGAGTTGGATGTTCTGCTGGTTTGCTTGGATTTTCCAAAGGTGTTGGCTTCCCGCTGTCGCTAGATAAAGGAATCATACGTGCAATCTTTTCTTCCAAGGCAGAAAGTTTTGTATACGGAATGAAATGATAGTGATTTCCATGAGGAATCGCCACGCCACTCGGTGTTCTACTTGAAATCTTAGCAGGGTCAAAAATCAAGCCATCTGATTCAGCATAACGTTGACTACTTGGAAGAGCATAGAGCTGTTGCAATAGACTCTGAAGACTCTCAGCTTGATTACTTGGTGTTTCAGCCTTTTGACTTGGATTGCTAGTTTGACTAGTTGCGTTTGGACTCGGACGATAGTCAGTCACACTCGGTTGTTTTCTAGTTCCAGATAGGTAGGCTTGAGCAGCTGCTAATTCGCTAGCAGACAAGGAACTCTTTGGAATGTAGTGGTAATGTCCACCATGAGGGACAATATAAGCATCACCAGCATCCTCTATAATATCAGATGGATTAAAGATGTAGCCATCATCAGTAGTATAACGTCCTTGTGATTGCGCAAGTGTCACTGCACTGTTAGAAGTTGGTGCATCGTGAGTATGATCTTGTTTTTGGCGTTCAATTTCGTCCTTCGTACGAACGTTATCAGCATGTGCCGCATCCTTAAGGTAAACATAATACTTACCATCCACCTTGATAATGTAGCCACCTTTGATTTCATTGACAATGTCAGCGTCTTTAAGTTGATAATTGGCATCTTTCATCAAAAGTTCTTCACTGAAAATCGCATCAAAAGGAACTTTCCCATTGTAATAATGGAAATGATCACCGTGTGATGTCACATAACCTTGATCGGTAATTTTCACAACAATTTGTTCTGCCTGAATATCTTCTTTTTTGCTAACTTGATCTGGTGTCTGAGTCTCTGTTTTTTGAGAGTCTTGCTTCTCATCGACATAAGACACACGGTTATTATCTTTGTTTCCCTCTACCCGGTGTTGGTTCAATGCATAGATGCAAAGACTTAGGGAAAGGACTAAAGCCGATCCCGCCGCAAGATACTTTTTCTTCATTTTCATCATCTCCTCATTTTAATTCTTCTGCAAGAACATTCATATTTTCTTCTAGATTTTCTAAGTAAGTTTTGTCATTTTCGGGGTCTGCTTCCAAAGGATTGAGTGTCTTTAGACTAACTCCTGTTGATTTGACCAAGGTCTCAGCGACTTTAGAAGAAGCATTGCTCTCAGTAAAGATGGTTTTAACCTTATAGGTCTTAACAAATTCCTGAATCTCTGTTAGTTGTCTTGGACTTGGCTCTTGTTCAGGGGAAATCCCTGCTATACCAAGTTGTTTCAATCCAAACCGTTTAGCAAGGTAAGAAAAGGCTGTGTGTTGTGTAACAAAAGTCTTTTGACTCGCTTTTTCAAAAATAGGCTGGTATTTTTTAGTCAATTCTTGGGCCTTAGAGATGAAATTCTTGGCATTCTTTTGATAAGTCTCTTTATTGGCACTATCAAGCTCCGAAAGTTTATCCGCAATAATCTGAGCTTCTTCACCTGCTTTTTCTGGATCTAACCAAGTGTGAGGGTCATAGAGTGTTTTTTCATCGATACCGTCACCAGCTTCTACATCTTCTAAGCCCGGTACACGCTCCAATGTCATTCCTTCAGAAGCTTCTAAAACTTTAACTTTTGAGTTTTTCAAGTTAGGATCTAGACTTCCCGCCCAAGATTCGAGCGTATGAGAGTGGTATACAAAGACATCCGCATCATAAATGGCAGCAATGTCATTCGCTGAAGGTTCAAAGGAGTGAATCCCACTACTTGACTGAATCATCCGAACATCATTTAAGTCTCCTGATACCTCTTTGACCATGGCATAGACTGGGTAAAAACTCGTTACAATCTTCATCCCTTTTGCTTCTTGTTTTTCTTTTTGACTACATGCTCCTAAGACAAGTACAAACAGACCTGCCATTAATAATAGAAATGTTCTTTTTTTCATCATTACTCCTTAACTAGTATTTAACCGTTTAATTAACTAGTAAATAGTTTATCTTTATTTACCATATATGTCAAGTTATTTTGCACATTTTCATGAAAAAATGAGAACTAGAACTCACATTCTGCTCTCATTTTTCGATTTTATCTTTTCTAGCTCTCCTGTCCTGTTTTTAAGAGTTAGAAAATGTTGTTACAACTACTTACTCTCCCTTAACAAAGCCAATAATTTTTCAGCTTCTGCCATAATAGTATTGTTGTCCTGGGCGCCAAATAGCAGGTTATTTTTTAAGCCAGTGAGAGTTTCTTTGGCATTAGACTTGATAATTGGATCCTGGATCTTTGCAAGTAGCTCTTCAGCCTCTCTCAACTTCGCTTCAACCTTTTCAGTCTCGACCTGAGGTTCTTCTGGTTCCTCTGGTGATTCTTCTTCCGGCTCCTCAGTTGGTTTTGGAGATTCTGGTTTCTCACTTTGAGGCTTCTCTTCGCGTGGCTTTTCTTCCTCAGTTTTGTCTGTCCGAGGTTTCTCCTCTGATGGTTTTTCCGTTTGATTGGTATCAGCTTGACCGTTTTGGTTTCTTTGAACATGGTCACTTGCATTGCCCCAACCACTATCTGAATGCGGACGTTCGTTTGGATGTTCGACATAGTACTTGACAGTCGCAAAAAGATCTTCTAGACTATACCCCTTAGGTGCCTCATAAAGTCCTTCGTCAAACCACTCAAATTTGATGTTATGGTAATGGTCATAATGAGGAATAATCAAGCTTCCGTTTTTGACTTCTACAGTATGTTGGAGATTGTAAGGCATACGATCAAGCGGCACCTTCTTAGCTGCTTTCACGCGGTTGTAGATAGCTTCTGCTCCTTTAGCCTCCGTGTTTCCTGAACCTTGATTATCTGTCGAAGGAGGAGTCAAACCTTTCTCTTTAGCATAAGCCTGGGCTGCCACTCTTTCGGCTTCAGACAAACTATCTTTCTTAATCCAATGACTATGGGTCATATGTGGAGTTACATAGGCATCCCCCTCATCACTGGTGATATCACGAGGATCAAAGATATAGCCATCTTCTGTTGTATACTTGCCTGCCAACTTGGCTACTTGAATCTCATCATCAGTGTAGGCAATTTGCGCATTTGGTTTCCCTAGACGTTCTGGATGACGAATCGGTGCTAGGAAGGCCAGGATATCATCCACCAACTTGATTTTATCACTTGAGGCATCATTGAGACGTTCCAACAGTTTATCCAAAGCGTCAAAATCAGCTTGGCGCCCTTTATTATCAAGTAAGTCTTGATGAACTGCTGCTAGTAAATCATAAGCCTTATTGTAAAATCCTTGATCACCAGATGGGAGGTTGGTTTTCTTAGCTCCGAGTTTATGAGCTAAACTTTCTTGCTTGACTAGTTTACCATCAATGGCTGCAGCAGTTTCTGCTGAAAGTTCCTTAGCAGAAATATAACGTGAGGTTCCATTCTCCTCAAATACATAGCCATCAGCTACTTTTCGAACCGCTTGTTTAACCAATTTTTCGTCAATTGGATTGCTTGGAGCTGGTTGAGGATTTGGTGCAGGTTGCGGGCTTGGACTAGGTTCCGGAGTCGGTTGTGGACTTGGTTGTTCTGGTCTTGAATCCGGCACCCAATGGTTTGAACGATAGCGAAGTGGGATGATGCGAGCGATTCGTTCTTCCAATTCAGACATCTGTGAATAAGGGATAAAATGGTAATGATCCCCATGAGGTACCGCAACACCTCTAGCTGTTCGACTTGTAATCTGCGCTGGGTCGAAAACAAGGCCATCAGATTCCACATGTCGTTGGCTGAGTGGCAAGCCATAAAGTTGTTTCAGAAGGCTATCAATATCCTCATAGCTTTGACTTGTTTGGCTGTCGTCGCTACTGTTGTTAGCCGTGTTCGTGTTTATATAGCTGTTGCCTTGGTTATTATAGGATGGAGTCCATCTATCTACATCGTAACTACTACTATTGCTATTGGTACGGCGATAAGTAGGCATATTTGATTGACCACTTCTACCAGATAGGAAGGCTTCTGCGGCAGCCAATTCGCTGGCTGATAACTCACTCTTAGGAATGTAATGGTAATGGTTGCCATGAGGAACGATATAAGCATCACCAGTATCCTCAATGATATCAGAGGCATTAAAGATATAACCATCATCTGTGGTATAGCGTCCCTGTGAACGTGCCAAGGCTACCGCACCATCGTTTGCTGAAGTCCCTCTTTCACGACGCTGACTGTGCTCTTGTTTTTGTCGATTGATTTCTTCTTTCGTACGGACATTATCTGCATGGGCCGCATCCTTAAGGTAAACATAGTATTTTCCATCTACCTTGATAACATAACCACCCTTGATTTCACTGACAATATCTTCGTCCTTGAGCTGGTAGTTTGGATCCTTCATCAGCAACTCTTCACTGATGATAGCGTCATAAGGAACCTTGCCATTGTAATAATGATAGTGGTCACCGTGTGAAGTGACATAGCCCTGGTCTGTTATCTTGATGACGATTTGTTCGGCATTGATGCCTTCTTTTTTACTAACCTCATCAGGAGTCAGATTTTCCGTTTTTTGTGCCGCTTGTTTACCATCAACGTAAGACACACGGTTATTTTCTTTGACCGTTCTAGCTTGATACAGTCCTAACTCATAAGAACAGACACTTAAAATCAAGGCTGCCGCAGAACCAGCAAGGTATTTTTTATTAATTTTCATCGAAACTCTCTTTCTTTTTGATATTTCTAGTTGCAATTCATTTCTAAATTGCAGAAACTCCTCTCTAAAAGTTAACTGGTTAATAGTTTACTCCTAAATCTCCAACTTGTCAAGGATTTTATGAACCGGTTAAGTATTTTTTGTTCTGACCACTACTTTTTCAAGGTTGAACTTTCTATAAGAAAGATTTTCTTGAAAATTCTTTTTAAAATATCAAAAAAATCCCTGCAACTACGTTGCAAGGACTTTTCGATTAATCAAAATTAACGTATTCTTTTTGAAGTTCAAGAACTTCTTCCATTGTTGAGCATTCTGTAAGGGCACGGTTTGCGTACTCTTCCATCTTAGCTGTATCAAGTTTCTTCATCAAGCTGCGTGTACGAAGTACAGATGTTGCTGACATAGAGAACTCATCCAAGCCCATTCCGACAAGAAGTGGAACAGCTTGTTGGTCACCAGCCATCTCACCACACATACCTGCCCATTTACCTTCAGCGTGAGCTGCTTTGATAACGTTGTTAATCAAACGAAGGATTGATGGGTTGTATGGTTGGTAAAGGTATGAAACTTGTTCGTTCATACGGTCTGCTGCCATTGTATATTGGATCAAGTCGTTTGTACCAATTGAGAAGAAGTCAACTTCTTTAGCAAATTGGTCTGCAAGCATAGCCGCTGCAGGAATCTCGATCATGATACCAACTTGGATATTGTCCGCAACTGCAACACCTTCAGCAAGAAGGTTTGCTTTTTCTTCATCAAAGACTGCTTTCGCTGCACGGAATTCTTTCAAGAGTGCAACCATTGGGAACATGATACGCAATTGACCGTGAACAGAAGCACGAAGAAGGGCACGGATTTGTGTACGGAACATAGCATCTCCAGTTTCAGAAATAGAGATACGAAGGGCACGGAATCCAAGGAATGGGTTCATTTCGTGAGGCATATCGAAGTAAGGAAGTTCCTTATCTCCACCGATATCCATTGTACGAACAACAACAGGTTTACCGTTCATTCCTTCAAGCACTGCCTTGTATGCTTCGTACTGCTCGTCTTCTGTTGGGAAGTCTTGAGAATCCATGTACAAGAACTCTGTACGGTAAAGACCAACAGCTTCAGCACCGTTGTCATTGACACCTTCAACGTCTTTTGGAGTACCGATGTTGGCAGCCAATTCAAAGTGTTTGCCATCAGCAGTTACTGTTTTAGCGTCTTTCAAGAGCGCCCATTCAGCTTTTTGTTTCGCATAAGCTTCACCAGCAGCCTTGAATTCAGCCGCTTGCTCATCAGTTGGGTTGATAATAACCTCACCTGTGATACCGTTAACGGCAAGAATATCACCGTCTTTAACGATTTCAGTGATGTTGTTTGTACCTAATACAGCAGCAATTTCAAGTGTACGTGCCATGATAGCTGAGTGGCTTGTACGTCCACCGATGTTTGTTACAAAAGCTTTTACAAAGTTTTTGTCCAATTGAGCTGTATCTGAAGGAGTCAAGTCATGCGCAATCACGATCACTTCTTCATTGATAGAAGCTGGATTTGGCAATTTTTTACCAAGGAGGTTTGCCAATACACGTTTCGTCACGTCGCGGATATCCGCTGCGCGTTCTTGCATGTATGGGTTGTCTTCCATGCCTTCAAAGATAGTGATAAACATATCTGTAACTTCTTTCAGACCTGCCTCTGCATTCACTTTCTTCGCACGGATTGTTTCCTTGATTTGGCTGATCATTTCTGGGTCAGCAAGAACCATTAAGTGAGCGTCAAAAACTTGAGCTGCTTCTTCACCGAGCGTACCTACTGCTTTCTCACGAATAACAGAAAGCTCGTCTTGTGATGCTTTTAGAGCGGCATCAAGGCGAGCTTCTTCTGCGTTTGTATCTTCGACTGTAATAGTCTCAAATGACAAATCCGGTTGAACGAGTAGATATGCTTTTGCAACTGCAACACCGTCTGATGCTGCGATTCCTTTAAGCATTTCTGTCATTTTCCTTATGCCAATCCTTCTTTTTCCATAGTTTCAGTGATTGCAGCGATTGCATCGTCAGCATCTGCACCTTCAGCTGAAATTGTAACATCAGCACCTTGGCCAACACCAAGACTCATAACACCCATGATTGATTTAAGGTTTACTGATTTACCTTTGTACTCAAGAGTGATATCTGAAGCAAATTTGCTAGCTGTTTGAACCAACAATGTTGCTGGACGTGCGTGGATACCTGTTTCTGCCACTACGTGGAAATCTTTAGAAGCCATAGTTTGACTCTCCTTTAATTGTTTCTTATTTGGATTATATGTGATAACCCTTACAAGACTGTATTATATCACCTTCTAGATAATTTTTCAAGTATTTTATGGACTTTTACTGAAAATGAAATTACTTCTTTTTCTATTAAATGAGCACTCTAGTAACTAAATAGCATATCTAAACACTAATTGTTCAAAGAATGTCATCATCAAAATTCAATTTTCAAAGCTATTTTCCCTTAATACCAATCAGAGGACAATCCTAGTAAATAATGAAATAATACTATTTAACTATAATTAATATAACTCAGTAAATCCATTATTTGAAAAGACTTCATCAAATCCTGAAATTCTAAAACCTACTCTTACCATCAACAAACAGTAGAGAATTTATCCAATTTGCTACTTAAAGTAAAATAAGTTTGTAGCCCCTAACAGTAAAAAGGTAGATATATCTAAGTGGTATAAGTAGAACTAAAACTTTGATTGATTCCATTCAAATAAAGTATCCAACCAATCAAAAACGACATTATGGGCGAGTCTTAGATTATTGACTTGGCAATGAGCGTCCGCACCACTTTCCGCCTCAAATACTTGAAGTTTAGTTTGTTGATTTTTAGATTTAAGTTCTTCATAAATCACCTTAGTTTGATGCTGCAGTTCAGCACCCTCACCCTTTCCCATGATAAAAAGGCATGGGCATTGAATTTTTTGGTAATCCACAATCTTTGCATGGTTAAATACATCATCAATAGCACTCTTAAAATCAGAAGTACCAAACTGCCATGCATACTTTTTAAGATTTAAATTTGCTGATTCATTCCAATTTCCAGCTAATTTTAAAATGGCATTTATTAACCAACTAGGTGCTTTCAAACTTGATCCAAATTCTTTTCTGAAAAGTTCTGCAACATCGTAAATAGGGGTACTAGCAATCCAAGCATGAATTCTTGGATCCTTTTCGACAGCTTGTGCAGTAAAATATCCCCCTCCGCTGACACCATAAATAGCTAAATAATTTAGTTTAGGATTTCTATTTTCCAACCAGTCTATGCATAATGAAATTGGAATAGAAGCATCCACATCAAAGACCAGCCCTCTACTAGGATTGCTCCCTTGACCAGGAAGATCAACCATTAAAACATTATAATTTCGTATCCATCCAGGATATCCTGCAAAGTAAAATAAATCTTCGCGATAAGTATCACCTCCACCAATCATGATTAGCGTTGGGCAATTATCGTCGCTATGAAGATAATAACCAGGCAAGTAAGAACCCTGATAGGGAATAGTTAATTTTTCAATCGGTGCACCTAGTGAATGAATTGCACTAGAAAACACCTTCTCCATTTGACGAACGGTCGGTAAATACTCTTCAGAAAATGGATCGGTAAATTGGATTGCCGAGCGAAGTGAGTAGGTCTGTGCAAGATAATACTGCGCCTTTGTTTGTTCACTCAATCCTGAATTACTTGCTTCTTGTTCAAGGTAGTTTACATGCGATAAAAATACATTTTTCCAGTCATCAGGCTTTGGTGAGTTCCCCAATCTTTGAGCAAGATAATAAAGCTCTCCATGAGAGAAACCAAAAATTTCACCGATTCCTAACAACCAATTGAAGAAAAAATCCGTATCACCATTCTTAAAAAATATTTGAGTCGATTGCCGTTTTAAAATAACATCATTTTCTTTCACCACGCGCCTCCTAATTCTGTGTTCTTTCATTCATTTAATCTAATTATAATCTGATAACATTCTCTATCAAACAAAAGCATTCAGATATCCATTTTTTAATCTTATAATCATAGATAGTGTATCACATAAAATGAACTTTTTCAAACATTGTATTTATATACTCCTTATGAAAGGATACGAAACTCATAAGTATCCTATATAAAATTAACCAATGATCCATTTTTATGAATACATCATAATCTGTCATTTCCACTTTGGTTATATTTTAGATATTCTAATACAAAATATTGGGACATCTTGTGTAGAAAATTTCTTTTTTTCGTAAATATTACAGTTTCTATTTTATTAAAGTATTGTCTCAGCTAGACTTATTCCTGTTCTTACGATTTTTGCTATTTTCTTCGTTTTCCTTTCTGATAACTTGCTGAAAATCTTCTATTTATCTTACCAATATACAGTATATAGTTTTTTTGTTTTGATAAACTTTGATAGTTCAATGAAAACCCAATTTTACACTCTGACAAAACACTATATCTTGTGCTTTGTTTTTGAAACTGTAACTTTTTAGCACAAGATTTAGTTTAAAAAGTTTGACAAAGTTTTTTTTTCTGATATACTAAGAAAGTAATCTATTTTGAAAGAGGAGTTACGAAAATGGTAACCGTTTATTCTAAAAACAACTGTGTCCAATGTAAGATGACCAAGCGTTTCTTGGACAGCAACAATGTCGCTTATCGTGAGATCAATCTCGACGAGCAACCAGAGTACATCGATCAAGTTAAAGAGCTCGGTTTCAGCGCTGCTCCTGTTATCCAAACACCAACTGAAGTCTTTTCAGGCTTCCAACCAGGAAAACTGAAACAATTAGCATAATCTTAGTACATCATCCAGAAGAGATTGCTTCTAGGGCTAACTTAGAGGCCTTTCTTTTGTAATTAGATAAAGGAAATTTTATGGGATTAAAACATCTTGAGGACGTAACTTACTTCCGTCTCAATAACGAAATCAACCGTCCTGTCAATGGACAAATCATGCTTCATAAAGATAAGGAAGCCTTGGATGCCTTCTTTAAAGAAAATGTGGTTCCAAATACCATGGTTTTTGATTCAATTACTGATAAAATCAACTACCTCATTGAACACAACTACATCGAAACTGCATTTCTAAAGAAGTACCGTCCAGAGTTTTTGGAAGAATTGCATCAATTTATCAAGGACCAGAACTTCCAATTCAAATCATTCATGGCTGCCTATAAGTTTTACAATCAATATGCCTTGAAGACTAATGACGGTGAATACTACCTTGAAAGCATGGAAGACCGTGTCTTCTTTAACGCGCTTTATTTTGCTGACGGGGATGAAGCGATTGCGACTGATATTGCCAATGAAATCATCCACCAACGCTATCAACCAGCTACTCCTTCCTTTTTGAATGCAGGTCGTGCTCGTCGTGGGGAGTTGGTATCTTGTTTCTTGATTCAAGTAACTGATGACATGAACTCTATCGGACGTTCTATCAACTCAGCTCTTCAACTTTCACGTATCGGTGGTGGTGTAGGTATTACTCTAAGCAACCTTCGTGAAGCTGGCGCACCTATCAAAGATTATGAAGGAGCAGCTTCTGGTGTCGTTCCAGTTATGAAACTCTTCGAAGACAGTTTCTCCTACTCCAACCAATTGGGTCAACGTCAAGGTGCTGGTGTTGTCTACCTCAACGTCTTTCACCCAGATATCATCGCCTTCCTTTCCACTAAGAAAGAAAATGCTGATGAAAAAGTTCGTGTAAAGACCCTTTCACTTGGTGTTGTAGTACCCGATAAATTCTACGAATTGGCTCGTAAAAATGAAGAAATGTACCTCTTCAGCCCTTACTCTGTAGAGCTTGAGTACGGTGTGCCATTCAACTACATCGACATAACTGAAAAATATGATGAATTGGTCGCAAATCCAAACATCCGCAAGACAAAAATCAAGGCGCGTGATTTGGAAACTGAAATCTCTAAATTGCAACAAGAATCTGGTTACCCTTATGTAGTCAACATTGATACGGCTAACCGTGCAAATCCTGTTGATGGAAAGATTATCATGAGTAACTTGTGTTCTGAGATTCTTCAAGTTCAAGAACCAAGCTTGATTAACGATGCTCAAGAATTCCTTCAAATGGGAACGGACGTTTCATGTAACCTTGGATCAACAAACGTGGTCAACATGATGACTTCACCTGACTTTGGTCGTTCTATCCGCGCTATGGTTCGTGCCCTTACTTTCGTTACAGATAGTTCACACATCGTAGCTGTCCCTACTATCGACCACGGAAACAGTTTAGCTCACACCTTTGGTCTTGGTGCCATGGGGCTTCATAGCTACCTTGCGCAACAACTGATTGAGTACGGATCACCTGAGTCAATTGAATTTACAAGTATCTACTTTATGCTTATGAACTACTGGACCTTGGTGGAATCAAACAATATCGCGCGCGAACGTGGCATCACCTTCCACAACTTTGAAAAATCAGACTATGCTAACGGAAGCTACTTTGACAAGTATGTAACTGGCGAATTTGTTCCAAAATCAGACCGTGTTAAAGAACTCTTCAAAGATGTCTTTATTCCAAGTGCTGCTGACTGGGCTGAACTTCGCGAAAAGGTTCAAGCAGATGGTCTTTATCACCAAAACCGCCTTGCTGTAGCTCCAAATGGTTCTATCAGCTACATCAACGACGTTTCTGCTTCTATCCACCCAATTACACAACGTATCGAAGAACGTCAGGAAAAGAAAATAGGTAAGATTTACTACCCTGCCGCAGGATTGTCTACAGATACCATTCCTTACTACACTTCTGCTTATGACATGGATATGCGTAAGGTGATTGATGTTTACGCGGCTGCGACTGAGCACGTGGATCAAGGACTTTCACTCACTCTCTTCATGCGTAGCGACATTCCAAAAGGTCTTTATGAATGGAAGAAAGAGAACAAACAAACGACACGTGACTTGTCTATCCTTCGTAACTATGCCTTTAACAAGGGCATCAAGTCTATCTACTACGTCCGTACCTTTACAGATGATGGTGGAGAAGTCGGTGCTAACCAATGTGAAAGCTGTGTGATTTAATTTTTATCTGAGGCAGCCACGTTTTCTCAGACTACTGATTAAGTTAACCACCAGACAAAACTTGATAAGTATCTTAAATACTATGAAAAACTAAAAAGTCGGGCTTCCGACTTTTTGTGCGATACTCTTCTCAGACTATGATAAAATAGAGAGGATTCGACAATCGCATTATTACATACAGAAAGAGATTTCAAATGGAAACTTACTACAAAGCCATTAACTGGAATGCCATCGAAGATGTCATCGACAAATCAACTTGGGAAAAGCTGACAGAGCAATTCTGGCTCGATACGCGTATCCCCTTGTCAAATGACCTAGACGACTGGAGAAAACTATCAAACAAGGAAAAAGACTTGGTTGGAAAAGTCTTTGGTGGTTTGACCCTTTTGGATACCATGCAATCTGAAACAGGAGTTCAAGCACTTCGCTCAGACATCCGTACACCACATGAGGAAGCTGTTTTCAACAACATCCAGTTTATGGAATCTGTCCACGCAAAATCCTATTCTTCTATCTTCTCTACCTTAAACACCAAGGCTGAAATCGAAGAAATCTTTGAATGGACCAACACTAACCCCTACCTACAAAGAAAAGCGGAAATTATCAATGAAATCTATCTCAATGGTAGCCCACTAGAAAAGAAAGTTGCCAGTGTTTTCCTTGAAACCTTCCTCTTCTACTCTGGTTTCTTTACGCCCCTCTACTATCTCGGTAACAACAAACTGGCCAACGTTGCGGAAATCATCAAACTGATCATTCGTGATGAGTCTGTTCACGGAACCTACATTGGTTACAAATTCCAACTTGGTTTCAACGAATTGCCTGAAGAAGAGCAAGAAAAGCTCAAAGAATGGATGTACGACCTGCTCTACACTCTCTACGAGAACGAAGAGGGGTATACAGAAAGCCTCTATGACGGTGTTGGCTGGACTGAGGAAGTTAAAACCTTCCTTCGTTACAATGCCAATAAGGCTCTTATGAACCTAGGACAAGATCCACTCTTCCCAGATTCAGCTGATGATGTCAACCCAATCGTTATGAACGGTATTTCAACAGGAACTTCTAACCACGACTTCTTCTCTCAAGTCGGAAATGGTTACCTCCTTGGTGAAGTTGAAGCCATGCAAGACGAGGATTACAACTACGGTTTAGACTAATTTGACCAATCATTCAAAATATCATAGTTTGTTTAAAACAACTATGATATTTTTGTTTTTGTTTTGTTTTGTTTTTTTCTATTTGATTGATTGAGCGTTTTATGGTAAGATAATAATAGTAGAAATCGAGGTGATAAGGATGCTAAAGCAAGAAAAACTAGATAGTATTCTAGAAGCAGTAAACACAAAAGGCACTATTACTGTAAAAGAGATTATGGAGAGTCTTGATGTGTCAGATATGACAGCTCGCCGCTATTTACAAGAATTGGCAGATAAGGATTTGCTGGTTCGTGTGCACGGTGGCGCTGAAAAACTTCGTACAGGTTCTCTCTTAAACAACGAACGCTCAAATGTTGAAAAACAAGGCTTGCAGATTGCTGAAAAACAAGAAATTAGCCGTTTTGCCGGCCATTTGATTGACGAAGGTGAAACTATTTTTATCGGGCCAGGAACAACCTTAGAATGTTTTGCTCGTGAACTCCCAATTGATAATATTCGTGTTGTAACAAACAGTCTTCCAGTTTTTCTAATCCTAAACGAACGAAAACTAACAGATTTGATCTTGATTGGCGGAAATTATCGCTCTATCACTGGTGCTTTTGTAGGAACACTTACCTTACAGGATTTGACCAATCTTCAGTTTTCTAAAGCTTTTGTAAGTTGTAATGGTATTAAAGATAAGGCAATTGCTACTTTCAGTGAAGAAGAGGGCGAGGTACAACGAATCGCCTTGAATAATGCCAATAAAAAATACTTACTGGCAGACCACAGTAAGTTTAATAAGTTTGATTTTTACAATTTCTACAATATCTCAGAAATTGATACCATCGTTTCAGATTCCAAACTGAGTCAGGAGACATTTGAAGACCTGTCGAAACAAACAACCATTCTTTTATCAAAACCATAAAAATTCCCCTGCCTTTTGGTGGGGAATTTTTGTTGAATTTTAATCAATAAGCTGTGTCTCAGCTAGTTTCTTGTACCAGTGAGCCGATTTCTTTGGATAGCGCTCCTGGGTCTCAAAATCAACATAGAAGAGGCCGTAACGCTTTTCATAGCCATTTGACCAAGAAAAGACATCCATCAGCGACCAGATAAAGTAGCCTTTGACATTGGCTCCATCAGAGATTGCATCTGCAATCACTTTCATATGTTTCTTAACATAATCAATCCGCCCATCATCGTAAACAGTGTTATCGACGAACTCATCTTTATAACCAAGTCCATTTTCAGTGATGTAAATCTTCTTGTAGTTAGGATAATCTTTCTTCACGCGCATAATTTGATCATACAAACCTTGAGGATAGATAATCCAGTCCCAATCCGTACGTGGCACATAATCTGGAGCTACACGGCGTCCGACTCCCTTAATCTGATATTTAGAGCTTCCTTTTTCACCCTTACCATTGTGGATGATTTCCGTCTCTCCGTCAAAAGCTTGCATCCAATCACTCATATAGTAGTTAATACCGAGGAAGTCGTTCAAATCTTTTGCAGCTTCTAGGACTGCGAAGTCTTCTTCACGTAAATCTAAGCTTCCGCCATTGACTGCTAAGATATGGTTGACACCTTCCATTGTTTCTTCGGAATATCGTCCTAGATAAGTCGCATCCAGAATAAATTTATTGTGAATGATATCTTCTAACTCAGCTGCACGAACATCTGCTGGATTATCTGGATCCAGAGGATACTTAGTAGGCAGGGCATGAACCACACCAATTTCACCCTTATATCCCTTATCCTTGAAAAGTTTTACTGCACGCGCATGCGACACCATCATATTGTGATGAGATTGGAAGACTTTGGCAAGGTCGTACTGAATACCTGGAGGGAATTTCCCAACCAAATACTGGCCATCCCCTATCGGCCCAATTTCATTAAAGGTTGTCCAAAAGTTAACTTCAGGAAATTCTTCAAAACAGAAGGCTGCATAATCCACAAAGTGATTAATGTTTTCTCTATTCAGGAAATCTCCGTTTGAATGAAGTGCTTCTGGCGTGTCAAAGTGATGAAGAGTCACGAAGGGCTCAACATGACGTTTGTGGCACTCTGCAAATAGATTATGATAGAACTCAACACCCTTGTCATTAACCTTCCCATAACCCGTTGGAAAGATACGTGACCAAGCGATTGAAATACGGATACCATTTACACCATACTCTTCTGCAAGTTTGAGGTCAACTGGGTATTTGTGATAGAAATCACTGGCTGGTTCAGCAGTGTACCAGTAGTTATCTTTGAGGTATTTGTCCCAGGCGACTGGCCCTTTACCATCAGTATGTGTAGCACCTTCTGCTTGGTAGGCTGCTGTTGCCCCGCCAAAAATAAAGTCTTTTGGAAGTGTTTTTGTCATTTGATTCACCTTTCAAGAAATAGAAATGAGATGGGGGTATAGTTGGGAGGAATTCTTCCATCTCACTTCTTTGCTCTTTACCTTTTATTCTTCGAACTGCGCTTGAACAAAGGCAAGAGCGCCTTTTCCATCGCGAGTCAGTTTAATGTATTGACCACCTTCTGTCTTGGCAAGTTTGATACCAAGTTTGTCGGTTTCGGCCTTCATGTCTTCAAAGTTTGAAGCAACTTGAGGAGCAAGGATAACCAGATCAAACTCAGGCAACATTTCACGGTGAGCACCATAGCCACCAGCTGCTGCTTTAACAGGAACTTTGTACTCTGCAGCTGCCTTGTTTAGAGCATTTGCAAGGAGACCACTTGTACCTCCTCCTGCACAGAGAACGAGAACATTTGTTTCTTCTGTGATTGTGTTTTGAGCTGCTTCTACACCTGCTTTTTCAAGAATAGCATCTGCTTTGGCAGTATTGAAGTTTGCTGCTACTTTTTCTTTCAATTCATCATTGGCTTTACCAGAACGTTCTTCTTCAAGAATTTGTTCATCATAAACCTTGAGGAATGGATAGTAAATGGCTACGTCTACAAGAATTAACAAAGCAGCAAGTACAAATGACAAGAATTGGAAGTTTGTACCGAGAACAATACCGAGAGGACCTGGTGTTGTCCAAGGAAGGTTGGCAGTAAATGAGTTCATGCCAAGCGTTTCAATAAAGAATTTAAAGATCCATACGTTAGCAATTGGCGCAAAGATAAATGGAATAAAGAAAATCGGGTTCAATACAAGCGGTGCACCAAACAAGATTGGTTCATTTACACCAAAGAAAGTTGGAACTACTGAAGCACGTCCGATTGCACGGTTACGTTTTGATTTTGTTAACCACATGAACATGAATGGAACAACCAGTGTCGCACCAGTACCACCCATGGTAACGATAAACATTTGTGTACCAGAAGTAAGAATCTTGTCTGCATGCATCCCTTGTTGGAGAAGGTTCAAGTTGACTTCGGCATTTGCATAGGTAATAGCTGCGATTGCTGGTTCAACGATAGATGGACCATGGATACCAACAAACCAGAAGAAGGCAAAGGCCCCAAAGATAATGGTAATACCTAGATAACCATCAGCAGCAGAGAATAATGGTGCAAAGAATTTACCGATTGATTCTGCAACGCTTGCACCAACAAAATGGCGAGCTAATAAATCAAGGACATAAAGAGAAACAACAGATAGAGTGAATGGAATCACATCTTTAAAGACTTGTGAGATATTTGGTGGAACTTCGTCAGGCATACGAATAGTGACGTTGTTCTTAACACAAACCTTATAAATGGCTACTGTAACAAAGGCAGCAAGGAAGGCTGAAAGCAAACCTTTTGTTCCAAGGAATCCTGTTGCAAAGCCACCCTCAATCGGATCAGCTGCTAACATCAACAAACCAACAATCGCAGCCAAAAGTGTCGACATATAGTTGATTTGGTTGGTTTTCTCCATGCTACGGTTTACTGAGTCGGTCAATGACTTAGCTGTTGTACCAGCTACCAAGAGAGCTAGAATCCCCATTGAATAGCTATAAGGTTTCATGAGGAGATTGACAACATCGTCAGACCATTTAAAGCCCCATGAGTTAGGAACAAAGGCAATCAAGATAAAGATACTTGAGAAGAGAATGACTGGCATCCCTGCAATGAAGCCATCACGAATAGCGCGAAGGTAGATATTACGAGACAGTTTTTCAAAGAAAGGCTTCCCTTTCTCGATAAATGAAATTAGTTTGTTCATTACTTAACTCCTCTCTTGTAGAGTTCGATTAAATGGTGCATCAAATCTTTTAACAAGATTGTTGTCATCAAGTGGTCTTGGCCATGCATCATGGTTACACTATAAGCTAAGTCCTCACCTGAAGCTTCCTTAGTTAATAGACTTGTTTGCGCGTGGTGAGCCTCTGCGATACAGCCACCAGCTTCCTCAACTAAACTATCCGCTTTCGCAAAATCACCAGCTTCAGCAGCCTTCAAGGCTTCCAATAGTTTCGAACGAGCATCGCCAGCATAGGCTACGATTTCAAAACCTAACAATGTTACTTCTTCTCTATTCATGATAGAATTCTCCTTATGTATTTTTAATTAAATTTTTATGACAATAAACGTTGGATATGTAGAACTAGATAAACTCGCTCACTCTTATACAAATCAAGACCAGTATGTTGCGTAATCACATCATAGATCTTGGAACCCACCTCAAATGCTTTTGGATAGGATTGTTTAATATGATCTTCCATATCCAGAAGTGATTGGTTATCATCTCTAGATCTGTCTAAATAATCCAAGAAATAATTCAAATGAATCATAAAACGATCATAGAAATGATTATTCTCTTTGGTTCGTTGAATTGCATAACCCTTTAGCACTTCTTCAACATTCCTGAGAATTTCTTTCCTCTTATCAATCGACTCCACAAGTTCCACTTCATTTTCACCTTCGGCATTAATGAAATGATAAGCGATCCGAATAATTTCATCCTCAGGGAAATGATCTGTCAACTTCTGACGATAGATTTCAAAGGCTTCCTTTGCGATTTGAAAAGCGACAGGATACTTAATGGAAATATCTGGCAGATTACTATCCTTGTACCTTCCTTGTGCTAGAGCTTGGTAAGAGCAGTAAATATGATCTGTCAAGGTTACGTAGAGATACTCTTGAATCGGATAATGATATTTCTTTGATAGCTTATCAATGATTTCATAAGTCACTGTGATAAAATCAAGCGGAACATCTTTGAGGAGAGCCATAAAGTTTTCTCTTGACTCTTCGGTCTTCATCCGAAAGATTTTCTCAACCTGATTTTCAGCAATTAAATCCCCCTTCTTCTTTCCAAATGTAATCCCCTTACCAATCACAATCACTTCTTCTCCTTTGTCATTTCTGACAAGCGAGACATTGTGATTCATTGGATTTAGAATTCGATACATGGCAACCTCCTTTTGTATCTTAAAGGTATATGAGTACAAAAAATGACCACAAATGAACTAGAAAATCAGCCGATTTCTAATTCACCTGTGATCATGCCTAATATTACTTAGTAACACTCATCTTGTATTAACTTGTGATTTAAGTATAGCACAAGTAAGTTTTTTTGTAAACCTTTACATTCAACTTTTTTAAAATTTTTATTTAGATCAATGTTCCTAAGATTAGGGGGAAAACTTATACACGTTCAGTCCATGAAGTCGCTGTGGTTTGAAGAACTTTGTTGAGTTCATCAATGTTCTCAAATCCAGTTGTACGAAGCCATTCACGAGCTGCTGTCTCACCGTCTTTGATGTAGGCTTCAACTGATCCAGCCCATGTTGCACGTCCACAAAGAACTCCATTGAAGTTTGCGCCTGATTCGTGGGCAAAGACAAGCGTTTCTTGGAAGAGTTTAGCTGATACACCTGCGCTCAAGTAGATGTAAGGAAGATTTGTTGCTTCATCTTGTGCTTTGAAGAAGGCTGCTGCTTCTTCACGTGTATGAACGATTTCTCCATCACCAAAGCCTTCAACGTATTTGACGTTGACTGGAACTTCCACTTTCAAGACATCGATGTTGAAGCGTGGGTCTGAGAAGACTTTCATGGCACCGATAACCTTGTGTGGTTTCACTTTAGCGTATTCTGCAGAACCTGCGTCAGCGATTTTTTCATCGTAAGCAAGGATTTCAAGGAAGAATGGAATGTCTTCCGCCACACATTCAGAGCCAATGCGTTCGATGTAGGCTTGTTTTTGTTGGTTGAGTTCGTCAGAGCTGTCTACATCATAGTAAAGCAAGAACTTAACAGCATCTGCACCTTGTTCTTTGATGCGTTTGGCAGACCAAACATCCAAGCAGTCAGGCAAGCGTTTGGTGCTAGTTGTATCGTAGCCAGTTTTCTCATAAGCAAGGAGAAGACCAGCATTGGCATCAAGCGCTTTTGTAGCTGGAAGTCCATACTCAGGGTCGAGAAGCATAGAGGATGCGTATTTAGTCAATTCATCCGCTACCAAGACTTTAAGTTCTTCCATTTGAGCCACTGTTGGCTCTTCTGTTTGGTATTGAGCCATGAGGCGTTTCAAAGCACCACGTTGGTCAAAGGCAAGAGCTGAGATAATGCCATTTTCATCTGAAAGTTTTTCTAAGCAAGCGCGTTTATTTTCTGTTAAAGCCATTTTATACCTCTTTTACTATTAATTGATCATATAGAGCCTGATAGTTGGCCATATTGACATGACCTGTCATTTTTTCTTGAGCATTGAGCATACCAAGGACATTGGCCTTGATGAGGAGTTCTGCATCCGATTCCTTATGAAGAAGACCTGATGAAATACCTGCAACAGTAGAATCTCCAGATCCGACAGGATTGACTACCTGAATTCTTGGAATATCTACCTTGTAGAAAGTGTTCCCATGTTTTGCAAAAGCACCATTTGCACCAAGTGAAACAATTATCCACTCAATCCCTGCAAATAAAGGCTCCTGAAGAACTTCTTTTAATTCATCCAGATCCTCAGAAACTTCTTTCCCAAGAAGCTGAGACAATTCTTCGTTATTTGGTTTGATTACTGTTGGTTTATGTGGTGATTCAAGAACCGCCTGAAGGGCAGCACCTGAGCAATCCAGAACAACTGGTTTTCCTGCGCGATTAGCAAGTTCTACTAAGCTTGCATAGTAGTCAACTGGAAGACCTGCTGGCAGACTACCAGAGATGGCTACTACTTCCACAGTGTCAAGAAGATTTTCGAAATGAGCCAAGAAATCTTGCCCTTCTTGTTCTAGAACTTCAGGCCCTTTCTCAAGAATTTCTGTTTGGTTTTCACCGTGTAGAATAGCGATACAGTTACGAGTCTCTCCTTGAATGGAGAAGAAACGCTTCGTTACTTTATCATCGATATGCTCTACTAAAAACTCACCAAGTTTACCACCGACCAAACCAGTAGCAACAACAGAATCACCAAATTCTGAAAGAACTCGTGTAACATTGAGCCCTTTACCACCAGCTGTCTTGGTCACGTCCACCACACGGTTGACAGTGTCAATTTTCAATTCATCCAAAGGATAGGAAATATCGATGGATGGATTCATTGTGACTGTTAAAATCATGCGTCACCTCTTAGTCGTGGTATTCACCGCGATCCCATTTTTCAAGGAATTCTGTAAAGAAGTTTGCATCTGCTTGATGAGCATTGTGAGTTTCAACGTGCTCAATTTTCGCAATCAATTTTTTGTTTTCTTCTGATGGTTTGTATTCAGCATTGATGAAAGCTTCAATGATGTCGCACATGAGCAATTCACCAGTGATTTTACCACCAAAACCAATAACGTTGGCATTCAATTGTTCTTTTGCATAAAGAGCTGTTGTCATATCACGAACCAAGGCAGAACGAACTCCTGGAACTTTGTTGACAGCGTTGTTGATACCAACACCAGTACCACAGATACATACCCCAAGATCAGCTTGACCGCTTGTAACGGCTTCACCAACTTTTTTACCAAAGATTGGGTAGTGAGTACGTGTGTGGTCATATGTACCAAAGTCGATGACTTCATATCCTTTTGATTTCAAAAATTCTGAAACCGCCATTTTTTCATCTGTTACGATGTGGTCACATCCAATTGCAATTCTCATTAGTTATTCCCTCCGATTAATTATATAAATCTAATATCATTTATCCTTACTCAAGAAAAATCAAGATTAGCTTAGGAAGCGAGCTGCAAGCATAACTGAGGTTAGCTAAAGTGAGCTGACGACAGATTATCTTGATTTTTGAAGAGTATTAGCACATTTTGTTCAACATGTCGACCCTGATTTGGTGACGACCACCGTCGTACTTACCGTTAACAAAACCTTTAGCAATATTTTTAGCCAATTCATCACCAACAAGTTGTGCACCCATAGTGATCATACGTGAGTTGTTGTGTCCACGAGTCATATAAGCTGAACGTTCGTCAGATACTTCTGCGGCAACCATTCCTTTGATTTTAGTTGCGACCATGAATGGACCAGCCCCATAAGCATCAATCACGATACCAAGGTTTTGTTCTTCTTTGTTTACTTCTGCAGCAACAGCAAGAGTCACATCAACAAAGTCTTGACCTTCAGCTGTAACATCCACAACGTGGAAGTTTTCTTTTTCTAAGAAGTCTTTCACAACTTCTTTCAATCTCAAACCTGCAGCATCTGCACCGATAACAATAGACATATTGTTTACTCCTTTTTATTTTTCTAGGCTAGTAAAGACTTTTATAGCTGGTAGCTCACCGACAAAAGCCTTTCTAGCAGTTTATTGACAAATTGGATTGAATGAGATGGATTACACCTTATTCAAGTTTAGGAAATCAAATTCCTAGAAACAAACTTTCTCCGCGGAAGAGAATATAACAAGTGATTATTTGTTTGTTACAAACATCATTTGTTGCTTACAAACATAATATACTCCTATTTATAGAAAAAGTCAACAGTAAATGTTTGTTTTTGTGGCTTTTTATCTAAAATATTTCAATATCAAAGCCAATCTGATCTACTTGACCAGGTTCTAGGAGACGAACATTCTTCTTATCTTCTAGATGATCTCCTTCTTCAAGAGATGTTGACAAGCCAGACCAAGGTTCAAAGGCAATGAAAGGTCCCTTATTCAAAGTTGACCAAATGATGAGATTTGAAAACTCTTGGAAGTGTACTTTTAATCCCTTCTCATGTTTACGAGAACGAAGGGCAATTGTTCTGGATTGCAACTCATCCAAAGTCACTGCATCAACACGAAACAGATCGTAGTTAAGGTCTACTTCCTTTTGAGAATCCAACCATGGACTTCTATCTTGGAAGTCTAACATTCCTGTTTCAGGGAATGAACGCGGAACAGAGCAAGTCTCTTCTTTCTCAAACTCTAAATAGTAGTCTTCATAAGTTTCGCCATCTAGCAGAGGGCAATTAAACCCTGGATGTCCTCCTATAAAGAATGGCATGACTTTATTTGTTTCTCTATTGAAAACTTTGTATTGAGTACGAACAGTCTTGCCAGTCACTAGATAAGTGATTTCAAGGCGGAAATGATAAGGATAGTTTTGATAAGTATTCTCATCATCTTCGATAGCAAAAGTTACACTGTTCTCCGTTTGTTCAGCTAATTCAAATTCTTTCTTGCGAACCAAACCATGTCGAGGAATGTTTCCTTTCGTCTCCGTTTCATCTTCGTGACTGTAGAAGGCTGTATCTTCTCTTAAAGAGCCACAGATTGGAAAAAGTACTGGCGCTTGTCCACTCCAGTAAGTGGCATCTCCTTGCCACAGATACTCAATGCCTTCTCGATCCTTGATCGACGACAAGGCTCCGCCTAAGGTTTTAAATTGAACCGTTAACTGGTCTGATTTAATTTCAATTACCATAATGTTCTCCAACTATTTTTAGATTTTTATATAAAAAACTAGGTTGCCACTCCCAATGTAGGAAATTAACAACCTAGTTTTCACAATTTACATTTTATAGGAGCGAATTATTTAGCATTTGCTGCGTATTCTTCGTTACGTTTGATCATTTGTTTTCTATACCAAGCAAAGATACCTACATAGAAGACAAGGAAGACTACTGCACCAAGGATTGCTTTGATATCACCTGTTGTAGCATTACCGATTGCCCAACCAAATAGTTTTTCAATTGGTCCTTCAAGAGTTGAGTGAGTAATCAATTGAGATTGGTTCACACCTTCTGGGAAGGCACCTACACCTTTAGCAAGTTCTGTTGCAAATGGTGCGATAAGAGTACCAGAAAGAAGGAAGAGAGGCAACAAGAGTGTTCCGAAGATAATCATACGGAGCAATTTACCACGTGTAACAACCAAGAGAGCTGGAGTCACACCCATAGCGATGATACCTGCAAGTGGCAAGATACCATTTCCGACGTTTGAAAGAAGCACAGCTTCTACTAGCATGATTGGAGCAAGTACGTTAGCACAAGCCCAGATTTCAGCACGACCAGCGATGAAAGGCCAGTCAAGACCGATGTTAAATTTACGTCCTTGAAGACGTTTAGTAGCAACGTTTGTAATACCTTGTGAAAGTGGTTCTACGGCTGCGATGAACCAAGATCCGATAAGTGAGAAGAGCTCCAAGCAGACACCGGCAGTCAAACCAAGGCTCAACCAACCTTTAATAACAAGTTCCCATGAAGATGCATCTTCTACTCCAGCAACTGGGTGTGGAGTTCCCATCAAACCAATAACAATACCAAGGATGAAACCGATAAAGAATTTAGATCCCCAGAAACCGATTTTTTTGTTCAATTTTGCAGCGTCAAAGTCATATTTATCAAGACCAGGCAATACTTTATCAAAGATCTTATCCAAGACCATGATAACTGGGTTCATCATGTAGTTCATGTGAGTTGAAGTCATTGGTGATGAACTTGGTGCGTTAAGAAGATCGTCGAATGTTGGTTTCATCAGGTCAGAGTTGATGATTTTCAAAATACCAACAAGGACAACTGCTGCAGTTGCGATAAAGAGTGAAACCCCTTGGCTTACACCGTTGTTGTCTGCATACCATTTGATCAAAAGACCAGTGATTGACAAGTGCCAGATATCGAAGATATCGACGTCAAGTGTATCTGTTTTCTTCATTGCAAGCATCACAACGTTGACAATCAACATTACAAGCAAGAAGTAAAGTGTCCAAGCAGATCCCCAAGTGATCGTAGCAAGCGGTGCCCAACCAACGTCAGTGATGTTCAATTGGATACCAGTGTTTTCAACGAACTTCGCAAGGGATGCTGAGAAAGCTCCGTTAAGCATACCGATGATAGCACCGATACCTGTAAGGGCGATGGCAAGTTTGATACCACCTTCAAGCGCTTTGGAGAATTTCACTCCAAAAAGTAGAGCCAATACTGTCAAAATGATCAGCATGATGATAGGGCCACCCATAGCCAAGATAGGTTTGAAGATATCGTTGGCCAGATTGATAATGACATCCATAATAGTTCCTCCCGTTTTTCTAAGTTATATGAATGTTAACAAGATAAAGAATGAATTAGCTTAGTCCATGTTCTTTGATAGCTGCTTCAATATTGTCAAATACTGGAGCGCTCATCGCTGGAATACGGAACAAGATTGGTCCAGCTTCAATTACTGGAATACCTGGTTCAAAACCAAGATCAGTTGCAGCGATTGGAGTAAAGATATCGTAGCCCTTGATAAGGTCTTCGTTTACATCTTTTACCATGACTGCATCACAGTGAACGTCATAACCACGATTTGAGAGTTCTTCTTCTAGAGCACTTTTAATTTGGTGACTTGAGTTAACACCTGCACCGCAGGCAGCAAGAATTTTAATCATTTGGATTTCCTCCGATTTTATATTTAAATTGACAAGATTAAGCTGTTGCTTCAGCAATGTAAGCATAAAGTTTTTCTGGTTCGGAAATTTTTGATAAATCTTCCAGATGTCCATTTCCTGTGAAAAAGTCCATCAACTGAGCCAGAATATTTGTTTGACTTGAACTTGAGTTGTTAATGATAAAGAAGAGTAGGGATACTTCTACTTCCTTATCAGGAGCTATCATATTGTGAAAAGTTACTGGTTTTTCTAATCGAACAACCACCACTTTCTCAGCTAGATTATGAACAATATCTGTATGAGGAATCGCTACATTTGGCAAGTCCTTTCCTAGAAATTCCATATCTAAACCAGTTGGAAATGACTTTTCACGCGTGATCAAGGCTTCACGATAGGTTGGAGTGACAATTTCTCGTTCTTCCAACAAGCTTGCTACCTGATCAAAGAGTTGTTCTTGATTATCCGCTTCTAAGCAAAACACCAGGTTTTTGTCAAAGAAATGATCTAATCCCATAACATTTTCCCTTCTTTCAATTATCTTTTATGCTATAAGTATAACACTATATGAAATCGTTGTCAATAATTTTTGTTTTATTTTGTTCATTTTTTTGTAATTTTTGTTTTATTTAAAGAATACAATCAATATCAAACATTCTTGTTGTAAAATCCACAAAAAAGAAGGCCCAAGCCTTCTTCTCTTCCTTACTTAATAGTAGATAAAATCTCTTCTAACTTATGGTAGTCTTTTACACTATCAATTTCATAAATGCTATTTCCTTCTAATTCTTCGACATAGACATCCAATTCTTTGATATTATCCTTAACCATGTTGTCCCAGTAGAGATCAACAAATTCACCACTTTCGTAAGCTTTGTCAATAAAGCCAACAATCTTCTCAGCAGTTGGTGCATCCCAGAATGAAACTCCGCTCAGAATGCGACCAGCCTTGCTGTCAACAATAATGTCTTGAACCTTGTAATCATCACCGTAAACCAAGAACCACTCGTTGGTACAGTCTTCACGATATACACTAAAATAGGTAGAACGTTTAAGATCGTTTCGAAACATATTTTTGAAAAGGTAATTATCTGCATCGATGACGTAGCTGTTAGCCAAATCTTCTTTTACTAGATAAAGTGAGTAAAAGTTATTGTAATCAGCATACTTGTCGTTAAAGACTAAACGGACACCATATTTTTCTTTTAGGTAGTCAAATTGTTCTTTGAGGTAACCGACAACGATGATAATCTCATCAATTCCTCTCTCTTTCAAAAACTCAATTTGGTATTCTACCAAAGGTTTTTGATTAACCTTAACCAAAGCTTTTGGGGTATTTTCAGTCATAGGGCGCAGACGAGTTCCTAAGCCCGCTGCTAAAATAATCGCTTTCACACGAATCTCCTTTATTCTTTAATAATAATATAAACACCAGCCATAACAATAAGTGAAGTGATGATTGTCAGCATATCTAGCGGTGCACCCAAGAAAATAACTGCAAATAAGACAGTCCAAACTACATAGCTCACATTCAAACCTGTTGCTTTCGCAGGTTGCAAACGATTAATAGCGATATAATAAGCTAAGTAGGAAATCATATCAAAGGCCGCAAAGACAAGCAAGAGGCCGAGTAATTGCCCATCTGCTACTTCTGCAAATGAATGGTGAGAAAAGAGCACAATCACAAGATAGGACAAGAATGAGGTTACTTGTCGGATTAACAAGGCTTCAATTTCACTTAAATCACTTTCCATAGCATAGGAGCTGAGAACACTTTCACTCCCCCAGGCAATGGCACAAATAAGGGCACAAAGAATCCCAATGTAAAACGAGTTAACTTGTTCAACCTTGTAGGTTTGAGCAATAATCGCTGCAATAATCAAGAAAACACCAAATACTGTATTCTTTGAAACCTTGTGTTTCAAAATGAAGAAGGCAAGCAAAACTGAAATTGCTGGGTAAATAGCCGATACAGATGAAGCTAGAGAACTACCAATATATTTAACTGCATAAAGATTGGCCTGCATACCTATAGGTCCTGCTAGCAAAGCACCGATTATAACACTCACATTTCGAATATTTAAGAAAATCGAGAGGCGAACTTTTCCTTCTTTTACCAAAAGAAAAGCTAACAAGATAAAGATACTCAAGAAATCATGAGCGGCAGCCACCACAAAAGGCGAAAGATTTGTAAAAATTGAAAAGATATAAGCACTAATCGTTAGACCTAATCCCCAGAAGATACCTGAGAGCAGGCCAAAAGAAACGCCATTTTTATTCTTCATCCTAACCTCCATAATAAGTCAAACCTTCGACAGCTCTTTGGTAACGATTGACACCGTAATCTCCAAAATCAGCCCCTTGAGCTTCTTTGTACACTGTCCACAAACTCCAAATGGTATCTTGCAAGATTTTATAGATACGAATCTTCTCACGTGATACAGGCGTTTTGTCACTTTCATAGTAGGAAAGGAAATCATCTTCCTCTTGCTTTGTAAATTCAGACTCTAAGAAAAGAGCTGCCAAATCCCACATCGGGTCATTCATAGAAGAGTATTCCCAGTCAATCAAATACAAACGACCTTGTGGTGACTCGATAAAGTTTTCTGGTACCAAATCGATATGACAGGACTTTCTATCAACACCCAAATCAGCCAATCTCTTTTCTAGTGAAAATACATCTTTTCTAACAGCTTCATAATTTTCATAAGGAATAGCTCCCTCAATCAAGGATTCATATTTTCTGATTTCCTCAAATGGAGCAAACTCTCCTCTTAATTCTTTCCCTGAAGCATGGATGGTTTGTAAAATTGGTGCAATCTTTTCAAACTTGGACTTAATAGATGTCGAATCTAGAGTTACTGCTGATTCGATGTACTCATTTACTTTGATCCCTGACTCAATATCAAAAAGGTAATTTTTGACATCTAAATCTAAATCCTCTAAAAGTTCAAGATTGTACTTTTCATTTTGACGATTGATGAGTTTTTCAGTCCCTTTACCAAAAAATTTCACAATATACTGTTTGTTGGTTGTTTTGACCAAATAGTTTTGGTTGGTCATGCCTCCCAGCTGTTCAACACTGAGTACTTCCTCTTCATTAGATAGTAAAGAAGAAATTTTTTCTTTGATGAGTTTCTCCACAATTAACCTCCATCTTCTACACTTCCCACTTAAATACTGTTTTGAAAGCAGTATTAAGGTCTGTAGCAAAGACACGGTGAATGTCCTTGATTTCTCTCACAGGCTCTTCAACATAAAGGATATTCTTCAGACGATTCGCAAACTTTTTGACTTCCATCATTTGAATAGCCTTCTCAAAATCGACGCGTCCTGAGCGAGACGAGCCTACTAATAACAATCCTTTTTCCAAAGCATCTCGTGTATTGATATTAACCTTGTATTCACTCACTCCCATCATGAGAATCGTTCCCTGTGGACGAATATAGCGAATCAGGTCATTGATAGCTGGTCCTGTACCATCACCACCGCAACACTCAAATCCATGATCAAAGGTCAAATCCTCTGGGATATTATCCGTGATATAGCACTCTTTTGCAAAAGAGAAGAGCTCCAGTTTTTCCCAATGGCGACCAATCACGATAATCTCTGCTTCTGGTAGAGTGTAATTGATAATATTTGCAACCACAAAGGCCAAACTACCATCTCCGATAACAGCGATGCGCGCTCTCTTGCTATGAGCAAGATGCAGGAAGCGATCCATAGCATGCATGCCAACACTGACAAACTCAGTTATGGCTGCAACTGTGTCCTCAATGTCATTATAAGACACAACACGATCTTTTGGAAGAGAGACAAATTCTCGCATAAAGCCGTCATAGCCACTAGATAGGAAGTAGGTCCCTGTCATGTAGTTCTCGTAGAACTCCTTGTCACTCTGCATAGGCGGTTGATTGGGAATCATAACTACCTTTTGACCAACTTCATAAGTACCAGTTGGATCTGAGATAACAGTTCCACAAGACTCGTGAATCATGGCCATAGGAAGCTTTTTAGCCAATATCTTTGGATCGCGTTTCCCTTGATAGTAACGTTGATCCGCATGACAAACCGCCATATAATTTGGACGAATAAGGATATGATTCTCCTGATCAATGTCTTCTTCTTGATATTTTACATTGATAAACTTTGGTTTGGTCAGTTGATAAATTTGATTAATCATAGCCTTAGTCTTTCTCAATCATGCTTTTCGCGATTTTCAAGTCTGTCACAGTTGTGATTTTAAGATTTGAATATTCCCCTTTAGCTAGGGCAACGTCTTTTCCTTTGATAACAAAAATCTTACATGCATCCGTCAGGATTTCCTTTTCTTGGTCAGATAGGGAACCATACAAATCCATGAAATCCTTGCAGCGGAATGTCTGAGGTGTTTGACCTTGATAGAGGTGAGCACGATTTGGAATATCCGTGATAAACTGACCATTAGTACTTTCAACAATGGTATCAACTGCTTCTACTACTGTGTCAACCGCATCATGATTTTGCGCCAGTTTGATATTGTCCTGAATCATGCGAAGTGTGATAAAAGGACGAACAGAGTCGTGGGTAATCACAATATCTTCTGGAGTGATTGGACGATAGGCATCAATAGCTTCTATAATCTTCTCGATACTGGTATTGCGATCAGCACCACCCTTTGTAATGATGATACGATCCTTGTGGAGAGAAAGATACTTGTCAACTAGGTCCTCAGCGTGTGACACCCAGTCTCCATGAACTCCAACTACAATTTTTTCAATACTTGGTTCCAAAACAAATTTTTCAATTGTGTGGATCAAAATAGGTCGATCACCCAGCTCCAAGAATTGTTTTGGTAAATTACTGATTCCCATGCGTGTGCCAGTTCCTCCGGCTAGGATTCCTGCATAGATCATTTATATTCTCCTTTAGTTTATTCTAAAAAACTCATTACCATCTATTATATCACAATCTGCCTCCATCATGAAGAAAAGACAGAGCGTCATTTAGTCTAATCAACACACCATTTAAGCTAAAAAGTGAACAATGTCTTACTAAATCTGGAAAGAACATAACAAATTAAGAAATATAATTAGGTTATCCTCTATATTCTCTGTTTAACGTTCGGTTAACATAGAGTTCTTTAGAATATAACACAAACCTTAAAAAAAGCTTAAACAAAATTATTTGTTTAGCAAAGAATACTAGGTGTGCATAGTAAATTTCTTAAAAGTTGTTTGAGGGATTCATTATTAAAGCTCATATATCTCATGAATTAAACAAATAATAGACTTTTCCACCTAAAATTGTTAAAATAAAAAGGAAAATAATAGAAAAAGGAAACTATAAACCGCCATGATGAACATGCAAAACATGATGCGCCAAGCACAAAAACTTCAAAAACAAATGGAACAAAGTCAAGCAGAACTCGCTGCCATGGAATTTGTTGGAAAATCTGCTCAAGACCTTGTCCAAGCAACTCTGACTGGAGACAAAAAAGTTGTCAGCATTGACTTCAACCCAGCAGTTGTAGATCCAGAAGATCTCGAAACACTTTCAGATATGACTGCGCAAGCAATTAATGCTGCTCTTGAACAAATTGATGAAACGACTAAGAAGAAACTCGGTGCTTTCGCTGGAAAATTGCCTTTCTAATCCACAAAAAAAGAGAAACAGATGTTTCTCTTTTTTTCTTAGAAATCAAAGAATTCCATTGCTTTCTTTAAGAGTAATTCCGTATATTCCGGATCGTCTTGAGCCATTGTGACTTGTGACTGGACCATTTCAAGATCATCAGTAATCATGCCATCTGCACCGAGACGAACTGCTTTATCAAATGCCTCCGAACCATTTACGGTCCAAACATAGAGTCTCTGATCAGTTGTCCAGAGTTTATTGACAAAGTATTCATCCAAAGTTGAGTACTCCATAGTATAACCCGTTGCCTTGGTTCTTGGGAAGATACTGTTATAGGGAAGAATAAAGTAAACTGGAATTTCAGAATCATAAGTCAACACTTTATCAATCACATGGTAGTCTAGCGATTGCATCTGGTGTCCATATTTCTTGATAGTCGCTCCGTACTTTTCGAGGAAATGGTCCATCATTTGCGGACTATCTTTTTTACTGGTCTTAATCTCAATCAGCAATTTTTGGTTTAAAGCATTTGCACGCTCTAAATAGGCATCAAAGCTTGAAATCTTTGTTTGATAACCATTCTCGTAAATATCTGTATTTGTTAATTCATCCAGAGTCAAATCTTGCGGTGTAGCATTAATACCTGTTAAATTTTTGAGGTTAGCATCGTGCATCATCACGAACTGACCGTCTTTCGTTTCCTGCACATCCATTTCTATAAGATCTGGTTTTAGTTGAGCTGTTTTTTCTAAAGACTGCACAGTATTTTGAACACCGTTTTTATTACTTACTCCTCTGTGCGAAATCACTAAAGGTGTATTGGTATCCGGAGATTCCAGATAAACGTAGCCTTCTATGGCAAAGATGATGCTTGCACACCCCATGACACCCCATCTCATCAGATGATCTTTCTTTCGCCTTGGCATGATCTCCAACTCCTCTCCTGTAAGGAAGGAAACAAACTTCACTAGGAAATAAGTCAGGGTCATGTAATGGAAATTTTTAATCAAGACAAAATTAATCACACCGAGAATCAAGGACTCTTTTTGAGTTAGATTATCCATCACTGCTTGCGCAAAAAGCAAAGGAATTAACAAACCAAAGAAGAAGAGATACGTTTTAATGATAATGAGTAAGAGATGCCAAGAGAAGAAAAGGACATTTTTCTTTGTCTTTTGGAGACTATATTTCACACTTTCTCTTACGGTCTTTCTTTCAAAGAGAATCTTAGGAAGGGCAAACATAAATCGGACAGAGATGTAGAGAAAGATCCAAGCGGATGCTATGATCATCAGACCTACCAGCCAATGCTTACCTTCCCAATAATTCACAATAAAATCAGGGATAATAATTTTGTTGAGGTAGTAGATTTTTAAAATCTTACGGATGAACGGGAAAAGCAAAGCAATGTAAAAAAAGACAAAGGCCATCTTACAAAAGCTCAATCGCTTAACGAATAGAAAGCTCTGTTGAAATACTTTTCTACTATACTCAATTAAAGTTCTCTTTTCATGATAGAGAAGGTGACGAGCCCCGATAAACAAAAGACAAATCTGGAAATAGGCAACCAAGAGATTGATTGCAATTAAGATGAGAAAGGCTAAACTGATAAAAGGCGAGCCTTGTATAATCGCCCAAAAGTTATTGTAGGAGATAAACAAATAACCAGTTTGTCTCAGAAGGATGCCAGCAATCCATGAATTTAATGGTAGCCAGACAAACTCAACCATCATAAATATCAAGAAAAATAGAAATAAAATCTTATCTAGGTTATAGTATATCTTCCTAAAACCTAGCTTTTTAGGTTTTTCAGGTTTCATAGGCACTCCTAGTCTAAAAATTGGGATAAATCTAAGCCACCAAAAGGATTATTCATCGAAAAACTACTCTGGTCTTCTATTAATAGCTTTCCTTCATCCGATTCCAAAAAAGCTTCGTAAACACGCGCCGTCATGCGGGCGTCTTCTAAACTGTTATGAGACTTCCCGTGAAAGCCTAAAAAATTCGCTACAGTTTGTAATTTAAGATTGGCTATGCCGTGTAGGTCAGAACTACGGCGTTCAAAAGCCTCCTCATATAGATCAACCTTATACTGGTCACGATAATCAATACCATGCTCCAAAAGAATAGGCAAATCACTCTTAGCCGCATTGTAACCAACAATAGGTAAGTCGCCAACAAATGCTTGAAAGTTCTTTAAAACTTGCTCTACTTTTGGCGCATCTTTTAAGGTTTCAGCTGTGATTCCAGTCAAACCATTGATAAAACTCTTTAAAGGGGCTGTAGTATAAACATAAGAATCAAAAGCAGCACATTCTTGTCCATCTTGAAAACGGACTGCTGATACTTGAATTAAATGGGTAACGCCCTCGTGTTGATTGAATTCCAAATCAAAGGCGATATAATCTCTTAATTTTTCCATTATTTACCTCAATTACTACCCAAACTAAACTATAAACAATAAAAGAAGCCATTAGGTTAGTGAGTAACCCAAACAGCTTCTTTATTTTCCTCCAAAAAGACGAGCAAAAAAGCCTTTTTTGGTTGCTTGGACTTCTTCTTTTGCTTGGTCCAACTCGAGTTTCAAGGTTTCTTGATCCTTCATGGCTTGAAGAGTTAACTGTTGCTGTTGGTCCAACTGTTTGTCCTTTTCAGCAATCTGTCGGTCTTTGATACGCATCTGTTCATCTTTTTCTGATAACTGGCGGTCTTTTGCCTTGAGCTGCTCGTACAAACGAAGAATTTCAGCATTTTTCTCATCAACCAAGATTTCCATCAGTTCACGTTGTTTGACATCATCACTGACAGGCTCATCTTCAAAAATTGTTTTTTTATAGATTTCTTCTAGCTTGATCAAGCCACTTCGAGTAACTACAGTTACACCTTTGTCATTCTTTTTCGTGTCCTCTTCTGGAAGTTCTTTGACACGATTGTTGATTGCTTGACGAGATAGTCCTAAGACCTCTGCAATCTCACTGACGGTCATTTCAATACTCATAATATCCTCTGAAACGTTTTCTAGCTTTTCTTTATTTAAATCTTATCATAAGCTAGATAAACTGTCAAATTTCCGCTTAATCCAAGGCCTTTAAAAAGGCTAGTAAGACTTGGGCAGAACGACGTCCAGCTTCGATAATAAACTCATCAAAAGAGACAGAGGCTTCGTGATTGGCATTGTCACTCATAGCACGAATGACTAGGAACGGTAAATTAAGAGACTGAGCCGCTTGTGCAATAGCAGCCCCTTCCATTTCAACTGCTAAAACATCAGGGAAGTGGGATTTGATACTAGCAATCTTATCATCTCCAGCTATAAAACTGTCCCCTGTGGCAATCAAGCCTAGGTGCCATGTCTGCTCTAACTGAAATAAGTTTTCTTTAATCCTAGCGATAAATTTCTTATCTGATTCAAAGTACAGAGGTTGACCAGCCATTTGGCCATAAGCATAACCAAAAGCAGTCACATCCACATCATGATAAGCCAACTTATCCGCAATCACTACATCTCCAACAGCAATCCCTTCAGCAAGAGCACCTGCTGATCCTGTATTGATGATAGCTTCTACCTGAAAATGGTCAGCTAGAATAGCTACACTCATAGCTGACATGACCTTTCCAATCCCACTCTGAACTAGAACGACTTCAGTATTGCCAACAGAGCCTGTGTAGTAGGTATTTCCTAAGACTTGGACTTCTTGAGGTTTATCCAAATTCTGAGTCAAATATACAAGTTCTTCTGGCATGGCAGCAATGATTCCAATTTTCATTTCAAGTCCTTTCAATTACAAGAGTTTCATCGCTAAAATTAACAAAATCAAAAGTAGGATGACTGCAAACAAGATACGATTGAGTTTCGAATTAAAAACATTTCTCTTGGTATTCTCAATGCGGCGACTCTTATGAATCGTTGGTTCTACTTCGATTGTAAGTGTATCTTGACTAAAACCGTGGTCTCTAGAACGTGAATAACCAAGATGTTGTGAAGACGTTGGTAGGATTTTTGTTTCCTCATCATCTTGAAGAGGTGGTCCTGAGATTTTCTCACCACGATTGGCACGTTCAATCATTTCGTCTGTTAATAAAGGTTTTCCCATGGGTTTCTCCTCTATTTCTTTTGTAGTTCCCAGTACTGAATCGCCATAATGGTCTTGGCATCACAGATATGACCTGATTGGATCAGGTTCTTGGCTTCCTCTAGACTTACTTCTAGGACTTCCAAGGTTTCATCATCATCTTGTGGGCGAGGATTTTCCACCTTGATCAAATTACTAGCAAGGTAGAGTTTTAGTTTTTCATTACAAAATCCAATCGCAGAATAAAAATCGTACAACAGCTCTAACTTAGCCGTGTAGGCAACTTCTTCTTCCAATTCACGAAGTGCCGCTGCCATTGGATCAGCATTTTCACCAAGTTCTAGTTTACCAGCAGGAATCTCATAAGAAACCGCCTCGATAGCCTTTCGGTATTGCTTAACGAGAACGATTTTATCCTCGGCTGTCACAGCTAGTACACAAACAGCTCCATTGTGAAAAATCAAGTCACGTTGGGCAGTCCCCTTTCCTTCTGGTAGTTCCACCTGGTCTTGTACTAGTTTGAAAATAGGACCTTGATAGATTTCCTTCCGACTAATCGTTTTTTCTTCAAATTCCATGACAAACTCCTACTGGTTCTTTGGATGATGAGGTAAGCGTGTTGCGTACTCGTCTTTGTTAACTTGTCGTCCACGGCCGATAGCAATGGCATCAGCAGGAACATTCTTGGTAATGGTTGAACCCGCTCCAACCAGAGAATTATCCCCAAGTTCTACAGGAGCAATAATAGTTGAGTTTGATCCAACAAAGACATTATTGCCAATGACAGTTTTGTATTTATTTTTGCCATCGTAGTTGACTGTAATAGTTCCTGCACCAAAATTAACGTTGCTACCCACTTCACAGTTTCCAATATAAGTCAAATGACCTGCCTTGGTATTTTCACCGATTGAAGAGCCTTTTACTTCAACAAAATTTCCAATGTGAACTTGAGCAGCCAGACTTGAACCTGGACGGATATGGGCATAAGGACCAACTGTCACACCGTCCGCAACACTACTTTCCTCAATCATAGAGTTGGTAATCACAGCTCCAGATCCAATGGTGCTATCTACAATACAAGTTCCATTTGTTAAAATAGTCTCCGCACCAATCTTCGTTTGACCTTTTAAGGTAACGTTGGCTTCGATTTGGACTTCGGGAGCAATCTCAACATCAATATCAATGTAAGTTGCTTCCGGATTAACAAAGCTAACACCATTAACCATGTGCTTTTGATTGATACGGCGACGCATCACTGATTCCGCAGTCGCAAGAGCTACACGGTCATTTACGCCAAGACTTTCATCAAAATCCTTGAGAGTATAGGCACCAACCTTCTCACCCGCATTACGGAAAATACCAATCACGTCAGTAATATAATACTCACCTTGTGCATTGTTAGTGTTGATGTTTTTAAGGGCTTCAAAAAGACGTTCATTGTCAAATACATAAGTTCCTGTATTGATTTCCTTAATTTGCTTTTCAAAGTCTGTAGCATCTTTCTGCTCAACAATACGAAGAACTTCAGCATTATCGTTACGGACAATACGACCATATCCAAAAGGATCAGCTGCTTCAGCTGTTAAAATCGTCGCCACATTTTTGTGATTGATATGGAAATCCAGGAGGTTTTTCAAGCTTTCACCTGTAATCAGAGGAGTATCCCCAGCAATAACCAAGGTGTGGCCGGTACGATTTTGGAGAATAGGCTCTGCCATCATGACAGCATGCCCAGTTCCTAGTTGTTCTGATTGGGTAACAAAGTCTGTCTGGCCAGCCAAGACTTGCTCAACTAGCTCTGCCTTGTGACCAACTACAGTAACTGTTTTTTCAGGTTGAATAGCACCAACACTACGAAAAACATGTTCCAACATCGAAATTCCAGCTACTTTATGAAGTACCTTTGGAAGATCTGATTTCATGCGAGTACCTTTACCCGCTGCTAGAATAATGGCATAATTTGACATAATCTTCTCTTTTCTCTAGAAATTCCCTTATATTATACCATAATTTAGTTTCTTAGGAGTAAACAAACAGAAAAATAGGGAGAAGACGCCCATTTATTCACTTTTTTCGATGTTTTCTTTGATTTTTTTATCTATTTACGTTAAACTATTTAAATATGAGAAAAAAGATTCATCCAGCTATTATTTTTACTTTATTTACTATATTTATAGCTATTTTGATCCTCAATAGACCAACTTATGAAGACCATCCTGTCAAGTCAAAACCCAATGCAGTCCAGGTTGAAAATCAGGCCTTGCATAACCTTGACAAACCTATTATTGACGTCTCTGGCTGGCAAAGACCTGAGGAAATCAACTACGATACCTTATCTCAAAATATTTCTGGTGTTATTGTTCGTGTCCACAATGGGGCTCAACATACTGAAACAAATAATGCCGCCTATGCCAATGGTGTCGATAAAGCCTATATAAGTCATATTTCAGAATTTCAAAAACGCAATGTTCCAGTTGCTGTTTATGCCTATCTAGCAGGTACTAGTAAGGAAGAAATGGAAAAAGCTGCTGAGGTTTTCTACAATGCTGCTTCTCCATACAACCCTAGTTACTATTGGTTAGACGTCGAAGAAAAGACAATGTCTGATATGAACGAAGGTGTTGAAGCTTTTCGAGCTAAACTAGAAGCGCTTGGCGCCAAAAATATCGGAATTTACATCGGTGTTTATTTCATGCAAGAGCATAGTATCAATACAGACAAGTTCACTGCTGTCTGGATTCCATCTTATGGAACGGATTCAGGTTACTTTGAAACCACGCCTAATACAGATTTAGACTATGACCTCCATCAGTATACTTCAAAAGGAAGAATTGCTGGATTTGAACACCATTTAGATATTAATCTTATTTCTACCTTGAAGGAAAAAGAAGAAACCTTCAGAAAACTATTTTTAAGACCATAAAACAAGTGAAAATTGCTCTCTTTTTCACTTGTTTTTTCATTTTCTTCTCGTCTGTGTTATAATTGATAGAATAGAGAAAGAATTTTATGAAATTGAGGATTTTATGATGTTTTCATGGATTGCAAGAGTTATTAAAGGAATAGTCATCGCCTTAGGGTTTATCCTACCTGGAATTTCTGGTGGTGTTCTGGCAGCTATTTTGGGAATTTACGAGCGAATGATTTCTTTTCTGGCTCATCCCTTTAAGGATTTTAAAGCGAATGTCCTATACTTTATCCCAGTAGCAATTGGGATGTTGCTAGGCATTGGTTTGTTTTCTTATCCAATCGAGTATCTGCTACAAAATTACCAAGTCTATGTTTTATGGAGTTTTGCTGGAGCTATCATCGGTACAGTGCCTAGCCTCCTTAAAGAATCTACTCGAGAATCTGATCGGGATAAGATTGACCTAGTCTGGTTCTGGACCACCTTTATCCTTTCAGGACTAGGGCTCTACGCGCTAAATTTTGTTGTCGGCTCTCTCAGCGCTAGTTTTGCTAGTTTCATCTTAGCGGGTGCTCTTTTAGCGCTTGGTGTCTTGGTGCCTGGTTTAAGTCCGTCAAATCTACTCTTGATTTTAGGACTGTACGCTCCAATGCTCACTGGTTTTAAAACCTTTGATTTATTTGGAACCTTCCTTCCAATCGGTATTGGTGCAGGTGCAACCCTCATCATTTTTTCAAAATTAATGGACCACGCCTTGAACAACTACCACTCCCGTGTTTATCACTTTATCATTGGGATTGTGCTATCAAGCACTCTCTTGATCTTGATTCCAAATGCTGGAAATGCTGAAAGTATCCAATACAGTGGACTTTCTATTGTGAGCTATGTTCTCATCGCCTTCTTCTTTGCGCTTGGAATTTGGCTTGGTATCTGGATGAGTCAATTGGAGGATAAGTATAAATAATGGCAAAGAAAGTTAAGATTAAAAAAACCTTGGTCGAACAAATCTTGACCAAGGCAGGTGTTGACCATACTGGTATTCAAATCAACGCGCTTGAGGGTGAACTTCCTCCGGAATATGATCGAACTCATATCTTTAAAACCTTGGCTCTATTAGGGGACAAAACAGGGCCAATCATCGGAATCGTTCCCATAACAGAACACCTCGCTGAGAAAAAACTAGCAAAGGTTTCTGGTAATAAAAAAGTGAGCATGATTCCTCAAAAAGACCTAGAAAAAACGACAGGCTATATTCATGGGGCTAATAACCCCGTCGGCATTCGCCAAAAACATAATTATCCTATTTTTATTGATCAGACTGCTTTGGATTTAGACCAAATGATTGTCTCTGCTGGAGAAGTCGGGCACAGTATCATCATCCGACCTCAAGACTTAGCCAGCTTTGTAAAAGCGGATTTTGCTGATATCTTGGAGGAAATCAACTGATGAAACTCTATTTTGTCCGTCATGGTCGGACTGTCTGGAATCTTGAAGGACGTTTTCAAGGTGCTAGCGGTGATTCTCCCCTTCTTCCAGAGTCCATTGACGTTTTAAAACAACTGGGTCAGTATCTCAAGGAAATTCCTTTTGATACGATTTATTCTAGTGATTTACCCAGAGCAGTTAAATCTGCTGAAATTATCCAAAGTCAACTCCAGGCCCCTTGTCCTTTAAAGAGCATTCCTGACCTACGTGAATGGCAACTTGGCAAACTAGAGGGATTAAAAATCGCTACACTCAATGCCATCTACCCACAACAAATCAAGGCTTTTCGCTCTAATCTGGCTCAGTTTGATACGAGGATGTTTGAAGCCGAATCTCTCTACTCTACGACTCAGCGTACTATCCGATTTATCAAATCTCTGAAAGAAAGTCCAGCTGAAAGAGTTCTGATAATCGGGCATGGGGCAAATCTCACTGCTAGCCTTCGTACACTTTTAGGCTATAAAGAAGCTCACCTTCGCAAAGATGGAGGCTTGGCCAATGCTAGTCTGACAATTTTGGAGACCGAGGATTTTGAAACCTTCACTCTGGAAAGATGGAATGACACTTCCTATCAAAGAAAATAATGGAACTTGATCTTAATAGTCAAGTTCTTTTTAGTTTTCAAAGAATATCCGTGAATTTCTCTGCTATTTATGATAAAATGGGAGTATCGCAAAAAATGACTCATCGTATTAATTTTTGAGTAAAATTAGGAGGAACCCATGTCTACAGAACATATGGAAGAACTAAATGACCAGCAGATCGTTCGCCGTGAAAAAATGGCTGCGCTCCGTGAACAAGGAATCGATCCCTTCGGAAAACGTTTTGAACGTACTGCTAACTCACAAGAGCTTAAAGACAAATTTGCAGAACTTGATAAAGAACAATTACATGAATTAAATGAAACTGCTACTATCGCTGGACGCTTAGTAACTAAACGTGGAAAGGGGAAAGTCGGCTTTGCCCATCTCCAAGACCGTGAAGGTCAAATCCAAATCTACGTTCGTAAAGACGAAGTCGGTGAAGAAAACTACGAAATCTTCAAAAAGGCTGACCTTGGTGACTTCCTTGGTGTCGAAGGTGAAGTCATGCGTACTGATATGGGAGAGCTCTCTATCAAGGCAACTCACATCACGCACTTGTCTAAAGCACTTCGTCCGCTTCCTGAGAAATTCCACGGTTTGACAGACGTTGAAACGATTTACCGTAAACGTTACCTTGACTTGATTTCTAACCGTGAAAGCTTTGAACGCTTTGTCACTCGTTCAAAAATCATCTCTGAAATCCGTCGTTATCTAGATCAAAAAGGCTTCCTTGAAGTGGAAACACCTGTCCTTCACAACGAAGCTGGTGGTGCTGCTGCTCGTCCATTTATCACTCATCACAATGCACAGAACATTGACATGGTGCTTCGTATCGCGACCGAGCTTCACTTGAAACGTCTTATCGTTGGTGGTATGGAACGTGTCTATGAAATTGGCCGTATCTTCCGTAACGAAGGAATGGACGCCACTCATAACCCTGAATTCACTTCTATCGAAGTTTACCAAGCTTATGCGGACTTCCAAGATATCATGGACTTGACGGAAGGTATTATCCAACACGCTGCTAAATCAGTTAAGGGTGATGGTCCAGTTAACTACCAAGGAACTGAAATCAAGATTAACGAACCATTTAAACGTGTTCACATGGTGGATGCTATCAAAGAAATTACTGGTGTAGATTTCTGGCAAGACATGACTTTCGAGGAAGCTAAAGCTATCGCTGCTGAGAAGAAAGTTCCAGTTGAAAAACATTACACTGAAGTTGGTCACATCATCAATGCCTTCTTTGAAGAATTTGTCGAAGAAACCTTAATCCAACCAACTTTTGTCTACGGACATCCAGTAGCTGTGTCTCCACTCGCTAAGAAAAATCCTGAAGACGACCGCTTTACTGACCGTTTTGAGCTCTTCATCATGACCAAAGAATACGGTAATGCCTTTACTGAGTTAAACGACCCAATCGACCAACTTAGCCGTTTCCAAGCCCAAGCCAAAGCTAAAGAACTTGGTGACGATGAAGCAACAGGTATCGATTACGACTACATTGAAGCTCTTGAATACGGTATGCCACCAACAGGTGGTTTGGGTATCGGTATCGACCGTCTCTGCATGCTCCTCACTGATACAACTACTATCCGTGATGTATTGCTCTTCCCAACAATGAAATAAACCCTTATCCTCTGGTACTTGCCAGAGGTTTTTTGATAAAAAAAGAGACTGAGAAAAACTCAGTCTCTACTTTTCACTTCTTTGGTGGCTGCATCTTCCCCAAACCATTTTTGGCTGATTTCCTGGAATTTTCCTTCTTGGTATAGTGATACAAAGGCTTGATTCAACGCAGCTAGCAAAGTTTTATCAGCAGGTCTAACACCCACAGCAAAAGCTTCACTTTCAAATCCAGCTGAAAAGACATTGTAGTCATTTAATATTCCTTCAGACTGGAGATAATAATTGGCATATACCCGGTCAATCAACAAGGCATCAATCCGATCATTTTTCAAATCAATTAAGGCTTCATTGAAACTTTGGTATTGATTAGCCTTCTGGTCTTTCACTCGATTCTTGAGTAGTTCTGGTTGTCCTTCAAAATTTAAATAACCAGAAGATCCAGCCTGGGACCCTAAAACTTTGTCAGTCATATCCTGAACTGAGTGGATGTTTTGAGACTTTTTAGAGACCAAAACTTGTTGATTTTCCATGTAAGGAATGGTAAAAGCAACCTTCTCTTTCCGTTCATTTGTTGCTGTATAGCCATTCCAGATGGCATCAATAGTACCATTTTGTAGTTCGGTTTCTTTCATATCCCAGTCGATGGGTTGAAATTTAATCTGAATTCCTAGTTTTTCAGAGACAGCTTGGGCTAGGTCAATATCAAAACCTGCATACTGGCCATTCTTCTCCTCAAATCCCATGGGAACAAAGGTATTGTCAAAGCCAATGGTAATGCTACCCTGTTTTTGATATTTGGCCCAATTATCCTGACTTGGATCACTTGCCTTCTGAGTACAAGCCGTCAGGAAGAAGCTAAAGAACAGAGCAAGTACAAAGGCAATTTTCTTTCTCTTCATAGGCACCTCCTAGTCCTACTTTGGATCAACCTTAAGGATCTGATCAGCAATGTTTTCCGCAAACTGAAGATCGTGGGTCACAACAATCTGAGTCATCCCACGCTCTTTATTTTGAAGGATAAGTTTTTCTACTTCTAATCGCAATTCTGGGTCTAAGGCTGATGTAGGCTCATCATATCCAATAATTTCTGGGTTTATCATCATAGCACGCGCTAAGGCCACCCGTTGTTTTTGCCCACCTGAAAGTGAGAATGGAAAGGCATCTGCATGCCCTGCTAACCCAAGTTGTTCTAACAAACCACGCGCCTTCTTCTCAGCAACTTCCTTCTCCATGCTCATGGTTTTTATAGGCGACAGAGTTAAATTATCTAGAACTGACAAATGCGGAAAGAGTTGAAAATCTTGGAAAACAAATCCCAGAAGATTGCGCTTTTCTAGTTCGTCTATAGCTAGCGATTCGCCGTTATAGTAGATTTCCCCCGAATCGATGGTTTCCAGTCCAGCTAGCATACGTAATAGGGTTGTCTTGCCTCCTCCTGATGGACCTACGATTGCAAGGATTTGCTTTTCAGGAATTGATAGTCTGAAGTTGGTTAAGATTTGTTTGCCACCAAAGGCCTTGTTAATGTTTCGTAATTCTAACATAGCAATCCTCCTATCTGTAATAACTGTACTTCTTCTCAAGTTTTTTCGCAACAATAGTTACAAGACCAATCATAATCAAATAAATCGCTCCGGCTAAAAACATAGGAACAAGACTGGCATCCCGATTGGCTGCTGTCCGACTAGCCAAAATCAAATCTGAAATACCTAAGGCATAGACCAAAGAAGTATCCTTGACCAAACTCATAATTTCATTAAAAACGCTCGGTAAGACAATCTTTGTCACCTGAGGCAAAATAATATAGCGCACTGTATCAAAAGGACTAAACTTCAAGACCTTAGCAGCCTCATATTGACCTTTAGGAATGGTTTCAATCCCACCACGAAAGATTTCAGCAAAGTAGGCTGCATAGTTCAATACAAAGGCAATCACAGCAGCAGGCAAACGATCTAAACGAATCCCAATGCTAGGGAGAACATAGTAAATAAAAATTAATTGCAAGAGCAAGGGAGTCCCTCGCATCACCCAAATATAAAGGTCAATCAGATAATGGAGGGGTTTCCAGCGGACTTGTAAAGCAAAGGCAACGACAATACCTAATGGAATTGAAAAGATCAAGACCAGAGCAAAGACTTGAAGTGTCATACTTGCACCGTTCAATAAACTTGGTAATATCTCAAACATATAAGACATACTGCACCTCCTAAAAATTATTGTTCCTATTATAGCATAAATAAACAATTTAGCAAGGGTTTTTGTAAAAAAATTCTATAATTCTTGAATTATACACCTTTTTCTAAGAAATCAGAGCGAAATGTCATCTTAAAGAATTCGAAGAATTATAAGGATTCTAGACGAGAATTTAGGTTTAACTTCTAATTCTGATAGAAGAATGATCAAATTTTTTTATCAAATATCTGTAAAGATTTCAGTGATATAGAACTCTGTTTACTCACATCCACTTCATATCTCTAGAGATATAAAAAGAACCACTTTATAAGAATAGTATCATTTCTACTATCCATACAAGTGGCTCTTTGATGATAATGCCATTGCAAAGGCATCAAGATTTTTCAACTAGATTATTTAACTTTTTTGAAACGGAATAAGAGAATGGAACCAAATGCAAGTACTACTCCTACAAAAGTAAGCAACATAGTCATTTCAGATGTACCAGTATTTGGTAGTTCTTTATTTTCTTCTGGTTGTTTAGGTTTGTTATCAGAAGATCCCGGAGTCTCAGCAGCATAAGTATTTATGAAGGTTGGATTATTACCTGTAACCGTTGCTACAAGTTGACCTTGACCATTGTCTGCAACTTTTACTGTTACTGTATAAGCATTTTTATCATAAGTTACACCAGTTTCACCACCATCTTTTTCAGTGATCGTGTATGTGTAAGTTCCTGCAGCAGTGTATTCAATCGCTGGGAAAGCAACTGTTCCGTCCGCAGCATTTTTAGCTGTAGCTACAAGTTTGTCTCCTTCTTTCAATTCAAATTCATATTTATCTGCCTCAAGAGTTTTACCATTTAGGACTTTTATAGCAGTAATTGAAGTTGTTGCAGATTTAACAGAATACGAATTTACAAAAACTTTATTGTCATATTTAACACTTGCAAATTTCTCACCATAAACATCTGTTACAGTAACTTCAGCGTTAATAGTCTTATCATCGTAAACAAAACCTGGTTTTTGATCATTAACTTCTTTGATCTGATACTTATAAGTACCCACTGTAGAGAATTTAACGGCTTTAAATTTCACTTTGCCATCTTTATCGTTCTTAACAGTTTCAATAACTGATCCGTTTGGATCAAGCAGTTGGAAGCTAAATTCTTCAGCAGTTAAGTCTTTTCCTTTTAACTGCTTAGAAACTTCAAATGAAACTTCTGTAGAACGTGAACCAGAACTAATACCTTCAGTTGTGGTTAATGGTGCAAAACCTTCTACATCAAAGTTTTCAGTCGAAGTCGTAATTTTAACGTTATTGAAAGCTTTCTTTGTTGTATTATCAACTGGAGCGGTGATACGAGTCTTATAAACTACATACAAACCTTGGTTAGTTAGATCACCATTACCATTTGGAGTAATAGTGAAGTGATTAGAATCTTGAACAACAATGTGACTTGGATTCAAAAGAGGATGATGCTCATCCTTACCCCATTCAGTAAAGTAGTAACCTGTAATCTCGCTAGCTAATACTTGCCCTTCAGGGATTGTATCTTGAATCAAAACACCTTCATAAGGATTAGCATATTTGTTTACGCGAATATACCAATTAATATAATTTGGATCGTTCTTATCTTGAACTCCCCATTTAGTAAATCCTGTTGGATCCTCATCTGGAACAATACGAGTCAAATTGTATACTCCTGCTCCAGGAATGTCGATTGGATATGATTTATTGAGTTCAACATTATCAGCCCATACAACAGTAAATAATGCCGAAATTTGTTTCTCTTCAGGTAAGTTAGCAAAGTAGTCTTCGTTACTTACCGTTACAGTCGCTGTATTTGCAGACTTATTTGTCGTTAACTCAGCAACCTTAGTGACTCCATCATTACCAAAGATTTCTGTAGTTGAATCTGATTCAATTTTGAATTCATTTGGTACTTTATAAACCATAAAGTCACCATTCTTCAACGTTGTTGAGTTGTCGAACTTGTAAGTGGTTTGAAGGTAAAATTTCCCTTCACCATACTCTGCACCGTCAACTAACTTATTATTGTTAATTGTCGGTACTGTCGTTAGCGTATAGCTACTAGATGGTAGTTCAGCAGCTTTAACCACATTGCTAGTTCTTAGTACTGGGATAAATACTGAAGCTACTAACAATAGCGCCATGAATGCATGAGAAAGTTTTTTATTAATCTTTTTCACAACATTGCCTCCTTTATTTTTGGGGATAGACTCCCCTATTTATTATTATATATTCTTATATAAATTTGTCAAGTATTTCATAGTAGTTCGATGTTCAAATCATGTCTTTAAGCTCTTATTTAATAGGGTATAACAGACTTTCATCGTTCAACACCTCATCTAAATTATCTATAAGGAATTATAACATTTATATTATATTAGTAAAAAAGAAAAGACCTCTGAGGTCTTTCAAATCATTCATTTAAAGTCATTCGTTTCTGTTAACAAGATGTTACAAAAATTAGAAATCCTTAAAGTGTCTCTAAGAGTTCTTGCATTTGAACATCATCTGGAACGAGTTTTAAATATGTTTCAGCTTGTACTTTGGCTTCTTCAAAATACCCCAATTCACGTAGGAGATAAGTATACTGCTCCAGAAATTCAGGATTATCCTTGAGGTCAGACGATAGTTGTTGATAGAGTTCATAGGCCTTATCTAAATCCTCAATTTCCTGATAAGAACGGGCAATCATCCACTTGGTCAAGAGATTTTCAGGTTCTTGACTTTGGAGAGCGATAATGTCCTCAAACCGTTCTTGTTCCATATAAATGGTTGCAAGGCGAAGGAAAATTTCTTCTGTATCCTCTGCATCTTCTTTAGCAGTAAGGAGAAACTGCTCTGCACTACTAGGATCATGCAATTCATACGAAAACTGTGAAGCAGCTAGTAAGAGCCGAGTTTCAAATGGATTTTTCTCCAAACCTTGTTTAGCGATACGAAGGGCCTCTTCCACCTGATGTTCCTTATGCAAGGCTTGACTATAACCATATTCATATCCTTCAAAATCAGGTGAAATGGTATCAATCTGCTTAAAGTAAAGAACAGATTTTTGATACTCTTCTTGGTCAAAGTAAAGACTAGCCAGTTCAAAGGCAGTTTGGTCATCGTATTCTAATTCTAAAGCTTTCTCTAAGAATTCAGTTGCAGCTTCAAACTTACCTAACTGGGCATAAGCGTAGCCAATTCGCTGATAGGTTGAGACACCCGTTTGCTCATAGATAGAGCGATTGTCTAACTGAGCATAGCCCTGAATAGCTTCCTGATAATTTCCCAACTCGCTATCCAACTCAGCCAAACCAAAAACTAATAAGGGATCGTCTGAGTAATTTAAAGCTTCCAGTAACTTTTCACGCGCTACATCTGTCAATCCTTCCAACTGATAGAGGTCAGCCTTCAAGGCCAAGGCCGACACGTACCAGTCACTTTCGGGTGTGATTTCCTCAAGGTAAGCAAAGGCTTGCTCAACATTGCCATCCTCGCTAGCAATGCTTGCTAAGTTTAGATTCACTTCTGGAAATTCTGTAACGATTTTTTGGTAAATTTCTTTAGCTTGAGGATAAAAGCCAATTCCCTCAAGATAGCTTGCTAGTTCGTAAAGAACTTCACTTGAATCTGTTTCGAGGGCTTTGTGAAAATAATGATCTGCTTTGCTTAAATCCTGTTCATCCAAAGCCTGGAGCATACGTTGACTATTGTTCACTCTTGATTTCCTCCCCTTCTTCTTCATACAAACCGCTGACTTTTTTATACCAGTTAAAGATAGCTGAGATAACGACCTTGGCTGAGGCATAGACAGGAATTCCCAGCAAGACTCCCCAAATACCAAACATGGATCCTGAAGTTAGGAGAACAAAGAGAACATTAATCGGATGGATGTTTAGCTGACTACCTAAAATAAGCGGGGAAACAAAGCGACCTTCAATCGTTTGTTCAACAATAAAGACAATAATCACTTTCAAAAGCATGACAGGCCCCGCTATCAAGCCCAAAACCAGAGCAGGCAACATCGCTAGAAAACTACCTAGGTAAGGTACTAGATTGAGAATACCAGCGGTAATACCAAGAGTCACAGCGTAGCGTAAACCGATAATCTTAAAGAAGATAATAAACATGATAGCTACAATAATAGCTACTGTAACTTGTCCTCTAACATAGTTTGACAACTGTTTATTAACATCTGACAAAACTTGTCCGACAGGTTCTTTTAACTTGTTTGGGATGAATTTAGTCAGGTAATCTCGCAAGCCTTTCCCATCTCTCAAAAGATAAAAGAGCATGAAGGGTACGATAATAACCGCAACAATGACCTGGGAAACGCTACTGATAAAGGCGCTAACCCAGTTAACAGCTTGAGAAGAGATTTTGCTGGCCCACATGGTCGCCTCACTAGAAACATTGGAAAGAACCTGCTCCAACTGTGGTCTAAAATCATCTGGCAAGCGTTTGGTTACAAGGTCATTGATCACCTTATCAGCATCTTCCAGGTATGTCGGCACATTCTTCGCAAAATTTAAGACTTGACGTTGCAGATTAGGAATTGCGACTGCCAGCCCCCAAATGATAAAGAGTCCGATAATGACAAAAACAATACTAATGGCAAGGACACGATTGATCTTGTGCTTCTCCATCCAGTCCACAATCGGATTGAGGAGGTAATAAAGTAAACCAGATAAAATAACTGGCAACATGACAACTCCTAGAAAATCCAAAACTGGTAAAAAGATAAAACTAATCTTACTTAGAATAAAAATGTTTAGCCCCAGTAACAAGGTTACTAAAAATACAGTGATGGCTTTATTATCTAAAAACCACTTAAAAAACCAAGATAGGCTAAAATGTTTCTCTTTATGTTCCATAAATACATCCTTTCTGTCATTCTCTCATTATACCATTTTTAGACTAAAATAACTCTTTTTTAAAGTGCTTACATGGATGAATCTAGTGCTTCATGACTGCCATTTTGTGGTATAATGAACTTATCATTATTAAGAGGTATGGACATGAAAGAAACTGTTTATTTTGGAACTTACACTCGTCGCTTATCTAAAGGGATTTACAAGGCAGATTTTGATACAGAAACAGGCCAGCTTGAAAATCTTGAACTCTTTGCTGCTGAACCAAGTCCAACCTACCTTGCCTTTGACCAACAGCAACACTTATACACTGTAGGGAGCCAGGATGGCTTAGGTGGAATCGCTGCATATAAGACAGATGGCGCTTTGCTAAATCATGTGGTTGAAGAAGGCGCTCCCCATTGTTATGTGGCAGTGGATGAAAAGCGTGGTCTCGTTTATGGGGCCAACTATCATAAAGGTCAAGTTCTGGTTTATAAACGTCAAACGGATGGTAGCCTCATCCAAACAGATCTAGATCAGCATAGTGGACAAGGTCCTCATGAAAACCAAACTTCCCCACATGTACACTTTACAGATCTAACACCTGACCAGTACCTCGTCACCTGTGATCTAGGAACGGATGAAGTAACGACCTATGATGTCAGCTCAGAGGGAAAACTAAATAAACTCTACACTTATCACAGCCAAGCTGGAGCAGGTGCACGCCACATCGTTTTCCACCACCACTATAAGATTGCCTATCTCATCTGCGAACTTAATAGCACTATAGAGGTCTTGATTTATGATGGGGTTGGTGAATTTGAATGCATGCAAGTTATTTCAACCTTACCAGATGGATACAAAGGCTTTAATGCTACTGCTGCCATTCGTCTTTCAAAAGATGGCAAATACCTCTATGCATCCAACCGAGGTCATGATTCCATTGCAGTCTATACAATCCTCGCTGATGGTAGCTTGGAATTATTAGAGATTGTACCAAGCCATGGTAAAAATCCACGTGATTTCGACCTAACTCCTGATCAAGAGTTTCTCATTGCTGTTCATCAAGATTCTGATAACGCAACCGTCTTTAAGCGCAATCCTAAAAGTGGTCGTCTTGCAGAGCTTTCTAACGACTTCCATGTCCCTGAAGGAGTCTGTATCAACTTTCCACATTAAAAAAAATGAACTTGAGTTTCAAGTTCATTTTTTTATAGTCTATTTCCGACATTGATACGGTTGATAGCACGTTGCAATGCGATTTTCGCACGACGCTCTTGGTCAATCAAATGCTTGTCATGAGCTTCTTCGATTTCTCGTTCAGCGCGAAGTTTCGCGCGTTCTGCACGACTGATGTCAATATCACGAGCACGCTCTGCTGAGTCTGCTACAATGGTAATGATATCATTAGCAATCTCGATAATTCCTCCGTTCACTGCTATCCAGTTCACATGAGTATCATCATCGATACGTTTTACCTTTACTTCATCAACCGCTAGAACCGCAATCATATTTTCATGTCGTGGCAAGATCCCCATCTCACCATCCAGAGTTCGTACCGATACAAAGCTGGCATGGTGATCATAGACGAGGCCATCTGGTGTCACGATCTGGACAGTTAAATGAGCCATAGATCACCTCTTAAAATCCCATTTTCTCAGCCTTAGCAATGACATCTTCGATTGAACCGACACCACGGAAGGCATCTTCTGGTAACTGGTCATGTTTTCCTTCAAGGATTTCCTTAAAGCCGCGAACTGTTTCCGCTACTGGCACATAAGAACCAGGTTGACCAGTAAATTGTTCGGCAACGTTGAAGTTCTGAGACAAGAAGAACTGAATACGACGGGCACGGGCAACCAAGGTCTTTTCTTCATCAGAAAGTTCATCCATACCAAGGATAGCAATGATATCTTGCAATTCATGGTAACGTTGAAGGACACGTTTAACCTCAGCAGCAACTGCGTAGTGCTCCTCACCAACAATCTCAGGTGCCAAGGCACGAGAGCTTGAAGCAAGTGGGTCAACGGCCGGGTAGATACCCAACTGTACCAACTTACGTTCCAAGTTTGTAGTTGAATCCAAGTGAGCGAAAGCTGTTGCTGGCGCAGGGTCAGTGTAGTCATCCGCTGGCACATAGATAGCCTGGATAGAGGTTACAGAACCCTTCTTAGTTGATGTGATACGTTCTTGTAATTGACCCATTTCCGTAGCAAGTGTTGGTTGGTAACCAACGGCTGAAGGCATCCGACCCAAAAGGGCAGATACTTCTGAACCAGCTTGAGTGAAACGGAAGATATTGTCGATAAAGAGAAGCACATCTTGGCCTTCTACATCACGGAAGTATTCGGCGATTGTCAAACCAGTAAGGGCAACACGCATACGTGCTCCTGGTGGTTCATTCATCTGACCAAATACCATGGCTGTTTTCTCGATAACGCCTGATTCTTTCATTTCCCAGTAAAGGTCGTTCCCCTCACGAGTACGTTCCCCAACACCGGTAAATACTGAAATACCACCGTGTTCTTGGGCAATGTTGTGAATCAATTCTTGGATCAAGACAGTTTTACCAACTCCGGCACCACCGAAAAGTCCAACTTTACCACCTTTTAGGTAAGGGGCAAGAAGGTCGATAACCTTAATCCCTGTTTCCAAGATTTCAGATGAGGTAGACAATTCATCAAAAGTTGGAGCTTTCTTATGAATTGGCTGACGCTCAGCGTCTTCAGCGAAAGGAGCATCCAAGTCAATGGTATCTCCCAAAACGTTGAAGACACGTCCCAAAGTTTCTTTACCTACTGGTACAGAGATTGGACGACCTGTGTCCAAAACTTCCATACCACGAGTTAAACCATCTGTTGATTCCATGGCGATCGTACGGACCATACCATCACCCAACTCCAAGGCTACTTCAAGGACGATTTTTGTTTTTCTTTCGTCATTTTTGTAGACGACAAGTGCATTATTAATCTCAGGAAGTGTTTCCCCAGCTGCAAACAAGACGTCTACAACGGGTCCGATAACCTGAGCAATTTTACCTGAACTCATCTCCTTCTCCTATTCTATATAAGATACTGTCGGTTCCTAGCTCAACTAGGGCCTAAGTTCATTTTGATACGAGGGAGGCAAAGCCTTATTCTAAGGCACTAGCCCCCGCTACGATTTCTGTAATTTCTTGTGTAATCGCCGCCTGTCTAGCACGGTTATACTGGATTGTCAAATCATTGATGACCTTCTTAGCATTATCAGTCGCCGTTTGCATGGCTGTCATACCTGCAGCATTCTCAGCTGTCTTGGCATCGATAATAGCACCGTAAATCATACTTTCTGCAAACTGAGGTAACAACTGCTCTAGAATCTCATCACGACTCGTTTCCAACTCAAATGTCAAGCTATACTCTTCATCCGCTTCATTCGGATCTAAGTCAACGATTGGAAGCATTTGTTCCACACGCATTTGACTAGTGAGAGTATTGACATGATGGTTGTAGCAGACGTACAATTCATCAAAAAGTTCGTTTTGGTACATCTCAATCGTTTTTGAAATAATTTTACGAACTTCATCAAAACTAGGTTGATCTGCCAAGCCACGTAGTTCATAGATTGGCTGAATACCACGAGCCTTAAAGAAATCAGCCCCCATACCACCGATACAGATGATTTCAAAACCTGTACCATCTGGATGGTATTCTTCTTTCAACTCCATAACGGCTTTAAGGATGGAAGCATTATAACCTCCAACCAATCCACGGTCTGAAGTGATAACGATATAACCTGTTTTCTTAACAGGGCGACTAATGAGCATCGGATTGGTTGAACCACCAGATCCGTTACCATGCAGAATATCCGTTAAAAGCTTACGAACTTTCTGAGCGTAAACTTGGAAGTTGCGAGCTGCTTCTTCAGAGCGACCTAGTTTAGCAGCCGACACCATTTGCATGGCATTGGTGATTTGACTCGTATTTTTGGTTGAGGCGATTTTTGTTTTAATATCATTTAGAGATACTGCCATCTGACACCTCTATTCTTATTGGAAGCTGGATTGATTGAGAAACTCTGTAATCGCAGCATCCAAGACTGCTTCTTCTGGCAAGTCTTTTGTTTCACGAATGGTTTCCAAAATCTCTGGATAATGAGCATCAAAGAAAGTATGGAACTCTTCCTCAAAACGAACAATGTCATCTACAGGAATCGTATCTAAGAAACCATGTGTCAAAGCATAGAGAATGGTTACTTGTTTCTCAACAGGTAGTGGTTTATGAACAGGTTGTTTCAATACTTCCACAGTACGACGTCCACGATTTAACTTAGCCTGTGTTGCTGCATCCAAGTCAGATCCAAACTTGGTGAAGGCTTCCAACTCACGGTATGAAGCAAGGTCGATACGAAGTGTACCAGCAACTTTCTTCATGGCTTTAATCTGTGCCGAACCACCTACACGGGATACAGATGAACCCGCATCAATGGCTGGACGAATACCCGCATTGAAGAGACCATCACCAAGGAAGATTTGTCCGTCAGTGATAGAGATCACGTTGGTTGCGATATAGGCAGAGATATCTCCCGCTTGTGTCTCGATAAATGGTAGGGCTGTAATAGATCCACCACCAAGTTCATCAGAAACTTTAGCTGAGCGCTCAAGCAAACGACTGTGAAGGTAGAAAACATCCCCTGGGAAGGCTTCACGACCTGGTGGACGACGAAGCAAGAGGGAAAGTTCACGATAAGCGACCGCTTGTTTTGAAAGATCATCGTAAACGATCAAAACATGCTTGCCTTGGTACATAAATTCTTCCGCCATAGCAACTCCGGCATAAGGAGCTAGGAAGAGCAATGGAGATGGTTGTGAAGCAGAGGCTGTCACAACGATTGTGTAGTCCAAGGCACCGTACTGACGAAGTGTTTCTACTTGCGTACGAACTGTTGATTCTTTTTGTCCAATCGCTACATAGATACAGATCATATCTTGACCTTTTTGGTTCAAGATTGTATCAATCGCAATAGTTGTTTTCCCTGTCTGACGGTCACCGATAATCAACTCACGTTGACCACGACCAATCGGTACTAGGGCGTCAATAGCTTTCAAACCTGTTTGTAATGGTTCTGATACAGACTTACGTTGCATAACACCAGGAGCTGGCGCTTCTACTGGACGAGTCTTGTCAGTATGGATATCACCAAGACCGTCAACTGGACGACCAAGTGGGTCGACAACACGTCCGATTAGGCTATACCCCACAGGTACTTCCATGATTTTACCTGTACGGCGAATGGTATCACCCTCACGAATATCTGTAAAGTCTCCAAGGATGATAATCCCAACGTCTGTAGACTCCAAGTTTTGCGCCATCCCATAAGAGCCGTTTTCAAAGATCAACAACTCTCCACTCATGGCATTTTCAAGACCGTGAGCACGCGCAATTCCATCCCCGATATAGGTTACAACACCTGTTTCAGACACATCAAAATTGGGTTTGAAATTTTCAATTTGTTGCTTAATTAAAGCGCTGATTTCTTGTGCGTTAATTGCCAAAAGAACACCACTTTCTATTTCAAATTTTCTTTAACAACTCGAAGTTGTTGTTTTATACTCACATCAATTGTCTTGTGATTGGCAAAAATGACAAAACCGCCAATGAGTCCTTCATCAATTTGTTCTTTGATACTCCGTACTTTCAGAGACATTTTTTTCTCTATCAAGGGAAGTAAACGTTCCTTCTGTTCGTCCGTTAAAGGATGAGCTGAAGAAATCGTGACTACAAATTGATTGGTTTCTCTTTCAAGACGATTCAAACAATCAACAATGATATCATAAAAAAGATTTGCTCTGTGATTGTAAATCAGAACCTGAATAAAGTTTTGCATTAAAGGTGAGACAGAGTCTTGAAAGAAACCAACTGTTTTTTCCTTATCAGACTCATCAACTGCCACCTGAGCTAAAAAAGAAGGTAAGCCCGTTTTCTCTGCGACTTGCTTGATTTGATCCAAATCTGAAAAAATCCGGTCCTCTTCTCCTTTTTCAATCACTAATTGGACAAAAGGCATGATGTACTTTTCAATTACCTTTGCTGTTTTCTTGTCCATTAGGCTTCTCCTAGCTGATCGATATACTGATCAATGAGTTCCTTATGAGCATGACTGTCAAGGTTTTTTGAGATGATTTTACCAGCGAGACTAATCGTCAAATCTGCCACCTCGCCCTTAACACTTTGCAAAGCTTCAGCTTTATTCTGAGCAATTTCTTGATTCGCCTTCTCTTTTAAGCGACCTGCTTCTACTTTAGCATCTGCCAGAATATTTGCTTTACTCTTCTCTGCAGTCTCTTTAGCATTTTCAATGATTGTTTTGGCCTCGTTGCGACTTCCAGCCAATTCATCTTCACGTTTTTGAGCAAGAGTTTCTGCTTTTTGACGAGCTTGTTCAGCTCCATCAATATCAGCAGCAATTTTATTTGCCCTTTCTTCGAAGACACTTGTCAAGTTTGACCACGCATATTTCTTAACTAAGACAATCAAAAGGATAAAAGAGCCAGCGATTAAAATAAAGTTACCAATTAATTCACCTACTGTTACGTGCATCTGTTACTCCTTTCTACTCTTCTCCATCATTTATCTTATTTCCTAAGTACATAGAAGACAACATGGTAAACACATAAGCTTGGATGCAGGAAATAAAGACAGAAAAGGCTGTCCAAGCCAAGTTAGCACCAAAAGCAACTGGATACCAATATAGAGCTTGATGAGATAGAGTGATTAGCAAACTAGCCATCACTTCTCCAGCAAAGATATTTCCGAACACCCGCAAGGCAAGTGATAAAAAGTTGGTAAACTCTTCTAAGATATTCATGGGAGTCATAAAGCCAGGTGTGATATAGGCTTTTAGATATTTTTTAATCCCACGGCGACGAATCCCTTCAATATGGGTCATCAGGATAATTCCAAATGACAAGGCCAAGTCAAACTGGAGATTTGCAGTTGGCGATGTCCAAAGGTTTGTCCCATCTGTAGTTTGAAGTTTCGCCATCAAACCGAGGTTATTTGCCAGTACCATAAATAGAAATAGACAAAGGAAAAAGAGCGAGTAGTCTTTCATGTAGCTTTTACCAATGTTAGGTTCTGTAAATCCAATAACGAAGTCATAGAAATACTCAAGTACATTTTGCTTTCCTTTGGGTTTCAAAGTCATATTGCGACTTGCCCAATAGATAAAGCCAAAAACAACTCCCACAATCAACAAGGTCATGGCTAACATGGTTAAATCAAAGGTAACAGGACCAATATTGATGGTTGGATTGATACTTTCTTCCATCTAGAATCCTCCCTTTTCTTCTCGTTCCATTTGTCTATTTGATGACGAATGAAAAGACGAGGGTAACCAAGAACGTTCCTTCAATAAAGGCAATCCCCATGATCATTAAGCTACGTAATTGTGGGATGATGTCTGGTTGGCGAGCTGCTGATTTGAACAAACCGTTCATCAACATACCTTCTGCAAGAGATACACCCATACAGGCAAGACAAAGACCGAAAAATGTTAAATTCATGATGAATTCTCCTTTTATTTAAAATTTACTTACTTAGTTTAGTCCTAAAATTTTGATTTGTCAACTTTTTACTTACGTTGAAAGCGTTTCATATGATTTATTTCTATTTTTGCTGTTTTTACCCCATTCTATAGAAAGTTTTTCCATTTTAGATTGCGAGTTTTTCTTGATTTTACTCTATTTTCTGAAACAAACTGAAAAATCCAAGTTAAGAACTTGGATCGATTCATTTTATTTAAAATAGTAGGAATAGTGTTGTTTACAACCTGGATTAAATGGTGCACTGCAGTAAGGACAAGCCATCTGCTTTTGGTAATCTTGGAAAGTCATTGTCCTCTTACAACCCCCACATAAGATCGGTCGATCCTCAGAAAGCACCAAGGGATAGGGCGAAAAAACATGTGTCTCCATAGTATTGTGACACTGATAGCATGCGTAGTATTTTTTACATTCATAACACTGGAGGGAAACGATGTCCTTTTCACCATGGTAATGAATACATCTACCTTCATTATCAACTAACAAACCTTGTGCTTGATTCATTCACATTTCCTTCTCTAGGCACGAACTGTAACGCTGGTTCCATCTTCCTTATAGAGATTGATAAGACCTTCCTTGAGAGCGCGGACCATGTCCCCTGCTTGAACAGGTTGTGGGACCTTGATTGTCAAGAGTTCCATTGGATTTGGAGCACGGTCGATTTTATTGCCCTTGGCATCATGAAGATCTTCTATATAAGTCTCAAAATGACGGAAACCTGGTCCATAAAACTCAACTTGATCGCCTTCGTTGATGACATTTCGTTGACGAATGGTTGCCGTTTGAGTCGCATCATCATAAGCAACCACTTCAGCGACAAACTTGTATTCAGGAATTTTACGACGTGCGCCAAATAACTGTTCATTTTCAGACGGCGTACCATAGTAGAAACCTGTTGCCAATTCACGTTGAGCAACTTTCCACATCTCGTCCACCAAGTCTTGTTTGATGGCTTCAAATTTCTCAGGACTTTCGAGATAAGCATCTACAGCCGCCTTGTAACAGTTGGTCACAGTTGAAACATAGTGGATAGACTTCATACGACCTTCAATCTTGAGACTGTCTACACCGTTTTCGATCATATCTGGGATATGGTCAATCATGGACATGTCGACGGCTGACATTGAAAATTCTTCTGGGATTTCACCTTTAAGACTCTTACGTTCTTGACCAAAGGGCATGTCGTAAAGATCGTATTTCCAACGGCAAGACTGAGAACAGCCCCCACGGTTGGCATCACGCATACTCATGTGGTTTGATAGTGTACAGCGACCTGAGTAGGAAATACACATGGCTCCATGCACAAAGGCCTCAATCTCAACATCAGTACGTTTGCGAATCTCTGCCAATTCTTCCATTGAAACTTCACGGGCCAAAACCACGCGAGTTAGACCAAGTTCTTTCCAGAACTCTAAAGTTTCATAGTTCGTCGCACTGGCTTGGGTTGAAAGGTGGATTTCAAGACCTGGTGCTTCAGTTGCTGCAATCATAATCAAGGCTGGATCTGACACGATAACTGCGGCAATCCCGATGTCACGCAACTTACGGAACCATTCTCCAGCACCAGCTTCGTTTCCTTCGTGCATAACCATGTTAGCAGCCACATAGACCTTGGCACCGTACTTAGCAGCAAACTGGACTCCTTCTTCCATCTGTTCAAAGGTAAAGTTTCCAGCACGGCTACGAAGACCATAGGCCTGTCCACCAATGAAGACTGCATCCGCACCATATTGAACAGCTACTTTCAGCTTCTCTAAAGTTCCTGCAGGTGATAAAACCTCAGGGCGTTTTAATGTTTTTGTCATTTTTTCTCCTATTTGCAATATAAAAGTTTGACGTTTTTCCTTCTCATTTTATAGTAAATAAGCGATAAAATCAAGCCTAGACAGATTGTTTTGACAATTCTAATCTTTTCTAAAACAAAAAACTAGCCTTTCTAGACTAGTTATTTTCAAGATAAAATTCAAAGCGTTCGCCCACGTATTGACTCTTTACGTACTCGAAAGCCGTCCCATCTTCAAGATAAGAGACCTGAGTCAAGGCTAAAATGGCATGCCCCTTTTCGACTTCTAGATAGTGAGCAATTTTTTCCTTAGCCAATCTCGCATAAATGGTCTGTTGGGATTTGCCAATCCGGTAGCCATGTTGTTGCAAGGTTTGGAAGAAATGACTAGTGATTTCTTCTTTTCTAAAATCCTTAATAAATTTCTCAGGAATGGATGCGACTTCATAGACTAGCGGTACTTGGTCAGCATAACGCACCCGTTCCATGCGGATAATATTCTCTGTCGGAGTAATCCCTAGCTTTGCGACCTCTTGCTCATTTGGAATGGTTCTTCTGTAAGAAATGAGTTGACTAGAAGGTACTTTCCCTTGAGATTTGACAATCTCCGTAAAACTAGTCGTTCCCCGCATTTTTTCTTGGACACGAGTGCTAGAGACAAAGGTCCCACTTCCTACACGACGCTCCAAAACTCCTTCCTCAACCAAGAGGGAGATAGCCTGGCGTAATGTCATCCGGCTAACTTGAAACTGTTCCGCTAAATCTCGCTCACTTGGAAGTCTCTCTCCGATTTTCCAATGATGCTCATCTATATCCTTCTTGATCTGATCGTGGATTTTCATATAAGCTGGTAACATGATTCTCACTTCTTTTCTTTATTTTCTCCATTGTACCGTATTTGCTAAGAAAAAGTCAAACTTTGCCTTGTTTAGTTGGTAATTCACCCCTATTTGTGATAGAATATTGAAAAAGATATTTCTTTTGAGAAAGGAAAATGATGAGCAACATTTCAACTGATTTGCAAGATGTCGAAAAAATCATCGTGCTGGACTATGGTAGCCAATACAACCAACTGATTTCCCGCCGTATTCGTGAAATTGGTGTTTTTTCAGAGCTAAAAAGTCACAAAATCTCAGCTGCAGAGGTTCGTGCGATTAACCCTGTAGGGATCATCCTCTCTGGTGGACCAAACTCTGTATACGAAGATGGTTCATTTGATATTGACCCAGAAATTTTTGAACTTGGCATTCCAATTTTAGGAATCTGCTATGGTATGCAACTTTTAACTCATAAACTTGGAGGAAAAGTTGTTCCTGCAGGTGATGCTGGTAACCGCGAGTATGGCCAATCCCCACTTACCCATACCACTTCTGCCCTCTTTGAAGGGACTCCTGAAGAACAGATTGTTTTGATGAGTCATGGCGATGCTGTTACAGAGATTCCAGCTGATTTTGTTCGTACTGGTACTTCTGCTGACTGTCCTTATGCAGCTATTGAAAACCCAGAAAAGCACATCTATGGTATCCAATTCCACCCAGAAGTGCGCCATTCTGTATACGGGAATGATATCCTTCGCAACTTTGCCCTCAACATCTGTAAGGCTAAAGGCGATTGGTCAATGGACAACTTTATCGATATGCAGATCAATAAAATCCGTGAAACTGTAGGTGACAAGCGTGTTCTTCTCGGGCTATCAGGTGGTGTTGACTCTTCTGTTGTTGGAGTTCTTCTTCAAAAAGCAATCGGTGATCAATTAATCTGTATCTTTGTAGACCACGGTCTTCTCCGTAAGGGAGAGGCTGACCAAGTTATGGACATGCTTGGTGGTAAGTTTGGTTTGAATATCGTCAAAGCAGACGCTGCAAAACGCTTCCTTGACAAACTTGCAGGTGTTTCTGATCCTGAGCAAAAACGTAAAATCATCGGTAACGAATTTGTTTATGTCTTTGATGACGAAGCAAGCAAGCTAAAAGATGTAAAATTCCTTGCTCAGGGAACGCTTTACACTGACGTGATTGAGTCTGGTACAGATACTGCTCAAACCATCAAATCACACCACAACGTTGGTGGTCTTCCAGAAGACATGCAGTTTGAACTGATTGAACCATTGAACACTCTTTATAAAGACGAAGTCCGTGCCCTCGGTACAGAGCTTGGTATGCCAGACCACATCGTATGGCGCCAACCATTCCCAGGACCAGGACTTGCTATCCGTGTCATGGGTGAAATCACTGAAGAAAAACTAGAAACTGTTCGTGAGTCTGATGCTATTCTACGTGAAGAAATCGCTAAAGCTGGTCTTGACCGCGATATCTGGCAATACTTCACTGTCAACACAGGTGTTCGTTCAGTCGGTGTTATGGGTGATGGTCGTACTTATGACTACACAATCGCCATTCGTGCAATCACTTCTATCGATGGTATGACAGCTGACTTTGCCAAAATTCCTTGGGATGTCCTTCAAAAGATTTCTGTACGTATCGTAAATGAAGTGGATCACGTTAACCGTATCGTCTACGACATTACAAGTAAACCACCTGCAACTGTTGAGTGGGAATGATTTATAAACATGATTTGAAGTGAAATGGTTGATTTAACAGCATTTTCAGTTATTATAAAAGGTTAAAAATAAATCAAAATTGATTGATTCCCCACCAAAAATCCCACCAGAAATAATCTGATGGGATTTTTTTATATTAAATTTTATTCTTCTATTATTTGATGCTTTACTAGCTTTCTTAAGACCTGGTTTGGAAAGTATGAGTTTCAGTTGGACTAAAAATAGCGTAATATCAAGGTTTTTATGAACGATATTTACTGATTGATTTCATAAAATTTGAATCAATATTTCTTAAATAGGGGAATAGTTCGGTTCTGTAAGTATTAATATAATACACCTACAAAGCTTATTATATCAGATTTTCCCCAGTTTTAGAAAAATAGGTAGAGAAAAAAACAACTCTAAAACCTGCTCATTTTTCACAAACTTGCGTTAAATGTTGGTAAATCATAGCCGTACGTAGCAGAAATTTGTTTTTTGTTCCTATTTATAATAGACTAACACTAACATTAGATGAAAAGGTGACTCTATGACTATAAATCAACTGCTTCAAAAGCTGGAGCCTACTAGCCCTATCCTTCAAGCTAACTTTGGAATTGAACGCGAAAGTCTTCGTGTCGATAGACAGGGAAAATTAGCACATACGCCTCACCCTTCCTGCCTAGGAGCTCGAAGTTTCCACCCTTATATTCAAACAGATTTTTGTGAGTTTCAGATGGAACTCATCACACCAGTTGCTAAATCTACCACTGAGGCTCGTCGATTTCTTGGAGCCATTACCGATGTAGCTGGACGTTCCATCAGTAAAGATGAACTTCTCTGGCCCTTGTCCATGCCTCCTCGTATCAACGCCCAGGAAATCCAAGTTGCCCAACTGGAAAATGAATTTGAACGCCATTATCGTAACTACCTGGCCGAAAAATACGGAACTAAACTACAAGCTATCTCAGGTATCCACTATAATATGGAACTAGGGAAAGATTTGGTTGAGGCCCTATTCCAAGAAAGTGACCAGATTGATATAATTGCTTTCAAAAATGCCCTCTATCTTAAGCTGGCTCAGAACTATTTGCGCTATCGTTGGGTGATCACCTATCTCTTTGGTGCTGCACCTGTTGCTGAGCAAGGCTTCTTCGACCAAGAAGTGCCAGAACTCGTGCGTTCCTTCCGAAACAGCGACCATGGTTATGTCAATAAGGAAGAAATACAAGTATCTTTTGCAAGCCTAGAAGACTATGTCTCTGCCATCGAAAACTATATCGAACAAGGTGATTTGATTGCGGAAAAGGAATTTTACTCGGCTGTTCGTTTCCGTGGACAAAAGGTTAATCGCTCCTTCCTTGACAAGGGAATCACCTACCTAGAATTCCGTAACTTCGACCTCAACCCCTTTGAGCGTATCGGTATTAGCCAAACTACCATGGATACCGTACACCTACTCCTTCTAGCCTTCCTCTGGCTGGATGCCCCTGAAAATGTTGATCAGGCTCTGGCTCAAGGTCACGCGCTGAATGAAAAAATTGCCCTCTCTCATCCTTTAGAACCTCTACCTTCTGAAGCTGAAACTCAGAACATTACGACAGCTCTAGACCAACTGGTGCAACATTTTGGACTTGGTGACTATCATCAAGGTCTGGTCAAACAAGTTAAAGATGCCTTTGCAGATTCCAGTCAGACACTAGCTGCTCAACTTCTTCCTCATATCAAAGACAAGTCCCTTTCTGACTTTGCCCTTGACAAGGCGCTTGCCTATCATGATTACGACTGGACTGCCCACTATGCCCTTAAGGGTTATGAGGAGATGGAACTTTCTACCCAGATGCTGCTCTTTGATGCCATTCAAAAAGGGCTTCATTTTGAAATCCTAGATGAGCAGGATCAATTCCTTAAACTCTGGCATAAAGATCATGTTGAGTACGTCAAAAATGGTAACATGACCTCAAAAGACAACTATGTAGTTCCTCTTGCCATGGCTAATAAAACCGTGACCAAAAAAATCCTGGCTAATGCTGGCTTCCCTGTCCCTGCCGGCGACGAATTTACCAGTCTAGAACAAGGTCTAGCCTACTATCCTCTTATCAAGGGCAAGCAAATTGTGGTTAAACCAAAATCAACCAACTTCGGTCTGGGCATTTCCATTTTCCAAGAGCCTGCCAGCCTTGATAACTATAAGAAAGCTCTCGAGATTGCCTTTGCAGAAGATACAGCTGTCCTGGTTGAAGAATTTATCCCAGGAACCGAATACCGTTTCTTTATCTTGGATGGGCGTTGTGAGGCTGTCCTCCTTCGTGTCGCTGCCAATGTTGTCGGTGATGGCAAACACACCATTCGTGAATTAGTCGCTCAGAAAAATGCCAACCCATTGCGAGGACGTGATCACCGGTCACCGTTGGAAATCATTGAGCTAGGAGACATCGAACAATTGATGTTGACTCAGCAAGGTTATGCACCTGATGATATTCTCCCAGAAGGGAAAAAGGTCAATCTCCGCCGTAACTCCAACATCTCTACGGGTGGTGACTCTATTGATGTCACTGAGACAATAGATTCCTCTTACCAAGAATTGGCAGCAGCTATGGCAACTAGCATGGGGGCCTGGGCTTGTGGGGTTGACCTCATCATTCCAGATAGAACTCAGCCTGCTAGCAAGGAAAAACCTCATTGCACTTGTATCGAGCTCAACTTCAATCCCTCTATGTATATTCACACCTATTGTGCTGAAGGTCCTGGACAAGCTATCACTCCAAAAATCCTAGACAAGCTTTTTCCAGAAGTTGCCACAAGTCAAACCTAAAACCTAACTCTTAGGAACAAACAAATCACCTTTATCTCGATGATATGATACCTCTTAAGTAGACAAGGTAAATACCTAAAATCTACGGCTCTTTGTCAACTATAGTGGGTTGAAGAAAGGCTAAGCTCGAGAAAGGACAAATTCCGTCCTTTCTTTTTTGATATTCAGAGCGATGAAAATTCGATTCTTGAAGTTTTCAAAGTTCCGAAAACCAAAGGCATTACGTTTGATAAGTTTGATGAGATTATTAGTCGCTTCCAATTTTGCGTTGGAATAGGATAACTGAAGGGCATTGATGATTTTTCCTTTGTCCTTTAGAAATGTTTTAAAGACAGTCTGAAAAAGAGAATGAACCTTCTTTATATTGTCTTCAATGAGTCCAAAAAATTTCTCTGGTTCCTTATTCTGAAAGTGAAAAAGCAAGAGCTGATAGAGATTATAGAACTATTTCAAGTCTTCTGAATAGCTCAAAAGCTTGTCTAGGATTTCTTTATTGCCTAAATTTTCAAATTAAGTTAGACTTTTCAAGTAACTCAGAAAAACTTGGTAGGGTGATTGAAATAGTTCTATATGGTAATTCATAGACTACCCTCTGTTCAACTATTCCCCCTTCATCTGTAACAAAAAAAATATTTCTCATGATGTCGCCAAATATGTTGTCCATAACCTTTTATTTCCTCAAACTTACTAACTTCTTCCCAGCCTAGTTTACTATATTCCCTGTATGTTCTCCGATCTTTTCACTAATAACTTACATTACACCTTCAGGAATATCTCCTGTTGATCATTGTAACTATCTAGTTGACTGTTATACCAAACCCTGGAATTCTGTCAATATCTTCTTTTCCCTATTTTGATTTATTTCTCAGCTATATGGTATATTAGGATACTTTGAATTCACCTTAAACAAAAAAATGCACAAGTTAATTACAACCTGCACATCTTTTTAATTTTATATTTAAAAGAGACTATAAATCAACTTTCCGAAAAATTTATATTTTCTCGAAAGATGTTTAATAATAGCTAACAACATCTATATTATACTTGTGATATTTATTTGGTATAATGTTGAAATGAGGAAGTAAGATGAAAAAAATAATTGCATTAATATTGGTATCTATGTCTGTATTTTTGCTAATGGCCTGCTCTAAGCAATCAAATAACTCCTTAGATGGAGAATATTACTGGATAAACGAAAATAGAAATGAAGTAGCTTTTGTTATATCTGGGGATACGGGAATCATTAAACATGGAGAGGCTGAAGGATTTACTATAGATAAAGAAAAATCAACCATTCAATTATTGGGAGAAAATATCATTAAACTTACAAAAAGTTATACTTATAAAGATGATGTATTTACTGTAGATAGCTCAGGTATGAAACACGACTACTATAAAAAAGATAGCAAGGCTTATCAAGAAGCTTTAAAAAAGTATGGCTATCAATAATATGCTCGAAAACTATAGAAAACTATGCTTATCATAAGAACACTATGCTAGAGTGTTCTTTTTTATATCAGTAATATATTTTAAAATACTTGTTTATAATCTGTATACACAATTCAGAGTTGTTTTTAATCATTTGAAAATTTTTAAAGTGATTATATAATTTCTTTTGATTTGATATGACCATGAAAAATACAAAAGAAAATAACATCCAAAGATCCTTATGGCATATCAATCGCCATTGTAACAATATAGGAAGTAATACTGAATATCATGATAGAAAAATAGAACTATTCTATTTGAAAGAAAGTATGGACAATCTTATCAGGATTTTTAATAATGAAAAAACCTATCCAAATTTAGATAGGGAATAAGTATTTTAACAAAAAGAAAATTAATCATTCTAAAATAGCATTTAAGAAAAAACTCTAAATAATTGCATTAGAACTTTTAAAAAATAATGTTTTTGTATACCTTAGAATTGCATTACTTTAGCATATTCAAGTTGGTACTATACATCCTAAAAATAACAGATTACTTTTCAGATAATTCTTTTTTTCAAGTTATCAATTTAATTTCCTTTACTTTTTTTTTGAAAAGTAGTATTATGGTTAATAGATAAAAACAGTTACACCCCTGTAATGCCTGTTTATCAACCCAACCAAAACCCCTCATTGGTCACCACCTTTGTTGGGGCTTTTTTTTTATTCGGATATATAATGATCAAATATTTTCAATAATTTACGAAACTCTGTTGTAAGTGATTCCGAAACTTCAAGTGTTTCTACTATATAATTTTTTATTTCCTCCGTATCAAATTTATCTAAATGACTAGCTATATAAGTGATTCTTTGTTGTTTAGGAATTGTTGTCATTGCCATTACATCTTTAACTGTTTGACAACTATGAAAACTTTCCAGATGTGTCTGAGATACCCTTAGGGACTCCTTAGTAGCTAAATAATTAAACTCTTTTTCTTTATCAAGTTTTTTCTTTAAATTTATTGCTTGCCTTGTCTCTTTATTACGTTCGATAAACTCTTCAATATTTTTTAGATATTTTCTAATAGGAAAATTAGAATTTGAAGGTTGTTGTGCAATAAATCCTAAAATAATTTCTAATGGCATTTCGCTTTTTTCTTTAAAATATTCTCTTGAATAGGTCAAAATATCAGGGAATTTATAAATATAATGTCCATCACCGAATGCCACCACAATATTTTTTTCTCTAATTTCCTTGTCAGAAAGCGTAGATAAATCAAGATAGGATGTTAATACTGTTTTCAACTCCTTATCTTCACCTTTTATCTCTATAATTTTTCTAAAGGCTCTTTCAAACTTAGAAATCTCAGAAGGAAGAAAACCCTGATCAATGCTAGAAACTATTCTATAAATTTCTATAAAATTATCTGTTCTGAGTTGTGTATAATGTATGGATAAATCAGATATTTCTGAAATAAGCTCTATGATATCCTCTTCATCTGGGACATACTCTATTACACCTATTTTTTCAGAAGCTTCTTGTATATTATATGGACTATTACGAGCAAAATCTGTTAGTAATTTTCTAATATTTTCGTCTGTTAAAGAATATCCTAAAAATAGTATAGGAGCTTCTACAAGATTTGACAGTATTTTTGCATTAATAATTGAAGATTTTTCTCCATTACTATTATAATCCTTACTAGTGATGGAGATACTATTAGGTTCTGTTATTGACCCATGGATTTTATATAGTTCTCCATAATCAGAAGATTTTGAAAATAGCCCTTTATTTCCAACATTCACTTTTATACCAGTATTAGTATTCTTTAGACAATCTTCAATAAAATTATCATAATTGGTCGTGATTATAATTCTAGCCTTAGACAGCATCTTTGAAAATTCAATAATTTCATCTTCAAATCCTTCTCTATGGTCTAAATTTTTAAATTTTTGTGCGATTAACTCTTTGAACGGAGAAATCCTTTTTTCATGCGCTTCTTTTAAACTTAATTCTGGTAATGAAATCTTTTTGCTCCAAAAAGCTTTATTAATTTCATCCTCAAGATAATCAGCTAAACGAAGATAAACATCAAACCCATTATTATATTCAACTCCTAATTCATGAACTTTAGTATAAAAGTCATCCTCATCGAATAATTCCATCCAAATATCTTTGAGTAATCCTTCCCAAGTGGGGGAATTTTTAAAATATCGCTGTGTAATTCCAGAACCTATAAATATTATTGGAAATTGGTTTTTTTCTTTAATTGTTTCCAAAAATGTCATAACATATACCTCCTATTTCAAACGCTATCTGATTCCTTCTCTATTAAACGAAACATCTCATATAGTAACTTTGAAAACCATATCTCATTTGCTAGTTAAACTTTTTTAAATTTGTTCTCGGTTTCATCTTTGAGACTCATCACCTTAGTTTAATATTGTATAAATGGTGTCACTTTTATTATATCACTTTTATAAAACATTAAAAGTTAGAAGTAGCTGTTCTCTTTTACAGTCTTTTAAAAGAGGACACTCTTTACTGAAGATATTATACTTCGAGTAAGATATTATCATTTAAGAATAAATCTGACCCTTCTCCTATCTTCCTCCCTTTTTATAGATCACTTTCTTCTATTGATTCATGAATCGTCCTCACATAAGTAGTAAAAGTAATTCTGCTTTTCTCCTCGCCTTATTATCTGAAATTTTTATGTTTTCTTGATAGTAAGCCTCTATCATTACAAGCTCGTTTGTGGTAAGATGAGTATAGGTCATTTATGTTAGTTCCTTTCAGACAAATGTGGTGTTTATCTGAGCCTAATATAGATGGCTTTTTCTGTCTAGCTTTATTTTACAAATTGGGAACAATAAACCAATGTTTTAAAAAAACTATTGGAAGTGTTTTTTGTGCGCTCTCGAATCTTCAATAAAATAGGAAAAAAGGCTAACAAAAGAAGTATTGTTGGCCTTTTTTCGTGTCTAATTTTAATAATCAATACCGTTTATAAGAAGGAGGTTTGTATCTATGAAAGAAGATTAAGATATTCTTTCTCCATTATTTTAAGTTTGACCCACTACTAAAGACGGATTGAGACATGTAAAATTCATTGTTCCTCCGTCAGCTTATACGGCCAATGTTTTTTTATTTCTTTTCGTCGTTCAAAGTTACCTATGAAAAGGACAAGAAAATGTCAAAAATTATTAATAGGTGAACAAAAAAGTGGATCGTTGTCCACTTTTTTTGATTATATTTGAAATCGACCCGAAATATGTAAGCAGAGCTACTCACTCTAACAGCCAATTATTGAAAAATAATCGTTATACGTATGAATCCTATCAGATATCACCTGATTTTAACATTTTATATTCTTCAACCATTTCCCAGAGAGTTAAATTGGTTAAGAACCATGTAAATGTATACCACTCATCATAGATGAACAATTCAACTAACATATCAATTGCATATTTCAAATTCGTAAACTCTTCCATCTCTTTAATCTCGTAATACATCCTACAATGACTATAGTGATAAATAACCAATCGCAATGTATTGTCAATAAAATCAAACTTTAACTCCTCCCCTTCACGAGATAAAGCTAGATAAAAGTCGTCTTCATTAATAATATAATCAGTTGTAAAAGTAATTTCCTCGCCATTTTCAATTTCGATATTTACAGTCTCTAAAATTTTTTTAGATAAATACTCTTTATAAACCTTCATATTTTTTTCTCCTTTTGTTGTTTATTGAGTTTAAAAATAAATTGAATGATACCAATGTCTGGAGGGCCAAGTTCATATACTAGGCCTGTAATAAAAAAAAAACATATGCTCATACATATGTAACCTCCTTTTTTCTCTCTGTATATAGTATGCCATTTTTTCCAAATTATAAAAATAAAAAATTAAAAAAACTGATAAAGGTATTGTTTACTTCTCAATTTTTTTGTACTAATACCTCTTTCTCTCATTCCTCAGTTTTTTTGCAATTCTAATTTTTCTGTGTGTTTAGCGTTGACAGAAACGTATGTGTAAGTCACGCTAAACACACAGTACTAGGTAAAAGTGAATAACGTAAAAAAATCTTATCCTGATTTTTTTATTTTAAAATTTATGGCATACTAATAATATGTAGATAATTGATTAAGTAGAGACGTAACTAATATAGCTACGTTTTTTATGTTTGAAAGGAGGTAGCTATCGTGGAAACAGTAGGTTTAAGCTGGGTTAGGAAAGAACCAGTTTTATATTTCATTAACTAAAAAAAAATAAATGTATAGATAATAAAAGAGATGTCAATAGCATTTTAAAAAAGATTTTTTGATCGTAACAACGTAAAGAATAAAAGTAAAAAAACGAAAGTAAATAACAAAAATCAATTTTTGTATTTCATTAACTAAAAAAATAAATGTATAGATAATAAAAGAAATGTCAATGGCAGTTTAAAAAATATTTTTGATCATAACAAAGTAAAAAATAAAAGTATAAAAACGAAAGTAAATAACGAAAGTCTCAAAATAGAATACAAAAACTAGCTTAACTCAGTCGCTAAATTCAGAGCATTTAAACCTGAAAAAGACTAACAAGAAAGAACAACAGATTTTTATCTGCAAGATGGAACTCTACATCTTATTTGAATTGAGTCAACTTGTCATGTTGTAAAATGACTTGGTTATCTTCTTAGCCATCAATTAAGAAGCGCCCTCAGCAAAGGGAAGATACTACATCAGTGAATATAAGCTTAAGTCACTGCACTACTTCAACTTGAATTAAAAAGACCTTAAAAATTTTCTTAAGTTCTTCTTTAACAGTACACAATCTACAATAGAAAGGAAAGAACTATGGCAAAGAAGAGACGTAGTCGTGCTGATCGACGAGAAGCTAAAGAGAAAGCTAAGAAACAACAGATAGATTCTCTAACTACTTTCGAAGGCCGTAAACAATTCGTCCAATCAAAAGGACTAACTAATCTAGTCACGCGCTTTAAAAAAGGAAAGGGTATCAAGCGAAATGAATCCAAAAAAACGGGAGAGGACATTCATTTAATCCATACCGATCGAACTCTTCATAACTACGCTGGTTCCTGGAGCAGATTTGCTTCCTTTGTTGCCTCAATAACTACTGCCGAAGATTTAGAAGCTCTTGATAAATCTAACGATACTGAGGGATGGATTGACTTAGTGAATCAATACTTAGAACATTGTAAGAAATTAGGGCTTTCTGCTCCAACCCAGTCAACCTATAAAGCAGCATTAGCTAAAGTTTTAGGAGTACCTTCTACCGCTTTTATTGCAACGGATATTCGATATCGAGCCGACAAAAAGAATAATCGTTTGAAGTCTAATGACGACAGGATGTCTGAAGAAACAAATAATCGCTGGTTCTCAATCGTATCTGCCACTGGGTTACGTAAAAATGAATTAAAAGCAATTACTGGAGACTCCCTCTACCAACGTGAGGATGGCCAATATTATCTTAAAATCATTGGTAAAAAGCATAAAACAAAAGGAGCACGAGACCGTTGGGTTCCGATTATTACACGAGACAAAGAAGAATTAGAGAGGCTTGTTGAAGAATTTAGACTAGCTGGTAAAAAGCGTGTGTTTCAAGTTCCATCTGCTTTAAAACCTCATAAATATCGTGCTGAATACGCAAAACGTCTTTATCTTCTTGTCGCGCGAGATCCAAAAGACATCAAAGATAAAAAAGAAAAAATTTATCTACGAGGCGAATTAAAAGGTGTTGTCCTTGATCGAAAGGCTTGTTTAATTGTATCACGTGCTCTCGGACACAATCGACCAGAAGAATTTCAAAAGTCCTACGCATATAAGTTAATCTCACAAGCAAACTAAGTAACTTTTTTAAAGATTATTATTTTTTTATCGTAAAAAAATAGTTCTATAACTTCTACACTTGATAAATTAAATGTAGAAATTATAGAACTTTTTATTTCAAACAAAATGATTCATATAAACATAATACAATACTTTAAGAAATCTCTTATAAAATACCTATTTAAAGGAAAAACTTAAGTATTTTTATTCTTTTTTAGAAATGTGATAATAACAACTACGGATAATAAAACGATTGAAACTATAAAAATAATGATTTGCATTTCATTGGATAGTATTTTGCTACTATAATCGCGTCCATCAGTTTTATCAACTTCTTCTATGTTTTCGTTACTCTCTTTTAGATCCGTTTCTTTACTTGTTGTATTTTCTGTAGATTCTTTCTCTGTAGTAGACTTATGTTCTTTATTGGAACTGAACATACCAGTCTGAGTTCCTATAGCTTCCTGATATAACTTGTCCAGTTCATCATTAGTATAATTTCCCTTTAAGTAGCTTCCATCTTTTCTCTGAAAATCAACTAGACCATAGTAAGTAGATATAAATTTTTTATCTCCCTCTATAACAACAAAACAAGGTTTCTCACGTACTGAAGGATTCTTTATAACTTTTTTAACCATATATGTTGCCTTTAGTTGCGTTATTGACCTAGCAACTAACCCTTCACCGTATACTCTCATTTTATATTCGCCTAGTGGAACATTAGTCTCTTGAACCCAATTATTATCTTTATTGATTTTTAGAGTTTTTACGACTTCTTCTGTATCTGGTTTTACTAAAAGTACTGTAATCTCTTGCGTGTAATTTTCTTGAACAATTGCCTGCACTACCACAGGGCCAGTTTCGTCCGCGTATACATTAGAAATATTGATAGCAAAGAATATACTTAAAAAGGTTATGAACATCTTCAAAAAAAATTTCATTCTGTTAATCTTTCTCTTTATTCGAAATTTCTCAATTGTTCTATAGAAATATCAATTTTATGTATTTCTTCAATTAGTTCTGCAAAAGGATCATCCAACCTAGTTTCTCTACTATTGTAATATGCATTACCTAATGCCAGGAGAAGTTTTTCACGTTTCTTATTCTCTGTATAAATCTGTGTATTTACTTGTAACGATTTAGTTAATTCCTTGGTCTTTTTCCCAGCTATAGAACTAACTGTGAAGAACTTTTCTGAAACATCTGATATAAAAGAATTCATCGTGCTAGAATTATTAACTCTAGAACCACAAGAAACACAGTAATCGCTTGTTCTAAAATTTGGTTTACCACATTTAACACAAAAAATCTTATCTTCTTCTATTTCTTTTTTATGTTCTTGCACATTTTCCTCGTTAACAGTGATATTTTCAGAATTAGTTTTCTCTAAATCTTTTTTATCCAGATAAGTTTCGGATAACTTTATCTCACTATCTAGTTCTTCCACCAATAGGGGAGAAGATTCGACATTATTAACCTCTATATCTTTACTATTTTCTACATTAAACTCATGATTCTTCTTTGCTTCAATAAACTCTGCCGGACTTGGCTTTCTATTGTATTTCTCTTCAAACTGAGATAGCCATTCTTCTTTATTCATAACCTTACACCCCTGTATATCTTACATTATAATTATTTTGTAAAATACTAATTCGTTTATCTTTTGACGGGTATCCTAACTCACAAAATCCTTTAGCCAATGACCCATCTTGTTCAGATATGTTATCGATATAATAACAATGAATTTCGCCACATCCAATCGTAGCCATATACTGGTCTGAAAGATATACATCACGTTTTACAACCGATTTTACAAACATTAAAAAGAAACTTATTAATGCAACTATTAATATTATAGAACCATAAAATAGAATAGCTCCCTCTTTTGCTTCTGAACTTCCTGACCAAAATGAGTTTCTGCTGTCTCCATAATTTTTTTTAAAGCCTCCAAATAGTGTTGTTATTAATAAAATTAGTAAAACAAAAATTAAAATAAAATTTGAACCAACTAATACAGGTAAAAGATTTGGAGCCATATTATGGATTCGATGGAGCTCAAACATAATTTTTGGTTCTAAAAAATATGGATTTTCCAGTAAACTATCAGTAACGATAATTTTGTTCATTCCTATAGCGTAAGCAGCAGGAACATCATTATGAATCATGCGAATTTCAATATTATTCGGTAAGTTTAAACCTTTTTGACGCGCCTTTTGAATAATCTCATTGACAGGCTGTTGAACTTTTTCTTGATAATCACTTCTTTCTATCCTCTTCGCTCCAATAATCCAACAAATTAATGATTGACCGGTATTTGATAATAAAAATACTGTAAATAATACAAATATTAGACCACCTAGTCCAAGAGAGTTGATTGATTCAAAAAATATTACTATAGCGAAATAAATTATAATTCCCCATCTTTGCGTATCAAAACAGTGTTTTAGATATCTAAATAAACTATTATTTTTAAATGTAGAGTATAAAACATTGTCATTTGTCTGTTTTGAAGCTTTTTTACAATTCATGCATCTTTCATCATTAACAGAATTCTTTGCTCCGCATGAACTACAAAAAGTATAATCATTACTGAACTCTTGTTTATCTTGTACATCTTCAACTCTTTGAGATAAATCTTCATCACTTCTCGTTTGAGAGTCAAATTGTGTAGATTCAAAAGAATTATCTATTTTTTCTGATTCTGTAATTTCTCCTTCCTGAAATCCAGCTTGAATCTCTTCTTCTGTTGGTACACGGTCATTAATTTCTGTAAATATTTCAATCCATTGCTCTTTATCCATCGTATACTCCTATTTTTATTATTAAATTAAAAGGCTGAAGTAGATTACCTTAAAAGGTTCTATTTCCTCCAGCCTATAAATATATTTATAGATTGCTCTTAATATTACTCACTTTTTCTCCGCAATTTTATTCCAAATAATCCCATGAACATAGCTCCTAAGCCAATCAAGAACAAACTATTCTCTGAACCTGTATTTGGTAAAGTTGTATTAACACCATATCTAGGTTTATTTCCAACATAGATATAAGCTGGATTACTTAGAGCAGTTCTAAGTTTGTCTGTTAGCAGTTTATGTTCTATATTCTCTACTTTAGAATCATGTCTATGATTCAATGATTCTTGAGGTTTATTATATGCCTTCTGATAAGCAAGTAGAACAGCCTCATACTGAGCTTTGGCATCCAATTGGTTTTGGAGGAGAGCGTTTAGTTTCGCTTGTTCTGCTTCAAGAGTTTGAAGAGCTAGGCGGTGAGTCTCAAGAGCTTTTTCATACTCATCTTTTGCAACTTCGTAGTTTTCAGAAGCGTGGATGAGGCTATCAAGAAGAACTTCCATCTCTTTAATACTGTCTTCAATTTTAGCAATTTCTGCACGAACAGCTTTTTCTTGAGCTTTCAAGTCGTCTAGTTGAGCTTGAATAGTTGCTAGAACTTTTTCCTCTTGAGCTTGTTTTGCTTTGAGATTTTCAAGAGTTTTTTCTTCTTGTGCAAGTTCAGCTTGCGCATTGTCCAAAGCTTCTTGTTTAGTCTTTACATCAGCAGTTAGATTTTTAACTGCCAATTTAGCATCTGACAAGAGTTTTTCTGCAAGAGACTCAGCTTCAAGAGCTTGGTCATAAGCTTTTTGAGCATCAGGAGTTAAGTCCTTAGTTGCCTCCAACTCTGCAATCACTTTGCGAGTAGCTGTAAGCTCATCCTCAGCTTTTTGATAAGTAGCTTGTGCGACTTCCAATTCAACTTGTGTCGCTTTCGCAAGAGCTTCAGCTTCTTCAAGTTTTTGAATAGCATCTGCCAAAGCTTGGCGTTTTTCTTGCAATCCTGCGTTTAGGTTCTTAACGGCAGTTTCCGCATTTTCCAAGCGAGTTTGAGCAGCTTTGTATTCTACTGTTGCATGGTCAAATTTAGCTTGTGCATCAGGAGTCAAATCCTTAATAGCAAGGAGTGAAGTAAGAGTGTTTTGGATGTTTGAAAGCGTACTTGTTGCTTTAGTGTGTGCTTTTTCTGCGTTAGCTTTCTTAGTTTGAGCAGTATCGTTAGCTTTTTCAGCGTCTTTCAAAATTTGAACGGCATCTGCCAAAGCTTGGCGTTTCACTGCAAGGTCAGCGTTTAGGTTGTTGACGGCAGTTTTCGCATTTTCCAAACGAGTTTTAGCTGTATTGTAGGCTAGTTCTGCTTGGTCAAATGTAGCTTGAGCTTCAGGAGTCAACTCTTTAATCGCATTTGCTTTATAAAGAGCATCTTTTGCGGCATCAAGTGCTTTAGAAGCATTGTTCTTAACAGAAGTTGCTTCTTTGAGAGTAGCTTGTGCATCCTTGTCAGTTTGTTCCGCTTGGCGCAATTCTGACTTAGCTGTGTTGAGAGCATCACTATTTATGTTGATCTCGTTATTAAGGTCAGTCAATGCTTTTTCAGCTCTTGCAAGTCGTTTTTCAGCGGCTTGATGTTCTGCTTTAGCAGTATCAAACTTAGCTTGAGCATCAGGAGTCAAGTCTTTAATGGCATTTGTACGTTTGATAGCATCTTTAATGCTATTTAGTTTATCAAGAGCATTGTTATGTTCAGTAGTTGCTTTTTCAAGACTTTTTTGTGCAACTTTATTTGCGACAGTTGCTTTAAATAAAGCTTTTTCTGCTTCTTTGTGAGTAGCACGCTTAGTTTCAATTTCTTTTGTAAGATTTTTATAAGCAGTGCTTGCGTTTGTATTGCGCAATTCAGCTTGGCTTAATTCTGACTTAGCAGTATTAAGAACACGCTCTGCATTAGGAGTCAAATCTTGTGTATTCAACAAGGTGTTGAGACGACTTGTAGTTGTTTCAAGTTCAGATTTTGCAGTAGCATCTGCATCTTTAGCAGCACTTAAACGACGTTGGGCGTTGTTGTGAGTGGCAAGGGCAGAAGTTTGAGTTCTCTTAGCTTGCGCCAAGTCTTCTTCCATCTTGCTGGTGTCAAATGGAGTTGGAAGTGGTTTGGCAATACCGTTTTGGTAATATTCATCCACATAAGTTTCTGTTTTTTGACCTGTTTCTGGGTCTCGTTCGATGATAATACGAGCGTTTTTCCCTGCAAATTTAACGAAGTGCATCCGACCTGTGTTATCTTTCGTGTAGCTAATGTTACCACCAACTGCACTTTGGATGGTTGGCTGAACACGCCCCACCATTCCTTTCATGTGCCCAAAATTAGCATGAATATCATTTGTCATAAACGCAAGAACCGAATCATAAACCTCACGGTAAAGTTGAGACATGGTTGCTTTATGAGTTTTTTCAGTATCAGGAGCTTTTTCTAAAGGAGAAGTGCTACTCAATGTGTTTGTGTAGTTCATTACTTCGCCATTATATTTAACAGCTTCTACTCCGTGGTTGTTTAAAGCTGTGTGGCTATGTCCGCTGTTGTAAGGTTTGTTTTCATTGGCATAGTTCTTGGCAATGTTTTTAATTCCTTGAACAGACTCTTTAGTAACGATGAAGTTATGTGTTCCCCAAATTTGGTCTTGGAGGTTATTTGCAAGAAGAGCGTAATAATGACTTAGAGCTTGAATTTGCTCATCTGTTGGATTATCAAGATTTACAACTGTGTCGTCGATTGGTAAGACAATATTTTTATTTGTCCAACCTTTAAAGATATGTTGTTGCAACTCTTGAGACCATTCGAATTGACGGCTTCCAAAATCATACTTGCCACCCTTGTACCATGCTTGAATAGCGTTATTCAAAGCGTGTTTGTTCGCTTCACTAGCATCATTCAAATAGGTCTTATAAGCCGCAATGACATTTTGTGGCAATTGAGGAATGGTCAGGTTCTTAATGGCAGCGATTTGTTTCTCAAGAGTATCAACAGCTTTATCCGCTTCATTCTTCGCATTTTCAGCGTTTTCAGCGGCAGTTGTTGCATCAGTTAGTTCTTGAGTCGTTTCACGAACAGTATCTTCTTGTTGACCTTTGAGAGTGCGTAACTCTTGGATGTCAGAACGTTTTTGAGCATCTGTGCTTTTCGCATCTTCTAACTTGCGTTCAGCATCCTCTTTTTTGGTTTGCTTAGTTGCTAAATCAGTTTTGGCATCGTCACGTTCGTTTGTAACACCTTCCAAGCGACTTTCAGATGAAGCAAGACTGTCTTTTGCCTCTTTTTCATCTGCGATAGCTTGTGTTAGCTTCGTTGAAGCAAGATTTGCGCCACCTTGGGCTTTTGTTTTAGCTTTTTTAGTTGTAGCTTCTTCATCTTCAGCTTGAGTTTTTGCTTCATTTAACAATTCAAGTTGTTCAGCTTTTTGAGCATCTGCACGTTTAGCATCTGCCAAAGTACCAGTAGCGCTTGCAAGAGTTGCTTCTTTCGCTTTTAGGTCAACTTTAGCATCATTAAGTTCTTTTGTAACGCCAGCCACTTTTCCTTTAGAAGCATCCAAAGTTTCCTGAGCTGTTTTTTCAGCTTTTTTCTTATTCTTCAAATCATCAGAAGCTTGGTTTGCGGCAGTTTGAGCATCAAGCAAGTCGCTTTCTGCTTGTTTAAATGTAGCAGTAGTTTGGTTTAGCTTAGTTGTAGCCTCAGCAATTTTTTCTGCACGTTTAGCATCCGCACGTTTAGCATTGTCCAAGTTTGTAGTAGCATCTTCAAACTCTGATTTTTTAGTTACTAAGTCAGACTTGGCATTGTTACGCTCATCTAGGATGGCTTTTGTGCCAGTTCCATCAAGAACAGCTTGGGCGTTGTCCTTGTTTTGTTGGGCTACACCAAGTTTAGAAGAAGTTTCATTTGCTTCATCAGTCGCATCTTGAAGATTTTTTGCAGTAGAAGCGCTTGTGCGTTCGGCATCTGCTTTCGCTTCATCTAACTCAGCAATATCCTCCGCCTTTTTAGCGTCAGTCTTTTTAGCATCATCTAAAACTTTAGTAGCGTCTGCAAGAGTCGCTTCTTTAGTCGCCAAATCAGCTTTTGCGTTTTTACGCTCATCTAAGATAGCTGTTGTTCCTGTTCCGTCAAGAACAGCTTGGGCGTTATCCTTGTTTTGTTGAGCGACATTACGTTTAGATGTAGCTTCGTTGTTAGCTTTAGTTGCGTTTGAAAGAGCATCAGTCGCTTTGTCAAAAGCATTCTTTTGTCCTACTTCAAGCTCTTTTGCATCATCCAGTTTGCGAGCTTTTTTTGCATCCGCATCTTGTGATTGTTCAAGAGCTTTCTTAGCATCTTTCACGATAGCTTTTTTAGTTTCTAGGTCTTTCTTAGCATCTTTTTCTTCTTTGATAACCTTCTCAGCGCCAGTTCCATTTAGGACATCTTGAGCGTTCTGAACTTTCTTTTCTGCACCAGAAACCTTTTTAGCTTGATTGTTTGTAGCTTCCGTAGCATCCTTAACAACAGCTTCTTGTGCATTTTTCTTTCCTTGCACCTGATTTTGTTGCTCTTTCAAAGAATCAATTTTTTCTGTGTGTGTCGTTACTTCTTTCTTAGAAGCGCCAATCGCACTTTTTGTTCCTTCAATCGCTTCAGGAGTTGCAGCCTTTTTCTTTTGTTCAGCTTGTTCAAGAGCTTGTTTAGCACTATCTTCTGCCCCAGCAGTTGCAGTTTCTTGTTTCTTAGCTTCTTCAACAACAGGAGTTTGAGCTTCAACAGCTTGGTCAGCTTGTTCTTTAATTGTTTTCGCTTCTTCAACAACAGCTTCAATTGGAGTTTTGGTCACAAGAGCAGTTCCATTTGAAACTTCAACACCCTCAACTTGAGGGATGGATGTTGTAGGCGAATTTTGTACATGTTTTTCTTCAGCTACTGTATTGTCCGTTGATGTTACATCAACTTGTTCATCTGCTTGTACAGATAGTGTTGAAAAACTTGTTAAAGCAACTCCTGCCGCCAGAGCAAGGGGTATTTTTTTCTTATTATTTTTACTTGTTTTTGAATTCATTTTTGCCCACATAAAATTTGAAGCGTATCTGCCCCAAATCCAAGCCCTTCATATAATATTATAAACGCCCTTATTATACCATTTTTGTTAACTATTGTAAATAAAATAACGTTATAAAAATACTATTGTTTATATAAAAATCAACAAAAAATATATACAATTATTAAAAGGAGAATTTTAGAATGAAAATTGGAGAATTAGTCAGAGAATATCGACTAAGTAAAAAGCTAACTCAGCAAGAGCTTGCCGAAAAAAGTGATCTTAGCTTGCCTTTTATTAATTTAATTGAAAACAATAGAAGAAACTTATCTGTCGATACTCTACTAAAAATTTTATCTGCCATGGATATAGATCCTTCTGATTTTTTTAGACCGCTTTCTGAAACTTCAGATGATAATCTTCAACTTTTGATTGAAAAAATCCAACTCAATAAAAATCGTACTGAAATTATTGATCTTTTTCTCAACATCCTAAATTTAAATGAAGAATAAAAAAATTTTTTTTTAAAATAAATAAAGTAGATAAAAACTTACTTTTCCTTCAAAACCTTGTCACATCAATAAAAGATCGTACTGAAAGTATTGTTTTTTTCTTAACATTCTTGTTCTAAACTAAAAAAATTAAATTAGGTAAGAACCTAATTTTTTTCTTCAAAACCTTGTTACGACGCGTTTTTTAAGCACTCATAATTGAGTGTTTTTTTTGTTTTTAAAAAAAATTCCATTTTTTTTTTTACAGGCGTTTTTGGAAAGATTTATGGCATACTAACCAATATAAGAAAGAAGGAGGTTTAATTTTAAAGAAAGTTACATTTTAGAAGTACATCTTCATTACAGATTTAACAACAAGGAGGAATATACATGGTAAGAAGACCTAAAAGAAATAAACGAGGTGGTAAAGTAGTCAAGAGACCTCCCTTATCTCGTGAAGAAATAGAAGAAAAGGAAAGACAAAAGGAAGATAGAGAACTTAGGAAGAAAGAATTACTGGAATCACAGAAACAAAATGAAAATTTTATAAAATCTTGTTTCTCAATTGGTCCAGCTTACTGGGGTATTGATAACTGTATAGTCTCAATTCTTAACCCAAAAGTAACCTATGATCCTAACGTTTTTGATGAACAAATATTTAAAGACACAGCTTCTATAGATTACAACTCACAAGGAGAATTAATTAAGATCACAATTCAATCAGTAGATTTAGGAAAAGTAACAATTAGCTTAAAAGAAGTAGGTTACAGAAAGAAGTATATTGCAATTCAACTTAACGGTCCTTCTCCTAATTTTCAAACTACAGGCATTGAGGGGATTAAATTAAGATTAAAAGAAGTATTACATAAATTAGAAAAAGATTATAAGATTAAGATTAAATATAATCCGGATTATGTTAGGTTTAAGAAAATTGAATTAGCATTCACAATTGCTTTTGATAAATTACCATCTTTACAAACTCGTCAATTATTAATAAGCTCACTTGCAGATGAAACGAATAAAGATTTAAAAAACCATAGAACAAGTAAAAATGCAGATAAGTTTTCGATGGTATCGATTGAGATTAATAAGAAAGAAAAACACATCTTTTATAACAAAATTGAGAAAGCAAAAAAGAACAAACAAGTCCGTAAAACAAATTCATCGTTAAAGAATTTAGAGATCTTTAGATATGAAGTCGAATTAACTGGCAGTAAGATAGCTGAGCAATTATACTCCCATTACTTATCAGAATTAACTGATGAAATGATTATTCAATATTTAGAGATTTTAATATCTGATGGTGTCTTTCGATATATAGAAATAATCATAAAAGCAACTATAAATTGTGAAAAGATGTTAAAGAAAATTTATAAGAAATCTAATCCACAACTTTATACAACGGAACTTTTATTATTTATTAATGATCAGTTATCAAATACCACAGTATCAGATTTAATTGATGAAGATATCATTGCATTTCTTCCAATAGGATTTTTAAAAACAAATAAGGGTGAAACTAAAAGAAGAATCCTAAAAAGGTTCCAATACCAAGAAGTAAATACTGGAAAAAAACATGAATTAGGAAAAATGACAAGTTGGCTAGTTCTAGAAATAATAAGGGTCATGTTCCACTCACTAGAAGAAGCCAAAAAATATGGTTTAGGCACTCGTAGAAATCCTTCAACAACTTTTTATAAAACTTTTCCACTAAAAACATACTCTTTAGAAAAACGAAATAAAATTTTCAATGAAACAATTACAGAAAATACAAAAGAAAAAATTGAAGATAAAATGTTGAACCGAATCTTAAAGAGATTTAGAGATGGAATAAAAATTTAGCAGTTATTTTAATAACAATTTTATTTTTCAGTGTCAAAAAACGTTGATATATCAAGGGCATATATAAATATGTACCGCAACTACTATTCGAATATTTTCAAAAGGATAAGGATATGAAAGTTATTTTAAGTAAAAATAAAAAAGAGCTTGTTTCCAAACTTTGGTCGGTGTCAGAAACAAACTCAAAATATACTAGTAATAATATCTATTACCTTCTTCTATTATCGCAATAAAATTTAGAAATTTCAAGAGGATTATTAATTATGAAACAAACAATGAACAAAGAAGATTTAATTAAAATGGGTTACAATCCCTATACTGCCGTTACAATTATTAGACAAGCTAAGCAAATTATGGTACAAAAGGGATATGCCTTTTATAATAATCGACGTTTAGGGCATGTCCCTATCGTTGCTGTTGAAGAAATTCTGGGTGTTTCACTTCACAAGGAGGAATAATGCCACAAAATCAACAGAAAACTAAATTTCCTGGAGTCTATACTGACAAAAACGGAAAATTTTTTATTCAAACCGAATTTGGTATAGATAGAGTAACCGGGAAACGTGTACGAAAGAAATCAAGGAAAGATCAACACGGAAATCCATTTAATTCAGCTTCAGAAGCATATAAGGAATTAACTCGACTGAAATATGAATATCATCAATCTCAAGGTTATTCTAACTACCGGATGAAATATCGGCAATTTATGGAGGAACATTACATTCCTTATTATAGAACAACAGTTGAGCACAGCACATTTTCAGTTCGTGAGAAAAACCTTTTACAGCTTTGTGATCGTTTTGGTGACATTACACTTCGTTCGATTACCCTCGAACAAGTCCAGAAGTTTCGAACATGGTTACTGACTAGTCAAGATGAGGATGGTGCCGGATATTCACAAGGATATGCTAGCCTCATCTTTGGCATGTTTAGGAAATCATTGGACTATGCTTTGCAAATGGGATATGTGGAAAAAAACATTTCTAAGCAATCTAATGCAATTCCTAAAGGGAAAAGTAATGTCCCATATTGGACTAAGAGCGAATTTGAAGCTGTTGTTTCGCAAATTTACATTGAAGATGTATATGAACATTTAAACTTCGTGATGATTTGGGTATATTTCATGACTGGCGTACGTGTAAATGAAGGTTGTGCCCTTCAATGGAATGATGTTGACTTTGATAAGCAACGCTTACGAGTTCATCATATGCTTATTGTTAAAAACAAAAAAGAATGGACTCGTCATTCTTATTCGAAAACGAAAGACGGAAGAAGGATGATTAGTTTAGATAAAGATACAATTGATGTGTTAAAAAAATGGCGTGAAGCTCAAAAAAAGATTGGACTAGGACACGAGAACGATCTTATCTTTTCATACGATGGCTTGCCTATGCTAAAATCTACAATCTCAAGGATTATTAAAAGGTACGCCAAGATTGCTCACGTAAAGCCTATCCAAGCGAAAGGTCTACGTCACAGTCACGCTTCCCTTCTAATTAATGAATTAAATGCTACTGTACTTATTCTATCAAAACGTTTAGGACACTCTTCTCCTGAAATCACATTGAAACATTACTCACATCTATGGGATGGCGCTGATGAAGTTATCACTAATGAAATGGTCGGAATTATTAATGTTTCTTTCCCATCTTCTAGCTTAGTACATTTCAACGGGAACCAATCAATTTCAAAATAACATTCCCACCAAAAACCCCACCAAAGAATTACTAACTCCTTAAAAAGCCTATTATATAGCGATTCTCAAGGAGTCTGCAACCGTTGAGTGGGAGTAGAGTTAATGAGCTAAACAAGCCTAGAAATCAATGTTTCTAAGGCTTTTTCTTTCATATTTTCAAAATCAGAAATTTTTGTAATATGGAAAGTCCTTGAGCTTCAACTCCCCTTTTTAAATCCCTAAAATCATGCTATAATATAGTAAGTATAAGTCCAATAAACTGACCATAGAAGTCAACGATAAAGATTTCTTACATCATCCGTAAGTGTTATTCTACTCTGATTCATACTATAATGAAAGTAACAAAAGATGGAGGTGTTTCACATGGAAACAATTTTACGAGTAGAATCATTAAAAAAGCATTATGGAAAAGAGCCGAATATCACCAAGGCCTTAAACGGCATATCTTTTCAAGTTGTAAAAGGTGAGTTCTTAGGAATTATGGGGAGTAGCGGTTCTGGGAAAACAACCCTTCTTAACTGTCTCGCCACAATCATCAAGCCAACTGACGGCTCTATTCAAATGCAAGAAAAAGATTTAGGTCAGTTAAAAGGGAGCCAATTAGCAGATTATAGAGGCAAGGAAATTGGCTATCTCTTCCAGAATTTTGAGCTTTTGGACAATCTTACAGCCAAAGAAAATATTTTACTCCCCTTGTCTTTACACAAGGTCGATGCCGACGAAAGCAAGGTTCGGTTAGAATTACTTTCCCAATATCTGGATATTTCTGAACTTCTGGATAAGTTCCCTTCTCAATTATCAGGTGGTCAACGGCAAAGGGTAGCTGCTGCGCGCGCCTTAATTTTAGACCCTAAGATTGTATTTGCAGACGAGCCCACAGGGGCTTTGGATTCAAAAAATGCGACCATTTTGATGCAAAAATTATCCGAAATGAATCAAGTGGAAGAAACCACCATTCTCATGGTGACCCACGATTCCGTCGCAGCCAGCTTTTGCAACCGCATCTTGTTTATCCAAGACGGAAAACTATTCCATGAAATCCGTCGCGATTATCCAAGAGAAAGTCAAGAAGACTTCTACCACAGAATACTAAAGGTCATGGCAGCCCTAGCTGGAGGTGATGGCAATGTTTTCTAAATTAGTCTCAAGAAATAGCAAGAGAGATCGAAAAAATAATGGCTTGTACTTCAGTTCCATGGTTCTTTCTATTATCTCCTTTTACATCATCCTTTCTTTGTCCCATCAAGATGTGATAATCTTTCTAAAACAAATAGAAAGTGACGCTGTAAACAAACTCTTTAGCATGATTCCTATTCTTTATGTAGCAACGCTCTTTATTCTCTTTTTTCTAGTCTATTTCGCAAGCAGTATGCAGATGGAAAGGAGAAAACATGAATTTGGTGTCTATCTCACACTGGGAATGCGAAGAAGCAAACTGTTCTTGCTACTCCTGCTCGAGGATTTGAGAAACAGTGTCCTTGCCCTTGGAATAGGCCTTCCAATTTCTATCTTGATTTCAGAACTAATCAGCCTAATAACCGCTAAAATTGTGGGACTAGGGATTATTGAACATCAATTTTCTCTATCTACCACAGCTCTACTCTATACAGTCATCGGCTTCCTAGCCGTAAAATTAGCTGTTTTTGTCCTTTTAAGTGCAAAGACTGCCAATATGGAAATCGGAAACCTGTTATCCTATTCTCCTTCTGGTATGAAGAAACTACTTCCCAAGGGGATGTACCTTCTTGCTTCCGTCCTCGGAATTTTGCTTCTAGGAACAGCCTATTACTTGGGGATGAGTAGACGAGCTTGGGAAAGTGTCATAACCATGGGCATCACTGTTCTCCTGGGAACTCTAGGAACTATCCTACTCTTCTTTGGTATGCGTTTGTTTATAGACTTTTTGGTCAAGCTTGGAAACAATCGAAAACTTCATGCCTATAATTTTAGACAGATTCAGGAATTAGTTATCCAGCGCTCAACTATACTGGCCATCTGCTCCCTCTTAATCTTCTCTGCCTTGTGCCTCTTTGGAGCAGGTGTTGCTATTTCAAGTGGCAATTCAGGTAATCAAACCCACGTATTGGATTATACATTTAGAGATAGCAAACAGGATACAGATGAAAATCTTGATGTGAACACAGTTAAAAAAGAGCTTGAAGCTGCTGGACTGGCATCACAGTTTTCAAAGATTTTGCAAATCAAAATCGGCAAACCGAAAGAACACGAGTCCGTGTCCTTCGAAGAGATCATCAAGGAGTTGAAAAAACAAAAAGGCAGCAAGAACAAGGAAATTTTGCTCCAAAGATTTAAACAGTCTACTACTTCCCACCTCATACCAGTTTCCGAATACAATGAACTTAGAAAGGCTGCCAATCTCCCTCCTCTAGAATTAACTAGTAAGGAAGCTTACTTGTATGTGGGGAAAGATTTTCTCCCAGATGAGAGTCTTGTCAACTCTGTCCTAAAGACAAACCCTCAAATCAAAGTCATGGGAAATGATGTAAAATTGATTGGAGAGGTGGAGTCTTTACCGATTGTAACGGATCGTGAAATCACCCTCTCTGTTGCCCTCATAGTCCCAGATGAAGTCTTTATGAACTATACAGACGGTCGCTACTCGAACTATGTCAGCGGTATCTTGGCTCCTGAGTTGGTCAAGGAAAAAGGCCTGATGAGAGCTATCTCAGATACCAATGAAAAGCTGAATCAAACCTCTCTTGGTTATGAAAGCTATATACAAAATATGGGAAGACAATTATTTTACATTATCTCTGCCAGCTATATCACTATCTATCTGGCTATCATCTTCCTTGTTGTCGCTAATACAATCATTGGCGTTCAGTTTTTGATGGGACAAAGACAATCCTACAGACGATACCAAACCTTGATCCATCTCGGAGCCAACTACGAAACTCTTTGTAAATCGTCAGAAAAGCAAATCAACTGGTATTTCGGTCTACCAATAACCCTTGCACTTATCAGTAGTAGCTTCGGAGTGAGCTCCCTCCTCACAGGAATAGTACCCGCTAGCGCAAGAATGGTCATGGGGCAGAAGTTTATCATAGCCATGCTGATAGTACTGCTCTTAGCTGGATTTGAAGTCATCTATATCAGAATTGTAAAGAAAAATAGCAACAAGTACTTATTGTCCTTAATGGAACCCAAAAGAGATGAATAAGGTAGAATAAAATAGGAAAAGGAGGAACCGATATGAAGCATATTCTGGTTATTGAAGATGAAGCCTTGATTCGAGATGAAATTGTCATCTTGTTAGAGAAAGCGGGTTATCAAGTTGATAAGTTGACTGACTTCAAAGATACAAGCCAACAAGTGCTGCAATACGATACGAATCTAATCATACTGGATTTGAATTTACCAGGAGAAACTGGCTTTCAAATTTGTAAAAATCTCAAGTCAAAACGCTCTGTGCCCATATTGGTTCTCACCTCCCGTGAACAACTAAAAGATGAGATTTACGCCCTGAAATTAGGGGCAGATGAGTATCTAACAAAGCCTTTCAAGAAAGAAAGATTTTTGGCACGTATAGAAAATATCTTGAAACGCTATGAAGGCAGACAGAATCTACTTGAAAAAGATAATTTTCTGCTGGATAGACAAACCTATACCCTTTATATCAACGGACACTCGATTATACTCCCCCAAAATCAAGGGAAATTGTTAGAAACCTTATTGGTTACTAATGCTCCTGTCGTCACAAAAGAAGAACTAAGTATGAAACTATGGAACACAACTGAGTTCATCGATGAAAATGCTCTTCAAGTAAATATTGCAAGGCTCAAAAAGGTGATGAAACAGGCTGGCATTGCCCTTCAAGTCAAGTCCGTCAGAGGTATTGGTTACAAGCTAGAAGAGGTAAGTCCAGATGAAACAGAATCTTAAATATCTAGCTACTTACCTGCCCTGGTTACTTGTTCTTTTAGCATTTGATCTATTCACAGCGATACTGCTTTGGCTTTCAGATGTGAGGATGTTTCAAGCTCTCATCCTCCTCTATCTTTTAGCTACAGTCCTACTCTTTTTTATCCTATCACTCCTACTTATAAGAAAAGAAAGAAAAAAAGCAACTGCTTATAAAGCCTTCATAGCCAATCCTAAGATGGATACGGAGCTAGAATTATTGCGTTTATCAACTATCTCAGAAAAAGAAAGCATCGAAGAAATCGCAAATGCGCTTTACCAAAGGCAAGCGGAAATAGGAAAGCTCAACTCATTACTAGCCGACTATGAGGACTATGTTGAAAAGTGGACTCATGAAATAAAACTCCCTCTATCCCTTCTTTCCCTCCTTTTGGACAATCAAAGTGACCAGTTGCCAAAGGATACAACTTTTAAGTTGGACTATGTGAAAAATCAAATCCAAGGAATAGTATCACAGATATTATTCTATTACAGGGTGAAAAGTGAAAAAAATGATTTTCTATTTGAAGATGTCGACCTCCAAGAGTGTATTCAGGATCTTTTGGAAAACTTTGATCCCTTGCTCAAAGAAAAGAAATTTACGATTAAGGTAGAAAACATACAAGGAACCTGCTACACCGATCAACGCAGTTTTGAATTTATCCTCTCTCAAATCCTAGCCAACTCCATTAAATATAGCTCCGACAAGCCCGAACTCAATATTTATATGTCAAAAGATAAGGGGCGCACAAGTCTGATTATTAGGGATAATGGCTGTGGAGTTAAAGCTTGCGACCTCCCTCATATCTTTGAAAAAGGCTTTACAGGTGATTCAGGAGAGACAAGGAAAAAATCAACAGGCATGGGTCTCTATCTGGTCAAACAATTAGCAGATGCTTTAAAAATCGATATCACAGTAAAATCCGAATGGATGCATGGATTTGAAATCACTCTTTCTATTTAGTCATTTTTCGAGTAAGAAAATTGCCTAATCATAGAAAGCACATATTTTATATCAAAAAGGAAAGCACTTCTGCTTTCCTTTTTTATTTACGTTTTTTCTTCGCTTTTTTCATTTTGTTGGCCATGCGTTTCATAGACTGTTTCATGGCAAATTCACCGATTTTACCTTTAAGACCGCCACCAAACATCTGGCTCATATCTGGCATGCCTGCTCCTCCGAGAGCTGACATATCCGGCATGCCACCCTGTCCCATCATGCCTTCAAGGGCAGACATATCCATTCCTCCCATATTTGGCATGTTTTTAGGAAGGTTATTTGGATTGATTCCCATTTGTTTCATCATCTTGTTCATATCACCAGACATGACCCCTTGCATGAGCTGTTTGGCCTGATTAAAGTCCTTGATGAATTTATTGACTTCGACAAAGGTATTTCCAGAACCTGCAGCGATACGACGGCGACGACTTGGATTTAACAGTTCAGGATTTTCACGTTCTTCAGGTGTCATGGAAGATACGATGGCTCGTTTACGAGCAATCTGACGCTCATCCACCTTCATGTTTTGAAGTGCTGGATTGTTAGCCATCCCTGGAATCATCTTGAGCAAATCTTCCATTGGCCCCATGTTTTGCACCTGATCCAATTGATCGATGAAATCATTAAAATCAAAGGTGTTTTCACGCATCTTCTCAGCCATTTCAAGGGCTTTTTGCTCATCGTATTCCTGAGAAGCTTTCTCAATCAAGGTCAACATATCCCCCATACCAAGGATACGGCTTGACATACGGTCTGGGTGGAAGGTTTCGATATCTGTAATCTTCTCACCCGTACCAGTGAACTTGATTGGTTTACCAGTGATATGACGAACAGATAGAGCTGCACCACCACGTGTGTCCCCATCAATCTTGGTAAGGATGACACCAGTTACTTCCAACTGAGCATTGAATTCACGAGCAACATTAGCTGCTTCCTGACCAATCATGGCATCAATGACGAGTAGAATTTCATTTGGTTGAGCCAGTGCTTTAACATCACGAAGCTCATTCATGAGAAGTTCATCAATTTGTAAACGCCCTGCCGTATCAATCAAGACATAGTCGTTGTGATTGGCTTGAGCTTGCGCCAAACCTTGGCGAACAATCTCAACAGCTGGCACTTCTGTTCCAAGTGCAAAGACTGGAACATCAATCTGCTGTCCAAGTGTTTTCAGCTGATCAATGGCTGCTGGACGATAAATATCCGCCGCAATCATCAAAGGACGAGCATTTTCTTCCTTCTTGAGTTTGTTAGCCAGCTTACCAGCAAAGGTCGTTTTACCAGCCCCCTGCAAACCGACCATCATAATGATTGTCGGAATCTTAGGTGACTTGATAATCTCTGCCGTATCAGAACCTAAAACGGCTGTCAGTTCCTCATCAACGATTTTGATAATCTGTTGGGCAGGATTGAGGGTATCAATGACCTCGTGCCCGACTGCACGTTCACGAACCTTCTTGATAAAGTCCTTTACAACAGGCAAAGCAACGTCGGCTTCAAGCAAGGCCAAGCGAATCTCTTTGGTTGCTTCTTGGACATCAGCCTCAGAAATTTTTCCTTTTTTACGTAGATTTTTAAAGACGTTCTGTAAACGTTCTGTTAAACTTTCAAATGCCATATTTCTTCCTCTTATTCTCTATTATCAATGCTTGTTAAAACTTCTATCTGCTCCTGCAGAAAGTCATCCTTGGGATAACGCTCCAAGATCTGATCAAAAATCTGACTGCGGACAATATAGTCCGAATACATGTGCAGTTTCATCTCATAATCTTCTAGAATCTTTTCCGTCCGCTTGATATTGTCATAGACAGCCTGACGACTGACGCCGAACTCTTCAGCAATCTCAGCAAGACTATAATCATCAGCATAATAGAGTTCTATATAGTTCATCTGCTTATCTGTCAAAAGCGCAGCATAAAATTCAAAAAGGGCGTTCATACGATTGGTTTTTTCGATTTCCATAACTTTTATTATACCAAAAAAACGATTATACTGCTAGAGTAGAAGCACTTCAAATAGAGTAAGAAGAAAAAAAGAACCTTGCAAGGCAAGATTCTTTTAGTGTCTGACTTAAATAATTGTTCTTCTGGGAACTTAATCGAATTAAGCTTCGATTTCTGTAACCATACCTGAACCAACTGTACGTCCACCCTCACGGATAGAGAATGTAGTACCTTGTTCTACGGCGATTGGGTGGATCAACTCAACGTCGATAGTCACGTTATCACCAGGCATTACCATTTCAGTACCTGCAGGAAGTTCGATTGAACCTGTAACGTCAGTAGTACGGAAGTAGAATTGTGGACGGTAGTTATTGAAGAATGGAGTGTGACGTCCACCTTCTTCTTTAGTAAGGATGTAGACTTCACCTTTGAATTTAGTGTGTGGGTTGATTGAACCTGGTTTAGCGATAACTTGTCCACGTTCGATTTCGTCACGTTGAACACCACGAAGAAGGACACCTACGTTATCTCCAGCAAGACCTTCGTCAAGTTGTTTACGGAACATTTCAACACCAGTAACAACTGCTTTTTGAGTTTCTTCTTTGATACCAACGATTTCGATTTCGTCGTTGACACGAACAGTACCACGGTCGATACGTCCTGAAGCAACTGTACCACGTCCAGTGATTGAGAATACGTCCTCGACTGGAAGAAGCAATGGTTTTTCAGTGTCACGTTCTGGTTCTGGGATGTACTCATCAACAGTGTTCATCAATTCCATGATGATGTCTTCGTATTTAGAGTCACCTTCAAGAGCTTTAAGAGCTGAACCTTGGATAACTGGAAGATCGTCACCTGGGAAGTCGTATTCTGACAAGAGGTCACGGATTTCCATTTCAACCAATTCAAGCAATTCTTCGTCGTCTACCAAGTCGATTTTGTTCATGAAGACGATAAGGTGTTTAACACCAACCTGACGTGAAAGAAGGATGTGCTCACGAGTTTGTGGCATTGGTCCGTCAGTTGAAGCTACTACAAGGATAGCTCCGTCCATTTGAGCGGCACCAGTGATCATGTTTTTAACGTAGTCCGCGTGTCCTGGAGCGTCGATGTGAGCGTAGTGACGTTTTTCAGTTTCGTACTCAACGTGCGCAGTGTTGATAGTGATACCGCGTTCGCGTTCTTCTGGAGCAGCATCGATAGACGCATAGTCTTTAGGTTGGTTAACTGCTGAAGGCAAGCGACGTGCCAATACAGTTGTGATAGCTGCAGTCAAAGTAGTTTTACCGTGGTCAACGTGTCCGATAGTACCAATGTTAACGTGTGGTTTACTACGATCGTATTTTTCTTTTGCCATTTGAGTAAAAGCCTCCAATAAAATATATTTTATAGATAGACAGTAGGCAATACAGTCTAACTTTCCTTACTATTTTATCAAATTTCTGCTAAATTGCAAGTGTTTTACACATATTTTGTCAATTAATCTAAATCTTATCAAATCCTGTTCTTCTGCTTCTTTATGGCAATATAAATTCAAAATTCTTTTTGGTTGGCGATAGTATTTTCATCAAAAAATCAGGTTTCCCTGATTTTAATTTGATTCTGTTTTTTCCAATTCCTTAGCTTCTTTATGGTTTTCATATAATTTCGCTAAGAACTTAGTAATTTCTTTAAAAATGGAGTACGTAGGTACTGCTACGACCATCCCTATGACACCGTAGATATTACTTGACAGTAAGAGGAGCACCAAAATCGTAATCGGATGCACTTTCATAACTCCTCCAACGATGCGTGGATAGAGAACATTTCCGTCAATCTGCTGAATAATAAGCATATAAGCAACCGCAATCAACATACGATGAGGATCCGTGAACACATTCGCAATCACCATTGGAATCAAGCCAATACTTGGACCAACATAAGGAATCAAATTTGCAATTCCAGAAAAAATAGCAAAAACTAGGGCGTACTTTAATCCGATAACGCTATAACCAATATAGGCCAAACATCCAATAATAACCGCATCAATCGCAATTCCACTGATATAGCGCGCTATGGTTGTATTGAGATTGGTTAAAAGGCTCGAAAGATTCAATTTGTCATGTTTTAAGACGGTACGTTCCAACATTGGTAGCAACTTATGACCATCCAATAAGAAATAAATCAAGAATACAGGGGTCATAATGAGAATTAGAACTGTACTAAACAGGGCTGAAAGAACGCTTCCTAAACTATTGCTGACGCTATTCAGGATATTCTGGAGGATATCCACATAGGAGAGATTAAGTTGTTGAATTGTTTGTTGAATATCTATATTTTGGAAGACTGGATTCATGGACAAATCGATGATCAAATCTTGTAGTCTACTATAGATGTTTTGACTAGAAATAATCAAGCTGGTCAACTGATTAATCAAAATCGGCAAGAGATAAACGACTCCTACAACGATAACGCCAATTAAGGCACAAAGAGTGACCAAGACACCAATTAGACGATTGATTTTACATCTCTTTTCTAAGAAAGTAACGATTGGATTTGTAATATAGTAAAAAAATCCACCGAGCAAAAATGGAATCATGATGGTATTCACAACCGTCACAAAGGGAGTAATGATAGCCCCCATTTCTCTCCAAAGATAGAAAATCAGTGTTAATAATAAAATTTCAGCTGTCCAAAAAAATAATTTGTTTCTACGGAACATAGGTATCCTCCTTCTCTCTATTTTACCATATTTCTGAAAAAGATAAGATGGCTATAGTAAAAAAGCGAGAATATTTTTTTTCTTTATGATAAAATAAAGCTAATATGAAAAAAATAATTTTATCTTTTATGACACTTTTAGTTTTTGGAACAGCTTCTACTGTTTCTGCTCAGGGGTTTGATGTTGCTGCTAAACATGCCATTGCTGTCGAGGCTACAACTGGAAAAATCCTCTACGAAAAAGATGCAAATCAGCCTGTAGAAATTGCTTCTATTACAAAACTGGTTACAGTTTATTTGGTCTATGAAGCCTTGGAACAAGGGACTATCAGTCTGTCAACACCGGTTGATATTTCGGACTATCCTTACAAACTTACAACTAATTCTGAGGCCAGTAACGTCCCAATGGAAGCTCGAAATTATACTGTTGAACAACTATTAGAGGCTACAATGGTATCCAGTGCAAACAGTGCTGCAATTGCGCTAGCAGAAAAGATTGCTGGTTCTGAGAAAGACTTTGTAGACAAAATGAGGGCTAAACTTCTTGAATGGGGAATCCAAGATGCAACTATTGTAAACACTACTGGTTTAAATAATGAGACCCTTGGCGATAATATCTATCCAGGTTCAAAGAAAGACGATGAAAACAAGTTGAGTGCCTACGACGTTGCAATCGTCGCTCGTAACCTCATACGAGATTATCCTCAGGTTTTGGAAATCACCAAAAAACCAACTTCTACCTTTGCAGGACTTGAAATCCACTCAACCAACTATATGTTGGAGGGAATGCCTGCCTATCGTGGTGGAATTGATGGACTAAAGACAGGTACTACTGATAAAGCTGGTGCTTCATTCGTTGGAACAACTGTTGAGAAAGGGATGCGTATTATTACGGTTGTTTTGAATGCAGACCAACAAGATACCAACCCTTATGCACGTTTTACTGCTACTTCTGCACTTTTAGATTATATTTCTGCAAATTTTGCCTTAAAAACAGTCGTTCAGAAAGGTGAAGCATACAATGATAGTAAAGTAACAGTTCTTGATGGTAAAGAAGATAATGTGACAGCTATTGCTAAGTCAGACATTTCCATCGTCCAACGCATCGGAAGCGGTACTACACCAGCCCTCCAATTCACACCAAAGTCAACATCAGAAATGGCTCCATTGGAAGAAGGCAAGGTTGTTGGTACTCTAACCTATGATGACCAGGATTTGGTCGGACAGGGCTATCTCACTTCTGACAAACCATCTTTTGAAATGGTTTCTGAAAAGAAAGTAGAAAAAGCCTTCTTTTTGAAGGTTTGGTGGAATCAATTTATCCGCTTTATCAATGAAAAACTATAAAAAAATCGCGAACAATCGCGATTTTTTCTTTATTTCATTTCTTTAAAAGCCGCTTCTGCATCAGCATTGCTAATAGCACCAAATTGGATTTTTCCGATTTTACCTTGACTGTCAATCAAGTATTCTGTTGGAATACTACGAATTTGGTAGGCTTGAAAGGCGGTTGCTTGGGTATCATACAAAACTGGTATATCCTTGTAGCCTTGTTCTTGAAACCATTTTGGAAAGTCTTGAACTGTTTTTTCACCTTGTAGACCAGGTGCAATGACACTCAAGATTTCAAAGTCTCGATCTTGTTTGGCAGCTAATTCCATCAACTCAGGCATGCTTTTTTTACATGGTCCACACCAAGAAGCCCAGAATTTCAAATAAACTTTTTTCCCTTTATAGTCTGATAACTTCACTTCTTTGCCATCCATAGACTGTAATGTGAAGTCTGGTGCATCTTTACCGACTGCGATTTGTTGTACAGCAGGTTGTTTTGGACTGCTTGTCTGTTTGGTTTCTTTTTCACCACAGGCAATCAACAAGAATAGAGACATGAGGCTCAATCCAGCAAAAATAACTTTTTTCATTTTTTCTCCTTTTATCCAAGAATTCCTGACAAGGCATTTAACTGCCCTAGCATTAATAATAATCCCATCAAAATAATCAAGGCTCCCCCAATTTTCTTTAGTAGGATCATATGGGGTTTTAGTTTACTAAAATAGGGCATGATCCAGCCCGACGCTAAGGCCAAAACAAGGAAAGGAAGAGCCATCCCCAATGTGTATACTAATGTTAACACTGCTCCTTGCCAAGCACCATTCCCTCCTGAAGCCGCTAGAGCTAAGACCGAACTTAAAACTGGTCCGATACAAGGAGTCCATCCAAAACTAAAGGTTATCCCAAGTAAAAAGGCTGATAGATAGTGATTTGACTTTGATTGTTTGAAGGTGACTGTCTTTTGAACTTCCAGTTTATTGAAATGCAAGATTTCCATCTGGTGAAGCCCTAAAAGAATAATGACTGTCCCCATAGCATAACGAAACCAGTCTGCATAGAGCATGTGCCCTAGGAATCCGGCTCCAAATCCTAAAATAAAGAAAATGAGGGAGATTCCTGCAATAAAGCACAATGTCCGAATTAAGCCTGACCATGCAACGTCTCTTCCAAAAAATCGAAAGCTTTTCGAATTTCCCTGATCATCCAGTAAAATACCAGCATAGACAGGTAGCAAAGGAAAGATGCAGGGTGAAAAGAAGGACAGAATACCTGCTAAAAAAACGGATACTAGAAATATAATCGACTCCAACGAATTACCTACTTTCTCAAAATTCTAATCCTATTTTACTACAAAAGAATAAATTTGTAAGAAGTCTGCTACGCTTATTTATTTTGACTAAATTTGACACAAAAAAAGGAGCTAAGCTCCCTTTATTTTAATACGTTCCTTCTTCACCTTGACTAGTCAAGATAACTGGACCGTCTTTGGTAATCACGAACTGGTGTTCATATTGACAAGATAGGCCGCCATCAATAGTCTTATGAGCCCAGCCGGTCTTCATATCTGTATCGATTTCCCAGTCACCAGTATTGATCATGGGTTCAATGGTTAGTACCATTCCTTCACGGAGACGGAGTCCACGGCCTGCAATACCGTAGTTAGGAACCATTGGTTCTTCATGCATAGTGGGACCAACTCCGTGTCCAACCAAATCACGTACGACACCATAACCGCGACTTTCAGCGTATTCTTGAATGGCTGCACCGATATCACCGATTCGATTGCCAACAACTGCTTTCTCAATCCCTATATACATAGCTTCCTTGGTCACGTCCATCAAGTTTTTCACTTCTTCAGACGGTTTACCAACCGCATAAGCCCAACATGAGTCAGCTAAACCGCCAGTATAGCTCTGGGTGTATTTTTTCATTTGCTCAACATTATTAAAGTTGAGTTTAGATACATTGAGATCGGATTTGGCAATCGGACCACCAAGTACCATGTCAACCTTGAGCAAATCGCCATCTTTCAAGATGTAATGACGTGGAAAAGCGTGAGCTACTTCGTCGTTGAGAGAGCAACAGGTAGCATAGGGGTAATCCATGACCGCACCATCCACGCCAATCTGTAGAGGAAGGAAATTTTCCTCTTTACAACGTCGACGAACGTACTCTTCAACTTCCCACATATCTACGCCTGGCTTAATCAAATCACGTAAGCCTATATGGATACTTGCTAGGAAATCACCAGCCTTGTCCATGGCTTCGATTTCACGTGCTGATTTTAAAGTTATCATTTTTTCTCCTAGATTCTAATTAATTTTAACTGTAACATTTGCTTTTGAAACAATCTGATGACCATGATAAATATCATAATCAATAATAGCTGAGCGTCTCGTGTGGTGAATAATACGAGCCCGAATCCGCAGAGTATCATCTATCTGTACAGCCTGCAAGAAATAAATCAACATCTGTTCAATGATGAGATTACGTCCGCTATTCACAACGAGGTCTTGGGTCATATGGTTGAGAATTTCAGCCAAGACTCCATTAGCAAGGACACCATTTTTCTCCAACATGAAGGGCTCAACAGTTATGACGACTTCATCATGATGATAAGACAGTTTTTGCCCGATTTGCTCTGAGAAAGTCGGCAAAGCAGAAACTTGGGAACGGCTCATCTTTTCCATGACATCTCGTCGTGTTACGACACCGAGTAGGGTTTGGTTGCTTCTAACTACCGGAACCATCTCAAAGTCTTCTGCAATCATTCGTTGACTGACATTGGCAATATTGGTCGCTAACCCTGTTACGAAGATACTACGCGTCATCACCTTGTCAATCGTTGTACTGGGAGACTTGTCTCCTGCGTCACGCATAGTAACAACCCCAACAACCACTTGGTGTTGGTTAACGACTGGAAAACGGCTACTTCTGTTCTTACGAACCAAGTCTAGATAGTCTTTGACTGTATCGGTTTCTCTCAAAAAACCATACTCATGACTGGGACGATAGAGCTTTTCAACTGTCAGAATATCGGTTTTGATTTGAACGTTTGAGAGAGCTTTGTTAATCATGGTCGCTACTGTAAAAGTGTCATCTTTACTTCTTAGAACTGGAATCCCTTTTTTATTGGCCAACTCAAGAACATCGTCCTGAACATAGAAACCACCTGTCACGAGGACCGCATTTTCATTTTCCAAGGCTAGAAGTTGAATACGAGTACGGTCACCTACGATCACAAGACCACCATCATGGAGATAGGATCGGATATTCTGCTCTGTCATGGCCCCAATGGAAAATTTGCTAAACTCTCTCTCCAGCCCTTCCTGACCGGCTAAAACCTCAGAGGAGGTGACTTCAGCGATTTCAGCATAGGTTAGCCGTTCAATAGCCACTTTCTTTGGCTTAACTCGTATGGTTCCACTACGTGGCCGAGTTTCAACGATGCCACGATTTTCAGCTTCTTTGATAGCTCGGTAGGCGGTTCCATCACTAACACCTAAGTGATTAGAGATACTGCGAACACTAACTCTTTTCCCAATTGGCAACTCTTCCAGATAGGACAAAATTTCCTGGTGTTTACTCATTGAATTCTCCTTTTATATATCGAAATTCAAGATAGTCCCTCATTTTTCGTGTATAGCGGTCGCTCCCCTTAAACTGTCGGAAGAGACTAAAGCCTGATTTTAAGGCTACTTTTTGACTAGCCTGATTCTCCAGATGAGTGATGATGGATAATTGTTTTAAACCAAATTCTTCAAAGGAAAGCTGACAAAGCTTGGTAACTACTTCTGTCATATAACCTTGTGACCAAGAATCCTTTTTTAAGAAATAACCAATTTCTGCTTCTTTTTTGATTTCATCAATCTTTTCAAATTTAATGGAGCCAATCATTTCCTGATTTCCTTGGAGACAAATAGCCCAAACACCTAGAGGAGCCTTCATAAAATAGTTGGCAAGCGCGTATTGACTTTCTTCTAAACTTGCTTGACTAGGAAAAATAAACTGCAAATTTTCAGGATTGGAAGCAATCTCGAAAAACGCTTGACTGTCACTAAAAAAGAAAGGACGCAAATACAAGCGCTCCGTTTCAAAAAAAGAAAACATTGCTAATTTGGTCCAAATATTCATAATCACCTCAACGGTTTAGTCTTCAATGAGTGTAATATCCGCTCCAAGACTACGCAATTTCTCAATAATATCTGAGTAGCCACGCAAGATAAACTCAATATTTGTAATTTCAGTTTTACCTTCAGCCATCAAGCCAGCAATAACAAGTGCTGCACCAGCTCGCAAGTCTGTAGCTTTTACACTTGCCCCGTGTAACTTACGACCACCGTTGTAGATAATGTGATCATTTGTAGTCGTAATATCTGCATCCATTTTCGCTAACTCAAAGACATGATTAACACGTTTCTCGTAAATCGTATCAATAATGGTTCCACGACCTTTGGCAGTTAGTAAAAGTGGCGTGATAGGCTGTTGCAAATCAGTTGCAAACCCTGGATAGGGAGCTGTTTTGATATTGATGGCCTTCAAACTAGACTGTTCTTCAACGAAGATGCTGTCTTCTGAGACCGTCATACGAACGCCCATTTCCTCTAGTTTGGCGATAAAACCTTCTAAGTGTTCATAGAGAACGTTGTTAATGCGAATTCCTTTTCCTACCGCTGCAGCAAGTGAAATATAGGTTCCAGCTTCGATACGGTCTGGAATGACTTGGTGACGCGTTCCATGAAGTTTCTCAACACCATCAATAATGATAATATCAGTCCCTGCACCACGAATGTGGGCCCCCATATTGTTCAAAAGGGTAGCCACATCAATGATTTCTGGTTCACGAGCCGCATTTTCAATGACAGTGCGTCCCTTAGCTTTAACCGCAGCAATCATAGTGTTAATCGTTGCACCAACGCTGACGGTATCCATGTAAATACTTGCTCCGTGAAGTCCCTTACCTTGGGCAGATAAATTCATATTATCTCCCTCATAGCTGACCTTAGCACCCATGGCTTCAAAGGCTTTTAAGTGAAGGTCAATCGGACGAGGCCCCAGATCACATCCACCAGGAAGGCCAACTGTAGCTTCACCAAAGTGACCTAAAAGACTTCCGTAGAAATAATAAGAAGCACGCAAGCTATTAATCTTGCCATAAGGCATAGGAATGTTTTGAACGCCTCTTGGATCAATCTCCAAGACATCATCATAACGCTTAACAGTCGCCCCCATAATTTCCATGATTTCGACAAGACTAGCAACGTCTGAAATATCTGGAACACAATCTAAAGTGACAATATCATCTGATAAGATAATAGCTGGAATAAGCGCTACAACACTATTTTTAGCACCACTAATGGTGATCTCACCTTGCAATGGACGTCCACCATTGATGACAATTTTTCTCATGTTTTACTCTTTCAAAATTTACTAAAAAGGTCTCTTCATTCTATTATACCATAATTTTCAGTTTTTTCCCATTCCTATTTACTAAATACCATTCCATTTTGATAAAAAAAGACCTATCACTCAAGCTTTTCGGCTTGAAATGATAGGTTTTTGTGTTAGATTAACGTACTGTACGGATACGCATTGTGTTTGTACGAACAGCTTCTCCAACTGGTACACCTGCAACGATAACGATATCGTCACCAGATTCTACAAGACCTGCTTCAACCGCTTTACGTTCAGCGATTTCGAACATATCATCAGTTGATGATGGAGCTTCAGTCAACATTGGGATAACACCCCAGTTCAACATCAATCCACGCTCTGTCAATTCGTCAAATGTCAATGCCAAGATATCAGCATTTGGACGGTATTTAGAAATCAAACGAGCTGTGTGACCAGTCTTAGTAAGGGTAACAACCAATTTGATATCCATTGAGTTAGTAGCATCTTTAACAGCTGAAGCCATAACTTCTGTCTTAGAGTTACGTTCAAATGAATCTGAGTTCAAACGTCCGTATTCATTAAGAAGAGTTTGTGCGTTCTTGTCAATTGTAGCCATTGTTGTTACTGACTCAAGTGGGTATTTACCGTTTGCAGACTCACCTGAAAGCATTGTAGCGTCAGTTCCGTCGATAACAGCGTTAAATACGTCTGATACTTCTGAACGAGTTGCACGTGGTTTTTCAGTCATTGTTTCAAGCATGTTTGTTGCTGTGATAACAACTTTACCTGCTGCGTTCACTTTAGTGATGATCATTTTTTGGTAAACTGGAACCATTTCGAATGGTACTTCGATACCCATGTCTCCACGAGCAATCATGATACCATCAGCAGCTTCAATGATTTCATCCAAGTTATCGATACCTTGTTGGTTTTCGATTTTCGCAAACAATTGAACGTGACCGTTACCAGTTTCTTCACAGATTGCACGAACTTCGTCAACGTCTTTTGCAGTACGGACGAATGAGATCGCGATGAAGTTGATACCTTGTTCAAGACCAAAGCGGATATCATCGTTATCACGTTCAGCAAGAGCTGGGAAAGGAATTTTAGTGTTTGGGATGTTTACACCTTTTTGCTTAGCAATGATACCGTCATTTTCAACGACTACTTCAAATTCACGAGTTGCATCGTCTTTTGCGAAAACACGAAGACCCAATTTACCATCGTCAACCAAAACTTGGTGACCAACTTCAACATCATCGTAGATATCAAGGGCACCAGCAACGTTCAAAGCAATCACTTCACGAGTTGATTTGATTCCTTGTTTAGTTGCAACACGGATTTTTTCACCAGTTTTGTATGAGTACTCTTTAGCTTCACCTTCGAACAATTCAGTACGGATTTCTGGTCCTTTAGTATCAAGAAGGAAACCAACTTTTTTACCTGCAAGCTTTTCTGCAAGTTTAACAGTTGCCATACGTTCACCTTGTTCTTGGTGGTCACCGTGTGAGAAGTTGAAACGGAAAGTGTTAGCTCCCGCTTCAATCAATTTAGCAATGTTTTTTGCTGAAGCTTCAACGTCAAGTTTTTCACCCCAGTATCCGTCATCACCGAATTTCTTTCCACCACGGATTTCAACCGCAGGACCCAAAGTTGCAACGATTTTTACACGTTTATTCATGATTTGTGACTCCTTTATATAATTTGACCTTTTATGGTCATTTTACCAGATTAGTTAAAGTTGATTATGACAAGCTCTTGTTCAAGCTAGCAAGTTCAAGGTCAGCTTTGTGAGGGTTGTTAACAACGATTTTGCCATCAGCAGTTAGGCTGAACAAGGCTCCTTCTTCTGCTGTTCCAAGAATTGGGTTTTCAACCATTTTTTCGTTACGGATACCAACAGCAACACCACCGATTCCTTGTTTGAGAAGTTTAACAGCGTGTGCTCCCATACGTGACGCTAATACACGGTCACGAGCGGTTGGTGAACCACCACGTTGGATATGTCCAAGCTCAGTCACACGAAGGTCACTAGTATCTCCTGCTTCCTTGAGTTTCTTACCAAATTCATTGGCAGACATAACCCCCTCGGCCAAAACGATGATGTTGTGTTTTTTACCACATTCATAACCAGCTTTGATACTAGCTACGATATCTTCCATCTTGAAGCCTTCTTCAGGGATAATGATTTCATCAGCACCAGTTGCAATACCTGCCCAAAGTGCGATATCACCAGCATTACGTCCCATTACTTCAACAACGAAAGTACGACGGTGACTTGATGATGTATCACGAATTTTATCGATTGCATCCATTGCGGTCGTAACTGCAGTATCAAATCCGATTGTGAAGTCAGTACCTACGATATCGTTATCGATTGTACCTGGAAGTCCGATAGCAGGGAATCCATGCTCAGTCAAGCGCATAGCTCCGTGATAAGAACCGTCACCACCGATAACAACGACACCTTCGATACCGTGTTTTTTCAACTGCTCAATCCCTTTAAGTTGACCTTCGAGTTGTGCAAACTCAGGGTAACGAGCAGAGTGAAGGAAAGTACCACCACGGGAAATGATGTCTCCTACTGAAGCAGCATCAAGTGGATAAATTTCTCCGGCAACCATACCAGCGTATCCATCATAGATACCAAACACTTCCATTCCTTCTGAGATTGCTTGGCGAACTACTGCACGGATGGCAGCATTCATACCAGGGGCGTCTCCACCACTGGTCAAAACAGCAATACGTTTCATTTGGTTTTTGCTCCTTTTCCTTTTAACATTCTTACTGATTATACCACATTTAAATCGAAAATTCTTCTATTTTTCGTATTTTTAGCGATAAATCGTTTTCATGGTGATTTCCTTTAATTTCTCCTGTAAGGCAAGCTCTTTTTTTACAAAATGCCGTGTAGAAACAACTGTTTTTTGCTCCTCCTCATACCTGATAATGACAGGGATTGGGCCTTTGTATTGTTCTAGGATATTTGAAATCTCTTTATCGTATTCATGATTTTTAACTTGAATCCAGAATCGTTCCGCTACTGCTTCTTTCAAATCTTGTGCAATCATTTGCAGACGACCATCTCGAGATTGAACTTTACCATTGATATAGTAAAATTTCCCTTCGGATAAAATGGAAACAAATTTTCTATATTGTTCTGAAAATACAGTTACATCCATCCGAGACTTGCTATCATGTACCTGTAGAAAGGCCATACTCTCGCCTTTTTTGGTTCGAATCACTTTAATTTTTTGAACTTCAACTAGGAGAGTTGCTTGAGCTCCCTCAGTTAGATTAGTGATTGGCGTCGTCGAATATAGGGCTTGTTTGGCAAGAGTTTGGAGAGGATGGGCACTGATACCTACCCCAATCAGTTCCTGCTCCTTGTAAAATTTCTCTGCCTCAGTAAAATCATCAGCTTCAGTCCAACTATAATTTGTATCCGCAAAGAGTCCACCTAACTCCTCAACAAAAACAAATAGGTTGGGCAGATTCACTAGGATTTTCTGGCGATTCTTGTCAAATTCATCAAAAAGCCCTAGTTCAACCAAAGGAGTCAAAAGCGACAGTTTCTTGTAATTCTTGGGGAGACGTGTGACGAAATCTTCGATACTTGAGAAAGGACGATTTTCGATAATCCAGTAAGAAAAATCTCTTGGCATTCCCTTAATGGCTTTGAGACCAAGATAGATTTTCTCTTGGGTAATCTTATCATGATAGGGGATGCTGTTGATTGCTAAGGGAGCCACTTCAAAGCCCATCTGCAATGCATCTACAATGTAATCACTACTTGAATAATTCAACATGACTTGAAAGAAAATAGCAGGATAATGCGTCTTGAAATAAGCAAGCTGGAAAGCCAGCGCTGAGTAGGCATAAGCGTGGGATCTGTTAAATCCATAGCCTGCAAACTTTTCCATCACTGCAAAAACTTGGTTGGCCTTTTCTTCTGTATGCCCCAATTTCATAGCTCCCGTGATAAAATCTTCCTTCATCAAATGCATCTCTTTAGCATTTTTCTTACCCATGGCTCGTCTGAGAATATCGGCTTTACCAAGACTGAAGCCTCCAAAGCGTTGAGCTACCTGCATGACCTGCTCTTGGTAGAGCATAATACCATAGGTTGATGACAGAATGTCCTCCAAGGCAGAATCTAGCACCGTCACCTTTTCTTTGCCATGCTTACGAGCTACAAAATTATCAATATAATCGCTTGCCCCTGGTCTGTTGAGCGAGGTTGTGGCTACTACCTCTTCAAAGACTTGTGGCTGAACTCGTTTCAAGAGTCGAATAGCGCCAGGTTGTTCAAATTGAAAAATTCCTTTAGTATTCCCAGAAGCAAAGAGAGCCAAGGTTTCTTTGTCTTCCAAATCAATATCCTCGATTCTCAGATGAACACCTTCTGACTCAGCCAGTAATTCCTGCATTTTTTGGACAAAAGTTAAGTTACGCAGACCTAGGAAGTCCATTTTTAAAAGGCCATTAGCTTCAACACCATGTGCATCATACTGGGTGATCAGCATATCCTCACCGTATTTTAGCGGAATATAGTCCGTCAGGTCTTGGTCACTCATAACAACCCCAGCGGCATGGATAGAGGTCTGACGAGGATACCCTTCAATCTTTCGAGCAATCTCAAAAGCTTTTTGATATTCAATCTTACTATTGATGACCTGCCTAAACTGTAAATTCTTTTCATAGGCTGTCGTTAGCGTATCTCGAAAACTGATTTTTTTCGTAATATTGGTTAATTCATACTCTGGAACACCATAGCGTTTGAAAACATCACGAATTGCCTGTTTTGCTCCAAAGGTCGAATAAGTGACAATCTGTGCCACGTGTTGACTGCCATAGCGATCACGAACATAGCGAATGAACTCTGGTCTATAGAGGTCAGGAATGTCGATATCGATATCGGGCATGGTATAGCGCTCACGATTTAAAAAGCGCTCGAAAATCAAGTTCTTCTCAACCGGATCAATCCCTGTGATGTTAAGTGAGTAGGCCACCAGACTACCCACAGCAGAACCACGCCCCATTCCCATATAATATCCTTGGGAACGTCCAAAACGGAGCAAATCCCAAACTACAAGGAAATAGTCGTCAAAGCCCATATCATGAATCACAGCCAATTCCTCATTCAGTCGCTCATGATAGATAGCTGAGGTCAACCCCTTGTCACTCAAGCCTTGCTCAGCCCTCTCTCGAAGTTCTTCTACTGCTGGTCTTTCAGGATTAAAGCGAGGAAGTTTTAGACTTGGGTCGATTTGATAGCTTATATTCTCTATCAACTCCTGGAGATTGGCAAGCGCCTGAGGGAAGCGATTTTTAAATCTAGCTTCTAAATCTGAGGCGGGTAAAAAAATCCCCTGTTGCGAATGCAGATCCACTTCTCTTAGGCTGACATTTTCCTTGACTGCTGACAAGATTTGTAAAACCTGTAGGTCTTCTTTTTCAAAAGAATTGACTTGATAGAGTGGAAGAATAGGTCTGGTATAGACTTCTTGAGGAGTATCTGGATTGACACCAATAAAATAGTCATAGCCTAAATCTAACTGTTCGATTCCCTCAAAATAGGGAACAATAATAGCAACATCTTCGAGGTGGGAGGTGAAGTCAGACCAATTTTTCCGTCCAGTCATTTTTAAAGTGGATAACTTCATCAACTCCTGGTAACCTTTAGTAGACAAAGCTAGAAAACGGAAAGAAATCTCCTTCTCGTCTATAATCAATTTCATTTCAAGACCAATTAAAGGTTGGATTCCATATTTTCGAGTCACTTCTAAAAAATGATAAGCCCCGTAGAGATTGTCCACATCCATGATAGCAAGGTGAGAATAGCCATACTCTTTAGCCGTTTGTACGTATTTTTCAATCGAAACCACACTTTCCATAAAACTATAAACAGTCTTGGTGTCGAGCTGTGCAATCATTTATTCTCCTCCTTGCTTTCGTTTTACTACTATTATACCATTTTAAGCTGGATATTGAAGCAACTCTGCACTTTCTTTTCAATATCATCAGTTACAAACTTCTTCTCTTCTTACTGTTAAATTCTTCATTTTTCAAAGGAAGAAAATAAAAAATTAATATTATATGATAGTTTTAAATGTAAATTTAGATATATTTATACCAAACGAAGAATAATAAAGATAGGAGTTATATGCAGTTTTACATATAAAAATCTCTAGAAAAAGGCTTACTCCTATGGTATTTATTCAGCATTTTATAATAACTTACCAAATAGATATGCTGGTTTAAGAAATTTATTTCATTTAAGTTTATTTATTCCATTTTCCCCTCTTTTTTGATATAATAAATCCAGTCTGTTTTCAAAGGAGAAAAACATGCGTTTTAATCAATTCAGCTACCAACCAACCACTAGTTCTCAACGATTTGAGGAATTAGAAGGTCTTGGTCTAAAGCTGTCACCCCAACTGTCCTTAAAAAGACAGTTTGAAGACTTCATTCGTTGGAGTTTTTTCACTTATTCTAACACGGATTATGCCTTGTCGACTTTGGCTGCGGATAAAGAAACAGATTTAGTAACCTTTTTCCAGTCAGACCGTGAGTTAACTGCGGAGATTTTCTACACAGTAGTTTTTCAACTTTTAGGATTTAGCTATCTTGTTGACTTTGAGGATGCCGAACAGTTTCGTAAAGAAACTGGTTTTCCTATTGTTTATGGAGATCTCATTGAAAATCTTTATCAGTTACTCAATACGCGAACGAAAAAAGGAAATACGCTCATCGATCAGCTTGTTAGTGATGGACTCATTTCAGAAGACAATCACTACCACTACTTTAACGGTAAGAGCTTGGCAACCTTCTCTACTCATGATGTCATTCGTGAAGTCGTGTATGTCGAGAGTCGTGTGGATACTGATAACGACGGACTCCCTGACTTAGTCAAGGTCAGCATTATTCGCCCGCGTTATGATGGACAGATTCCTTCAGTCATGACTGCTAGCCCTTACCACCAAGGGACCAACGACAAAGCCAGTGACAAGGCTCTCTATAAAATGGAGGGAGAGCTTGAGGTCAAACCGCCCCACACCATTGAACTTGAAGAACCTAAGCTGAATTTAGTCGAACCTCATGGTCAAGCAGAAGTTGTCACAGAAGCTGAAGAAAAGCTATCTCATATCAATAGCTCATATACTCTAAATGACTACTTCCTCCCACGTGGATTTGCCAATCTCTATGTATCGGGTGTTGGAACCAAAGATTCTCAAGGTCTCATGACCAATGGTGACTACCAGCAGATTGAAGCTTATAAAAATGTCATTGATTGGCTTAATGGTCGTTGTCGTGCTTTCACGGACCACACGCGCAAGCGCCAAATCAAGGCTGACTGGTCAAACGGCAAAGTCGCAACAACAGGTATTTCCTATCTAGGTACCATGTCCAATGGTCTTGCGACAACTGCTGTTGATGGTTTGGAAGTCATCATCGCAGAAGCAGGTATTTCCTCTTGGTATAACTACTATCGTGAAAATGGTCTGGTGACCAGCCCAGGTGGTTATCCGGGTGAGGATTTTGACTCACTTGCTGAATTGACCTACTCTCGCAACCTCCAAGCTGGTGACTATATTCGTGGTAATGGAGCTCATCAAGCAGACTTAGAAAAGGTTAAAGAGAAACTCGATCGCAAGACTGGTGACTACAATCAGTTTTGGCATGACCGCAACTATCTGCTCAATGCTCACAAGGTTCAAGCTGAGGTCGTCTTTACGCATGGTTCCCAGGATTGGAACGTCAAACCTCTTCATGTTTACCAGATGTTTCATGCCCTTCCTAGCCATATCAATAAGCACCTCTTTTTCCATCATGGTGCCCATGTCTATATGAACAACTGGCAGTCGATCGACTTCCGCGAGTCCATGAATGCCTTGTTGAGTAAGAAATTGTTAGGACTTGACTCAGGCTATCAACTTCCGACTGTCATCTGGCAGGACAATATCGCACCGCAAAAATGGCAAGGTCTTGATAACTTTGGCAAACAGGATGAACTGCATACCTTCTCTCTTGGTAATGAGGAAAAAGTGATTCAAAACCAGTATGATCAAAAAGATTTTGATCGTTATGGTAAGACTTACCAGACCTTCAACACTGAACTTTACCAAGGAAAAGCCAATCAGATCACCATTGACCTTCCAGTAAGTCAAGACATTCACTTAAATGGGCGAGTGGAGCTGAAACTTCGTGTCAAATCGAGTACGAACAAGGGCTTATTATCAGCCCAACTGTTAGAACTTGGACAAAAGAAATATCTGCAACCTTATCCAGCTGTTTTAAGTGCTAGAACCATTGACAACGGTCGTTACCACATGTTAGAAAATCTCTGTGAACTGCCATTCAACCCAAGTGCCCAACGTGTCATCACCAAAGGCTACCTTAATCTTCAAAATCGAACCAATCTCTTGACGATTGAAGAAATCCAACCAAATGAATGGATGGACTTCAAGCTAGAGTTTCAACCAACTATCTACAAACTTAAAGAAGGAGATACTCTCCGTTTGGTTCTCTATACAACAGACTTTGAGATTACAATTCGAGATAATACAGACTATCAGTTGACTGTTGATTTAGCACAGTCTAATCTTATCCTACCTTGTCAAAAGGTATAATCTACCAGACTTTCAATATGGAAGTATTCAAAGGAAAAGTCAATGAATTTGACCATTGAACTTCCTATAACCAAAGTTTTCCACTTGAACAGTCGAATCAAACATAAACTTTGTATCAAATCCAGTTCATCTGAAAGCATTTTAGAAGCCCTAGATAGAACTTGGACAAAAGATACTCCCTCTAACCAACATGTGTAACCATTTATCATACACGCTACTAGACCACATGTTGGAAATCACTGTGAATTACATTTAGAGTGAATTCACAACAAGCCGTGACAAAAAGCTACCCAAATTGAATGAATCACTGTCATTAAAGAACATTAATGTAGATGAACGGATCGCTACCCAGTTTATCTGCACCCAACTAGTGACAAGTTAAAAGAAGGAGAATCTCTCCATCTAGTTCTTTATCCTACTGACTGTGAAATCATCATACGTGACAATACCGCCTACCACCCGACTGACATTTTCGTTCAGTCCACGCTTACCTTGTAAAAGGAGTACTTACTTTATGAACAAATCAGAACACAGACACCAACTTATCCGCGCCCTCGTTTCAAAAAACAAAATCCATACACAAGCTGAATTACAAGCATTATTAGCGGAAAATGATATCCAAGTTACTCAGGCTACCTTATCACGCGATATCAAAACCATGAACCTTTCAAAAGTGCGCGAAGAGGACAATTCTTATTATGTGCTAAATACAGGCTCTATCTCCAAGTGGGAAAAACGTCTTGAAAACTATATGGAAGACGCTCTTGTTATGCTGCGTCCTGTGCAACACCAGGTTATTTTGAAAACTTTACCCGGTTTAGCCCAATCGTTTGGATCTGTAATTGATTCCTTGGCCTTTCCAGATATCGTTGCAACCCTTTGTGGAGATGATGTCTGCATGATTATCTGTGAAGATGCTACAAAAGCGCAGGCTTGTTTTGAGAGTCTTAAAAAATATGCGCCACCATTTTTCTTTAGTGAATAAAACAAATCCCGTGATTAAAAGATCACGGGAATTTTTTATTTCTTTGACTGTGTTTCTTCTTTCTTTGTACGTGCCAATCGAAGAGCACGTTTAGGATTGAGACGATTAAACAATTCTTCTAGTTTCTTTTCATTCCACACATCTGCTGCAGAAACAAAATTTCCATCTGCATCTCGGAATGATATTGGTTTATCTCCCATATCAATCTCCTAGTCTACAAATTCAAACTCAAATTTACCGATGCGAACCAAATCACCATCTTTGGCGCCACGTGCACGAAGGGCTTCGTCAACACCCATACCACGAAGCTGACGGGCAAACTTCATGACTGATTCGTCACGGTCAAAGTTGGTCATGTTAAAGAGTTTCATGAGTTTCTCACCAGAAAGTACCCATGTCGCATCATCATCACGGCTAATCTCAAAGGCCTTTTCTTCCTCGTCAAAGCCGTAGTAAGCCTCTTCTTCCATATCGGATTCATCATAGATTGGGAATTCTGGAGTCTTGTCTAACAATTCAGCTGTCGCTTCCAAAAGAGTCGCCAACCCTTGCTTTGTCAGACCAGAAATAGGGAAGATGGCTGGAAGTTCCTCGAACTCGTCGTAGTTTGCTGCCAATTTTTCCTTAAAAGTTTTCAGATTTTCCTGACTTTCAGGCATATCCATCTTGTTAGCCACGATGATCTGTGGACGTTCCATGAGACGAAGGTTATAGGATTCCAATTCCTTATTGATAGCAAGGTAGTCCTCATAAGGATCACGTCCTTCGCTAGCCGACATATCGATGATATGAAGGATAACTCGAGTGCGTTCGATATGACGAAGAAACTGGGTTCCAAGACCAACACCTTGACTAGCTCCTTCAATCAAACCTGGAAGGTCAGCTACTGCAAAAGATTCCCCTGACTGCGTACGAACCATACCTAAATTAGGGACAATCGTCGTAAAGTGGTAAGCACCGATTTTAGGTTTAGCTGAAGTGATGACACTAAGCAAAGTTGACTTTCCAACAGATGGGAAACCGACTAGACCAACATCTGCTAAGATTTTCAATTCCAGTTGCAACTCACGTTCTTGCCCTGGTTCTCCATTCTCAGAGATTTCAGGTGCAGGATTTTTTGGAGTGGCAAAACGGATATTTCCACGACCACCTCGACCGCCATGAGCCACGATAAATTCTTGACCATGTTCAATCAAGTCTGTAATGACTTTACCTGTTTCCGCATCACGAACAGTAGTTCCTTGGGGTACCCGAACACGAAGATCTTCTGCACCACGACCGTGCATTCCTTTGGTCATTCCTTTTTCACCGGAATCAGCCTTGAAATGACGGTTATAGCGGAAATCCATCAAGGTACGCAAGCCTTCGTCTACCACGAAAACAACATTACCTCCACGTCCACCATCACCACCCCAAGGACCGCCATTAGGGACATATTTTTCACGACGAAAGGCAACCATGCCATCGCCACCATTACCAGCCTTGACCTTAATCTTGGCTGTATCTAAAAACATACTCATATTTTTTTCTCACTTTAAAAAGGCTGGGAAATCCCAGTCATTAGTTATTGTTTCTAACCTCGTATCTCGCTTAGAATCTGCTAAAAGCTCCAAGCGCAGTTGCAAAGATACCAGCAAGGGTTACAAACAACATGATGAGCACGACAACAAGTGTCACCTTTTCAAACATTGTTTTTTTACGGTTACCATTATCTCCAAAAGCCATAGTTTCTCCTTTTCACTCTATAATTTTAATTTAATATTCTGTAGAAACAGGTGCAATTGCCCACAAAATCAAGTAAGCAAGAACCCCTGCTCCATAACAAAAGGCTAGAACTCCCCAAATCACTCGGACAATCGTCGGATCAATATCAAAATAGTTGGCAACACCGGCGCAAACGCCTCCAATTTTTTGATCTTTCCCACTTCTCATAAATTTTTTCGCCATCTTTTATTCCTCCTTTTTTACTTTTTGTTAATCTTTCCAGTAGTCTCGCATACTGGACAACTGTTTTTTAGACGCCTTCAGAATGCGTTTAGATTCTTTTACAGGGGCGCTGACTGCTTGTTGAGGTAGATATAAAATGGTTTTTAGAAAACGTTGGCTCATAGGTTCTCCATCGAGCAATTCTTGTTCAAAATTATTTGAAATAATGGCATCAAGGTAAAACTCGTGAACTCGTTTCCCAAAATTCTCAGCCGAAATCTCATACAACTTGTCAGCCAACTTTTGCTCATCCATATCTGGAGTGGCAATCAAAGCCTCCAAGATGGCACCTGCAAGGTCCTGTTCTCCATAGTAGAGAATTCCAAACATCTTGTCATTAATCAGATTATCCAGATAAGGATTACCATGAGCGATGACAGGCGTTCCACTAGCTAGACTCTCTAGATAAGTCAATCCTTGGGTTTCACTAGTGGATGCAGAGATAAAGAAATCTGCCGCCTTATAGTACAAGGCTGTTTCACTTGGGGCGATCATACCAGTAAAAATCACCTGATCTTGAATTTGTAACTGGACAGCTTGTTCTTTCAGACTGTCCAGATAAGGACCGTCACCAGCAACAACCAGTTTCACCTTGTCTTCTTCTTTCAAAACCTGCGCGAAGGCGACTAGTACCGCTTGGATATTCTTCTCATAGGAGATACGAGAAAGACTCAGTAACATTTTCTCGTCTTCTTTTATTCCAAGTTTAGATCGAAGGGAAGCTAAATTCTCTTCCTTAATCTCAGGGCGTTCAAATTTAGTTAACTCAATACCAGTTGGAATAACCCGCTTTTCAACCTTGACCTTGTACTTAGAGAGAAGGTCCCGAACAATCTCACTAGGACAAATCACTCCATCAACATCGTGAAGAAAGCCCCGTACCAGATATTTTACCATACTTGGACGAATCAGCATACCCTTCGCAATATAATGCACATAATCTTCGTACTGGGTATGGTAGGTATGGATAACAGGAATTTTTAACTCTCTCGCAATCCAAATCCCTAACAAACCTAGTGAAAACTCTGTTTGAGTATGAATGATATCTAGCTGATACTGTTTAGCAATTTCAAGCGCTTTTGTAAAGCCACGATAAGCAAAACGTCGATCCTTAAATGCAAAGAAGGGAACACTTGGTATTCGGATAATTTGCCAATCCTCATAGCGATTCACATCTTTATCTGTTGTTGTAAAGATAAAAACTGCATGTCCTTGCTTCTCAAGCTCTGTCTTTAAGGTTCGAATACTGGTCGCAACCCCAGAAACCTGAGGAAAATAAGTGTCTGTAAATAAACCAATTCGCATAAATTACCTCACTTTTTGCCCAAAGACGCCTGCTCCCGATAGAACTTCAACCAGATTTCCAGTAAATGTTCCTCGGAATACTCTTTAGAAATCTCTCTAGCTTTTTCTTTCAAGTCTTTCAACTTTTCAGGATGATTTTTGTATTCGAGAATAGCTTCTCTCATCTCTGAAACATCACTGGTAGCACGATAATTCCCTTCGAGAATGACCTTGTATAGATCTAAATTCCTTAGCATAATCGGTGCTTCACAACTAGCTGCCTCTAAGATGGTCATTGGGAATAGTTCATTGTAACTTGGTAGCAAGAAGAGATCCGCTAAAGCATAAAGCTCTCGCATTCGCTCTGGAGGAACAATACCTGGAAAAATTAGATTTTTAGGTGGATTGTCCATGATTTTTTTATAGCGTTCATAACCATCTGTTATTCCACCAAATGAAAAACCACCAGCCCAAATAAAAGTAATTTCTGGCAATTCCTCAGCAAGACGGATAAAGTCATCAATCCCTTTACGTTTCTGAACCTGACCCGCACCAACAACAACAAACTGATCCTCAGCTAAATCCATTTCCTGACGAAGTTTTGCTACTTGGTCAGCTGGCAGTGGATGCCATTTTTCCTTATTTACAAAGTTTGGAATATAAGTTACTTTTTCACGTGGAATACCAGCCGCCACCAAATCCTCGATAAACATGGGATTAACCACCACCAAGTGTTCCATTCGGTTGTAAAATGAAAAAACATAACGTTTGATAATTCCCTTTAAGAAAAATGGAATTTTCAAACTCCCCTCAAGCGTATCAGGCAAAAAATGCACATAGCCAATTTTTCTCCCAGATCGCTTCTTTTGAAATGTAGATAAATAATAAGGGAAATCAATGGTATGAAAGTGAGTTACATCTGCCTCAACAGGAAGATTCTCCGTAACAATTAACTGGTCTTGGGCATCACGATGTAGAAGACGTACCAACTCACGGTAGGCTCCTGATACTCCTTGACCAGCCACTTTTTCACTTGAACTTAGCATATTAATACGCAATTTTTCGTTTTCCATACCTTTCATTATACCATTTTATTTCTAGAAAATCAGCAAAAGAAAGAGAGACCAGAGGAAAAAGGAGGAATTTACCCTATTTTCCAATCGTCTCTCATATTTTTCTACTGTTTATTTAATTCCTAGGGCGATACGTGCATAGCGACTCATTTTCTCAACAGTCCAAGCTGGATACCAGACCAATTTAACTTCGGTATTGGTTACCTCAGGAACATCTGTCATCGCATCGTGAATCTGGTCCGTCAAGAGATCTGCCAATGGGCAGCCCATAGTTGTCAAGGTCATATCAATTTCAGTGTGACCAGTTTCACCATCAAAACGAATTTCATAAATCAAACCTAAGTTGACAATATCAATTCCCAACTCAGGGTCAATTACTTCTTCCAAAGCATTTAAAATGCGGGTTTTGATAACCTCAATTTGCTCTTCTGTATAAGCCATGTTCATCCTCACTCTTAATCTTCAATAAAATCACGAAGCGGTTTGCTACGACTTGGTTGACGTAGTTTTCTCAAAGCCTTGGCCTCGATCTGACGGATACGTTCACGAGTTACGTTAAAGACTTTACCAACATCTTCAAGGGTACGCATTTTCCCATCGTCCAGCCCGAAACGAAGGCGCAGAACGTTTTCTTCACGGTCTGTGAGAGTATCCAAGACTTCATCCAACTGCTCACGCAAAACGATACGAGTTGTGTAGTCCACTGGATTCTCAATTACTTCGTCTTCGATAAAGTCCCCGAGATGGCTATCGTCCTCTTCACCAATAGGTGTTTCAAGAGATACTGGCTCTTGGGCGATTTTCAAGATTTCACGCACCTTGTCAGGTGTCATATCCATGCGCTCAGCGATTTGTTCAGGTGTTGGATCTTGACCCAATTCTTGAAGGAGATTACGTTGTTCACGGACAAGCTTGTTAATGGTTTCCACCATGTGAACAGGGATACGAATGGTACGCGCCTGATCAGCGATGGCACGAGTAATCGCCTGACGAATCCACCAAGTTGCATAAGTAGAAAACTTAAAGCCTTTTGAATAGTCAAATTTGTCCACGGCTTTCATCAAGCCCATGTTTCCTTCTTGGATCAAGTCAAGAAACTGCATGCCACGACCTACGTATCGCTTCGCAATCGAAACTACCAAACGAAGGTTGGCTTCTGCAAGACGCTGTTTGGCTTCGATATCACCAGCTTCAACAGCTAAAGCCAATTCTTTTTCTTCTTCATTGGTCAAGAGAGGAACGACCCCAATTTCCTTCAAATACATACGAACAGGGTCATTAACCTTAGCAGAGGTTGAGCCAATCAAATCCTCATCACTAAGTTCAGGCTCTTCTTCTGTACTAAGGACACGTGCACTTGGATTCCCTTCGTTATCCGTGATAGAAATTCCAGCATCCTGAATCCGTTGCAAAAGGTCTTCAATGCCGTCTGCATCTAAAGTAAAAGGAATAACCAGACTTGAGTTGATTTCATCGTCTGTTGCTGTTCCTGTTTTTTTGTGGTTACGGATAAAGTCTGCTACTTGCACATCAAATGTGGTTACTTCTTTTTGTTTTGTTGCCATTATTACTCCATTCTTCTCTTTTGGGAAATCAATCGTTGCAATTCTTCCAATGCTGTGTCTGTATCTCCTACATGACTAGCTTCCTGCACTTTCTTTTTAATCCTTAAATTGTCCTTGCTGAGGAGGGCACGGTTACGAGTCTCTTCGACTTCAGAAAGTTCTTGAGGCGACATCTCTGTTGGCAAATCTAGACCAAGAACATGGTACCAGGCATTTTCAACCTCAGGAGTCTGATGAGACAGTTCCTCTGATCCGATTTCTCCCTCTACACTTAATAATTCGTAAAGAATCTGAAATTCTGGGGTATCAAAGAAAAAATCTCCTCTTAATCGATAGTCATTTAACACAACTGGATTCTCTGCCATCCTATAAAGGAGATGAGCCTCTGCTCTCATAACAGCCGTCAGTTGCCTCGTTACAGGTAAACTAATCGCTACGGGTGTAGGTTGCTCCTTTACCCTCTCCTGCCTTTGAACAATCCGACTTTCATTTACAATCTGTTCTACTTGCTGGTAATCAAAGGAAGGTAGATTATCCGCCAGAATGTGGATATAGGAATTCTGGGCGGTGATCGACTTTTCTTTGGCAATTAAGGGCGCAATCTTTTCAATGAACTCGATTTGCGCTTGCAAGTTATCACTATTCTCAGGCTTGAGTTGGTGAATATAGAACTCTATAGGACTGATCCGAGTCTTTGTTAAGAGGTAAGCCAGGTCTTCAGCAGAATTCTTTTGCAAATACTCATCTGGGTCCATGGCATCAGGTACCCGAACAACCTCCACTGAAAAGTCTTTTAACTCCTCTAGAGCCTTGGCTGTTGCTGCCTGCCCTGCTTTGTCGCCATCATAGCTGAGAACAATTTTTTTGGTAAAGCGTTTGAGGTGATCAACATGCTCCTTGCTCAGCGCTGTCCCCATAGAAGCCACAGCATTTTCTATACCAGCACGGTAGGCCGCGATCACATCCATGAAGCCTTCCATCAGGTAGAGTTCTGCTGTCTTTCCAGTTGCTTTTTTAGCCTTGTCCAAATGATACAATTCGTAACTCTTATTAAAAATTGCAGTCGAACGACTATTTTTGTACTTGGCAGTCTGATTATCTGTTTCTTGCCAAATACGACCTGAAAAGGCAATAACTTGCCCCTTATCGTTGGTCAAAGGAAAGATGATACGTCCAAAAAAAGTATCATAAAACTGATTGCCATCTGACAGATAAAACAAGCCCGAATCCAATAAATCCTTTTCCTCGAACTTGTCAGCCAAACGTTGATAGAGATAGGTTCTCTCTGCTGGAGCCAGTCCAATCTGGAAATGCTTCAGAACATCATCTGTCAATCCACGTTTGTAGAGATAAGCCCTTGCTTCTTCTCCCATCTTGGTCGTCATGAGGATGGCATGGTAAAAACGGGCAGCTTCTTCATGCATATCATATAGAGCTTGATGAGGGGAAGCCTGATGAGGACGAGACTGTACGGGCATAGCCAGCTGAATACCGACGCGCTCTCCCAAGAGCTGAACGGCTTCCATGAAGGACACGCCTTGGTATTCTTCGATGAACTTAAAGACATCTCCTGAACGACCACATCCAAAACAGTGATAAAACTGCTTGTCTTCCACAACGTTGAAAGAGGGGGTCTTTTCACCATGAAAAGGACAGAGCCCTAAATAGTTCCGTCCAGCCTTTTGTAAAGAAATCACGTCACCTATGACTTCCACAATGTTGGCATTGTTTTTGATTTCTTCAATGACTTGCTTGTCAACCATACACAATACCTCCATTTTATCATAGTTTCACGTAAACTAGTATAGCTTATTTCTGAAAAAAAGTAAACCATTTCATACACTTTCCGTAATTCTCTTTGCCTTATTTTTCTTAATAGAAAGGGAAGATAAAAAACTCAGAATCACTTCCGTGTTTCTAAGTTAATCTTAACTATTTTTTGATGAAATATAGGCTCATCTATTCAAATAATTGATAGTAGTCTGAGATTTTCATCTTAGCTTTTTCTTCTTTATTGAGGTCTTGGATGATACGACCTTCTTTCATGACAATCAAACGATTTCCATACTTCAACGCATCCTCCATATGGTGGGTAATCATGAGGGCAGTCAGCTTATCTTTTGTGACAAATTCATCCGTTAATGCCATTAAAGCCACGCTGGTCTTGGGGTCGAGTGCTGCTGTGTGTTCATCCAACAAGAGCAACTCTGGTCGCTTTAAGGTTGCCATCAAAAGACTTAGGGCCTGACGTTGACCACCTGATAGAAATTCAATCGGAGTGTCAAGATGTTTTTCAAGACCATTTCCAACCTTTTCAATGGTAGCCTGAAACTCTTCTCTATAGCTTGATAGCCTTCTAGGAAGAAGCCCTCTCTTCTCACCACGAAACTTGGCAATCAAGAGATTTTCCGCCACCGTCATACGAGGAGCCGTACCCATCTTAGGATCCTGAAAGACACGAGACAAGTACTTAGCTCGCTTTTCTGGTGAAAAATGGGTCACATCCTCGCCCATGATACGGATGCTTCCGCTTGTTAAAGGTAGGGTACCTGCAATAGTGTTAAAAAGCGTTGACTTCCCTGCTCCATTTCCACCTAGGATGGTAATGAAATCATGTTCGAAAATTTCAAGAGAAATATCATTCAGAATGATTTTTTCCTCGTCAAAGCCATTCGTGATGACTTTGGTAGCATTTTTTAATTCTACAATTGCTGTCATTTGCTAAACTTGACTCCTTTCAGGTATTTGCTTTTGAAGGTTGGAATCATAAGGCAAACTGCCAAAATCAAGGCGCTGTACAAACGCAGATAACTTGTATTAAATCCAAGAGCAATCACTCCCCATACGAGGAACTGATAAGCGATAGAACCTACAACGATGGTCATGAGTCGCTCCGCTAGGGTCAAACTCTTGAACAAAACCTCACCAATAATCAAGCTAGCAAGCCCTACGACAATCACGCCGATTCCTCGAGAAACATCTGCATATCCTTCTTGTTGAGCAATTAAGGCTCCTGCAAGCGCGATGATCCCATTTGAGAGAACCAAGCCCATGAGTTCCATACGTCCTGTATTGATACCAAAGCTACGAGCCATATCAGGATTGTCACCTGTAGCGATGTATGCCTGACCTAGTTTGGTATCTAGGAAAAAGAGCATAAGGCCAATAACAAGAGCAACAAAGATAAATCCAGTCAGGAGTTGGTTAAGGTCTGAATCAAAAGGTAAGACATCCTGGATTTGTTTAGTTCCAAGAAGCCCCAGATTGGCACGTCCCATGATCATGAGCATGATGGAATGGCAGGAAGTCATTACTAAAATTCCTGATAAGAGGGTTGGTATTTTTCCTTTGGTACATAAGAGACCTGTTGCCATTCCAGCTAGACAGCCTGCTCCTACCGCAGCCAATGTCGCTAAAAATGGATTGACTCCCTGTGTTATCAAGGTTACAGCTACTGCTCCCCCAAGAGGAAAAGAACCTTCAGTAGTCATATCAGGGAAATTCAAAATTCGAAAAGTCATAAAGATTCCCAAACCTAAAATCGCCCAGACCATCCCCTGAGAAATAATGGATACTATCATAATCTTTCACTCATTTCTTTCTTTAGTAAAAATGGGAGGAGATGTGCCCAGCTCCTCCTTTATCTTTATTCAATCACTTGTCCTGCTTCTTTTAGAACGGACTCAGGAATGGTGATACCAAGTTCCTGCGCTAGTTTTTTGTTAATCACTGACTTACCAGTTGAAAAGACATTAACTGGCGTATCAGCTGGTTTTTCACCTTTCAAAACTTTGGCAATCATCTTACCAGTAGCCACTCCAAGATCGTGTTGGTCAACTACTACAGATGCTAATCCACCTGCTTCTACCATGGCAGTGGCACTTGGGTAGATTGGCTTTTTAGCTGTTTGGTTGCTTGAAACAACTGTTGAGAATGCGGATGCGATGGTGTTGTCAATTGGAACCCAAATCGCATCAACCTTACTTGTCATGACATTAACTGTTGAAGCAATTTCATTGGTTGATGGAACGGCAAATGTTTCGACTGTCAAACCTGCTTTTTCAGCATAAGCCTTGAATTCTTCAACTTGTGATTTTGAGTTATCTTCACTGCTTGAGTAGAGAGCGCCGATTGTTTTGACATTTGGTGTCAAAGTTTTAATCAATTCCACTTGTTGTTCAGCAGGGTTATGGTCTGATACCCCTGTGATGTTGCCACCTGGTTTTTTCAAATCTTTAACCAAGTTAGCACCGATTGGGTCTGTAATAGCAGCCATGATAACAGGTAGGTCTTTTGTAGCACTAGCAAGTCCTTGAGCAGCTGGTGTCGCAATCCCAACAACAACGTCGTTTCCATTTGCTACCAATTGTTTACTCATGGTTGCAACCTTGCTCTGATCACCTTCAGAGTTCATAAAGTCGATTTTTACCTGGTCGTCCTTATATCCTTCTTCAGCTAGTCCATCTTGAATCCCTTGGTAAATCAAGTCCAAGGATGGATGACTAACAAATTGAAGGACACCAACCTTAGCGACCTTTTGCTCTTCCTTAGTTGCTGGCTTGTTCATTGATGAATAAATCAAGCTAGCCACCACCAATACTGCTAATCCAGCGACAATTCCAATCAAACGTTTATTTTTCATTTTTCTTTCTCCTTAATTCTTTTACCTTAACTTGTTAAATCACATCATCAAGCGATGCCATCGTTTAAATTTCATAGTCTTTCCTCCCCATAGAAAAAGTCCTCACACAAAAAACTTGTGTGAGGACGTCGATGCGCGGTGCCACCTCAATTATAGGGAATATCCCTATCGCTCTTTCTCGCAATAACGAGTTGCACTGTAAGGTGTGCTCACCGAATTTTTATGATTTCAAATTCTTAAGTACATTCAGCCCAATTTCATCAATTTCATCTATCTGCTTTCACCAACCACAGACTCTCTAAAAAATGAGCAAGATTACTTTCTGAATGTTTAAATTATATCATTTTTCAACTACTTGTCAAGGCTATTTTTAGAATTTTTTAAACAATTCAAAAACTTCCCCTTTATAAAAGAGGAAGTTTGTAGAATATCAGCCTGAATTACGTAAACCAGTTGCAATTCCGTTAATAGTTGTATGGATCAGTTTTTCTTCGTCAGCTGACAATTCGCCGCGACGTTGACGTTTGATCAACTCCAACTGGATGTAGTTCAGGATATTAAAGTAAGGCATACGATAGTTTAGACTGTCTTTTAGATAAGAGTTTTCTGCCAAGAGTTCGTCATAACCTTCGATAGCTAAAATAACATCCTTTGTCAACTGCCATTCATCTAAAATAGTATAGTAGATAGCTTGTACTTCTTCGTCTTCACAGAGCTTGGCATATTCAAAAGCAATGTTCATATTAGACTTAGACAAGACCATGTCTACATTAGAAAGCAAAGATTGGAAGAAAGGCCAGTTTTGGTACATGTCTCGAAGGAACTCGATATTCTTCGGATCTTGATCTATAAACTCTTTAAAGCTGGATCCTACTCCATACCATCCAGGAAACATGACACGGCTTTGTGACCATGAGAAGACCCAAGGAATGGCACGCAAACCACCAATTTCAGTGATGGTCTTACGAGCTGCTGGACGCGAACCGATATTGAAGCTTGAAATTGCCTTGATTGGACTTGATTCAAAGAAATAGTCATAGAAATGTTCATTTCCAAAGACCAAATCACGGTAGATATCATAACTACGATCCACTACTTGGTCCATGATGGCTTCGTAACGATTTGATGTATTAGTATCACTCTTCTTCTTGGTAATCATACGGTTAATGGCTGCAGAAACCAACATTTCAAGGTTATAATAAGCAGCATCTTTGTTACCGTATTTGTTTCCAATGACTTCTCCTTGCTCAGTCAGACGGATACGGTCCTTAATAGACTTGAGTGGTTGAGATGTGATGGCTTCATAAGTTGGTCCACCACCACGACCCACAGTACCACCACGACCATGGAAGAAAGTAACCTTAACGCCAAATTCATCCCCAATAGCCGTCAGTTGTTGTTGCGCTTTATAGAGAGTCCAACATGATGACAGGTAACCACCGTCTTTGTTACTATCAGAGTAGCCAAGCATGATTTCTTGGTAGTTGTCTTTTGAAGCAATCCATTTTTTAGCCAAAGGTAGAGAGAAATATCTTCTCATGGTTTCTTCCGAATGATCCAAGTCTTCAATCGTTTCAAAGAGGGGAACAATCTGAACGCGGGCTTTTTGGGCATCCACCAAGCCGACTTCCTTGAGCATGATGGCTAGTTCTAACATATCGGATACACTGGTTGCGTGCGAAATGATGGTTTGACGAATAACATTTTCACCCAGTTTATCCTTCAACTTGCGCGCAGCTTTAAAGATAGAGAGTTCTTTTTCAAGCAGTTCTGACTTTTCAGCATGAGTCGCTGAGAGAATACGAGGGTCTTCTTCCAACTCTTTTAAGAGGAGGGTACATTTTTCGTCTTCAGAAAGGTCGCTATAATGGTCGTTAATACCAGCTGATGCTAGCAATTCAGCCACACAGGCTTCGTGAACACTAGAATCCTGGCGCATATCAATAGAAGCAAGGTAGAAACCAAAAATTTCTACTGCTTGCATCAACTCGACAAATTCTCCTGAAATCAGGTATTCCCCTTTGTTTTCAAGGAGAGAGTCGCGAATGGCCAACAAATCTTGATAAAATTCATCTGCAGTGGCATATCTAGGCTGAAGGTCTTTGTCTTCAATCAAATAAGCCTTGGTTGCCTGCATCTTAGCTTGGATGTCAAAAAGAGCACGGCGATAGAGTTCTTTTTCACGGTAAATGGAGTTATCTTGTGACTTCAGCGCCATCTCACGGACCTTGTCGCTGACATTCACGATGCTGGTTGAAAGTGAAAACTCACGATAAAGATTATAAATCTTTTCATCATAGTAGTTCATGATGACTTCACACTGAGTCAAAGCTGATTTGTTGAGGGTTTCCGCAGTTACGAAAGGATTCCCATCACGGTCTCCTCCTATCCACATCCCCATGGTAATTGGTTTTGGATGCTCAAGCTCGATACCTTGTTCTTTAGCTAATTTTTTATACTCAGCTGTCAAACGCGGAACAGCATTCAGGAAAGAACTTTGGTAATACTCCATCACGTTGGTGATTTCGTTGGTTACCTTCAATTTCTTCTCACGAATCATGTCCGTTTGCATGATAATTTCAATGTAACGACGGAGATCCGTGTGCCATTTTTCTTTATTAATCAAGCCGAGTTTGACATCACGGTACTTGCGCAAAAGCGTATGGATATGGTTGGTTAAATCCAGCATACTCTTGCGTTGTACTTGCGTTGGATGGGCGGTTAAGACAGGAACGACATTTAACTTTTCTAAAATTTCGGCTGCATTTTCTTTTTCAGCTACCATCTTAATCGTTGTAGATAGTTTCCCTAGATAGTCTTGGTCCACATTGTTTTGGTGATTGATTTCATAGGCCAAATCCACATCCTCAGAGATATTAATCAAAAGTGGAAGGATAGAGAAATAGCGTGAAATGTAAATCATTTCTTCATTCGAAAGACTGGTCACTAGGTCATTGAGCCCTTGATAATTCTCGCTTGTTGATAATTCCTTCAACTGGATAATCTTTTCAAAGGTTTCTGGCGCTAGCATATTTTTTGTGATATCTTCTAATAGCTCAGTCAGAATCAAGACTTCTTCTTGGACGACTGCTTTATTACTATAGTTTTCTAATTTTTGAAGAGACATATACTTTCCTTTCCATTCAATCCTTACAGACTTTCATCGGTTTGATTTTCGTATTCTCTGATAAGTTTGGCACGTTTTTCACTTGCGTCAATGTTCAGTACAAGCGCGATGGCTACGGATAATACCAATAGACTGTTCCCACCTTGTGAAAGGAAGGGGAAGGTTACCCCTGTAGAAGGAATCAACCCTGAAATCCCACCGATATTGACAAAGACCTGAACAAGGATCATCCCTCCGACGCCAATAGCAACCATGGAGTTAAAGGGATCCTTTGCTCGAATACCAACCAAGATGATTCGCAGAATCAAGAAGAAGAGTAAAGCCAAAATCATACTGGCTCCAACGAATCCAAACTCCTCGATGACAATCGAAAAGACGAAATCCGTATGGGCTTCTGGCAGATAACCACGCTTCTCAATAGAATTTCCCAGTCCCAGTCCGAACCAGCCTCCATTTACCATTGCATAGTAGGAATTTGCGAGCTGGTGTCCTGCACCCGCCAAGTCATTAAAGGGATTAAAGAAGGCACTAAAACGTTTAGCAACGTAACCAAATACAGGAATTTGAGAGAACTTTTCAACCCCAACAAAGCGAATGACAGACAAGACTAACATTGAGCTCCCTGCCAAGAGAGCCAGAATGGTCGAGAACCAACGATAGGCGATCCCACTTACGGTATACATGATGAGCGCCACCAAGACTAAGATGGTCGCATTTCCCAAGTCTGGGAAAATTCCCAAGCTACCAATCAGAACCAGCAGAACAAAACGCCAATCGTTAAAAGCTCGAGGTAGCCACTGATTCTGTGTCAAAACCTGGAAGTCATAAACCGCAATCTCATCTTGTTCCTTTGAAAATCGATGTGCCAGGTACCAGATGATGATAATCTTAAGGTACTCCGCAGGCTGAATCGTTACAGGTCCTACAGAAATCCATCCGTATGCTCCATTGACAGGTGTTCCGACCAGTCGCGCCAGAGCTAAAAGAACCATCTCCACAATCATTACGATAAAGATGAGACGCCCATTTCTTAAGAATCCTAATTTTAATTTATAGATTAAGGCAATCAGAATCAAACTAGCTATCCAGAAGATCCCCTGGTTACGCACCAATTGAAAGGCACTTTTCCCTTCTTCAATCAAGGTTGCACTCGTTGTCGAGTACACCACAATCAGCCCCAAAATCGATAAAAGGAAGTAAGGTATCAAAATGGAATAGTTTAGTAGGTGCCTTTTACTAATTTTCATATTTCACCACTCTAATAGGAACAGACGCTTCTGTTCCCAATTCCGTTTTATTTTCTAGTTTTGATTGCTATTATACCACTTTTTCAGAAAGAAAAAAACTCTTATCCTTTAATCCTTCGAATTTTACTCATTTTCTCGTATTAGGTATAAAAAAACAAATCTCAAAAGAGATTTGTTTTTTGCTTTCTTAGTTAGATGAAGAGCTGCTGCTTGAGCTTGAGTCACCACCACCGATGTATTGGGTGAAGATGTTTTGGAATGATTGGTCTTTAACCTTGATGTTTGCTGCTTGCAATTCTTTACCAATTACTCCTTGAACAAAGGCTGAATCATTTTGTTTTTGAGTCAAGATGATGGTCTTCAATTTTTCTTTGTAATCCTCTATATTAGAAGATTTTTCTGTTTTCTTCGTTACTTTGATGATGTAGAACTGACTGCTGTAGGCTTGTGTTCCAGTAGCTGTAATCACATCAGAAACCCCGTTCACATCCAAGGCAAAGGCTGCTTTCTTGACTTGTTCTGGAAGTTCTGTTGAAGCAGAGTCAAAAGTGATTTCTCCACCATTTTCTTTTGTTTTGTCGTCGTTAGAGTTGTCTTTTGCCAACTGAGCAAAATCCGCACCTTCAGCTTTAGCTTTCTCAAGTACTTCTTTTGCCTTGTCTTCATTATCTAAACGGATGATTTGAGCTGTTACATCTGGTGTGTAAGACTCAAAAGCTTTTTGGTAGGCTTCGTCTGTCAACTCACTCTCAGCAGCCTTCTTAACTGCCAATTCAACCAATTTGCTGGTACGGATTTGAGCTTTACGAGTCTCAGGTGTCATACCTGCACGTTGAAGCACGCTGTTGTAGCTATCGCCGTATTTCTTTTGTTCTTCAGCAACGGCATCATCCACATCTTTATCCGTTACCTCTGATCCATATTGTTGTTCAAATACTTTTTGGATGGTCATATTGAGCAAGACTTGTTGCGCAGTTGGATTGTTCTTTACTTCTTCAAAGAATTGATGCTCTGTAATCACATCGCCCTTCATGCTGATCAAATCTTTTCCTTCAGAACTGTTTGAACAAGCTGCAAGTGTTGCTACTGATAAAAGTGTGATGGCTCCTGCCATAAGTTTTTTCTTCATTTTTACTCCTTTTACGGTAAGTGTTACCTTATCTATTTTACTATAATTTCTTAAATTTTTCTGAAAATCATTCGCTCTCAGGAAGCTCTACTTCTGCTAGATTCTTTCGTAGCATGAGAATGCCGTCCCCAAGTGGAACTAGAGTTGCTGTTAGACCTGGATTGTCCAAAGTTGCGTCGAAAAGTCTTTGCAAACCTCGATAAATGGTGCGTTGACCACGGCGAACTTCCATGATGTCCTTGGCAACATCTCCTCCTTGGAAAATATCATCCAAGACGACTACTCCACCAACTTTCAAGTGCTTGAGGATTTCAGGCAGAAAGACGATATACTTGGACTTGGCCGAATCCATAAAGACAAAGTCATAAGTTTCTGACAGGCTAGATAAAACATCGACTGCATCTCCCTCTAAAAGAGTGATTTGCTTACGACTGTCAAACTGGGCAAAGTTTTCCTTGGCAAAACCTATCATTTCTGGATTACGATCAATCGTTGTAATCTTGGCATCTGGCGCATGTTCCGCCATCAAGAGGGCTGAAAAGCCAATAGCCGTCCCAATTTCCAAAATGTTCTTGGGCTGTATGGTCTCCATGAGAAACCGAAAATACGCGACCGTTTCATGGGGAATGATGGGAATGTTTTCCTTGCGAGCGAAGGTTTCCAATTCCTTCAAGGAACCTGTCACTTGCTTTTGACGCTGGCGCATGAGTTCTACGATTTCTTCCTTGACGACGGGACGACGCATGTTATGGTTGGCATTTTTACTATAAGACTCTACCATCTTAAGCTAGTCCCAATTTTTCAACAAGGGCTTCAAACTCGTTCAAGCGACGTTCAAAGACTGCAAAAGCGTCGTTAAGATAGTCTTCTTTTTCCATATCCACTCCCGCTTTTCTCATAACATTGAGTGGATAGTCAGACTTACCTGCCTTGAGGTAGTCGATATAGCGGTCACGATCTTCTTGACTCCCATGGACAATCTTCTCAGCCAAGGCTGAAGCAGCTGCAAAACCTGTTGAATACTGATAAACATAGTAGTTATAGTAGAAGTGTGGAATGCGTGCCCACTCGTATTGGATCTGAGGATTATCTTCCTTGCTGAGTCCGTAGTACTCTTGGTTCAAGTCCGCGTAGAGTTTATTGAGGAAATCACTTGTCAAGACTTCTCCATTTTGATCTGCTTGGTGGATAGCATGTTCAAACTCAGCGAATTGAGTTTGACGGAAGACTGTTCCACGGAAACCGTCTAGGAAGTTATTGAGAATTGCAAAACGAGTCGCATCGTCTTCTACTTCTTCCAATAATTTCTCTGTCAAGATATTTTCGTTAGTCGTTGAGGCAATCTCCGCCAAGAAGATAGAGTAATCTCCATAAACATAAGGCTGAGTTTCACGAGTATAGCTTGAATGCATACTGTGACCTGTTTCATGGACAAGGGTAAAGAGATTATCTAGATTGTCCTGCCAGTTGAGAAGCATAAAGGCATTGGTATCGTAAGAACCACCAGAGTAGGCACCAGAACGCTTGCCTTGGTTTTCATAGACATCAATCCAACGCTCACTGAAGGCCCGTTTAACACGGCTCAAGTAGTCGTCACCTAAAACTGCCAAAGCTTCTTCTGCCTTTTTCAAGGCTTCTTCGTAGGTAAAGCTATAATCTACTGACGAAAGCGGTGTGTAGACATCGTACATCTTGAGGTCGGAAATACCCAAGATTTTAGAACGCAGGTTAAGGTATCGATGCAAGAGTGGCAAATGCTTGCGAACTGCTGCTACTAAATTGTCATAGACACTTTCTGGAACAAAGTTTGCTGCGAGGGCTGCATGGCGAGCACTCTTATAGTTGCGAACTTTTGCGCGGTAGTTTTGCACTTTAACATTTGTCTGCAAGGTCTTAGCGTAAGTATGTTGGAATTGCTCGTAAGTCGCATAAAGGGCTTCATAGGCACCACGACGCACTTCACGATTTTTAGACTCCATCAAACGGATGTAAGTACCATGTGAGAGTTGCACTTCATTTCCTTCGTCATCAAGGACATATGGGAAGCTAATATCCGCATTGTCCAAAATAGCGAAAGTTTCACTAGCAGAACCAAAGATTTCTCCTGCTCCAGCAAGCAATTCTTCCTCACGTTGCGAAAGAACATGGTCTTTCTTTTGCAAGAGCTTGTCAAAAAAGTGCTTGTAAACTTGGAGTTTTGGTTGAGCTTCCAAGAAGGCCTTATACTGCTCCTCGCTAATCTCCATAAACTCAGGTTCATAGAATGAAAAGGTTTGTTCTAACTGACTGTATAGGGTCATCGCCTTAGCATAGTACTCTTGATACTTGGCTTCACGCGTGTCCTGGTCATTTTTCATATGCGCATAGACATAAAGCTTTTCAACTTGGCGTTCCAAGTCAAGTGAGAATTCTGTGATCTCAAGCAAACTGTCTGCACTATCCAAGAGATGTCCCTCATACTGGGACGCTGTTTGTACTTTTTCAGATAAGTCTTTCAAGGCTTCTTCCCAAGCCTGGTCTGTTGGGTAGATTGTCGAAAGATCCCATGTATCTTTTTCATTTATTTCATGTCGTTGTAATACCATAAGATTCCTCCATCCTTTCTATTTTACCACATTTTTTGAGAAATATAAGTGATAAAAGGCTGGTGGATAGAGCTTTTGGCGATTATTTTTCGGATTTTTTTGATAGTAAGCCTGAAAATTTCTATAATAGCTAGTCAAATCCGTTTCAATCTGCAAAAAATCACCTGATTCTATCGGCTTGACTTGAGGATACCAGTCGTCTAGTTGACGGTTTAATAGATTGTCTCCTTGCTGATAGGCTGCCTCCTGTTTTTTCATCCAGTAAGGCGTTTGGTAGTACAACTGCTGGCGAATGTAGTGACAAATAGTGGAATCTTGCACAACTGCAAAACGAGGCAGTTTTTGTTTTTGATAAGGAAATCGTAGAATTTCCAAGAGATTTCCTTGGCCATAGGGGAATTCCTTGACCTGAAAATGAAGCTTGCCACGTAGATCCTGATGCAGAAGATATTTCAGTCTCAAAACTTGCTTTTTGAGATCTAGTTCCCAAGCATAGAAACCCATATTTTGACTATAATAGAGAAATCCCCTTTGCAATTGTGTTAATCGCTCTTTTAACCAGAGTTTTTCTCCCAGTAGCCAGATAACCTGATATCCTTGGCTACGGTATCCTTGGCTTCTATCACCTAAAAGCTTTTGAGACAAGGGGCTGCACTGAACCTCCAGAGCTAGTTTCTCATTGACAAGAACATCCGCTATCTGCTGGATCTCGGGAAGAGCGTACTCTAGGGCAACCTGACAGTCTTTCTTGGCCCAGTGATAAAGGGCCTCTTTGTTGCCCAAGTGTTCTGGACTTTCATTCTCGAATATAGCGATGCAATCTCTTAACCTTTCATGGGCAAAGTGCGTTCGAATGCTCTGTCCTTGGCGTAACCGTAGTCCGCCTCCACAGGCTGGACAAGTATAAGCTTGCTTGGTCACATCTTTTTCGAGGGCATTTACCAAATTCCCCTTGGCATCTCTGGCTACAAACATGGACTACCTCCTTTTCTCATTTATTCGAAAAAAAACTAAAAAAGACTGGAATTTCAGCCTTTCATATTACTTTTCTACCTTTTAAACCTCTTAGAGTATTTTTTCAACATGGGAATGAGATTGGGAATCTGCTCACTTCTAATGACCAGCACGCCGTATTCTTGGCAGCGATTGGCATAAGCTGGATTGATTTTTCCAGTACAAACAATCAACTTGAGGCAACTCTCCCCAGCAAAATGATTGGCGTAGACTTCTAGTTCGTTGATGGCTTCAACAGATAAATCTGTCATTTTGCAGGAGATAAAGGTAATCGACCGGCCCTTTCTCAGAATGACATCAATCTCATTTTGAACATTGTCTGCCTCTGGAAAGATACCATTCCAATCAATCTCACCACCTATCATGCACTCATCAAACAACTGAGATTCAAGCGCCAAGAGATAGAGATATACCTCTAAAATATGTCCCTTGTTGCGGCAAAAGACTTGAGCTTCTTGACTTGGAAAGCTGTAGGCTACTCGTTTCTTGTCTTCGCTTTCAATACAAAGCATCCCTGCTTCCACAAGTAAAGGGATGAGGGATTCTGGATAGTGATAATACTTGCCGTTGTTTTCCAGTATTTTTTTGGTCTCAGCATGCAGGTCATTGGTCTTAGCTAGAGAGAAAAATTGGGTCACTTGATACCAGTGGGCAGGATTGGCAATGGCAGAACTGGCTAGTTTTTTGATGGCTGCAATTTGCTGAGCTGAGTGGATAGGGCGTTTTGATTTGAGCATTTTTCCGCCACGCAAGGCGATCAGCTATTGGATGCTTAGGGTTGGAATGTCTAGGTCTTCTTTTTCTAACTGACCAGCCACCCACTTGTATTGTTTTCCTCGCTCGACATCCATGGCAACGATGGAGAGGTGGCGATCCAAGCCGTATTGATAGAGAGATAAGGCTAGTAGCGAATCCCCACCAAAAACATCAAGAAGAACCTGGTCATAGCCTGCTAGACAATAATCTAACTGGTCTGCTAGTTGTTCTAAGGATAACTGACGAAAGGTCACTCGTTGAATATGAGGTACCTCTTCCATGATAAACTGACGGAGAGAGAGCTTCTCTTCATTGCTTATTTTCGTCAAAGATAGAAAAAGAATCTCGTCACAATCACTGATAAAGGCTTGGTAGAGATTCTTTTCCAATACATGCCGATCATACAATTCCACCAAAAGACTCGTCATTCGACCACCTCCATCATAAAGACTTTCTTGCGCTGAGAGTATCGGCAATACAGCCCTACTCCTCAGATTTCCTACTTCTAGTATAGCATAAAATCCTGCTTGCCCCAATCAACCAACGCAAACAAAAACGAATAGAAACCTTGCAAAGTGATTTCTATTCGCTAGTATAGGTTTGATTTACTTGATTTTTTTAGCTAACATGGTCGCAAAGCGTAATTGAATACGATTGCCATTTTCATCACGACGGTGCAGATGTCCTGGGTTTTCATTATACTTGACCAATTCCCAATCCTTGTAGTAGTCCGCCAACTCCCCTTCTTTAAAGGTGAATGGGAAATTAACCGAGCAAGGATAATCCTCTGTATCCATGGCACAGACGATAAGATTGTAACCACCGACCGTGGTGTGCTCCTGCATATTTTGGATAATAGCTGGAATGCGGTCCGCTTGTAGGAACATCAGAACAACTGTCGATACGATGAAATCATAGTCTTGTCTAATGCTGGCTGAATTGATATCATAAAGTCCGACAGGCATGTCTAGATCCTCTTGCTCTACGATGCTTTGCAAGATTTCAAGGGACAATTCATTTTGATCAACAGCTGTCACATCAAAACCATTCTGTGCGAGAAAGAGAGAGTTACGGCCTTGACCACAACCCAAATCCAAGGCTCTTCCAGGTTTCACTGTCTGCATAGCCTCTAGGACCTCTGAATGGACTGGATTGGTCTGGTATTTCTTAGGGAAATAATCCTCAGGTTTACAATAAAATTCCAAGTACCATTCTACATCATCAGTGGCAGCCTCTACTCGGTGCCAGGCTTGCGGTTGTGCCATAGGATTGTCAGCTCCTGCCTCAAAGAGGTGCTCAGCTAGAACCTCACCATCTTCAGTCAGCTCAATAAACTTGAGAGCACCCTTCAAGACAGTAATTTTTCCCCAAGTGCCGACTTTAGTATTGTGCTTTTGCTGGACAGCTTCAGGCATGGTTTGTTTATTCCACAAGGGCATCCGTTTATAGGCAATTAATTTTTCCATTTTACTTCCTCTTCTTAACGCTGGTTGACAGCTTTCATCACACGCGCGATGTCGCGGTTTTGTTCACGACGCTTGATCGACTCCCGTTTGTCATAGTCATGTTTCCCTTTAGCAAGTCCTAAAAGGAGTTTAGCATAACCATCTTTGATATAGACTTTAAGGGGAACAAGGGTCATTCCTGTCCCTTTGGTCTCTTGTTCCAATTTTTGAATTTGCTTCTTATGGAGCAGAAGTTTGCGACGTCGTTCCGGTTCCTGGTTCCAGATATTGCCCTCTTCGTAAGGGGCGATATGGACATTGCTCAGCCAGACTTCCCCATTTTTTACTTGAGCAAAGCCGTCCTTGAGATTGATTCGAGCAGCTCGAACGCTCTTGATTTCAGTTCCGGTCAGGACCATTCCTGCCTCTAGCGTATCTACGATTGTATAGTCGTGGTGCGCTTTTTTATTTTGTGCGACGACCTTTCCCTCGCCCTTTGCCATGCTTGGCTCCTTTCTTAGCTACTTCCTTGTAAAAAGGGTTCTTCCCCTTTTTCTTCTTGTCTTTTTGTGAATGCTTGTGCTTATCATTTGAGCGCCCTGATTTTCTCTTGTCTTCCTTCTTATCCGAACGACGACTTGAACCACGACCTCTGTCTTTGCGCCCAGCTTGTTTCAAGCCTTTTTCGATAACATCAAACTCACTTGGAATATAAGAGAAATCAATCTCTCCCGTCATCTTATCGGCTCTTTCAACCCGAATGCGAATTTGCTGTCCTACACGGAAGGTTATGCCCGATTTCTCCCCACGGAGTGTCAAGTCACGCTCGTTGAAATGATAAAATTCGGGCAAATTAGTAATGTGAATCAAGCCTTCAACTGTATTTGGCAATTCGACAAAGAGACCAAACTTGACAATGCTGGATACAACTGCGTCGTACTCTTCACCCACGTATTCTTCCATGTACTCAGCCTTTTTCATGGCTTCGACTTCACGCTCCGCCTCGATGGCACGACGCTCACGGTTGGAAGACTGGGTTGCAATCTCTGGAATCACTTGTTCAAAATGCTCTGCTATTTCCTTAGAACGACCGTAATCCCGAATCATTCGATGGACTAGAAGGTCCGGATAACGGCGAATAGGGCTGGTGAAGTGAGTGTAGTAGTCTGCAGCAAGACCATAGTGACCGTGATTGTGCTCTGAATAGCGAGCTTGTTGCATGGAGCGGAGAAGCATCATGGACAATACATCCGCATAAGGCTCTCCCTCAACAGCACGCATGATATCTTGAAGCGCCTCTTGGCTAATCTCACTGGCAGTCCCATAAATCCGCAAACCAAAGCTTGAAGCATAGTCAATAAACTTCTGAACTTTTTCTGCCTTAGGCTCCTCATGAATCCGATAGATAAAAGGTAGGTCCAGCTTGCTAAAGTGCTCGGCAACTGTTTCGTTAGCAATCAACATGAAGGACTCGATCATCCGCTCTGCAATTCCACGTTGGCGAAGAACGATATCCACAGGCTTACCTTTTTTATCCACTAGAATCTTTGCTTCGCTGGTATCAAAATTAAGGGCACCACGTTTCTCACGCATGCTTTCTAGCCTTTCATGAAGCTTGGCCATTAACTCGATACTAGGAACAATTTTCTTATACTCTCGTCTTTTTTCCTCGTCACCTGCTAGGATATCATTAACAGCGCTATAGGTCATACGAAAACTAGTCTTGATCACTGTTTGTGTAATGGTGTAATTAACTACACGACCGTGTTTATCAATTTCCATAATAGCAGACTGGGTCAAGCGATCTACTTGAGGATTGAGAGAGCAGATTCCATTTGACAAACGCTCTGGAAGCATTGGAACCACTCGGTCTGTTACATAGACAGAAGTCGCGCGGTTAAGGGCTTCCTTATCAAGGGCAGAACCCTCTGTCACATAGTAGGAAACATCCGCGATGTGAACTCCGAGTTCCATATTGCCATTTTTCAAAGGCTTGATGTGAACTGCGTCGTCCAAGTCCTTGGCATCTGCGCCGTCAATAGTGAAGATAAGCTCATCTCTTAAATCAAGACGCCCTTCCATATCCTTTTGAGACGGAGCTTCTGGTACACTTTCTGCTTCCTTGAGAACAGCTTCTGGAAATTCTGAGACAATATCCATGGATTCCAAGACTTCAAGAACGTCAATCCCAGCATCAGTCGAGTGCCCCACCACATCAAGGACACTAGCAACAAAGAAATCATGTTTCTTACTTGGGTATTTATCGATAAAGACCTTGAGAACCTCTGTCCCTTCCAACTTGATAGCTGGTTTCTTCACATAGATCGGTTGGCTGATTTTCTGATTTTTTGAACGGATGTAGCCCGCATACTTGGGCTTTTCCTGATCCAAAACGATTTGCCCGACAACGCTTGTCAGACTATGCTCTAATATATCAATGATTTTTGCTTCTGCAGCAGTTCCCTTGTTACGGTCAGCAACTTTCTTGATGACCACTTCAACGGTATCGCCATCAATAGCGTAGTTGACATCGTTTTTTCCTACAAAAAGGTCGTCCTCTTCGCCTTCTAGACTGACAAAACCAAAGCCGTTTTTATGGGCATGAAAAATCCCTTTGAGGGTAATTTCATGTTTCTTCTTTTGGTCCAGACATAAACTACCATCATCTTCAAAACGAATCTGGTGCTTTCTTTCCATCAGAGACAGAGTTTTAATCAACTCACGGAAATCCTTGGACCCATCCTTTCCGAGAGCTTGAGCTAGGTCATTTACCGTCACTCGCCCCTTCTCTTGCAAATATTCTTTAATTTTATCTTTCATGTTTTCTTTCTAGATTTTTTAATTTTCTTTTACTGTAAGACCTTCTCAAACATCATTTAATACTCAATAAAAATCAAAGAGCAAACTAGAAAGCTAGGCGCAGGCAGTACTGGAGTACGACAAGCCGACGCTGACGTGGTTTGAAGAGATTTTTGAAGAGTATAAAAATAAAAATAGGCAAAGACCTAGTCCTGCCCATTTCTTATCTACTTGATAATACCGTCAATGCTAAGGCAATGGCTAGCCAGAAAAAGACTAAAATACCTGTCAAACGTTGCATCACAGCTTCAAAACCACGCGCTTTACTACGTTCAAACAAATCACCTGAGCTGGCATCAAATACATTGCTGGATTGGTTCTTAGTTGGTTGCATGAAAATCGCAATCACAATCACAACAGATAATACTAATAAAATGGTTAATAATAGGTTATACATATCAAACTCCTTAAAATCCCTATTATTTTACCATAAATTCTACTTAGATTCAAGATGTAAAGTTACTTTTCTTTCCTTTGGACAATATTTTAACACCTCAATCTTGTCTGGATGGGTTTTGGAGTTCTTACTGGTTAGATAATTCATGCTGCCACAAGAGGAGCACTTGAGATTGATTTTTACTCGCACTAGATTTCCTTTACTTTTAATAATGATCTAAATTGCACTAAGTTGCATAAACAACTGAAAGCCACACAGGCTGCTGTCGCATAAAAGACAGCATGGTAGCCCAAATATCCTGCAACTGCGGATCCCGCCATAGGTCCAATCACTCCACCGAGATAAAAAAAGACTTGGTTGAAGGCGAAAATCCTTGAAATACCTGATTTTGGAGTCATTTTGCTGAGAAGGGCATTGACTCCTGGTATGAGAGCACCTGTTCCCAAACCAAAGAGAAAACGATACAAGCCAAGTTGAAGGGGGCTGGTTGCATGGGCACAAAGTAGGTAAATGATGACGGAATAAATCTGCGCCGCGACCAACAATCTATGATTCCCTACCTTATCGCCAAGTTTTCCTAGAATTCCAGCACTCATCATACTAGAAAATCCCATGCTGGATACGATCAATCCTGATACGAAGAGGAGATTCTCAGTCTGCCCTAAGTCCCGCACATAGAGAGCTAGAATGGGGCCAATTGATTGAGCTGAAAATTGAATGACGAAGCTAGTCAAAAATAGATTCACTAAAAGCCTAGGATACTTGAAAGAAGAAAATACTTCTTTCGTTGGGATAGCCTTCTCCTTAGCCACTGGCTGAAAATCTTCCTTGATAAAGAAAATGGTTAGGATTGCAGCTAAAAATAAGAAAGCACCTACCAATAAAAAGACATTACGAATGCCAAAAATTTCAGCAATAAAGCCTCCAACAAAGGGACCCGTCAGTGTTCCTGCAACAACTCCTGTAGATAGAGTTCCCAGAGCCGCTCCCGACTTATCTTTGGGTACCTGACTAGCGATCAAGGCTGTTGCATTGGGGACAAATCCAGTAAATACACCATTGAGCAAGCGCAAAAAGAGTAGCCAATAGATATTGGGTACGAAGGCCAAACCTCCCATCGTAATGGTCATGGCAAGCCCAGCTCGAATCATCATGGGCTTTCGACCGTACTTGTCAGCAAGAATACCCCAGATGGGAGAAACTAGAGCTGCAGAAACAGCCGAAACTGAGATGGCTAATCCAGCATAGAAAGCAACTTGGTCCCCTTCAATTCCCAACTGCTCCACAAAGATAGGCATGAAAGGAACGACCAAGGAAATGCTGGCGCCCGTTAGAAAACTACCGAACCAGGCAACGCGAAGATTCTCTTTCCAACTAATCTCTTGCACAGCTATCGCCTCCTTCAAGTAACTTCACTACTTGAGCCACAAGCTGATCACGACTGCCATTGTTGTCTAGAACATGACTGGCAAAATCTTTCTTTTTCTCTAAAGACCATTGGGCGGCCAAACGAGACTCTGCTACTTCCTTAGAAAGATGATCCCGTTTCATGAAACGTTCCACCTGAACATCACGGTCTACATAGACCAGCCACGTTTCATCAAACCAGGTGGCATAGTCCTGTTCAAAAAGCAGGGGAATATCCATGAAAAAAATCGCTTCTGTCTGAATCAACCGGTCTCGCAATGCAGCCAATTCCTCACGAATAATCTCCCCTTGGGTTTGCTTAGACCATTCTTGCTCCTCAGGATTTGAAAAGATGAGACTAGCCAGAAGAAGGCGATTAAGTTCTCCATTTTCAAGTATGATTTCCTGTCCAAAATGCTGGACTAAAACCTGATAAAGACGACCCCCGGGTTTTTGTAGATCATGGACGACTGCGTCAGCATCGACCACTTGGAAGCCTTTTTGTCTTAGAAAATTTGTCACAGTTGACTTACCAGAGGCAATTCCTCCTGTGATTCCGATGATTTTTCCCATCAGCCCCTCCTTTGACACTGAGGACAAAAATGAGTTCCACGTCCGCCTAGTTGAATTTTCTCAATCACTGTCCCACAGCGGGAACACGCTTGCCCAGTCTTATCATAGACCTGATGGAAGTCCTGCATGGTTCCGTCTTCTCCAAAGGCATTGGTATAGGTTCTAATGGTGGAACCGCCCTTTTCAACTGCCTGTCCCAAAACAACAATGGTCTGGTCATGAATAGCTGACGCTTCTTCTGCAGTCAAAGTTTGGGAAGGTCTAGCTGGATGAACCTGAGCTCGCCAGAGGACCTCATCCACATAGATATTGCCAAGGCCAGCTACCAGGGTTTGGTCTAGTAGATGGGATTTGATAGGCTTTTTAGACTTGGTTAGGGCAGCTTGAAAGACCTGCAAATCAAAGTCCTGCTCTCTTGGCTCAGGCCCTAGTTTTTTAGATACAAAGTAGGCATCCAAAAGGTCGGGTGCCAATAGTTCCATGGTACCAAACTTGCGCACATCCTCATATACAAGAGTGCCGCCATCCTCAAACTGGAAGAAAACATGGGCGTGTTTACGTTCTGGAACTTGGTCCGGATAGTAAAAATACTTGCCCTCCATCCGCAGATGTGAAATCAAGACCTTGTTTGTCAGGTAAAAAAGTAGATATTTTCCACGGCGTCCCATTGACTCAATTACTTGACCAGCTAACTCTTTTTGAAACTCTTCCAAATCTGTCTTAATCATCTTGGGATAAGCAATCTCTATATTAGAAATCTTCTTTCCCAAAATCAATTTTTTTAAGCCACGACGAACCGTTTCAACCTCAGGTAGTTCAGGCATAAGTCCTCCTTCTGTAAAAACAAGAAGCAGGCATGAGCCCACCTCTACTTAGTATTCTTTTTCATTATAGCCAAAGTCAGCCAAATCTAGCTTTTTATCACGCCAGTTTTTCTTAACCTTGACCCAAGTTTCTAGGAAAACCTTGTCCCCTAGCATGAGTTCGATATCACGACGAGCCATGGTCCCTATTTTCTTGAGCATAGCGCCACCTTTTCCGATGATAATGCCTTTTTGGCTATCGCGCTCGACCATGATGGTTGCTCGGATATGGACCTTGTCTGTCTCTTCATCACGCTTCATAGAGTCGACCACTACGGCAACTGAGTGAGGAATCTCTTCTCGAGTTAGGTGCAAGACTTTCTCACGAATCATTTCTGAAACCAAGAAACGCTCAGGATGATCTGTGATTTGATCAGCTGGGAAATACTGGAAACCTTCCTCCAGATTTTCACTCAGAATATCGATTAGATGAGAAACATTATTACCCTGAAGGGCTGAGATAGGAACAATTTCCTTAAAGTCCATCTGGTTACGGAAGTCATCAATCTGAGCCAAAAGCTGGTCTGGATGGACCTTGTCAATCTTATTCACCACCAGAATCACAGGAACCTTGGCAGCTTTCAGACGCTCGATAATCATATCGTCGCCCTTACCACGTGGCTCATCAGCTGGCACCATGAATAGAACAGTATCCACTTCACGCAGAGTACTGTAGGCAGATTCCACCATGAAATCTCCAAGAGCCGTCTTAGGCTTGTGAATCCCCGGCGTGTCGATAAAGACGATTTGCTCCTTATCCGTGGTGTAAATCCCCATGATTTTATTGCGCGTTGTCTGCGCTTTGTCACTCATAATGGCAATCTTTTGCCCCATGACGTGATTCAAAAAGGTTGACTTCCCAACATTGGGACGTCCCAAAATAGCTACAAAGCCTGATTTAAATGTCATAATTTCCTCTTACTATTTAAAATAATAAATCCCAAATACGTGGGAGAAAGATAAGTACACCTGTCACCGCAGCAAAAAGAGAGACCACAAGCACGGCACCTGCTGCCATGTCCTTGGCTTTCTTTGCCAACATAGAAAAGTGATAGTGACTGGCTAGATCCACCACATTTTCAATAGCAGAGTTAATAATTTCAAAGGCTACTACCAAGAAAATGCTCATTAGGAGAAAGAGCCATTCAATGCGTGACACCTGAAAAACAAAACCTGCAAGGATGACTACTAGGGCCGTCACTGCATGTTTTCGCATATTACGTTCTTCCTTGAAAGCAGTCAGAATTCCTGTAAGAGCAAATTCTAAACTGGATACTAGGTCACGATTTTTCCATTTTCGTTTATTGTCTTGTGAGTCCATAGGCTGTCAAAATTTCTTCTTGTAAACCGAACATCTCCGCTTCTTCTTCCGGAGTGTAGTGATCATAGCCGTTAATGTGTAAAAAGCCGTGTACTGCCAAGAAGCCCATCTCACGCTCGAAGCTGTGGCCGTATTCCTCAGCCTGCTCATGCGCTTTATCGATAGAGATGAACAGTTCCCCAATATAGGCATCAAACTCAGACATCATCTCTGCCAATTCAGGATTTTCAAGCAAATCTTCCTCATCAAAGGCAATATCCAACTCTGGTTTATACTCAAGGCTGATGACATCCGTCGGACGATCGGTATCACGGTACTCGAGATTGAGTTCGTGGCTACGCTCGTTGGTCACAAAAGTGACTGCCATCTCCTTGTCTTCTTTTCCTATTTTTTGGGCTGCAAATTCCAAAATTTCTTGGGTTTGTTGCAAGATTTCTTGTGAAACTTGACCAGTTTCATCTACCATTTCAATATACATGTACTTCTCGATTCTCTTTACTTGGCTTTATTATACCATATTTCCATGATTTTATTCTACCTTTTTGATATAATACTATGGAATACAATCACAAGGAGAGAACGATGTCATTTGACGGATTTTTTTTACACCACATGGTTGAGGAATTGCGAAGCGAGTTGGTCAATGGTCGCATCCAGAAAATCAATCAACCTTTTGAACAAGAGTTGGTCTTGCAAATCCGCAGCAATCGCCAAAGTCATCGCCTGCTCCTTTCTGCTCATCCCGTATTTGGACGCATTCAGCTAACCCAAACGACTTTTGAAAATCCAGCCCAACCTTCTACCTTTATCATGGTTTTGAGGAAGTATTTGCAGGGTGCTATGATTGAGTCGATTGAGCAAGTGGAAAATGACCGTATCGTGGAAATTACAGTTTCCAATAAAAACGAGATTGGGGATCATATCCAGGCCACGCTCATCATCGAGATTATGGGCAAACACAGTAATATTCTCCTCGTGGATAAAAGTAGCCATAAAATCCTCGAAGTTATCAAACATGTTGGCTTTTCACAAAATAGCTACCGCACCTTGCTTCCAGGATCGACCTATATTGCTCCGCCTAGTACCGAATCTCTCAATCCTTATACTGTCAAGGATGAAAAGCTCTTTGAAATTCTGCAAACCCAAGAACTAACAGCAAAAAATCTTCAAAGCCTCTTTCAAGGTTTAGGACGCGATACAGCAAATGAATTGGAAAACATTCTTGTCAGTGATAAACTGTCTACTTTCCGAAACTTTTTCGAGCAAGAAACCAAGCCTTACCTAACGGAGACTTCTTTCAGCCCAGTTCCTTTTGCAAATCAGGTGGGAGAGCCTTTTGCCAGTCTCTCTGATCTTCTGGATACCTATTACAAAGATAAGGCAGAGCGCGATCGCGTCAAGCAACAAGCCAGTGAGCTCATTCGCCGTGTTGAAAATGAATTGCAAAAAAATCGCCACAAACTCAAAAAACAAGAAAAAGAGTTACTAGCGACAGACAATGCTGAGGAGTTTCGCCAAAAAGGAGAGTTGCTGACAACCTTCCTCCACCAAGTTCCCAATGACCAAGATCAGGTTACCTTGGACAACTACTACACCAACCAGCCTATCACCATTGCGCTTGATAAGGCCTTGACTCCCAGCCAGAATGCTCAACGCTATTTTAAGCGTTACCAGAAACTCAAAGAAGCTGTCAAATACCTGACTGAACTGATCGAAGAAACCAAGGCCACCATTCTTTATCTAGAAAGTGTCGAGACTGTGCTCAATCAAGCAGGGCTGGAGGAAATCGCTGAAATCCGTGAAGAATTGATCCAAACAGGCTTCATTAGAAGACGCCAACGCGAGAAAATTCAGAAACGCAAAAAACCAGAGCAGTATCTAGCAAGCGATGGCAAAACCATCATCTATGTCGGTCGAAACAATCTTCAAAATGAGGAATTGACCTTTAAAATGGCCCACAAGGAGGAACTTTGGTTCCATGCCAAGGACATTCCTGGAAGTCATGTCGTTATCTCAGGAAATCTTGACCCATCTGATGAAGTTAAAACAGACGCAGCCGAACTAGCAGCCTACTTTTCCAAAGGGCGCTTGTCAAATCTAGTTCAGGTGGATATGATTGAAGTCAAGAAACTCAACAAACCAACTGGTGGAAAACCTGGCTTTGTAACCTACACAGGACAAAAGACCCTCCGCGTTACACCAAACCCAGAAAAAATCGCATCTATGAAAAAAACCTGATTCCACTTGAAATCAGGATTTTCTTTTACATTTCACTCTGCAATCAAGGTTTCCAAACCAACCTTCATCATATCGGTGAAGGTGTTTTGATTTTCTCAGCCAGTTTTTAATAACTCTCAAAGAGCGAGATAGTGGTCAATAAATGAGATAGTTTTCTCTTTCAAGTAACAAGGTTTTGTTGCTATCTTCTAAAATTCTTTTATTGTCTCAATTTCGAAAAGACTTCCCCAATCTTGCCTTCAATGACCAATGTAGCTTGGCTGTCTTGTGGAATACTGGTTTTATTGATAAGGACCAGATTTGTCCCAGAAAAATAGTTTACTAGGCTAGCTGCAGGATAAACAACCATGGAAGTCCCACCAATAATCAGCAAGTCTGCTTGCCGAATAGCTTGTGCAGCTTGACTAAAAACATCCATGTCAAGTGATTCTTCATACAAGGTCACGTCAGGCTTGACCACCTTGCCACAGTCTAAGCAGTGGGGAACAGGTCCCTCGAGGGCAAGAAAAGCAGTTAAGTCATAGAAATGTTGACAACCTAGGCAGTAATTCCGGTCCGCACTCCCATGCAATTTAAAGACTTTTTGGGAGCCAGCCATTTCATGAAGACTATCGATATTTTGTGTCACAACAGCCTTTAGCTTACCTGTCTTTTCCAAAGTAGCCAGATAAGTGTGAGCAGCATTAGGCTTTGCTTCTGGATAAATCAGGTATTTTTTATAGAAGTCAAAAAAATCTTCTGGATAGCGCTCAAACATGGTTCGAGAAACGAGTTGCTCTGCCGTAAAATGACGGCCTAACTGATGACTATAAACACCATCTGAACTACGAAAATCTGGGATATTAGACTCGGTTGACACTCCTGCCCCTCCAAAGAAAACAATCCGTTGGCTTTGATCTATCAAGTCTTGTAATTGTTCAATTTTATCCATCACGTTTCTCCTTAAGCTGGGTTCTAAAAAAGTTGAAAACCAATAGCTCCAGCAATCTGATTTTCAACTCTTCCTTTATCATTACTGATATATTTGAGATTAAAGCATTTAAATCAATCTTAGAAATAACCTTATCTCAAAGCAATACGATGTTTACTCTGCAATCAAGGTTTCCAAACCAACCTTCATCATATCGGTGAAGGTATTTTGGCGTTCTTCTGCGGTAGTATCTTCATCTGGATTGACCAAGCTATCAGAGATTGTCATGATAGCTAGCGCATCAACATGATGTTGGGCAGCAAGATAGTAAAGTGCTGCTGCTTCCATTTCTACAGCTTTAACTCCCCATTTACCAAGCTCAATGTTCTTTTCAAAGTAGTTTGAATAAAAGACATCAGATGACAAAACGTTCCCAACATGGCTGGTCATACCGTGTTCTTTGGCGATATGGTAGGCCTTGTCTAGCAGGTCAAAACTAGCGATTTGTGGGAAATCATACTGTGGCCAGTCGTTGCGGATGATGTTTGAGTTGGTTGCAGCTGCTTGCGCCAAAACCAATTCACGGACGTGGACATCTTCATTCAAAGAACCAGCAGTTCCCACGCGAATCAATTTCTTTACACCGTAGTCCACAATCAACTCACGCGCATAAATCGAAATGGATGGCATCCCCATCCCAGTTCCCATGACCGATACACGGTGGCCCTTGTAAGTACCAGTGTAGCCAAACATGTTACGCACTTCGTTAAAACAAACAGCATCTTCAAGGAAGTTCTCCGCAATAAATTTCGCACGAAGTGGATCCCCCGGAAGAAGAATTTTATCAGCAATTTCACCCTGCTTAGCAGCAATATGGATAGACATAATTAAGATATAAAGGGCGACAGAGAACAAAGTAAAAATAGGAAACTGACGAAGCATCGCAGATGCTAGACAGTTTATCTTTTTTACACAGTTCTCCGCCCGTATTCAGTTCAGCAAATACGGTTTACCCATCCTTTCTTTCTTGATTTTAAATTTAAATATTTCGCAGAATAGTTAGCCCGAGTTTGACTATAACTCAGATACTCTGCCTTTCTGTAGTTCCTATTTTACCAATGAATCTAAAAATGCATACAGTTTTGCATTCATTTCGGAATAATCGTTTCCACGTAATTCTTCTGGTGTTTGAACAAAAGGTAACTTTTCACTTTGCTCTCTTAATTGCTCTTCACCATCCGCAGCAATCAATAATTCTACTGCTTCTGCATCAAATTCCAAATGAGCCTGAAAGGCATAATGTTTCGGACTGAAGCGAATAATCTGACGTGGACAACCTTGACTCGTCGCAAGAACAACAGCATCCTCTGTCAGCCCTGGCATATCACCATGCCAGTGGCCAGTTTCTAAGGTTTCTCCGAACAAGCTAACATGAGGGTCTGTTAGACCTTGCATCGTCAATGTCACAGGATAAACGCCGATCTCGCGCTCAAGACTGTGTTCATACTTCGCACCATAGGCAACAGATAGGAGCTGCGCACCAAGACAGACACCAACGATATAGATATCTGCAGCAATCGCTTCTTTCATAAAAGCAAGCTCAGCCTTAGGGTCATAGTATGGGAATTTTTCTCTATCCTCATCAGGTGATTGAGGACCACCCATAACAATCAGAAAATCAATCCCGTCAATTGTTTCAGGAAGAGGTTCTTTTTCATAAACCTTTGTTGATGTAATGTGATGTCCTCGTTCTAGAGCCCATTTTAGATAAGCACCCGGAACCTCAAATGTTTCATGCAGTACAAAGTGTACCTTCATTGTCCTTTCTCCCATCTCTTTCGAACCATGTAAGACATTCCTGCCGCTAGTACAAGCGGTATTGTCAAACTCCAATCCTGACCTGTAAATCCAAGGCTTAGGGCAATAGCCGTCAGAGGAGCTTGTAAGGTCGTCCCTAAAAAGACTGTTGCTCCTAGTAACATTCCTAGAGCTGGATCCAGGTGGACGCCAACTACTGTCAAAAGCAAGGTCACTAAGTAACCAGACCCAATCCCCAAGGCAAATGATGGTGTCAAGGTTCCCCCATAGGCACCATTGCGTAAGAGGAGATAAACCAAAAGCCCCTTCATTGCAAGAGTCAGTGGAAGATAGGGAACCGGCTGGCGAGATAACAAGGCCTGCGCTAGTACCTGACCATTTCCCATAAAGATAGGGAAAAAGGATACAAGGCTCCCCAACACTAGAAAGGCTAGAGGAAGAGCCCAGAGGATCGTCTCATCCTTGCGGCGTTTGCGATTAGCTTGCTTGGCTAAGGATCGAAAAACCAGTGCTAGAGGAGTGACCAATAACGCAATCAGAATAGCTTGTAAGAAACCGCTGACCGACCATGAGACCGCAGATAGGTGATAAATAGCATCCTGACCAACAATGGGCTGAGCCACCCAAGTTGCCAGATAAGTACTAGCCAAAACCATCAAAAAGTTCTGCCAACTATAGGCAAGTCCTAAGGTCTCAAAGACAAACAAGCTACTAGCAAAGGGAACCTGATAAACCGCAGCTAGACCAGCTCCTGCCCCACAGGCAACCAATACCTTCTGTTCTTTAAGGGCTAGAGAGAACCCCTTTGACAAGCGACCAGCTAGAAGAGCCCCGACCTCGCGTGGTGCTCCTTCTTTTCCGACCGATGCACCTGCTCCGACAATCGCAACCTGCATACCTGCATGAAGGAGGTGGGCTAAGAGTGCTGGATTTCTGGCTCCAGCTAGGTCAATTTGCTGGCGAATAGAGAAGATTTTATAGCGCCTTTGCAGGATATACCAGAAGCCAGCTGCCGAGCATCCTGTCATACATATGACTAGGAATCTACGGAGATTCCCAGCTTCTTGGAATAGTTGGAGCAAATCCGAACTAGCTTGGCCAAAAGCCAGCCTTTGCACACCTTCAAGTAGATAATGGCAGGCAATGCCGACTAGCCCAGCCCCTATTCCCAATGATAAGGTGGCTAGAAGTAATCTTAGTCCGTAGGGCAGAGTTTGGAGTCGTGCTTTCATAGGATTACAATTCAGCAAGAATCGCTTTCAGCAAGCCTTTAAAGTCACCTTTGACACGTTCAGTTACTTCCACAACTTCTTCGTGGTTGAGTTCTTCTTGGAAACCTGCAGCATGGTTAGTAATACATGAAATACCGAGAACTTTCAATCCTGAGTGGGCGGCCACAATAACTTCAGGAACAGTGGACATACCAACTGCATCTGCTCCCAATGTCTTATAGGCACGAATTTCTGCAGGTGTTTCATAAGTCGGACCAGTTACACCGATATAGACACCTTCATCAAGCTTGATACCAAGTTTTTTTGCCACTTCATGGGCAGTAGCACGGTATTCTGGTGTGTAGGCTTTAGACATATCTGGGAAACGTGGACCAAAGTCATCCAAGTTTTCACCCATCAATGGATTTTGCCCGGTCATGTTGATATGGTCTGAGATAGCCATCAAAGTACCAGGACCATAGCCAATACCACCAGCTGCATTGGTTACAATGACACCTTCACATCCGAGGACTTTCATTACACGAACTGGGAAAGTCACGACTTCAAGAGGGTTGCCTTCGTAGAAATGGAAGCGACCTTGAAGGGCCAAGACCTTGCGACCTGCAAGTTCACCATATACCAATTTCCCAGCGTGTCCGACTACTGTAGAGCGGCCCCAGTTTGGGATATCTGCATAATCTACTACAACTGGATTTTCGATTTCTTCTGCCAATTCTCCAAGTCCTGATCCAAGGATTAGACCGAACTCAGGTGCTAGTATTCCCTTTTCTTTCAGGAAAGCAGCTGTTTCCTTGATCTTATCTAAAAATGTCATTGTGTGTCTCCTTTATTATTTTTTAGCATTTGACCGATTTTGTCAAAGGTTTTTGCATTGCGAATGGTGATGTGGCGATAAAAAGGCATCTTGAGCAGGTGCTTGTGATAGGCAGTTGCATAGTAGGATTCTTCAGTGATCTTCCCCCAGAAGATCCCAAGTCTTCCAAAATGAACCACTTCATCTTTCAGTTCCAAACTTTCAACTTTCTCAATGACTTGATCCACATCCAAGCCTTCTGTATAAAAGAGGACATCTTTTCGAGCCAGATCTTTGGTCCACCATTCAGGTAGATTTTCAATTTCCGCTTCAAAGTCCTCAAGACTCAGCAAGGAAAAGCTCTGAATAAATGGATAATGGACTGCAAAGAAAGACTCTAACTTTTCAACCAATCGGGCTTTGGAGTCTGTCGAAGTAAAGAAAATATTGCCACTGTTGATGTAGGTTTCAACCTTTTCCAGTCCCAACTCTGTCAGTTCTTGACGAAGTTGCGCCATGACAACTTTATTTTTCCCACCTACATTAATGCCCCGAACAAGTATAGCATATCGCGTCATCTTATACCAATTTATCTAAGAAACTTTCACCAATCATGGCAGTTTCAACACCAAAGTTATCCGCAACTGTTGCTGAGATATCTGCAAAATGCCCAACTGGAATGACACCATTTCCTTTAAAGGCAGGACTGTAAGCTAAAAGTGGAATATATTCACGAGTGTGGTCTGTTCCAGCATAGGTTGGGTCATTTCCATGGTCAGCAGTAATCAAGAGAAGATCATTTTCTCTCATGGCAGCGATAATTTCAGGCAAACGCTCATCGAACTCATGCAAGCAATCACGGTAACCATGAGCATTGCGACGGTGTCCATAAAGGGCATCAAAGTCAACTAAGTTTGTGAAGGAGAATCCTTTTTCAAACTCAGCAAGTCCCATGGTCTTCAATAATGTATCAATTCCATGGCTGTTTGACTTGTTGTGGCCCATGTCATGGTTGATACCAGCGCCGTTAAAGATATCGTTGATTTTACCAACAGCGTACGTATCGATACCAGCTTCGTTCAATTTATCCAAAACAGTTGGTGCAAATGGAGATACTGCCAAGTCACGACGATTTGCTGTACGAGTGAAGTTACCTGGTTCACCAACATATGGACGGGCAATGATACGACCTAAAAGGGCAGGACGCTCAAGGGTAATCGAACGAGCGTATTCACAGATACGGTACAATTCATCCAAAGGAATGATGTCTTCGTGGGCAGCAATCTGCAAAACTGGGTCAGCTGAAGTATAGATAATCAACTCCCCAGTTTCCATTTGACGTGGTCCGAAATCGTCGATAATAGCTGTTCCTGAGTAAGGTTTGTTGGCTTCACGAATGACCTTACGTCCTGAAAATTCTTCGATTTTTGTCAGGATTTCTTCTGGAAATCCGTTCCAGAAAGTATCGAAAGGCTCGGTAATGTTGAGTCCCATGATTTCCCAGTGACCAGTCATGGTATCCTTACCAAGGGAAACTTCTTCCAATTTTGTTGCATATCCTGTTGGATTGCTTTCAGCTGGTACAGTCTTTAGAGGAGTTTCACGAGGAATATTTCCTAGACCGATTTTAGCCATGTTTGGCACATTCAAACCAACTGTTTTAGAAATGTGTCCTAGTGTGTCAGATGCACCATCTGGAACCCCTGCATTGACAAAGTTATTAGCATCTGGAGCAGCACCGATTCCCACAGAATCCAGTACCACCAAGTGAATACGATTAAATTTTGACATAGTCTGTCTCCTTACTATCTTAGTTATCTTGCTTTTGTTGAAGTTAAAATCTGAACCCCGTCTCGTCCAGCAACGATGACCTTATCCACCATTTGGTTGAACAAGCCATGCTCTACGACACCAACGACATGGTCCAATTCTTGCCCGAAAGTAATCGGATTTTCAATGACATCCAAGGCTAGGTCAATGATAAAATTCTGCATATCGGTTACAAAACGCTGACCGTCTTTTTCACGGAAACTTGGTTTGTAGCCAGCTCGCTCAAAACGACGAAAAACCTGTTCTGCGCCATACTGAACCACTTCCACAGGCAATTTAAAAGCACCTAGTTTATCAACCAGTTTGCTTTCATCTACCACCCAAATGTATTCTTTTGAGGGCGTTGCGACAACCTTCTCCATCAGAAGGGCACCACCACCGCCTTTGATTCCGTTAAACTGGCTATCTACTTCATCCGCCCCGTCAACCGTCACATCGACAAAATCCACTTGATCAATCGACTTGAGCGGGATGTTTAGTCCTTCAGCCTGTTTACTGGTCACACTGGAAGTTGTCACAGCAGTAATCTGCAAACCTTCTTCCTTCATCCGACGACCAATTTCTTCGACAAAATAATAGGCAGTAGAGCCAGTTCCCAGACCGACTACCATACCATCCTTGACAAACTCAGCAGCCTTGATACCTGCCATCTTTTTCAGATTCTCCACTTAAATACCTCCAATAGAAAGCTACATCTATTATAACATGTATCCGTTTTTATTTCATGAATACACTTGAAAAACCCGAACATTTTTATTTCGGGTTTTGGTGTTCTATTTAACCATATCAGGATCGTAATCATAGAATCCTGTATCGAGGAAACGGTTTTTAGGGTGTAACTTGCGCACTTCCTCATCTAACAAGAAGGCTTGGTCATGGCTGAAATTCCCCTCTTGGATCAAGCCACGCGCTTGAATAAAGAGTTTAGCAATTTCTACAAAATTCTGACCTGGGGTGTAAAGTCCCTCAAGTTTCCAGTGAGTAAAACCATGCTCCACCAATTCTGTCAATTTGGTCATCAAATCAAGGTCGTTATTTGCAAAGATGTGGGTACCATGATTATCTTCAAAGATAGAGTAATGGCTCTCAGGGTCACTCGGTTCTGCCAAGAAGAGGTCACGTTTACGTGTCTTTTCATCATCGATGTGCGTGAAGTTATAGTAGTTTTGCAAGAGTGGACGCTTAGAATGATGAATGACACTAGCTCCATAAACCAACACTTCAGCAGGAATTTCCAAAATCTCAGGCATCTTGAAGAGTTCAGCAGATGGAATTTCACGCGCCAAAACCGCCTCAGAGGCCCCTGCCTTTTGACCCCAGAAGTTAATCTGACGACTGCTTGTCACCATGGTTGAAGCATCATAAATGGTCTTAAAGGAATAGCCATCACGGTTGACCACATAAAAGACACCTGCATCTCCTACTGTAATATAGTCTGTCTTGATTTCTTCCAAGAAGTCTAGGAAAGGCTTGATTCGGTCCATCATATCTTGGTGCATGAGGGCATTAACCGCAACGATTAATTCCTTACCTGCATCATGAACCAACTTAGCAATCTCACGCAATTGGTCATGACTAAAAGTCGTTGGCAGACGAAGGCCAAAATCTTTCTCACCAACATAGATACGATCTACGCCAGCTTCGAGTAGTTGTTCAACTTGTTCAATACTTTCAGCAGTTGCTGTAATAATAATCTTTTCCATAAGAAAAATTATACCACATTTCTCAAAAATCATCTATGAATACTGAGAGTTTCACAAAAAGTTAAACTTATTTCTATCTTTCCCAATCAAAAAGTGAACAGTAACTTGTACTATTCACTCTATTTTATGCATGTGTTTCTTCAACTAGGTGGCCATCATTCATGACATAAATACGGTCAACCTTATCAAGAAGACGAGTATCATGTGTAATCATGACAACTCCTCTACCTTGTTCATGAGCAATGGTAGCCAACATCTCCGTTACTTGGTAAGCACGCTCGGTGTCTAGACTGGCTGTCGGCTCATCTGCAAGCACAATACTTGGATTGTTATAGAGCGCTCTAGCTATCGCCGCACGTTGACGTTCGCCACCTGATAAAGCCTTTGGATAATGATCTTTTACTTTTTCCAAATCCAACAAGTCAAACAGCTCTTTTCGGTCACTTTTACTATTTTTCCCCTTATCCAGTCTGTCAATCAAATCCAGCTGTTCCTTGACTGTTAGAAAAGGAATTAGGTTTGAAGCCTGAAGAATGAAACCAAACTCTCTAAAACGGAGGTCTGTTTTCTCCTTCTCCGTCAAACTGCCTGTTTCCTTCCCCTTTACTAGAATCTTTCCACTCGATGCTTCCTGAAGTTGTCCTAGAGTTGTTAGAAAGGTTGTCTTGCCAGAGCCAGAAGGCCCAACAATAGCTACGAACTCTCCCGTATTTAGCTGAAAATTCGTCTCATGCAGGGCAACGACTTTCATCTTTCTTTCCCCGTAGGTTTTTGTCACTTGAGTCATTTCAATCAATGTTGTCATACTATTCTCCTTATTATTCTGCAATCGCAGTAATCGGATCTACCTTTAGCAAGCGTGGAAGTGAAATGACACCACCTAGAAGGGCCATCAAGGAAATTACCAAACTTAGGACAGAGTAAGCTATCCAACTTGGATAGAAAAAGAAGGTAGCTGGTAAGACTAAAATCACTCCTCCGATTGCCAGCAAGGCTAAAGCAATCCCCATACCAGCTAGGAGAAAGACTTGACAAAAAAGAGACCATACAATGGTTTTGATCTGTATTCCTTGAGCCCGCATTATTCCATAAAGTCCTAATTTTTGGATGGTAATAATATAAACAAAAATCCCCACAATCAAGCCTGTGATGACAATCATAGCAAGAATCATCCCTGAAAATACATTCACCTGAGGTGTGTAACCAGGAATTTTTGATATCATTTTTGGAATGGAAATCTGTTTTAGACCATCGCCAGTCACTTCTATATCATTTTTCAATACCAAGGCAGAGATGGAACGATTGGCTTTCAAGGTTCCTTGTAAGGTCCAATAAGTTGTCAGACTCGTAAAGACAACAGGCTCTGTGAAAAATTTATTTCCTTGAGTCAGGCCTACAATCTTGTAACTTGCCTCGCTTCCATTGAGCTGAATGGCATCACCTAGCTTCATCCCATAGTTCTCAAAGGACTGATCCACGACAACCTCATCATCTCCTTCAGGATAACGACCCTCCGTCAAACTAGGTGAGATAAAAGCGTCCCAGTCTTGAGCAAAAATGGAAACATGGACCTTTTCACTACCATCGACTAGATTGGTCACAGCGAACATATAGCCCAGTGGAGCAACCTCTTTAGAACTCTTATCCTTGTAGTCCTTTTCAGGAATAAAGGATGCTGTCAAATTATCATTTGCGTAGTCGGATAAAACGACACCCGTCGCTTGCCAATTATCAATAGCGGCCCGGTTGTTCCGCACAAGACCAAGAGCTAGACTGGTCATAAAAAAGACCATAAAAGCGATAAGAAAAATGGTAGTTAGAATCAAACTATATCGCAGTTTGTTTCGTACTATTTCTTTGATAGCAAGATACATGCTTATCTCCTTTAACTCTCCCCAGAGGTAGCAAGAAGGCTACCCAGTCCAATAGACAGAATCTCTGTCCTTCCATCCATTCAAAACAACTCCTACCAATACTCTTCAAAAGTATCCAGGTAGCAACTCAACAAATCATCTTAGGAAAAAGCCTCAGCTTGCTATCAATTTATATAAGTTATCCCTTCCTTACTCAGTATATTTATAATAGAGAAGGTCAGGTCATCTGTTTTAAGTGTAACGTCCATGCTACCATTTTCCCTAGTGGGTGTCAAGAAGAGCGACTTAGAAGATGATAAGAGAGTTTAGTAGTTTTGTAACAATTCTGTAATAATTCTCTACATAAAAAATGATAAAATAGTTATGTACTGTTAAGGAGAGAATCATGCCCGCAAGAAAATTAGAAGCTTATGAGTTTGAACAAACTCCCGAATCGAATCAAACTCCGCTTTATCAAGACTATACACTGGAAGCTCCTGTTAGCTCCAATTTAAAAGAGATTTTATTTTTTGTAAATATTGCTTGTTTTTGTATTTTTATGGTGTTTTTTAGTTTTATCTTTTTAGCCTTAAAATTGAACACGGCTTTATCATTTGTTGCTGCTATGGGGGCAAGTTTGGTACTCCTCCAACTCCAACGAAAGATCATTAAACGAAAAATTTCAAAATAAAGGTTGGTAGTGGTACTAACCTCTTTTCTAGTTATCAAAAAAGACAGTTTTAAAACTGTCTTTTTATTTATTCTTACGTTTGGGAGGAGATTGAATAGCAATCTTAACTTCAAAAATTGTTCCTCTAGGCTTGTTATCTTTAACGGTAATCGTTCCTCGTAAGGCATCTACGATCTGCTTGGCCAAAGATAGTCCCAGACCAAAACCGCCTTTCTGACGGGTTCTCGCCTTGTCTACACGATAAAAGCGGTCAAAGATTTTCTTCTTATCGGCAGCTGAGATCCCAATTCCGTTATCCGTTACGGATAGATAGAGGTGGCGGTCCGTAGCATGGACCACAAACTCAATTTTTCCATCTTCTTCAGTATACTTGATAGCATTATCAAACAAGATAGTCATGAGCTGTTTTAGGAGCAACTGATCGGTCATGAAGGGACGATAAATCCGATTTTCATATTCAAAAACACGATCATTTTCAGAAGCAATCAACTCATAGTTAGCAAAGGTTATTTTAAAGAATTGTGGAGAAACTTCTGCTATTTCAGGTTTGATTCCATCATCTCGACGTGCAAGATTGAGAAGATTGGTCGTGAGGAAACGCATGTTGCGAACTTCTTCAAGACTAGAAGCAATGCTTTCGCTGGATTCCATAATCGTCGCTTCTGGTTTTCGAAAGAGAGTCTCTAAACGATTTTGTAAAACAGCCAAAGGCGTTCTCAGTTCGTGACTCGCATTTTCTACAAAGGACTTCTGCTTTTGCATACTTTCCAGTAAAGGTTTGACACTGACACGTGCCAGGTAAACACTGGCAATTAAAGACAGAAGCCAGAAACTAGCCATGACTACAACAATTAAATGCTCGTGGTTTTGGCTGATTTGCTCAAGCTGGCTAGTATTGATTAAAACCGCCGCATATTTGACATTACTTGAAACAGTGGATGAATTGGTTTCCATCAAGATCATCCGGTAGGTTTCTTCCTGACCGTAGCTATTGACAACTTGAATTTGCCGAATGTGATTCAACTCTTTCTTGTACAGCTTGATCTTGTCCAAACCTAAAAAGCGATTGCCCAGTAAGAGTTGGTTAAAATCCTTATCAAAGAGCAAGACTTCCGTATTGGAGCTGACATTGGGTTTGATTTCAGCCTTGCTGGCATCCGCTGTTGCTGGTTGAATATCTTTGACTTCTTCAGTTGCCCGATTAAGTGCTAATTGGATAACAGCTTGAGGGCTAGTGCTAAGGGCTTGTAGTTTTTCATCTACAGAAGTGTAGAGACTCGAGTGCATGACCTGGAGGATAATCAAGGTCATAGCAGAGAAAATCAGAGTGAACACTCCAAAGTTTCGAATGAAATAGCTGAAATCATCCGCATACCATGTTTTTTTTAGTTTATTGAACATCTTTTAAAATATACCCGACACTACGCAAGGTTTGAAGATTTTCAGCAAAGGCTGTTCCCTTCAGTTTCTTACGAACTTTTGAAACATAGACTTCTACAACGGAAATAGTCGTATCACTATCAAATCCCCATAGACGGTCAAAAATCTGTGTCTTGGGAAGAATGACATTTTGATTTTGAAGGAAGTAAACCAATAACTCAAACTCTTTTCCGAGTAGTTCCACAGGAGTATCTTCCACCTTCACTTCATTCGTTGAAAGGTTGACGACAACATCCCCATAGGTCAAGGTATTTTCGTTAAACTTGCCTGAACGCTTGAGAAGGGCTTGAATCCGCATTTTGAGTTCTTCTAGGTAGAAAGGTTTGGTGAGGTAGTCATCCGCTCCCAACTCAAAACCATGTCCCTTATCATCCAAACTTTCCTTAGCAGTCATGATAAGGACTGGTGTCGTGATTCCTTTTTCGCGCAACTCTTTCAAGACCTGGAAACCATTTTTTTCAGGTAACATCAGGTCAAGCAAAATCAAGTCATAGACGCCACTTTCAGCTTCATAGAGACCTTCTTCTCCATCAAAGACCTGCATGACATCTGCAAAATCATCTAAAAAGTCAAATACTGAGTTTGACAGGCCTAGGTCATCTTCCACTAATAGAATTTTTATCATCAGAAACTCCTCCTTGTTATGATTATTATACCAAAATTGCCTTAAAAAAAACTCAACTCTCTCTTCTTTTCAGATAGAAAGTTGAGTTTTTTATTTACATTTCGAATGGATTAAGCTTTGGCATATTGGGCTACAACAGCTTCGACTGCTACTTTTTCACGCTTAATCAAGTCAACACGTGCTGCGATATCCTTGATACCCATACGAATGTTACGGCTAAGAGCAAGGTCAGAGAGCTGTGGCTCAAAGAATTCCTTGTACTCTGCCAAGCGTTGCTCTGTCTTAAATACATGGGCAGGTAGGATAACAAAGCTATCAAAGCTCATATCCCCACCAAGGGCTGCCTTAATCCAGTCCCAGTTTTCACGCGCCCATACCCAAACAGTTTCTTGAGTTGTTTGATGATCTAGGAACTGGTAATACCAAGCAGACAAGTCTTGTGGTTTCACCACAAATTTATCCTTCCATGAACGAATCAAGGTTTGGATATTGTCAGCATCTGTACTATAGGCAAGAGCCGCAGCCAACTGGCGTTTGAAGACCGCATCTGTCGCATGAGTGTAGAGGTCCAGATAAGTTGCAACCAAGTCTTTGGTCTCATGGTGTTTCATCTCATTGATGAGAACTTGAGCACGGATGGCTGCTGGAAGTCCTGCAAGGTTCTCCTTGTGAGCTGCAAAGATTTGGCTAGCGACTTGACTAGCTTCTGCATCATTGGAGCGAATCATCATGGAAATGGTCAACTGACGAACCAATTCATCCTCATCTGATTCTCCATCTTTGGCTTCAAAACCAAGACGGTCATAGTTGTGACGAGCCAATTTAGCAACCAGTGCTTTGAAGGCTGTTTCAGCATCCGTTCCTTCATCAATAAAGCGCTCAAGGGCTGAAATCACTTGAGAAATAGCTGAAACTACCAAGTAAGACTCTTCCTTAGCAAGTTTATCAAGGACTGGGAGCAAGTCCGCATAAGAAATGTGCCCTGCTTCAGCCAACAAACGACGTTCTTGAACGATTTGTAGTTTGCTTGTGTTATCAAGTGTCTCTAGCTCAGCAAGAACAGCATCTAACAAGTTTCCTTGATAGTCTGTAATGTAGTGGGCTGTATTTTCAGTGTTGAGACGAAGGGCTCCTTTATTTTCAGCAAGAAGAGCGGCATAGCCAGGGATTTCGATACTTTCAGTTTCGAGTGTATCTGGCAAGCCTTTCCAGTTGCTGTTGAGTGGCACCACCCAGAGACGGTTCTTGTCTTCGTGCTCACCGATGAAGAATTGTTTTTGTGAAATCTTCAAGACGTCATTTTCAACTTTAACAGTGAGAACTGGGTAACCAGGTTGCTCCAACCAAGAATCCATGAAGGCTGCGACATCACGGCCTGACGCTTGACCAAGAGCATTCCATAGGTCACGACCAATGGTATTACTGTACTGGTGCTTTTCAAAGTAAGCATGCAAGCCTTTAGCGAAATCAGCATCACCGAGCCAACGGCGAAGCATGTGCATGAGACGGCTTCCTTTAGCATAGACGATAGCGCCATCAAAGAGCGTATTGATTTCATCTGGGTGTTTGACTTCGACATGGACAGACTGAACGCCATCCGTCGCATCGCGTTTAAGCGCAGCTGGAACACCACCTGTTTGGAAGTCTTCAAAGATATTCCAACTTGGCTCAATGGCATCCACACAGACGTATTCCATCATGTTAGCGAAGCTTTCATTAAGCCAGAGGTCATCCCACCATTTCATAGTCACGAGGTTTCCAAACCATTGGTGAGCCAACTCATGTGCTACAACTAGAGCAACTTGTTGACGGCTAGCAAATGTTGAATTCTCATCCACAACTAAGTAAACTTCACGGTAGGTCACAAGACCCCAGTTTTCCATGGCACCAGCTGAGAAGTCAGGGAGGGCGATATGGAGAGATTGAGGGATTGGGTATTTAACTCCGTAGTAATCTTCGTAAAACTCGATTGAGCGAACGGCGATGTCTAGTGAGAAATCAAGGTTAGATAGTGGGTGGGCTTTGGTTGAGTAGACACCTACGAGGGTACCGTTTTTAGTTTTAGCAGTCACCCCTTGCAAATCACCAGCTACAAAGGCCAATAAGTAAGAAGACATGCGAGGTGTTGTCTCAAACTTCCAGATGCCTGTTTCCTTGCGGTTTTCAACATTGATTTCTGGCATGTTCGACAAGGCCACTTCACCTTCCGCTTGGTCAAAACGTAGAGAAAGGTCAAAAGTTGCTTTAGCTTCTGGCTCATCCACACATGGGAAGGCTTCACGCGCAAAATGGCTTTCAAACTGAGTAGACAAGACTTCCTTCTTGACACCATCAACTGTGTAATAAGAAGGGTAAATCCCTGTCATGTTGTCTGTGATTTTACCAGAAAAGTCAAGAACCACTTCAACTTGACCAGCCTCAGCCAATTCGATATGAAGGGCTTCATTGTCATGGTCAACTGTAAATGGACGAGCTTGACCCGCGACTTCTACAGAAGTGATTCCCAAATCCTTTTGGTGAAGGGAAATACGATCACTCTGTGCTTGACCAGTAATGGTCACCTTACCAGAAAACGTTTTGGTCTCACGACTCAAGTCTAAAAATAAATCATAATGTTCAGGAACAAATTGCTTAATAAAATGTTCAACTGCTTGCATAGTTTTCTCCTATTCTAAGTTTAAGAGTTTTACTCTTATTCAAACAAACTTATTATATCATGTTTTGCTTGAGAAAAAAGGATTGGACGGTGATTTCCAAAACTTTCTTCCTTATAGCAGTCTACAGTGGGTAGACTTTGCGAAATTCTTCTAAAACAACCTTGCTATCAGGTGTAAAAGTCAGTCCTGCCTCTCTCAGCCACTCGGCGAAACAGTCCTCATGAACCTGACGCCAATAGGCTAGGGATTTGTCACCTTCCCCTTCCTTAAAAGCATGTTCAGCAGAAACTTGATTGAAGGGCTGGACAGAAACCTTTGTAATTTCGACAATACAGACAGCCTGATTTTGACTATCTAAAATGACATCAAAAGTTCCTTCTTGAGGAAGAGACTCGGCTTCTAGTGCATAGAGGTCGTAGGCTGATGCTGTTGCAGTCTTTTCGCCTCTTAAAACCAAATCTGCCAAGAGATCGGCTTCCACTCCAAAAGCCCAAGCATCGATCTCATCTCCGATCGAGGGATTGATTTTCTTGTATGCATTCCACATTTCTTGCGGTGTCATGGGTTGCTCCTTTGTAATTTTTTACTTACTTCTTTTATACGTTTGAGATGGTCTGGATGATCAATCTCTAAATTAAAAATCTCTGGAATAGAACTGTAGTGGATAATACATTTGATACCCATCTGATTCATTTTTTGTATGAAAGAATCATTCAGATAGCCTGCTACAGCAAAGTCAATTTTTTTCGCCCTTGCTTTATCCTGCATATCTCTCAGCATATCTAACATAATTGGACTTTCCATATCATGCCATTGACTGTTTCTTATAGTCGCAAAAACAAAAGAAGTCAAATCATTCATTCCAACTATAATCTTTGAAATACCAGTTTCTATTATTCTGTCCAAGTCAAAATAAGCTGACGGCAATTCAATCATTGTGCCGATTTTCCCAGTAAAACCATGCTCACGCATTACTGTAATAGCTTGCTTTAACTGCTCAGCATCATTGACAAAAGGAAAAATAACAGACAGATTGGGATTGGTTTGATAAATTTCTGTAACGACATTTGCCTCAGCCTGAAATTCATCCGGACACGCCAGCAAGCGCCTAGTTCCTCTATAACCAAACAAGGGATGATTTTCATCAAAATGCTCTTTAGTCCCCTTTAGACAATTAGCTTCTGTATTTGTTAACTCTGAAAAACGATACCAAACCTCTTCATCTGAGTACAAGGAGCAAATGGTATCTAGATAATCTTTTATAAATTGCTGACAACTTGCTAATAGGATGTTTTGATTAAGCTCTCTCAACAAATATTCTCCACGAATCATACCGACGTGGTCCAATAACTGAGGATAAACTTTTTCAACAATTTGTTCTCCACTAAGGACAAGTTGGTTTCTCATCATTCACCTTCCAATTCATGTAAGAAGTCTTGTCCAGTTCTGGAAATCCTAATAATTCAGACTTAACTTTCAAGACTAGTGGCGATGCATTTTCTTCTGTGATTTTTTGAATATCTATCCAAACATATCCGAGTGAATCATTCGCACCATCAGAGACAGCTTCAGAAATCGTGACTTGAGGTGCCTTCTCGTTGACTTCAATATCATAAAATGCCATGATATGGTGAACCATAAAATTTGTTAACTCTTCCCTGACGAAAACATCGTAGATTCGAGGATTAGAGTAGCTTCTAACGGTAAAGCCCGTCTCTTCCATAACTTCTCTAATCAGCGTTTCCGTCAGTCCTTCACCAAGTTGCTGACTGCCTCCGGGTAAATCATAACGATGTTGATAAGGGCCCCTCGTTTTTTCAATGCAGAGTAACTTCCCATTTTCAAAGCAAACAGCATAGACTCCAAAGTGTTTTTTGATTTCTATCCAACTCCTCCTACTTCAAAGACCAGCCACCATCAATGGTCAGGATTTGTCCTTGCATGGCGCTCGCTTTTCCACTTGCTAAGAAAAGGCTAATTTCTGCTACTTCCTCTGGCTCAATCCAGCGCTTGATTGGCGTTTCACTAGCTACCCAGTCAGCCAAGCCACCTGGTTCAAAGTCCGCAGCGGTCATAGCTGTCTTGACTGCCCCTGGAGCAATCCCAAAGATCTGAATACCAGCCTCAGCATAGTCTAGAGCCAACTGCTTGGTAAAGCCAGCTAAGGCGTGCTTAGACGAGGTATAGGCGTGACCACCTCCGCCAGCTAGACTTGAAGCAATCGAACACATATTGATGATGATTCCTTTTTTATTTTCCAGCATTTGCGTCAAATAATAGCGAGTCAACTCAACAGGAGTCACATAGTTGATTTCAAAAATCTCTTGAATTTCCTGCGCTGATTGTTCCAAAAGTGGTTTGTAATCATCCAAAACTCCAGCAGTATTGCACAAGACATCCACCTGAGGACACCAGTCAAAAATTGGCTCCAAGTCCAAGGTCAAATCTCTCTGTAAAAAGTGAAAATCACGCTCTAAGAGTGGATTTTCACCTTGGTCAACTCCATAAACTTGATAGCCATTCTCTAAAAAGAGTCGTGCTTGAGCCAGACCAATCCCTGAACTTACTCCCGTAATCAATACACGTCTAGTCATACACTTCTACCCAATCCGTCGCCAAAACATCACAAGGTGTCGGGCTCCACATGGAAAAACCTTCCCCTTCTCCAGACACGTTGATTAGAAAATAAGGCGTCACTTCAAGTGCAACCCCGTTTTGTTCGATAGTGTCAAAGAGTTGGACATAGTTTTCAGCCCCTCCCCAACCAGTTCGTACATATTTTTTCTTGGCCTTTAACCCAGGCAGGATTTCTTCAAAAGTCATGATGTTCTCCTTTAATTCTACATTCTTCATTTAATTATAACAAAAAACCGTTTTCCAACGGCTTTTTGACTGTATATCTACTAAATTCATCCTACCACTGCAATCCGGCTTCTCTGATTTCTTTCTTGGAAGCAAATTTACCATTTGGTCTGTGCCATCTTCCGTTTTTATCTCTAAAGTAGCCACCTGAATTTGTTGATTGCGAGTTTGATTCCTGGCTTTCTTCCTGTTCTTGTGCGGCTTGACGAGCTTTTTCCTGTTCTTCTTCTTTTGCTTTCTTTTCAGCTGCTTCTTTTTCTTCTGCCTCTTTCTTGGCTTTTTCCTCAGCTTCCTTCTTAGCCTTTTCTTTTTCTTCTTTTATCTTTGCATCTTCAACTGTATTCTTAGCAGTACCATCCAAATAATTGATTTCAGCATTAGCTGAAACATTGTCTAAAACGACATGCGTCACTGAATACTGATCAACCTTTTCTTTACTACCACCCAATTTGATTTCCAAGAGTTTGCCGGTTTCATCTATTCCCACATACTGCAATTCAATTTGTCTCGGAATCAATTCATCTTTCTGATAGATTGGGGTCACCTTGTAGTCAAGATAATAGTTTGGGTGATTGGCCAACCAAGAGTCCAATCGATTTTCATAATAAAGCATGCTACTTTGGTTTTGGTCATCTGTTCCAGAATAATTTCCAGCATTGAGCCAGTTAGTCATTGGAACCAGATTCCTCTTTTCATCGTTTAATCCACTAAACTGGTACCCAATCAAATGACCACGATTCATCAACCAAGCCTTTTTAGAGCCATCTCCATAATAAAAATTATAGTTGTGCCAACCAACTGGGTTATAACTTATCTTAGGCTCTCTCTTCTCAGTTGGCTCATCGCTGTCCTTAAGTTGAATATGAGCACCCGTTGCGCGTGATTTAGAATCCAATTCCCCAAGTTCTAGTTGTTTCTCATTTTTAAAAGGCAAGAGTCCAGCTTCTTTAAACAACTTCTCATCAAACTTGATTTGCTTCTGTTCAATTTTTTCTTCTGGGACCTTTGATTCCGCCTTATGTCCAGAACAAGCAACTAGTGTTGTGATTGAAAGCAAGGCAATTGAGAAGGATAGTAACTTTTTCATAAAATTCTCCTTTTTTATATAGTAATTAGATTAATATCTCCTATTACATTTTACTATCATTTTGTTAATTGTTCAAGAATAAAGAGACTGTTATTATACTATTTCTCCTCCAATGTTTAAAACAAAAACGATAACCACTTTTTCAGTAGTTACCGTTGATTTCTTTTGATTAGTCTTTCCCACCAAGTCTACTATTGATGGTCATCATGATGCTGGCTATTTTCTCACCCCAGTATGGATCAGAAGCATAGCGAACATTCATTCCGGTTGCTTTATTTCCAAGGTGGTCTCTGCCATAGTCGATGTAGTTCTCACGGATCCACTTGGCGGCTCCAAGGATTCCTTTATCCACATTATCAAAGCTCTTGGCTGAGAGATATGGGCTCGTATCATAAGCAGCAATACCAAAGAAGTTGTTCTTATCTCTGGCAATTTGACTGCGTCCCCAAGCACTTTCAAGGGCACTATGTGCCATCAAGTAAAGGGCATTGACACCGTAGCGTTCCTCAGCTTCTTTGAAAGTCGCTCCTTTACCTGCGAGAGGACTATCCTGCAAGTTCATCATTGAATACAGTTTATCCAATTCAGCTGCACTATAATTACTTGGTTCTCTCAAGTTTTTATAGAGGAAAGGATTTTTAATGGTAAAGCCATCAAAATGCTCTCCATCAGTTGAGTAGTACTTCTTACCAATAACCATGGCAGATGTGTGTGGAGCTACTTTGATACTCGTATAAGGAGAGAGTTCATGGTAGAGGAATTTCCCATCACTAGTATAATGAGGGATAAACTCGCTTCCTTCATCTACTGCTGTCAAATCACTTTGATTCATATAGCCAGACAAGCCAGAAATCGAAACTGCAAGTCGGCCGCCTTTTCGCGTCGAGCTATCCAGTGAAACAATGCTTCCTTGGTTAATGTAACTCAAGATTTCTCCAGATGCACTATAGACATAGGCTGTGATTGGTTTAACTTTGTAATATTTGGTTTTATCCGCAACATGCCATCTACCAGAAGCATCCAAGGTATGACCATCCACAGTCTCATTTTTTGCCATATAACCGCCGGATTTAAGGTAATACCATGATTGGTCGGATGAATCGTAGATTAATTCTTTCTCAGCCATCTTTCCATTTGACTTGAGGTAGAACCAATTGTTCTTGTACCATACCCACTCACTCGCAGCCATATAACCACCAGATTTGAGATAGTAGTAACCATTATCCCAGAGCCATTCTTTATTGGCATAATTTCCATCAGAGTTAATATAGAACCAAGAGTTATAATTCTTGTCAAAGAGCCACCCTTTGCCAGCTTTTGCTCCACTGCTCGTCACATAACTGCGGTCAATCCAAGTTTCCGTAGAGAGGTAGCCTCCTGATTTGAAATGGTAATCCTTACCTTTGATAGTTTGCCAACCTTTTTCAGCATAGGTTCCGTCAGCTTTCAAGTAAAACCAAGAGTTATAATTCTTGTCAAAGAACCATTCCGATTTCAATTTAGCTCCACTTTTAGCAACATAGAAGCGGTCAATCCAGCGCTCGGTAGAAAGATAGCCGCCTGATTTGAAATGGTAATCTTTTTCTTTAATCGTTTCCCAGCCTTTTTCGGCATAAGTTCCGTCAGCTTTCAAGTAAAACCAAGCATCATAATTCTTATCAAAGAGCCATTCCGATTTCAATTTAGCTCCACTCTTCGAAACATAAAAGCGTTCAATCCAACGTTCAGTAGAAAGATAACCGCCTGATTTAAAATGGTAGTCTTTCCCATCTATAGTTAACCAGCCATTTTCAGCATAGGTACCATCTTGTTGAAGGTAGAACCAACTGCTATAGTTGTCATCATAAATCCAGGCTTGTTTAACCTTATGACCATTTTCGGATATATAGTTCTTGCCAAGCCAAGCATTTTTCAGCATTTTACCTTGTGAATTGATGTAGTATTGGTTCTCCCCTTGAGTGATCCACTCATCTTTGGCCATTTTCCCGTCTTCTTTAAGGTAATATTTTTCCTGACCTTGTTGAATCCATTCGTTTTGAGCTTTCTGACCATTAGACTTGAGATAATACCAGGATTCTTGTTCCTGATTAAATACCCACTGTTCCTTGGCTTTAGCACCACTTTCAGTCACATAGTACTGGCCAACCCACGTTTTTGTGGCTAATTTTCCGGTCTCGTTAAAATAGTAATCCTTACCACCAACAGTCAGCCAGCCGTTTTCTGCACGTTGTCCATCAGCCTTAAGATAAAACCAATTCTGATACGTTTGGTCAAAGATCCACTGGTTGGTTACTTGTTTTCCATCAGCTTTGAGGTAGGTCTTTCCTTTCCAAGTCCCTTCATCTGCTTTAGCTGTTTCTAGTATAGTAAAAAAACACCCCAATAAGCCAGCACTTACTAGGGCCACTTTCCATCGTTTCATTTAAATGCTCCAATAACGTTTTCTAAGCCTTATTGTAACATAGTTAATCGACGGAAATATTACAAATTGATGAAGATTCTGTGTCTTGTTGAGGATAAGGAAGTTCTAGCTTATCTCAGACTGGCTTTGACTTCCTGACGGAGATCTTCCAAGCTGCTAATGCCATATTTATCCATGACTTTTGGTAAATTTTCGATGATATCAGGGCAAGCATAAGGATTGGTAAAGTTAGCTGTTCCAACTCCGATGGCAGACGCTCCAGCCAGATACATTTCTAAAGCAGCTTCTGCCGAATCTACTCCTCCCATTCCAATGATGGGCAGGTCTGTTGTTTGGGCGACTTGACGGATGAGTTTGAGCGCTACTGGAAAGACTGCTGGACCAGACATCCCACCTGTTCCATTGACTAAGATTGGTTTTCTGGTTTTAAGGTCAAAGCGCATACCGACTAGAGTATTGATCATGGTTAAGCCACTTGCCCCTGCATACTCTGCGGCTTTTGCGACGGTGACAATATCTGCTACACTAGGAGTAAGCTTGACATAGACTGGCACATCAGAGGCTTCCACAGCCGCTTTTACCACTTCATAAGCCAAGTCAGGATCTTGCCCAATCAGAAGTCCATGATTGCCGTGATCTACATTCGGGCAGGAGATATTAAGCTCGATAGCTTTTACATTTGCTGCCTTGGAAATTCCTCGAGAAACGGCAGCGTACTCTTGTTTTGAAAAGCCAGCTACATTAGCGATGATAGGAAGATTTGGATATTCTCTTTCCAACCAAGGAAGTTTTTCAGCCAAAACAGCTTCTAAACCAGGATTTTGTAAACCGATTGCATTGAGCATACCAGCAGGTGTCTCAGCTACTCTCGGAGTAGGATTACCAAAACGGGGTTCAAGTGTCGTTGCCTTGATCATAATGGAGCCTAAAAGGTCTAAATCATAGTACTTGGCATACTCTTGACCAAAACCAAAACAGCCTGAGGCTGGGATAATCGGATTCTTCAAATCCAAGCCCGGTAGAGAAACTTGTAAACGATTTGTAGTCATGACTTTCTCCTTATAATACAACTGTTCCTGTTCGGAAAACAGGACCATCTTCACAGACGCGTTGGCTAACCGTCTCACTTTCTGGCACTTTTAGAACGCAGGCATAGCAGGCCCCCATCCCGCAAGCCATACGAGATTCCAGAGATAGATAGGCTCTTGGATGATCATAAAATCTTTGATTGATATACTTCATCATTCCAGGTGCCCCACATGAGTAAACAGCATCAAATGAACTGTCTAAGTCATTGATGACAACCGATACATTTCCCTTAATGCCATAAGAACCATCATCTGTCGTTACAAAAACCTGCCCATATTGGGCCAATTCCTTTTCGAGAATAACAGCATCCTTAGTCGCAAAACCGAGGACTGTCACTACTGTCACCCCACGCGCATGCAATTCCTTGGCTACTTCTAGCAAGGGTGGAACACCAATCCCACCACCAACGAGGAGGACTTGACTCTGATTGTCTAAATCAGACAAGTCAAAACCATTCCCCTGAGGCCCCATCACATCAAGAGTATCTCCCTGCCTTAAGGTTGAGAAAATAGCTGTCCCAGCCCCCTCAACCCGATAAATGAGGTGACACTGCTTGTTTGCCTTGTCGATAGACGAAATTGAAATAGGACGGCGCAAGAGATGGGCATCATCAGGCACGCGCAGATGGAGAAATTGGCCTGCTCGCATGGCTTCAACCATTTCTCCTTCTAGGACTAATTCATAGATTGCTGGCGCAATTTCCTCTTGTACAACCACCTTCATGGTTTCCAAACGAATGGCACCCAAACGTTTCTTACATGTGGGATTCATGATTTTCCTCCTTAAATTTTAAGGGGACCAGATAAAGAAAAGACCTTGCGATTGCAAGGCCTCAGTTGGGTTAGGCTAGAACTCATGCGCACACTTAAAAAGTCCCCACAGAGAGCCCCCCTTATCCCTTTTATCTGACACCTTGTGAGTCTCTCTGGACTCCCCTTAAAGGTTAAATTTGTATTAGTATACTCTTTCAAAGAAAAAAAGTCAAGTAGAAAACGAACATTCTACTTGACTTCGCTGAGTTATTTTTCACGAATGACTTCGACCTTGTAGCCATCAGGATCCTTGACAAAGTAATAGTTTGGTTGAGTTCCTGGAAGTCCATTAGGGGCTGTCACCTCATAGCCTTTAGCGCTATGTTCTTGATGTAGGCCCTCAAGGTCAGGTGTACTGAGGGCGATATGGGCGAAGCCATCTCCTACCACGTAAGGACCGTGATCATAGTTATAGGTCAACTCTAACTCGTAGTCATCACCCTCAAGTCCTAGATAGACAATGGTGAAAGCATGATCTGGAAAATCTTTGCGACGCAATTCTTTAAATCCAAAAGCATCTTGATAAAAGGCGATTGATTTTTCAAGGTTTTCTACTCGCAAGCAAGTGTGTAACATTTTTGAAGCCATTTTCATTACCTCTTTCATTTTAATAGTTCTATTATACCTTTATTCAGGAAAATTTACTAGAAACTTGAACTAGAGTCCTCTTCTCTACTCTTTCATTCTAAGTAGCACTTTTACGATTTTCCTTGCGTATATTGTGAATAAGGAAAAGCATGATAAGGACAAAAAGTCCCTCAAGGAAGTAGAAGGTAAATTCGCTGTTCATGATTAGTAAGTCTTTGTAATGATAGTTATTACCGAAAACTGAATTTGGTGCAAATAGGATTCGCAACAGTCTTCTTAGGAAAATAAAGATCTGCAATCCATAAATCATAAAGACCTTCTTCACACCAATCGTTAAGCCTTGTTCCTTTGTAAAATAGGATAAGGCGATTCCATTTAACAAGAGTATAACCGTTACGGCCAGAGTTTCATTTCGTAGAATATTTGGATCAAAGATATCTAAACGGCTGTGAATATATGGCAACGTTTGAAAGAGTAGGATCCCTAAGATTGCTGGGAGGAGAATTTTCTTCAGAGACGGTGGAAATCCAGGGCTAAATCTTGTAAAAGACAAGCAAATCACAAGGACTGCAAAAATATGGAAGTAAGCTATTGCAACTCCTGAAATAGTCTGGCTTTGATTTACCAAAGCAGAAAGAAAACCAGCAGAAAGAAAGATACCGATAGGAATCAGCTTATCCAAAGAATAATCCCACTTCAGCCCCTCACTAACTTGGAAACCATCAATGAAGCTGAAAAATGTAATAAACATAAGAGCACCGATGAGACCAAACGGTAAGGATGGAATGACGAGGGTTAATAATAAGATTAGTAGGAACCATGGATGGGGACTGTAGTAGAATTTCCGTTTTTCTCCTCTAGCAGTCACTCCCTCCTCAATCGGTGTTTTCCTCAATTTTAGCATATAGACGTAAAAGAGTGAAAACATACCAGCATGAACCCATGAATTATAACCAGGTCGCTCTATAATACTGAGTAGCAAACTCACAATCGTAAAGAGGCCAGAGAAAATCTGAAGAAACTTATTATTAAATACCTGTCTTTTTTTCCAATCCAAATAAGAGAGCTTGGCCTTTGGATGACAAAGTTCATAGGCATAAGCTGTCATCTCTTCTAGTTTCTGGTCTGTCTCCTCCGTCATCATTTGGGGAACCATTTTAGAAGTAGGAAAAGGAGCCAAAACATATCTCAAGAGCTTGCCATCTGTAAACCGATGGTACTCCTTATAGATCTGTTGAAGCAAAATAGTTAGAATGCGTGGTCTTCCTTTAAAGTAGCTTCTCCACTTTTCCCAATCATTGATATCTTCATCGCTCTTAGTGAGCTTATCTATATAAAGATAACCTTCATTGTACCAGTAATCAAAATTTTCCTTTTTGTCTAGTTCATACTCCTCTACCACTGAAGGATAGGAATGGATACTCTTCCAGAAATGGAGTTTTTTCAGGTAAGGATTTGATTCCTCATCGCTGTAATGCTCCACAAATTGGAGAACGAGAGCTAACACTTTCGCATTGGTTAAAGGATAGACGTCCACCTTTTCTAATAAATCAAGTAGGAGCGTGTGATCTTTGACTGATTCAAAAAGGTATTGCCAATCACGTAACAGTTTGTACTCGTCTTCATAGTGAACATGGAGCAACTCATAGAAGGCTGCCTCAACTTCATCTGGATCATCTAGAGAGTAGTGACTAAAGTCAACGTTTTCTCCCAGCTTCTCTTTTACTTGCTCTAAGTAATCAGCCAAGTCATTCGAGAGTGGATAATCCTCTTCAAACATGACTTGTCGGTTTTTTTCAAGGATATAGGTTAAAACGGGCACACTCTTGATTATTTGGCGATTTTGATTTACTTGATCCAAGACCATAAAGGCCAAATAAGGGTGCTTGAAAAACTCTATCCAAGAGCCTAATTGATTTGCTTTGTTAAAATTTTGAAGAATTTCTTGGCAAAGTTGATAAGAATAATAGAATTCTTCAGTGGCTTCATGTGCGCTTTCAAGCGAACTTCCTTCCTCTTCTGCTATATCTCTTTTGACCTTCCAGTACTTCAGTTTATAGTAATATCCCCAGTACTTAAAGTCAGGTATATAGTCTTCTAGCAAGGGAATGAGGATAGAGAATTGCTCCGGTTTGTTAAAAATATAAACATCCATTTCCTCTAAAACGGATTGAACAATGTCCATATCATACTGATACTGATGAAAGAACTGACGCCATAGATGTTCTTGTTCCTCTTGGTTATACCCGTCGTTTCCAACAATACTTTCAATCGCATTTCGGATCAGATAAGTTTCTTCATTATAATCGCTAAAGTCAAGAGTAGACCTTGCTGTTCCTTCTTGCCTTCGGTTCTCTTCGTCACCAAACGTTTCAAAGTTGAGGGTATTCTTAGCTCTTTCTTCAGAATCTCCATTTAGCTGAACTTCCTCATCATAGTCACTAAAGTCAAGGGTGGACTTTTGCTCATCCTCTTCTGCTTTAAAGGTTTCAAAGTTAAAGGAATCGCTGGTTTTATCAGTCGATTGCTGATAATCACTGAAATCAAGACTTGATGTTTCAGACTCTTCGTTCTCAATTTTCGTTTCTTCAGTCAAGTTTTCAAAGTTGAGACTAGAGTTAGGCTTTCCGTTTGCCTCTTCTTCAAGTTCAGTAGCCTCTTGAGAGTCACTCGCTTTTCTTAGGCTATTTTCTGGTCTTGTATTTCTAGACCTCGCATAAGTCAAGGCTTTTTGGTACGCTTCAACAATTTCTTGGTAAATTTCTGGCTGGTCTTCTGGGTGATAGAGCCGAACCAGTTCAGCATAACGCCTTCTAATAAGCTTGACGTCAGTCGTTGGCTCTATCCCTAAAGTTTCCCATATATTCATAAGGTCTCCTCTTTTACAGTCCTCGTTCTAGGAAGTCTAAATAGTTTGAAAATGATTGATAGAGTTTTGGCAAATGATAAACAGATGCTTGGCTGACCTCTTCTTCAAATCGTCTAGTTTCAGCCATTAGCTCATCTCTTCTTCTCCCCAAGAGCATACTGTATACACGATTCGCTTTTTCAATCAAGAAACGATAAACCTCTGTTTCTTGAGCATTGATCTTATAGCGAGTCAACTCTGCTTGCTTAGCCTTAATTTCCTTTTCTGTCAGAGTAACACTGTCTTGGAGAATAACATGACTAAAGACTTCCTGTGTTGAATCGATTTTCACTTCGACATCCAAAATCCCATTTAAATCATAGGTAAAGCGAACTGTGAAACTTTCATTTACTTGAGTATTCACAGGGACGGGAACTTCTAATTCACCTAAGAACAGGTTTTGTGATGCCTTCATCATCTCACCTTGATAGACCTTTATCTTGACTTGACTCTGTCCCAATTCGGCCGTATAGTACTGCTCGATGCGTGAAGCAGGCAGGGTAGAATTTCGCTCAATAATCGGTGAAAAGCGGTCGCCAACTATCTCTATACCCAGTGTAAAAGGACAAATATCAGACAGTAATAAATCTCGTATCTCGCCTTGCCGTCCTTTGATTCCTGCTAAAAGAGCACAACCTCTCGCAATCATCCGATCGGGATCATCCGAAACCTGCACCACTTGATTGATACAGTAGGATAAAAAGTCCTGAACCAAGCGGAGTTTCGAAGTCCCCCCAACAAGAACAAAGTTATCAGATGATACGTAGCTATAGCGAGCATCCATCAAGGCACGGTCCAAAACTGCCTTAACACGAGCTAGAAGTGGTTGACAAAGCTCATAAAAGCGTTGGTAGCTCAAGTCTAAAGTGTATTCCTGTTCTTGGTCCAGAACTGACATGTTCACTTCTTCTTTATCATTGAGTTCTAGCTTTGTCTTTTCAGCCTGTACCAGAATTTTGCTATAAAATTCTCGGGAAATCGTATTCTTGGTTAATTGATTAGAAACTAAAAATTCCTCAGCAATAGCCGCAGTGAAGTCTTCTCCTCCCAAACGATTGTCCCCTGCAATCGACACAATTTCGACGATGTTATCAAAAAGCTCTACAACTGAAATGTCAAGAGTCCCACCACCAAAATCGACTACAATAAAAGATTGATCTTCTTGGTTTACCATAGATCTTTTAGCTAGAGCCGCTGCGGAAGGTTCATTGATAATCCGATCAATCTGAACGCCTGCAAATTTCCCTGCTAGTTTGGTCGCATAGCGTTGAGCATCATTGAAATAGGCTGGAACACTAACAATCACTTCCTCAACCTTTTCTCCAAGATAGGTTTCTGCATCGTCTACCAACTTTCGAATGATAAAAGAGCTTAATTCTTCAGCCTTATATGCTCGATTTCCTAGCGTCAACTCATGCTTGGTCCCCATAAAACGCTTGAACTGAGAAACCGTCTTGTCTGGGTGAGTCACCAAGCGTTCCTTGGCAATTTTTCCAACTATAATCTCATCATTGTCATCTAAAGCCACAACAGAAGGAGTTAAATACTCACCAAAAGCATTGGGAACCAGCTTGACCTGGCCATCTTGGTATACCCCTACTAAAGAATTAGTCGTTCCTAAATCAATACCTACTATCATCTTCTTCTAACTCCAAATCTTTTTAGATATTCCTATTATACAAGAAATATCCTATTTTCTTTGAAAAAATCTGTGATTTACTCTTTAAAATAGAAAATCATTTAAGGAAAACAAAAAAAGTTTCACCTTACTCCAGCGGTAAAAACCACGAGAGTAACAATGAAACAGTTTGTCATTATTTACCAAGTTTTGCTTTAGCTGCATCTGCAAGAGCTGTGAAAGCTGCTGCATCGTTAACAGCCAAGTCAGCAAGCATTTTACGGTTAACTTCGATCTCAGCCAATTTCAACCCATGCATCAATTGTGAGTATGAAAGTCCGTTCATACGAGCTGCCGCGTTGATACGAGTGATCCACAATTTGCGGAAGTCACGTTTTTTCTGACGACGGTCACGGTATGCATAGTAGTAAGAGTTCATTACTTGTTCTTTTGCAGTACGGAACAAGATGTGTTTAGCTCCATAGTAACCTTTTGCTAATTTAAGAATACGTTTACGACGTTTGCGTGATACAACGCCACCTTTAACACGTGCCATGTTTTATTTCCTCCAAATATTTCCTAGAATTGTTTACTTACTGTTAGGCTATTATTTCAAGCGAGTAAGCATTGCTTTGATACGTTTGAAATCTCCTGAATGCACCATAGATGCTTTACGAAGATGACGACGTTGTTTCTTAGTTTTTCCGTGGAAACGGTGAGAAGTGTAAGCACGGAAACGTTTAAGTCCACCAGAACCTGTACGTTTGAAACGTTTAGCTGATGCGCGGTGTGTTTTTTGTTTTGGCATGATTTTTTCTCCTTTATTTAACTTTCTGACAATTATTTTTTGTCAGTTGCTGGCGCCAACTGCATGAACATTTGGCGTCCATCCATCTTAGCTCGTTGTTCGATGATCGCAATATCTTGTGTTGCTTCAGCAAACTCGGCTAAAACTTTTGCACCAATCTCTTTATGGGTGATCATACGCCCTTTAAAGCGAATGGATACCTTAACTTTATTTCCTTTTTCAAGGAACTTGCGTGCATTGCGAAGTTTTGTGTCAAAGTCACCCTTGTCAATAGTTGGACTCAGACGAACTTCTTTCACAGTAACAACACTTTGTTTTTTACGTTGTTCTTTTTGCTTTTTCTGATACTCAAATTTGAACTTACCGTAGTCCATAATTTTAGCAACAGGCGGTTTTGCTTGGGGTTGAATCAATACTAAGTCAACATTTGCACTATCAGCCAATGCTTGCGCTTCGCTGAGTGGCTTGATGCCTAGCTGTTCTCCCTCAAGACCGATCAAGCGAACTTCACGTACACGAATTTCATCATTGATGAATAAGTCTTGCTTTGCTATGGTTTTCACCTCTTTTTTATTATTAGAGAAAAACAAGAGCGGGCTCGTAATGATACAAGCCCGCACGTTATGATAGCGTTTCTTAGAAACTTTTCATCCGTAGGGCCAGGCAACTTGATGTCACAAGGCGAGAAGCTCTCACTTCTGCTTTTCTCAACTTTTATATGATACCAAGTTTTCTATCCCTTGTCAAGATAAAAAGTCATTTTTTCGAAAAAGTTTATCTATTTTATCGCACACTTTCAATTCGCCAACTTTTCCATCCTTTAAAGCGAATGGCTCCTTGCTGGTCTGTTCGGTAGATCTTACTCTTGATGGATTCTAGTCGTGCCAAGGTTTCCTGATGAGGTAGTTTGGCACGATTGTTCTTGCCCACTGAAATGAGAGTGATCTCTGGTTTGAGTTTTTCTAGGAAAACTGGATTTGATGATGCTTTAGAACCATGTTGACCGACTTTCAAGACATCCACCTCTAAGTCAGGATATTGCTTTAGAAGATCCTTCTCTCCCTTCTCTTTCAAGTTTCCAGTGAAGAGAAAGTGCTTATCCAGAAGCCTCCCATAAAGAACCAGGGAACCATCACGATCCTCATCTCCAATCTGCCTTGGAGATAGGACTTCTAACTGACTCCCAAAAATCGGCAAGTTCTCCCCTGCTGTTACACTGCGCACCTTGATTTGGCTTGCTTTTAATTCTGCCACAAATTCCTTCTGTGTCAGACTTCCTTTTGATACTAAAATCTCCCCGACATGGAAAGCCTTGGTCACCTCCAGCAAATCTCCAACATGTTCTTTATCTGTGTTGGTCAAAATCAGCTGATCAATCTTATCTACTCCTCGACTTTTTAGATAGGGAATCAAGGTTCTCTGGGCATTGCTGGTCGTCGCCTTTTCTTGCCATTTTTCAATTTTCTTATCAGATTCTGCCTTACCTCCCACATCTATGAGAATGGTTTTACCTGTTACATCCCGTAGGAAAATACTTTCTCCCTGCCCTACATCCAGCATGGTGATTTCATTTTCCAGCGGGTGTTTGGTTAAGAAAAAGAGTCCCACGATAAAGAGACTGAATCCTGCTAGTCTTTTGACATTTTTCCTAAAGTCATAGATCAAGGCCAATGAAACTAAGAGAAGAATCAAAAGCCATACGTTGGGTTGGCCAAAGACCAAGGGCCTACTTGCCATCTGCGATACCAAGCGAATAATGCTCTCCAACCATTCAAAGACAAGGTTAAGCTGAGTGACTGGGTAAACAAAAGACAGAATGAATAAGATAGACAAAAGCGGTAAGAAAACCAAGTCAAACAAGAGGGAAAAAACAAAGGTCAAAAGGATAGACCAAGGCTGAAATTCTGCAAAATAGAAGGATAGAATGGGCAATATTCCCAAGGAAATGACTAGACTTTCTCTGGCAACAGCCTTGAGCCCCTCCCCTTCTTTGCTGGTCATGGTCAAGATAAAGGCGTAGGCGCAGGACAAGACACCTCCTGCCGTTAGGAAAAAGTTGGGCATGATGATAAAGAGGACAAGAACCGTTAAGGCAAAATTGCCCAAGCCCTTAACACCATGTTGGGCTAGTAATTTTTGTAAGAGACTACGAATGACCGAAGCTGAGAATCCTGTCAGACCTGCATAGATAAGAGAGAAGGGATAAGTTAGCCACTTCAACTTTTCTTGAGTTAAGCCCAATCTCAAGAGGAGTTTCTTAAAGGCATCCATGAAAAAGCCTACCTGCATACCCGACAAGGCAAATAGATGGATAATTCCAAGACTGGAATAAAGCTCATTCATCTCCTCGAAGTCAGTATCTAGATGTCCGAAAAGAAGACCCGTCATGTAGTTACGCATAGGATCTGGAAACTTTGTCTTGATCCAAACTATAGCCTTTCGACGTATACTAGACAGATTTTCTCCTATATCCCAACTGCTAACTTTTTTGAGGGACTGGATTCTTTTGATAGTCAAAGTTTGGTAAATCCCCTGAGTCTTCAGATAGGCTTGGTAGTCAAATCCACCAAAATTTCTCTGGCCTTCTAGCTCGGAAAGTTTTCCTTCTAGTTCAATCTCATAGAGCTCTGTCAAGGCTTGAAATTGCTCTTTCTCCTCCTCGGACTGGAGTTTATAGTAAATTTGGAAGGTACGGCCGTCAGCCTTGCCCCGAAAGGACAGACTATCTCCATTGACTTTGATAGTATCTGGTAAAACCCGTACCCTCTCAACAGAATCCACTAACTTTTGACTAGCTTGTGTCTGTTGCCAATTTTGAAACAGAAACCAAAATCCAAAAACTCCACAAATCGCTAGAACTTTACCAGCCGATTTCCAAGGAAATTGGAAAAAGAGACAGACAAGCAAAAAAACAAAACCTAGCAGTGCGAGATAGGATGCTCCAAAAATTGCATAGTAAAGCCAGAGTAACAGGAAACTCAGATAGATTAGGGGGATAGGGAAATTCTTAATCCACTGTGACATAATCTTTTAGCTTTTCTATGGTCTTAGCCCCAATGCCAGAGACTTTCTTTAATTCATCTACCGACTTGAATTTGCCATTCGTCTCACGATAGTCGATAATATCCTGGGCTCGTTTTCCTCCCAAGCCTTTGACCTGCTTGAGTTCTTCCAGACTAGCTTTATTGAGGTTGACCTTCTTTTCTTTACTTGACGAAGGAGTCGTTCCAGAGGCAGTCTGCTGACTAGCTGATTCGTCCCCCTTAGTTGGAACATAGACAAGAGCCTCGTCACTGACTTTCTGAGCGAGATTGAGGGACTTACTATCTGCCTCCTCTGTCAAGCCACCAGCTTTCTGAACGGCATCATGAACACGACTACCTACTGGCAAATCATAAATCCCTGGTGATTTAACAGCACCCTTGACATCTACTGTGATCAGATCTTGTTCAGGAGATTCGTCCTTTTCCTCCTTCTTGACTTCTTTTTCAGACGATGAATCCTTTGAAATAGCAGCAACTTCAGCCTGCAAATTTGTTTCTGTGACGGGTGTCTGTGTAGTTGGCTTTAGTAGGAAAAATGCGCCCAAGGCCAAGCCTAAAACAGCACAGATGACAATGATTTTATACTCTTTGATTTTCTCGATAATTGCTTCCATATTTTCTCCTCTCTTAAGTTATTCGCAAGAGAAATAAAAAAACAGTCGAAAATTTCTTTTCAACTGCTTATTTATTTGCAAAATAGTCTTCCTTAGTCAAGACATAATAAACTCTTGTGATAATTCGACCTGGTTCTTTATTATCCATTCTGGCATAGGGTTCTTCGTGGGAAAAACGCATACCTGATTTCTCCATGACCTTGCCAGATGCGGGATTGTCTTTGTCGTGAAGAGCAGTCAACTTGTTCATTCCAATCTTCTCAAAAGCCAGTTCAATCACGGCACGATTGGCTTCTGTCGTCAATCCTTGATTCCAATACTTTTGGTTGATAATGTAACCAATAGCTGCTTTTTTGAGAATGGGGTCAATCTTGTGCAAATCAATAGTTCCGATAAACTGACCATTGCTTTTTAGTTCGATTCCCCACCGTCCCAAGGGATTGGTTAAGTAGAACTGAGCGATGTTGTTCTTGGTTTCTTCTAAGCTTTGATTTGTTGGAAAAGTGTAGCGTGTCTTTTCTCTGTCTGAAGCATACTCAAACATAGCTTCTGCATCATCCAAGGTTACAGGTCGGAGCAATAAACGCTTCGTTTCTATAGATGGATACTGGGTAAATATCACAAATATTGATTCCATACTTTTCCCTCCATTAGAGCTTGATTCTCACTAGTCTAGCATAAATAAATTTGGATGACAAGTTTTTCTTGATTTTTGAAGCGGTTTCATATACAATAAAACCATCACATTTTTGATTTATGAACCGAAATGTGACAACTAAAACAATCCCGTCAATTGAAAGGTAGGTTATCTCTATGTTAATCGGAATCCCAAAAGAAATTAAAAATAACGAAAACCGCGTTGCCCTAACTCCTGCTGGCGTCCATAGTTTAGTCAGCCGTGGACATCGTGTCCTCATCGAAACAAATGCTGGTCTCGGTTCAGGATTTACTGATGCTGACTATCAAAAGCAAGGAGCTAAGATTATCGCTACTGCTGCTGAAGCCTGGGCTGCTGAATTAGTCGTGAAAGTAAAAGAACCACTAGCTTCTGAATACGGTTATTTACGCGACGATCTTCTCCTCTTCACCTACTTGCACATGGCCGCTGCTCCAGAATTAGCAGATGCCATGCTAGCAGCAAAAACAACAGGAATTGCCTATGAAACTGTTCGTGATAATCAAGGACAACTACCACTCCTCGTTCCTATGAGTGAGGTTGCAGGTCGTATGGCTGTTCAAATCGGAGCTCACTTCCTTACTAAGCAAGCTGGTGGTTCTGGTGTCCTACTTGGTGGTGTGCCGGGTGTTCCAAAAGGAAAAGTAGCCATCATCGGTGGTGGTGTCGTCGGTACACATGCTGCCCGCATTGCCCTTGGACTCGGTGCTCAAGTGACTATTTTAGATATCAGTGCCAAACGACTCTCAGTTCTAGAAGAAGTCTTTGGGAATCAAATCCAAACTCTTATGTCTAATTCATTCAACATTGAAGCAAGTGTGAGAGATGCTGATGTTGTAATTGGAGCGGTGCTCATCCCTGGTGCCAAAGCACCGAAATTGGTGACAGATGATATGGTCAAACAAATGCGTCCAGGCTCTGTCATCGTTGACGTAGCTGTTGACCAAGGTGGCGTTATCGAGACAGCTGACCGTGTGACAACGCACGATGAGCCTGTTTATGAAAAACACGGTGTTCTCCACTATGCCGTTGCCAATATCCCTGGTGCGGTTGCTCGCACTTCAACCATCGCCTTAACCAATGTCACTCTTCCTTATATCGAAGCATTGGCTGGCAAAGGATTCGCACAAGCAATTGCTGAAGATGAGGGCTTGCGTCAAGGTGTGACCACTTATCAAGGTTACTTGACCAGTCTCCCAGTTGCTCAAGGTCTCGATAAAGATCATACGTCTATCGACGAACTTGTTTAAAGCTAGACACTCATTAAAAAAGAGCAGTTCACATCTGAACTGCTCTTTTTGCTATTCTGTTTCTTCCTTCTTTTCTTCAACCTTAACTGGAGCTGGTTCATAAGCTCGGATAATCTGAGCGACAACTGGATGACGAACCACATCCTTAGCTGAAAAATGAACAAAGTCGATTTGGTGAATATTCTTGAGCTTTTCTTGGGCATCAATCAAACCGGACTTGACATTACGCGGCAGGTCAATCTGACTGATATCTCCATTGACAATCATCTTAGAATTAAAGCCTAAACGAGTCAGGAACATCTTCATCTGCATGATGGTCGTATTTTGTGCTTCATCGAGAATGACAAAGGCATCATCCAAGGTCCGACCACGCATGTAGGCAAGGGGAGCGATTTCGATAATTTCACGCTCCATGAGACGGGTCGTTTGATCTTTTCCGAGAATTTGGTACAAAGCATCGTAAACAGGTCGAAGGTAAGGATCGACCTTCTCCTTAAGATCACCCGGAAGAAATCCTAGACTCTCACCTGCTTCCACTGCTGGTCGAGTCAGAATAATTCGCTTGACTTGCCCACGTTTAAGGGCAGTCACTGCCAAGGTCACCGCAAGAAAGGTCTTCCCTGTCCCAGCAGGCCCGATTCCAAAGGTCACATCATGCTGTTTGACACTGTCCACATAAAGCTTTTGACCTAAGGTTTTGACACGGATCGGTTTCCCAGTATTGTCTTTGATAATTTCTTCTTCGTAAAGGGCGACAAACTTGTCAATTTCATCGTTTTTGACCATGCTAATCGCAGTCACCACATCTGGTGTGCCGACTGTCATCCCTCGATTCACCAAAACCATCAATGCTTGGATAACCTGACGAGCTTCCTCACAGGCAGTCTCTTCTCCCAAAACCTGGACAATCTCCGTACGAGCATGAATCACCACATCGAGCTCTTCTTCCATCAAACGAAGATGGCGCTCGTTGGATCCAAAAAGATGAAACAAGTCATCTGGATGACTCAGTTGAATGTCTATTGAATGTTCCTTCAAATAAAGAACCTCTCTAATCCATTTATTTCTTTTTATTATAGCAAAGAGAACAATAAAATACTAGCCTTATCTTATTGTCTCTAGTGTTCTAAGTATTCTTGCCAGATGGCATCAAAATCTCCTAGGTTAAAAGAGAAACTGGCATGCTCCTCCAAAAAGCGACTCACCTCATCAAAGTCATCCGTGTGTTTTGGGAAGGCTGACTCCTCAAAAGCGAGGTCTGCCAAGATGGCTTTGGGACTGTTACTTTTAGGATTGCGCTCAGTCATGAGCCAAGTGTAAAATGATTTTCTCATAAGCCTCCCTAAATCAACTCTGTACCAAACTGGTCTTGCTTGATTTTGCCAGCCTTCATCAAGCCGCCGAGTGCTTTCTTGAACTGACCTTTAGAGATACCAAAGGTTGCCTTGATATCCTCAGGAGACGACTTATCATTCAAGGTCATGAAACCGCCATTGCTTTCCAAGTAGGTCAAAATCATCTGAGCATCATTTTCCAACATTTCAAAGGAACGTGGTTTGAGGGATAGGTTCAAGGTACGATCCACTTCACGGAAACCGATGACACGCGCATCTAGCACTTGCCCCAAACGTGGCTCTGCGTAACGTTCACTTGGGTGAATGAAACCAAGCATGTTATTCTCTGGTAGGTAAACAAATGTCCCTGACAGCTTGAGACGGTAAACAATGGCTGGCCAGTTTTGGTTCTGCATGTTGTTGTAGGCAGGACGAGTCAGACGTTGGAAGTCTTCCTGATAAGCCAAGAGTCCCCAGATTCGGTCTTTCTTGTCCACTTCAAGACGGATGTAGAGTTTGTCACCTTTCTTAGGCCAGAGTTCCTTGAGTTCAGGGAGGATATCGAGTGACACAACGATTTCCTTATCAGGTAGACCGGTATCGACAAAAACACCCAAGTCCTTACGAACTTCTGTTACGGTTCCCCAGCCAAATTGGTCCTGAGTAGCAGTCACTTCTAGAGTGGTCAAGCGGAGTTTTTGCTTCATATCTGTATAGGCAAAACCTTTGACCGTATCCCCTACTGTATGTTGACCTTCTTCCTTAGCAAGAGCATAGGTCTGACCATCCTTTTGCACAAAGTAAAAACGGTCATTTTCATCGATGATGAGTCCAACGATAAAACTTGCAAGATTTGTATTCATATTTCCTTCTTTCGAATAAAACTCAGCCAGCAATGCCAACTGAGTTTTTCTGTTTATTTTTAGACTTCCAAGATTTCTTTTTCTTTATTGGCAGTCATGTCGTCGATGTGTTTCACAGCGTCGTCTGTTACTTTTTGAATATCTTTTTCAAGAGTCTTCAATTCGTCTTCAGTGATTTCTTTTGCTTTTTCTTGCTTTTTAGCTTCGTCCATAGCATCACGACGGATATTGCGGACAGCCACTTTAGCATTCTCACCGACCTTCTTCACTTCTTTGGCAAGGTCACGACGAGTCTCTTCTGTAAGAGCAGGGATAACCAAGCGGATCACAGAACCGTCATTAGCTGGTGTGATACCAAGGTCAGAAGCGTTCAAGGCACGTTCGATGTCTTTCAATGAAGACTTGTCAAATGGTGTTACCAACAAGACACGCGCTTCTGGAATGGTAATTGAAGCGATTTGGTTAAGAGGAGTTTCGACTCCGTAGTATTCTACGTGGATACGGTCTAGCAAGCTTGCGTTGGCACGACCGGCACGGATACCACCAAATTCACGAGCAAGTGATTGGTGAGACTGGGTCATTCTCTCTTTAGCTTTTTCTACAATTGCATTAGCCATAATTTTCTTATTCCTTTTCTTCGATATTGTTTGAAACTGTTGTTCCGATATTTTCACCAAATACGACACGTTTGATGTTGCCTGGTTGGTTCATATTGAAGACAACCAAGTCAATGTCGTTGTCCATAGAGAGGGTTGAAGCAGTTGAGTCCATGATACGAAGACCTTTATTGATAACGTCACGGTGGGTCAATTCTTCAAACTTAACGGCAGTTTTGTCTTTCTTAGGATCGGCATTGTAAACACCGTCTACCCCATTTTTAGCCATCAGAATGGCATCCGCTTCGATTTCAGCTGCACGAAGGGCAGCTGTTGTATCTGTTGAGAAGTAAGGTGAACCAATCCCAGCACCAAAGATAACGATGCGGCCTTTTTCAAGATGACGAAGGGCACGTCCACGTACGTACGGCTCTGCCACTTGTTGCATGGCAATGGCAGTTTGCACACGCGTATCGACACCAACTTGCTGCAATGAATCTGCCATCACAAGAGCATTCATCACGGTCCCAAGCATTCCAGTGTAATCTGCCTGAACACGGTCCATTCCTGCTTCTGCAGCAGGTTCCCCACGCCAGAGATTTCCTCCACCAATAACAAGGGCAATTTCGATACCTAAGCTATGAACTTCTTGAATCTCTTTTGCGATTGTTTGAACTGTCTGGATATCAATCCCTACGCCACGTTCACCGGCAAGGGCTTCACCTGATAACTTGATTAAAATACGTTTATACTTGGGATTCGCCATTTTTACTCTCCTTTTTTTATCCTACCTATTTTATCACAATTTCTAAGATTTTTATAGTATCATGAGCAATTCTTTCAAAAAAATTAAACCGTTAAAAATTCCTCTAAGTCGCTAAGAGCACGCTCTGCAATTTTTTCATAACGAGCTTTTTTATCACGGATACGCTCGCCTTCCAATTCCTTGATAATCCCAAAATTGACATTCATTGGTTGGAAATGTTTGCTGTCCGCATGGGTGATGTAATGAGCCAGACTTCCAATCGCTGTGGTCTCTGGGAAGATAGCTTCACTTTCACCCTTGAAGAGTCGAGCCGCGTTAATACCTGCAACTAATCCTGAGGCTGCTGACTCAACATAGCCTTCCACACCCGTCATTTGACCAGCAAAGAAGAGGTTGGGTTGTTTCTTAGAACGATAAGTCTGTTCAAGAAGATTTGGTGAATCCATGTAAGAATTGCGGTGCATGACCCCATAACGGACAAACTCAGCATTTTCAAGACCTGGAATCATTTGGAAAACACGCTTTTGCTCCCCCCATTTGAGGTGGGTTTGGAAACCAACGATATTGTAGAGGCTACCAGCCGCATTGTCCTGACGAAGTTGAACAACTGCATAAGGGGTTTTAAATTCGCCATCACGAGGTCCTGTGTAGTCGTCTGGATACTCCAAACCGACTGGCTTCATCGGACCATAAAGCATGGTTTTAATGCCACGCTTAGCCATGACTTCGATAGGCATACAACCTTCAAAGTACTTTTCTTTTTCAAAGGAATTGAGCAGTGCTTCTTCCGCATTGACCAAGGCTTCATGGAAATCCATAAACTCTTGCTTGGTCATTGGAGCATTGAGGTAGGCCGCCTCTCCCTTGTCATAACGAGACTTGAGATAGACCTTGCTCATATCAATGGTGTTGACATCGATAATCGGCGCCGCTGCGTCGTAGAAATAGAAACCATCGCCGTCATTAAGGGCATGAATCTTTTCAGCTAGGGCATCGCTGGTTAAAGGACCAGTAGCGACAACTGTAATAACATCGGTCGGCAATTCTGTAATTTCATCACGAACCACCTCAATCAAGGGGTGGTTGGCCACTTTCTCAGTCACCATTTGGGAGAAACCGTCACGGTCCACCGCAAGGGCACCGCCCGCAGGAACACGTGTAGCTTCAGCAGATTCCAAGATAACAGAACCCAAGCGACGCATTTCTTCCTTGAGAAGCCCGACAGCATTTGTCAAAGCATCCCCTCGTAAGGAATTGGAACAAACCAATTCAGCAAAATTGTCTGTTTTGTGCTGAGGTGTTGACTTGACACCACGCATTTCATAGAGTTTAACTGGAATACCACGTTCTGCGATTTGGTAGGCAGCTTCAGACCCCGCTAAACCTGCTCCGATAACATTGATATAAGATTGAGACATGACACTAATACCTCTTTGGGAGTGTGAAGACAAGATTCACATTGAAAAAGCCAACTAAACTTACGAGATTACGAGTTTCTAGGCTCAGGCTGAAAAAGTCCCCCGGACTTTTTCACTCCCACAAATCTTTCTAATTTTTCTTTTACTAGTATAACAAAAAAAGGGAAGAAGGCAAACTTCCCTGTTTAGGCATTTTCTTGATTTTCTTCCCAATCGTGGTAGGAAGCGTAGAGCTGACTTTTATTCCACTGGTAGAGTTTCGCAACTTCCTTAATGGCTTGATTTTTCTTCATGCCTTGCTGGATACGGGTTTGGATTTCTGAAAACAAGTCCTCCTCGTCCTTTTTCTCCACATCCTGACTGGCACCTTCAACGATGAGAAGGCATTCGCCCTTGAGTGGCGTTTCAGCGATGCTTTCTAGCAATTCAGGGATCTTTCCTCGTTGGTATTCTTCATAGATTTTGGTCAATTCTCTAACCAAGACTACCGAGCGGTCACCGTAGACTTCTAGCATATTTTCTAACGTATCCGCTACACGGTGGGGTGATTCATAGAAAATCTGAGTTTCTGGGTAATCTTTTTTTAAGTCGAAAAATTGCTTTTGCTGGCCTGATTTTCTCGGTAAGAAACCGTAAAAGATATGTGGCTGTGGCGCTAGGCCACTGGCAATCAAGGCAGAAATCCCTGCAGAGGCACCTGGAACGGTAACAACTGCGATTTCTTCCTCAATAGCTGCCTTGACCAAATCATGACCAGGGTCTGAGATACTAGGCAGACCCGCATCAGATACCTGAGCAATACTTTGACCGGCCTTCAGGAAACTAATCAAATCAGGAATTTTTTCCTTGGCATTATGCTCGTGAAAACTGATCTGCTTAGTGGAAATATCAAAATGCTTGAGCAAAAGCCCTGTATTGCGTGTGTCCTCAGCAGCAATCCAATCCACCTCCTTCAGAGTCTGGATGGCACGAAAAGTCATGTCATCTAGATTGCCAATCGGCGTTGCTACTAGATAAAGCTTGCCATAGGGAGTTTGGCCCTTAAAACTTTTTTGAATCTGCATGCTTACTCCCTATATAACAACTCATCACAGAACATACATTCCTCGTCCTGCTCGCGACGTTGTCCATAAAAATCATTACATACGTGAAAACCGTCTTTATAGATTCGGCGGACACTTTCACGAACATGCTTAGCCTTGACGGGAGTATCTGCTTCCACCTCGCCCAAGCGTTCGCGCAACTTACTATTTTCCAATCGAAGAGCTGTATTTTCCTCTACCAGGCTCTTGAGATTTTTCTTGATGGCTTCCACATCGGCCAAGGTCACCAATAACTGTTGAGAAAAATCGTCCAGCGCGTCAAATAATTCTTTTTTATCCATAAACCAGCCCTTTCCTTTCTTTATCCTTCATTGAGTTTATATTTCTTTCAAGACCAGATATTCCATGGCATTTTGAAAGCTTACATTAGCTTGCCACATTTTTCTGGCTTCTACCAAATCTTGTAAAATCTGTCGCATCCTTGCTTGCAAGAGATCCTGCCCACAGAGAACTTCGAGGATTCGCAAGACCTGATCCTGCTTTTCCTTATCATCTGCCAAGCTGGCTAATTTAGCAACTTGCAGATAACTTTCTTTTTTCTTGGCTAATAACCAGGTCAGTAGGCGTTCGCTCTCATCCACCAAGGTCCAAAAACTTGCCTGATTGGCCAACTTTTCAGCTTCAATTCGCGATTGACTAAACTGGGCTAAGAGAGTCGCTTTTTTCTTAACTAGACCTGCTTGTTCTAATTGATGGATGAGCTTTTCTTCCTGCTTTTTAAAGTGGAAAATCTGAGTCCTACTACGGATAGTTGGCAACATCTTTTCCTCATCGCTGGTCAAGAAGAAAATGTAAACTTCACTCTGAGGTTCTTCGATGACCTTGAGCAGAGAATTGGCCGCGTTGGGGTGCATTTTCTCCGCCTGTTCGATAATAAAAACCTGTTGCTGGCTTTCAATACCTGCTTGGGAAAACTGACCCACCAATTCCCGAATTCGTTCTGTCTTGATGACCTGATTGACTGGCTTGATTAAAGTAACATCGGGAAATTCTTCCTGTTCAATCAGCTTACAGTTTCGGCATTTCTCACACGGCAAAACGCCTACTTTATCCGTACAAAAGAGGCTCTTAGCCAAAAACTGCGCCATTTCCAAGCTTCCAAAGAAACCTGAAAAGAGATAGGCATGATTGAGCTGATCTTGTTCTAGGATACGGACAAAGCGGTCAAACTGGTCTGGCTGCCAAGCTTTTAGTTGTTCTTGTTTCATTTATCCAAGCCCATTCTGTCAAACAAGACAGCCTTGGTCGTTTCCACAACTTGCTCCAAAGGAAGACTCGCATCAATCTTGACAATGCGATTTCCTTCTTTGTCCAGAAGAGAAAGGTAACCTTGACGAACTTTCTTGTGCAAGTCTAAGCCTTCCAAGTCCAACCGATTGACCTCGCGGTCACTATTAGCAGCAATGCGAGCCAGCCCTTCTTCCACCTCGATGTCAAAATAAAGTGTCAAATCAGGTTTAAGGCCATCTGTCGCAAAGTGATTGAGCCAATCAATGGCATCAATATCCAAGCCACGACCAAATCCCTGATAAGCAACAGAACTATCGATGAAGCGGTCCATAATGACCAACTTGCCAGCTTCAAGTGCTGGAAGAACTTTTTCCACCAAGTGCTGTCTACGACTGGCAATATAGAGAAGGAGTTCCGTTTTAGGATCCATCTGCGTATGACTTGGGTCCAAAATCACTTGACGAATCTTCTCCCCAATCAAGACTCCACCTGGCTCACGGGTCGTCAGCACCTCTACTCCTTTTTCCTCTAAAATTGGTAGCAGAGCCTCTAAAACACTGGTCTTTCCTGCTCCCTCTGGTCCCTCAAGAGAGACTAAAAATCCTTTTGACATGTCTAACTCATTTCTTTTTTTCTACCTTCTATTCTATCAAAAAAATAGATTTTTGTGACAATCTTTTTGTGTCTTCTCCATTCAATCGACCATAAAAGAGGCTGGGAGTCATCCAACCTCTTATTTACCTAGTTCTTGTGTTCGTTTATAAGCTTGCTGAACTGCGTCCATGACGGTACCTCTAAAGGCATGTTCTTCCAGACTCGCTACACCCGCGATAGTCGAACCTCCTGGGCTGCAAACTTGGTCTTTCAAAACTCCAGGATGTTGCTGGCTTTCGAGGACCATTTGTCCAGCGCCGACTACTGTTTGGGCTGCCATTTTCAAGGCCATTTCTCGTGGCAATCCTGTCTGTACACCCGCATCTGCCAAAGCCTCGATAAAGAGATAGACAAAAGCTGGTCCACAACCTGCGAGACCTGTCGCCGCATCGATTAAGCCATCTCCCAGCTCAACCAAGAGACCGGCCTTGGCTAAAAGCTGACAAAAGAGCTCACTGTCCTCAGCACGACAATTTGCTGACATGGCATAACTAATCACTCCTTGGCCAATAGCCACTGGAGTATTGGGCATGATGCGAATAATCCGATGTTGACTTGACAGAAGACCCGCTAGTTTTTCCAAGGTCAATCCAGCTGCCATAGAAATCAAAAGAAGACTCTCTCGTTTTTCAAGGATGGTCTGGTATTGAGCAAGTAGTTCAGAAAACTGAGCAGGCTTAACTCCTAGAAAGATTACATCTGCTTCTGCAAAAATTTCTTCATTGCTGGAAGCCTGACCACCAAAGTCGGCAATAAAAGCATCTACTTTCGCTTGACTGCGATTGGCAAGGAGAAGGTCATCACCCGTCTTGGCCTGCAGGATAGCCTTAGCCAGACTAGCCCCCATATTCCCCAAACCGATAAATCCAATCTTCATCTCTTACTCCCTTATCTGTCCGTCACCAGTAACCACATACTTGTAGCTAGTCAACTCTTTCAAGCCCATTGGACCACGCGCGTGTAGTTTCTGAGTAGAAATCCCCATCTCACATCCAAGACCAAACTGGCCTCCATCAGTGAAACGTGTTGAAGCATTGACATAAACTGCTGCTGAGTCCACTTGATTTGTAAAGTAGGCTGCAGATTCGGCATTTTCTGTCACAATGGCATCCGAATGATGGGTACTGTGAGCTTCAATATGCCCAACCGCTTCTTCTAAACTACTCACAACCTTAACCGCTAGGATATAATCTAAAAACTCAGTGTCAAAATCTTGGGCCTCAGCTAATTGACCTGAAAGAAAGTGACTTGCTTTCTCATCAAAGCGGAATTGAATTGGTTCCAGTCCAGCTTCTTTTCGACTTGTAACCAGAACTTTCTCCAAGTGAGGAAGGAAATCCGCTGCCTTGTCTTCATGAACCAGCAAGACCTCCATGGCATTGCAGACAGAAGGACGGCTGGTTTTAGCATTGTTGATAATCGATAGAGCCTTGTCTTCGTCTGCATCCTTATCTACATAGACATGGACAATCCCAGTTCCTGTCTCGATAACAGGCACTATAGCATTTTCAACCACCGCATTGATCAAACCAGCCCCTCCACGAGGAATGAGAAGGTCTAGATAACCCTTGGCCTTCATCATGGCATAGCTACTTTCTCGACGGGTATCTTCTACTAGTTGAATCACATCTGGATGAATGGTAGTCGTCTCCAAGCCCTTCTTCAAGGCTGTGACAATAGCATGAGCAGTTTGGTAGGCGTCCTTACCACTACGAAGAACGACCGCATTTCCACTTTTAAGAGCCAAAGCAGCCGCGTCAGACGTCACATTTGGACGGCTTTCATAGATAATACCAATAACCCCCATGGCCACACGCTTCTTAGTAATAACCAAGCCATTTTCAAGCTGAGTTGTTTCTAGTACTTCACCAATAGGATCTGGTAAAGCAACCACTTCTCGAATCCCTCTTGCCATCGCTTGGATTCGACCCGCATCCAAATAAAGACGGTCTAGCATAACATCTGAAATTTTCCCCTTGGCAGTTGTCATATCAAGGGCATTGGCTTCTAGAATCTCCTCAGTAGCTACCAATAAGTGATCAGCCATGGCTAGCAAGGCTTGGTTTTTCACTACTTCACTAGCAGTATTGATTGATTTCTTAACAGCCTGTACCTGTTCAAATTGTTCTTGTGTACTTACCATCGTTCACCTCTAAAATTCTGTAAAGAGCAGCTGGATTTCGGGAGTGATGGAAATCCAGTCATCACGGTGAATCAAGACTCCCTTAGCTTTTTGAGAACGGAGCATATCTTCTAGGGCTGAGACACCAAATTGGACACGTCCCTTTCCAAGAGATTGACCGGTTTCTTTATCTGCTACTGTGACAATATCATGGTAAGAGAAGTTTCCTTCCACTTCTACCACGCCTGATAAAAGGAGACTTTTCCCGTTTTTTGAAAGTGCCTCTGCAGCTCCACCATCTACCCAAATCGTTCCCTGGCTTTGAGCATAGAAGGCCAGCCATTGTTTCTGGGTACGAAGTCCCTTCTCTTGCGCAACGAAGAAGGAACCATCCCTAGTTTCTTCAGCTGCCTCAATCAGTGCATCCGATTTCAAGGAGGAGCAAATATAGACTGGCACACCTGACTCCGTCGCAATAGTTGCAGCTTTGATTTTTGTCAGCATGCCCCCAGTTCCGTTTGAAGAACCTGCTCCACCAGCCATATCAATAATCTCACGATTGATAGTCTCGATTTTCTCCAAACGTTTGGCTGTTGGATTTGAGTTGGGATTTCCAGTATAGAGACCGTCCACATCCGTCAAGAGAACTAAAAGGTCTGCTTGGACCATCGCCGCTACCTGAGCACTTAGAGTGTCATTGTCCCCAACCTTGAGTTCGTCAATGACGACACTGTCATTTTCATTGATGATAGGAATGGCACCACGATGGAGCAATACAGACAAGGCCTGATGGGCATTTTTATAACGGCGCTTATCCACAAAATCATCCTGGGTCAGCAAGATTTGTGCAGAAACAATCTGGCGCATGAGGAGGTTGGTTGTATATTCCTCCAACAAAAGTCCTTGACCAACTGCAGCCGAAGCTTGTTTATCTGCAATCTTGGTTGGACGTTTTTTAAAACCCAAAGCTCCAAATCCAGCGGCAACTGCCCCAGATGACACTAAAATCAACTCATGTCCAGCCTCATGCAGCATAGCCAATTGCTGGGTAATTGCCTTTACTTTACTCCTTGATAAACTCCCGTCTTCATTTGTCAAGGAGGAAGTCCCTACCTTAAAGACGATTCGTTTGTACTTCATATTCTCACTCCGATTCTTCATATTTATCCATTATAACATGAATGCTTTAAAATAGAAAAGACTTGAAATAAAAAGGTTGAGACAGTCATCTCAACTCTTTTATCTATTCTCAGCTTTCCGCAATCTTTCCAGCGTTTCCTTAAAAATCTCTGGAATATCTGCTGTAAATTCCAAGGTTTCACCTGTTCTCGGATGGGTAAAGCCTAGAGTCTTAGCATGGAGAAATTGTCCATGTCCTTTCAAAGTCTTACGAGAACCATAGACTTCATCACCAGCGACTGGATGGCCAATATAAGCCATATGAACACGGATTTGGTGGGTACGTCCTGTTTCCAGTTCCAACTCTAGCAAACTATAATCTCCAAAGCGTTCCAAGACTTGAAAACGAGTCACTGCTGGCTTCCCTTTAGCAGTCACTGCCTGTTTCTTACGGTCTTTTTCACTCCGACCAATCGGCGCTTCAATGACACCACGATCATTGGGAAGATTGCCATGAACAATCGCCCAGTATTTGCGGAGAGACTTCTTGTCCTTGAGTTCTTGGGCAAGTGCCAAGTGAGCCTCATCATTCTTAGCAATCATAAGGAGACCAGACGTGTCCTTGTCGATGCGGTGAACGATTCCTGGACGCAGAACCCCATTGATACCCGACAAGTCCTTGATATGGTACATGAGGGCATTGACCAAGGTTCCACTGGTATGACCGGCGCTGGGATGAACCACCATACCTTGAGGTTTGTTAACAACGGCTACATCCTCATCTTGGTAGATGATCTCGAGCGGCAGATTCTCAGCCACATACTCTAAAACCTCTGGTTCTGGCACGTGATAAGTGACGACATCCCCCTCTTGGACAGTGTATTTGGCTTTCTTGGCTTGCCCATTCACCAAAACTTGTCCAGCCTTGATTTGTTCATTCGCGAGACTGCGTGACAATTCTGTCAGATCTGACAGAGCCTTGTCTAGACGTTGCCCACCAGTTTCAATTTTTATTTCCATTTACTTCCTCTTTAAGCATTGCAATCAATAGAATAATCACACCAACTGTCAAATAGCTGTCAGCAACATTGAAAATCGCAAAGTTGATAAAGTCTAGGTGAAACATATCCACCACAAAACCTTGACTCATTCTGTCAATAAAGTTGCCCAGACCTCCCGCTATTATCAAAGTCAGTCCGAAAACTAGCCAGAGAGAATCCTCCATGTGTTTATGTAAATACCAAATGGCTCCTACCATAACGACCAGTGTAATGACAGCAAATAACCACTGCTGATCTTGTAGCATGGAGAAGGCTGCCCCACGATTTTGCAGATAGGTCAAGCTAACGAGATTGGGGATCCACGAACGAACTTCACCCAGTGGAATCTGCTGGACAACATAGGCTTTAACCCACTGATCCAGCCCAATCAAAAGCAGTACAATGACTGCTACTATTCCTCTTTTTTTCATGATTTCCTCTTTTGATCAAAATATTCTTGCATGACTTCTACGAAAAGAGTCCCAGCTTGGCTAAGCTCCACTTCTTCCCGTTTGACATAGACCATGCGGTTATCTAGATTGTCCTTGAGACGAATGACTGTGATGCCATTAACACTGTCACTATCTAAAAACCCAGATCCAGTCGCATAAGCATCCGTCCGCTCCAAAATACCGTTCAAAGTAGCACGGTCAGTCACATTGAACATCTGGGAGCTCGCGCTGGTGTCGACAAAGTTCTCTGAATAGTATAGATACTCATCCTTTTCCTGAGTAAAACGAACTGTTGGTAAATCCGCTAAATCCTCCATGACCAATTCCTCTTTCTGTGCTAAAGGATGGCCTTCACGAAGATAAATGTGAGTCTGGAAAGGAATTAGTTCAATAACTTCCAAGCCTAGCTTTTCAACCCGTTGCATGATGCCCTTTTTATTTTGGTTGTTGAGGTAGATAATCCCAATCTCACTATGTCCTTGGGCTACTTCGTCTAAAATTTGAACTGTGGTAGACTCAAAAATACGAAAGTTCTTATAATCAGGATAACGTTCTGAAAAAGCCGTAATCGTTGGTGGCAAGAAGTCATAGTGCTGACTGGCAATGGAAAATTCATCCTTCTCTTCCTCAGGATTGGCATACTGATTTTGAAAAACATCAAAGCCTTTGACTAATTCTTGCGCTTTTTCATAAAATTCCATTCCACGCCGGGTCAAAAACGTTCCCGAACTCGTCCGACGGAAAATCTTAAAACCCAGCTCTTTTTCCAAATCGCGCACAGAAATAGACAGACTTGGCTGGCTTACATACATCTTTTCAGCAGCTTCACGGAAAGTACCACTATTGGCAATGGCCACAACATAGCGTAATTGTTGAATGTTCATCTTTTACCCCCAACTTCTCTATCTGTTCATTATACCATATTTCAGAATTTTTCCAAAAAAGAAAAAAGTACCCATCGCAAGTTTAAATCTAACTATTCTCTATTAAATTCAAAATGGGTATCAAAACAAAAAAATAGGCTCTCCGAAAACTCGGAAAGCCTTATTTTATGCTAGTTTTAGCTTCCTCGCCTTTTCATTTTAAGGCTCGGGATAAAAAGGTTCACTGGACCTTTTTATTTTGCGATTGGGTAAACAGAAACCTGCTTCTTATCGCGACCTTTACGTTCAAAGCGTACTACGCCTTCAACTTTAGCGAACAAAGTATCGTCTCCACCACGTCCAACGTTTACACCTGGGTAGATGTGTGTACCACGTTGACGGTAAAGGATTGATCCACCTGTTACAGTTTGTCCATCAGCTGCTTTAGCTCCAAGACGTTTCGCTTGTGAATCACGTCCGTTTGATGTAGAACCTCCACCTTTTTTGTGGGCGAAAAGTTGCAAGTTGTTAAGAGTCATTTTTAACATAATGTTTTCCTCCGTGTTAGTTTTCTGTGATAACTCTGGTTTGGACGAACTCAGAAGAGTTCTCCGATAAGTTTGCCATACCTAAGAAAAATGATTCGAAGAATAACTGGGTCATTTCTCTCTGGTGTGAAGGAAGATCCGCTGGTATTTCAACCTTTAGATAGCCACCTTCATCTTCGTTTAATTCTAAGATTGGTTCATAGCCTGCAAACTTCTCAATGGAATTGATAAAGTTAATGGCAAGCGTAGAAACCGATGCACACACGACATCTAAGCCGTATTCGCCACTTTCGGCGTGTCCAGTAATTTCCGCACTCCTCAGCTCGCCATCTTCGGCTCTCTCAAAGACTGCTTGTATCATGTGTTCTCCTTAAAATTAAGCGTTGATCGCGTTGATGACAACTTTTGTATATGGTTGACGGTGACCTTGTTTGCGGTGGCTACCTTTTTTAGGTTTGTACTTGTAAGTAACAACTTTCTTTTGTTTTCCTTGTTTTTCAACAGTTCCAACTACAGTAGCTCCAACAACAAGTGGAGTTCCGACAACAGTGTTTTCACCACCAACAAGAACAACTTCGTTAAAAGTAACTTCTTGACCAGCTTCAACGTTCAATTTTTCAACGTAAACTGCTTGACCAACTTCAACTTTAACTTGTTTTCCGCCAGTTTTGATAATTGCGTATGTGCTCATTATGCACCTCCTATGATTTTTAGGGTTTCCCCGTATTTTTGTGAAGACTCGCCTAGCATCGTGGGACGAACCACTTAAAAGAAGAGCTCTAAGTATAACAAAGTTTAAATTTTGTATACGACGAGCAAACGATGTTCGTGCGGTTGCACAGGATTGTGCATAGTCAACTCTTCAAGTATAGCATATCTTCTTTCTTCTTACAAGTGAAATCAATTAAAATTAAGCTTTTTCTTTCCCTTTTTTTCTCCAAGAAGCAAAAAGCATGCTGAAGTAAAAGATACTCATCATAAGAGGAACACCTAAAATTGTCTTCTCCTGATAGTAAATCGTCAAATAAGCTGAAAAAACAACTCCGAAGGCAAAACTGCTGAGCAAGCTAACAAAAATCAAGCCCTCTCGTAGGAAAGGTGTATGCTTGGTCCGGAAATAATCTCCAAAAGCCAACATGGTACGTTTGATATTCCCTGTCATAAAAGCATTATTATAGGCAATACCAGACACTTCTCCAAAAGCAGTTGTCACTAGTCCCATACAGAAGGCCAAGGGCGGTACGAGATAGATATTATCAACCGTTTGCGGCACAAAGCCAATAATTAAAGACAGGACTGCAAGAGGAATCAAGGACAAAATCGGCTTTTTAACAATTCGTAGTTTTTCCTTATACAATGTCAGAAAAAAGACACCCATCATAAAGAAAAGCAAGGTCATTACTTTAGCACTAGCATCCGATACATTCTGCTGAATGAGTCCTACAGAAAGAAAGACGACATTCCCTGTTTGTCCAGCCACAAGGGTGTTCCCTCGAACGATAAAGGTATAGGCATCGACATATCCTGCACAAAAAGTCAAAAAAAGCGCTAGTCTCTTAGACTGACGAGATATTTTTCTTATTGGCAATAATCTCATTTTCACTCCCATTTCAGTTTCATTTACTCATTTCAATATTGTACCACTTTCTTTGAGAAAAGCGTAGTCCATTTGAAAATTTTTACCATCTGTTGGATAGTCTTTCTTTTCTATGTTATAATGAAGGAAGGATTTGAAGTCGGAAAAGGAGTATTTATGCTTAAATTAGGTGTCATCGGAACAAGCGCTATCAGTCATCATTTCATAGAGGCAGCACATACCAGTGAAGAATACCAGCTGGTTGCTGTCTACTCTAGAAAGTTAGAAACTGCCGCAACCTTTGCTTCTTGTTATCAAGATATCCAACTCTTTGATCAATTAGAAGACTTCTTTAAGTCTTCCTTTGATGTGGTCTATATCGCCAGTCCAAACTCCTTGCATTTTGTTCAAGCCAAGGCTGCCTTGTCTGCTGGTAAGCACGTCATTCTTGAAAAGCCAGCTGTCACGCAGCCACAAGAGTGGCTGGATTTGAGACAGACAGCTGAGAAAAATCACTGTTTTATCTTTGAGGCGGCTCGTAATTACCACGAGAAAGCTTTTACCACTATCAAAAACTTTTTAGCAGACAAGCAAGTGTTGGGAGCTGATTTCAATTATGCTAAGTATTCATCCAAGATGCCGAACTTGTTAGATGGGCAGACGCCAAATGTCTTTTCAGATCGTTTTGCTGGTGGAGCCCTTATGGACTTGGGGATTTATCCTCTCTATGCTGCCGTTCGCCTCTTTGGAAAGGCTCAAGACGCGATTTATCAAGCTCAACAGCTTGACAATAGCATTGACCTAAATGGAGACGGTATCCTCTTCTACCCTGACTTTCAAGTTCATATCAAAGCTGGGAAAAACATCACTTCCAATCTTCCTTGTGAGATTTACACAGCAGATGGAACCTTGACCCTTAACACGATTGAACATGTCCGCTCAGCTATTTTTAGCGACCACCAAGGAAATCAAGTTCAACTCCCTATCCAACAGGCTCCTCATACGATGACTGAGGAAGTTGCTGCGTTTGCTCAGATGATCCAGCAACCAGACCAGACGATCTACCAGACTTGGCTGGATGATGCAAGCTCTATTCATGAGCTACTATATACTATGCGCCAGACTGCTGGCATTAGATTTGAGGCAGAAAAATGAAAACCAAACTACCGACTGAATGGCAGGAATTGAGTGACCAACTCGGTTTCCAAGGATTTACCCCCATTCAAACTCAACTATTTGAGCCTATACTTGCTGGAGAAAACCTCCTAGGAGTGAGCCCAACAGGAACTGGTAAGACCCTAGCTTACCTCCTACCAAGCCTTCTCAGACTACAAAAGAAAAAAGCCCAGCAACTCTTGATTCTAGCACCAAATACGGAACTTGCTGGACAGATTTTTGATGTATGTAAAACGTGGTCAGAGGCTATCGGCTTAACTGCTCAGCTCTTCTTATCAGGTTCGAGTCAGAAACGCCAGATTGAACGACTCAAAAAAGGACCAGAAATTCTGATTGGAACCCCTGGCCGTATCTTTGAGTTGATTAAATTAAAAAAAATCAAGATGATGAATGTGGAAACCATCATCCTGGATGAATTTGACCAATTACTCGATGATTCTCAGATTCACTTTGTTGAGAAAATCACTCACTACGCACCTCGTGACCACCAACTCGTCTACATGAGTGCGACGACCAAGTTTGACCAAGAGAAGATTGCACCAAACACGCGCACCATTGATCTCTCTGATCAAAAACTGGACAACATCCAACACTTCTATATGCAGGTAGACCAACGTCACCGTGTGGATATGCTACGAAAACTAGCTCATGTTGAGGATTTCCGTGGTCTGGTCTTCTTTAACAGCTTGTCAGATCTTGGAAGTGCGGAGGAAAAACTACAGTATCGGGATATCTTAGCTGTTTCCCTCGCTAGCGATGTCAATGTAAAATATCGAAAAGTCATCTTAGAAAAGTTTAAAGATAAGCAACTAACCCTGCTCCTTGCAACTGACCTTCTGGCTCGTGGAATTGATATCGATAGCCTAGAATGCGTCGTAAACTTTGATATTCCTAGAGATATGGAAACCTATACCCACCGCGCTGGCCGTACAGGTCGCATGGGCAAAGAGGGCTATGTTATCACTCTGGTAACCCATCCTGAAGAACTGAAAAAACTCAAGAAATTCGCAAGTGTACGTGAAATTGTCCTAAAAAATCAAGAACTCTATATCAAATAAGGTTGGCATTCGCCAACCTTTTTCTTATCCCCAAGTAATTTCTAATTGATAGCTGGCAAAGGGTTGTCCCTCTTGATTTTGCAGTTGATAGGCGAGTTCAATCTTTTGCCCATCCAGTTTGTAGTGACTCGTTTGAATGATAAACTCCTGCATCCCCATTGGTGTAGGAATATAGGCCAAACTATCACTATCCTTGAGAAAACGCATAATGGTCTTCGGATTGGAAAAACGGGTCATCACCAGTTCTTGACCATGGAATTTAATAACTACTTTTTCTTTTTCCTCATTATAAAAAAGCAGATAGCTATAATCGCCCTTTTCACGCACTTCCACGTCATAGAGTTGGTCAATGACTTCCAATTGTTCATCAAACTGAATCGTATTGCGCATCCGAATCTTCACATCAAATCCTCTTTCTTGTCTCTTGTCCTACTATTTTACCAAAAAGAGCAGGATTTTGCTATAATGGTCATATGAACGAAAAAGTATTCCGTGACCCAGTTCACAACTATATCCATGTCAATAATCAGGTCATCTATGACTTGATCAATACAAAGGAATTTCAACGTCTGCGCCGTATCAAACAGCTAGGAACTTCCAGCTATACTTTCCATGGTGGGGAGCACAGTCGCTTTTCCCACTGTCTAGGAGTCTATGAGATTGCTCGTCGTATCACGGAGATTTTTGAAGAAAAATATCCTGAAGAATGGGATCCTGCTGAGTCTCTTTTGACCATGACTGCTGCGCTCCTTCATGACCTCGGGCATGGTGCCTACTCTCATACTTTTGAACATCTCTTTGATACAGATCATGAGGCCATTACTCAGGAAATCATCCAAAGTCCTGAGACAGAGATTCACCAAGTCTTGTTACAAGTAGCGCCTGACTTTCCAAAAAAAGTTGCCAGTGTCATTGACCATACCTATCCTAACAAGCAGGTCGTACAGCTCATTTCCAGTCAGATTGATGCAGACCGCATGGACTATCTCTTGCGCGACTCCTATTTTACAGGAGCATCTTATGGGGAATTTGACCTGACTCGAATCCTCCGAGTGATTCGTCCTGTCGAAAATGGGATCGCCTTTCAGCGCAATGGCATGCACGCTATTGAAGACTATGTCCTCAGTCGCTACCAGATGTATATGCAGGTTTATTTCCACCCAGCAACTCGGGCCATGGAAGTCCTCCTACAGAATCTTCTCAAGCGCGCCAAGGAACTCTATCCTGAAGACAAGGACTTCTTTGCACGCACTTCTCCTCATTTGCTACCTTTTTTTGAAAAGAAAGTTACTCTATCTGACTATCTGGCACTTGATGACGGCGTGATGAATACCTACTTCCAACTCTGGATGACCAGTCCTGACAAGATACTAGCCGACTTGTCGCAACGTTTTGTCAACCGCAAGGTCTTTAAATCCATTACTTTTTCACAAGAAGACCAAGACCAACTCGCAACCATGAGACAACTGGTTGAAGAAATCGGTTTTGATCCAGACTACTATACTGCTATTCATAAGAACTTTGACCTCCCTTATGATATCTATCGTCCCGAATCTGAAAACCCACGGACACAGATTGAGATTCTACAGAAAAATGGAGAACTAGCAGAACTCTCTAGCCTGTCTCCTATCGTCCAATCCCTTGCTGGCAGTCGCCACGGAGATAATCGTTTTTATTTCCCAAAAGAAATGTTGGACCAAAACAGCATCTTCGCAAGCATTACCCAGCAATTTTTACACTTGATTGAGAACGATCATTTTACCCCAAATAAGAACGAATAGAGGAAATGTATGAGTATTAAACTAATTGCCGTCGATATCGATGGTACCCTAGTCAACAGTCAAAAGGAAATCACTCCGGAAGTCTTTTCTGCCATCCAAGATGCCAAACAAGCTGGCGTCAAGGTCGTTATTGCAACAGGTCGTCCCATTGCAGGCGTTGCAAAACTTCTGGACGACTTGCAGTTGAGAGACAAGGGCGACTATGTGGTAACCTTCAACGGTGCCCTTGTCCAAGAGACTGCTACTGGCCATGAGATTATCAGCGAATCCTTGACCTATGAGGATTATCTAGATATGGAATTTCTCAGTCGCAAGCTCGGTGTTCACATGCACGCTATTACCAAGGACGGTATCTATACTGCCAATCGCAATATCGGAAAATACACGGTGCACGAATCAACCCTCGTCAGCATGCCTATTTTCTACCGCACTCCAGAAGAAATGGCTGACAAGGAAATCGTCAAATGTATGTTTATTGATGAACCAGAAATTCTCGACGCTGCGATTGAAAAAATTCCAGCAGAATTTTACGAACGATACTCTATTAACAAATCTGCTCCTTTCTACCTCGAACTCCTTAAAAAGAATGTGGACAAGGGTTCAGCCATCACTCACTTAGCTGAAAAACTAGGATTGACCAAAGATGAAACCATGGCGATCGGTGACGAAGAAAATGACCGCGCCATGCTCGAGGTCGTTGGAAATCCCGTTGTTATGGAAAATGGAAATCCTGAACTCAAAAAAATCGCCAAATACATCACCAAAACAAATGATGAATCCGGCGTTGCCCATGCTATCCGAACGTGGGTACTGTAAAATGCTTAACTATAAAAAATAAACGACACCCCAAAAGGTAGAGATGAAACTCTAACTTCCGGGGTGTTCTTTTTGATTTTTCGCCAAATCATCTAAGTAATCCTAGTCTATCTAGTTCTTTTAGGGCAGATTCTCTTGATGGGTATGGATTTTTATTGATGAAAATTTTTACTGTTTCGACGTGATGATAAAGATCCATGCTAATCTCTTTTAAATTATCAATAAAGACATCAAGTAGTTCCGGTTCAATGTTTTCCAAGGGAGAAGGAAGCTCCTTCTTATTTTCAAACTCAAAAGCTTCTTTAGCAGTCACACCTATTGCATAACTAATGTTGTCCCACAAGAGACCATTCGCTTCATTTTCATCTAACTGCATGTAGATAAATATTCCACTGAAGTCTGTCCCATCATCTAAAAGGCGATAAAGTTCCTCTCCCCTTTTATCTCTATTCTCCAAAAAACTCCAACATGCATCCAAGGCAGTTCGAATTTGAGAATTGTATCGTGTTTTCATACGGTTTACAATTGCTTCAGCAAAAATCAACATAAAATAACTCGTAAGCATATCCTCTCCTGATCTATACTTGAACGAATAGCCTATTCATTCTCATCTGATAAAAATAGTGAACCAAAATAGTTTTTAACGAGCTCATCCTTTAAATATCCTTCTATTTCTGGACCAGTTATTTGTGAAATAAGCTCCCTATTTTCAGCTAGGATTTGTTTGTAACTTGAAGAAAGAGCCTCAAGTATGTCCTCGTCGGCACTTTCAATCGTTTGTGGCAGGTAAACCTCCTCAGAAGCAATATATGAGTAGTGACAAACTAGGACAAAGAAATTAGCGATACAGTTCCATACTAGTGGATTGGTTTTCTTATCCAACACCTGAAATGTCAAGATATCCAGCTCGTCCATATTTTCCAGTCGATTGTATAAAATATCTGGACAAAAACCACTCTCTTTATCAAGTTCCTGTTTAGAAAGTTTTAAGGATTCTACAACAAACTCCTGATATTCTTTCTCACTGACAAGATCTACAAGACCGTATAACAACTCCTGTAGGAAGCACAATAAATTTCTATTATCATTCATCGATTTTCCTTCTATTACTAAAAAACTAACTTGGTAATCCACTGGAAAACGTAGCACTCACTCTTCCTCCTCAAACATCAGGGCATCCAGTTCTTCTCTTTCAGCCACAATCTCTTCAAAGGTGGAAATAAGATTATTTACTATTTCTAAGGTGATAATACCAGTCGAATCCCTCATCGTAACCTTGGTTCCAATGACATTCAACTCATGAATGAGTTCTCGAACCTTTCTTAATCCATCCAAATCTAACATGTCAACTTCGATCACCGTGTCATGATTTTTGATTCTAGATTGGATTAAAGAAAAAGGCAAGGATGAATGGCTTCTTAACAACTTATAGGTCCCTGACTTGTCACCTATAGAATCAATAAAAATAGCTAGCATCACTTCCGCTCCCTTCCTCTCTGGTCGCTACTATATGACATTATACCATACAGGTGAGCTGATTCTTAAGAAACTAAAGAGGGCGTTCCCGTTCCGATTACTGAGTTAGATCTAATTCAGATCGTTGTACAGTTACTTAAATCTTGAGAGTACAAAAACAATTGGTTTACAATTTATATGAATTTCGTGGTTGTACAGTTACTTAAATCTTGAGAGTACAAAAACACGTATCAAGTCATAACGGTTACGATATTTGTTGTACAGTTACTTAAATCTTGAGAGTACAAAAACTAAACCCTAAATGTTTCGTGTCTCGGCGTTGTTGTACAGTTACTTAAATCTTGAGAGTACAAAAACTCAGCTTTGAATGGCACATCGAATTTGGATGTTGTACAGTTACTTAAATCTTGAGAGTACAAAAACTTATCTACGGCTTGAATAGATACGCCACAGGTTGTACAGTTACTTAAATCTTGAGAGTACAAAAACTAGGTGGAACAGTCCCGGAGGTAGAACCTGGTTGTACAGTTACTTAAATCTTGAGAGTACAAAAACTAATCCGTAGCTCCAGAATTAGGCTGCACTGTTGTACAGTTACTTAAATCTTGAGAGTACAAAAACGTTTGCCATACTAGCCTCCTTATGGTGTTAGTTGTACAGTTACTTAAATCTTGAGAGTACAAAAACACGTCATCATTATTTCGAACTACGATTGTTGTTGTACAGTTACTTAAATCTTGAGAGTACAAAAACCTAGGAATGTATGCAATATGCACCTTCCCTGTTGTACAGTTACTTAAATCTTGAGAGTACAAAAACTAGATAGTAAAGGTATGATAAGCTAAATCAGTTGTACAGTTACTTAAATCTTGAGAGTACAAAAACTCTGTGAAGAGCTGGGAGCTCTTGGAGAAGGTTGTACAGTTACTTAAATCTTGAGAGTACAAAAACGCTCTCTTGCCATGTAATTCTCCTCGTAGTGTTGTACAGTTACTTAAATCTTGAGAGTACAAAAACAAATGGGATTATAGCTGTCTTAGCAGGTGTGTTGTACAGTTACTTAAATCTTGAGAGTACAAAAACTGCAGAGTGTTTAACTCTTGCATCCGTCCAGTTGTACAGTTACTTAAATCTTGAGAGTACAAAAACTGTTCATTAAACGAGTGACATAGGTTGCAAGTTGTACAGTTACTTAAATCTTGAGAGTACAAAAACTCTTCCTTGTCTACAATAGGATTGAAGATTGTTGTACAGTTACTTAAATCTTGAGAGTACAAAAACAGATCTTCCAAACCAAGTCAAAAATCCGCAGTTGTACAGTTACTTAAATCTTGAGAGTACAAAAACAACTACAAAAACATCCATATATAGTAAGAAGTTGTACAGTTACTTAAATCTTGAGAGTACAAAAACGTAACGGATATTCAATTTGAACTAGCTAACGTTGTACAGTTACTTAAATCTTGAGAGTACAAAAACCTTACCGCTTTACTATGTATCTCGTTGAAGTTGTACAGTTACTTAAATCTTGAGAGTACAAAAACCTCAAATTCGTCAATTTTGATTTTTGTTCCCTCAAAAACATTATAAAGCCTTGAATCTCACTCGTCAATACTATTCTTCCAAATATTTCAATAACATTGGATTGATTGATTCAATACGGAATTTTGTTTTCATTTTGTACTGATACAAATTATTCAAAATTTTTAATGCTACTTGATCTTCTACAGATAAACTCATATGGAGAATGTCCGAGCTAAATAAATAGGATCCAATTTTTCTTAAAGAAGTTAAAAATTCTCGTTCATCAGGTATTTGATTTATTGGATACTGATTGGTAAAGCGATCATACATAAATTCTAGAGAATAAAAATGATCAACATAATCGGAAACAATATTGATTTCTTCTAAAACTTCTTTCGTGACATGAAGATAACCTTCATTGGAAGGAAATGAAACAATATATAATGAATCGCTATGATTAGTCAGAAACTCCATTTTCTCGCAACATTCAACAAAATCATTATAGGATAAAAAATCGTCCAAATTTCGTAAGACAAGCAAAAACTTTTCAGAACTGTTTGTCGCCATAACTTCTAACATGGAAAGAAATAATAAAAACTTTATCTTATTATCTACAAACTCAAAGGATATATTTTTATCATTGGTTCCAAAGTATGGTAAAAAATTCTTTTGAATCAATTGATCCGTATTAAAATATTTTGATTCGGTATGATAGATAATGTCATCTAATTGAAGATTCAACTTCTGATTCAATAGAAGTGAAATCCTATCTAGATTGTCATTGATATTTTCAATTTGCTCCATTATCTCTATAGAATTAATCTTTTTCTTTATATAATCATAGGCTACTGTTCCTTTTTTATATTCCATTTGTTCAATTAAATCATTGATATTGGACACTTGAACAACACTGAATTCTGATCGGGAAACCATTGTATCGTCTATTAGTATTTTAGGCTCATTTTGTTCAAATAGAACTAAATCTTCCTCACTATATTTTTTTCCTCCAAAATACCATAATAGTATCTGCCAAATATAGTATTTTAATTGCTGATCTTGACCTACAATTTGAGTAAATTGACCAAAACTTAATGAAATTTTATCCTTGTATGGATGACTAATGTTCATTTTCATATAACTACCAACTTATTATCACTGACTACTTCTTCTTGCTTTGTTTTTCCACCAATGATTAAAACCATTTCAGAAAATTGTTTCTCAGTCACTGCAAGCAAACGGACATTCCCACTCTGTAAATTACTCTGACTTAATTTTTTATAGAATTTACTAGCAAAACTTCTATTAGGACAGGTCCTATAATAAACAGAAAACTGCAACATTTCAAAACCATTGGCAATTAAATCTTTTCGAAAATTACGATAGACTCTTTTTTCTTGATTTGTTTCCATTGGTAGATCAAAAAAACACAATAATCTCAATGCTTCATACCTCATTTCTTTAGCTCCATTCTACACTCGAAACCATTGGACAGTAAAATTTGCTAGTATCCTTATCAGAGATACATTTTAGAAAGCCTTTGACATACTTATCCATTGCTACCGTTACAGAACACGTTTCTTTACCGTAACGAATCTTTGCATTTAATGTATCTGTTAGCGCCAAGCGAAACTCGTATTTCAAATACTCTTCATCTCGTAAATTTTGATAGACCCAAACATCGACAATCTGCCGAAAAGGTTCCATCAGGTCATCAACCAAGTTAAATTGGTTATATTCATTCTTATGAAAAATTCCTATTAAGGGATTTAACCCATACCCAGAAATAATACGTGCCATCTGCGCTCTCATGATTGCATAACCATAATTTAGGCCAGCATTGATGACATCCGTTTCCTGTTGTGTAAGACGTACGAATTTTTTTCCAAAGAGTTCGTTAAAATAGACTTTTGCAGCATGGCCTTCACGATTGGTTTTATCTCCATATTCAATATGATCTTTATAGTCTGCTAATAATTGAATGCAATCAATATTTTTCTCAAACATTGCAAGAACATCTTGCTGATTGTTTATTTTGAAATAGGTTACTATTTGCCATAATTTATCTTTTTGCTCCTGCGTCCACAATAATTGCTCCTGTAATTTTTTATAGGCTCTAAAATGGCCATTTTGAGAATGATAAATTCCAGTAGGCAAGTGCTCATTATCACAGACAATTAAAGCAATATTATACTTACTTAAAGCACTTAATAACCTTAAAGTTACAACAGTCTCCCCTCCTTCTGCTACAATTATCGAAATATCACTCAGTGGGATAACATAGTCTTGACCCATTTTCTTAATCAGAAGATTATCTAACTTCAATTGCATTTTTTCACTCTGACAGACATGCACAATTCTCCAAGTCATCGTATTTTCCTCTTTCACAAAACGAAAACACCCAGCCATAAATGACAGGGTGTTGAATTCGGCATGAAGCCTTATCTTTGTAGCTTCTGCAAGATTTAAGTAACTGTGTAAGGCGTCCCTTACGGTTACTATTATAATACATTGTACAAGCGTTTGCAACTCTTTTTTAAATATTTTTTAAAATTTGAGTTTTGGTTCGTCACCCTCTTTTTTAATGATATGTTTTTTACCCAAAACATCTGTTTTTACTTTAAAAATGGATATATTTGACTTATTTAGTCCTTTCAGACACTGTCCTCCTTTTGCAACTTTACCAAATAAACTTATCAATGGCTGCTCACCATCAAATTTAGCTTTATCATAAGGTTTCAATTCAACATAATGTTTTACATTTGGCATAGTTCTAGATAAAAATCTAAAAAATTGCTCTTCATTTGTTTGATTATCTTTTATTAAAATTAAGTCATTTTTATAAAGAGTAAATTTAAATTCCGCCTGAGAGTCCACTCCTTCTCTATCCTTAATTGATAAGTACTTTTCAATGGATATAGAGTAAGCACCACTACCCTTTTCAAATTGCAAATCTGCATACTTTAATCCAAGTAATTCATATTTCCCTGTTTTATGATTATAATAAACGTCTGTACGCCATGGGGCTATTGATTGAAGCACAACTTGATTATCACTACCATCTGGTGTGATATCAATGTGATTACCTAGTTTATTATCATAGTATTTAAGACTTTTAATTTCTGGACCATTACCTTTTCTGCTATATTTCCGGATTGGTCCATTTTCTTGTTTGTATTTCTCAAAAGGATTGCAAGGAACTTCTTTATTCTTCTCGTTAAATTTTTTTGAAGGATAAGTTCTTAGAATCTCTTCAATTACCTTTTCAAACGTCTGGGGATCTTTGTGATACATTAAGAATTTACTCTTATCTTTATTGTAAATTTTAATAAAAGCATCATACCCTGCTTGGCTATAAATATCTTTAATCTTACCTAAAACATAAGTTTCTTCAGATTTATCTTTATCCAATTTCGCTTTTCTTGTTGCATAAATGGTTGCATCTGAAATTTTTCGATTAAATTTTGAATCTACTTGATAAGAAAATAGAATACTATCCTCAAACGTCTTGCTACGCAATGTATCGACAAAATGGTCATAAGGCGCTTTAAACACTAACTCTTTATATTCATCATCAGCCAATGGAATAATTTCTCCAGTCTCTGAATCAACAAACTGCCCTTCTTTATAAGTAATCAGAGGATTATTCTGTTTTTTCCATAACCTTAATTGACTCGAAGCAGCAATAATTAAGGCATCCACAGCATGGTGGTAATAGGTTTCACGAGATTTTTCAAGTCCCCACTTTCTTCTTAGCTGAGAGGTAAATTGTCCACGTACCACCGAAATAGTTGTATCGAATTTATGCGCTTTATAAAAATCTTGTAGAGCATTTAAAACAACGCGAGAGGAATATCGAGTATCAACCAAATTTCGTTCGATAAACTTCTGCTTCACCTCAATTTTACTAATATCTTCTTCCATTAAAAGGTAATCTTTCTTTTTATTACCTAATAATTTAGACTCTTTTACATAAGATTTAAACTCACGGTAGGACCAAGCATCATCCATACTATCTAAAGCCTGAAACGGTGTTCGCTGCCCCTTCTCCTGGTTTGCTGTAGCTAGAACCAATACTTTATTAGATAGACTATCATCAAACGATAAAGAAAGAGGTAAAATATGGTCAATTTCGTACTTATACTGATTGTGAATTAAATCTGAAATTGGAATGTTCTTCCCAGTATAAAGACATTTTTCTCCCTGTTGATGCCATAAACGGATCTTAGTAACCAATTCCTTATGGCCATGAAAAATACTATCTGGTAACTCTTTTTTCCCATTGTATTGAAACGCCGCTTTTTCCATAGCTGCATTTTTCTCATCTTGGTTTGCCTTTTGACGTTTTATATAATCTTTCTTAGCGTCTTCTTCGTTATTTTCACGCGCCATTTCGATAACGATATTATCAAAGATACCATGTTTTTTAGTTGCTTCGTTGATTATTTTTATAGCTTGTCTGACAGATTTTGCTACTACAGGGTTATAGATTTCTTCTGTTACTTCTTTTTCATCAATATACTTAGTTCGTTTTGAAGTCTCTTTAGATTTTTGTTTCCCCAATCGTGTGAGAATTGTCATTTGCTCTTCTGAAGTTTCATAAAGTTCTGGTATCAACTCCATCATGAGTTTAAGAGAAAAATTATGCCATCCCTTACTAAATAGACTGCTATTATTTTTTCTAAATTGAACTAATTCAAGTACTTGATCTTGACTAAATACACCCATTAACTTCGAGTTAATTGCTTCTTCTATACCTTCTCGTTCAGTATTTAGAGTTAAAATATGGGCAAGCTCATCTAGAACATTTCTAGACAATTCCCCAACTGAAATTGTTTCTAGCGATTGCATTTTTCGATAGACTTCAAAAGTATGCATTTCAGGTTTATTGTTTAAATCAACTCGATAACCACGTATCTGATCTACTGAAGCATCAATCATTTTAGCAATGTACTTCAATAAGGTTGAGGCTCCTAATGTTTTCGCTAATTTCGCATATTCAATGATTGTTTTCTTTTGTTCCTCACTAAGTTTCTTTGTTTCTGTAGGAACTGTTAAATTATTTAAATCATTTAGTAAGTTAAACTCTTGAGCAGTATAGGAAGCTTTAGAAGCTCTGTATTCCTCAGGATAAAATGTACATTTACCGATTAAAACACCAAAAATATTATCTAAGGTAGTACCATCTGTTCGAAAACGTCCATAATCCGTCCGAGATTTTTCATTTCCTGGTCCATGATAATATTTTCTTTTCCCTGTAAGGATTTTTAGATAATCCTCGATAAACTCATCCGTAATTTTACTATTGAATTCCTGCTGTTTTCTAAGAATTCTTTCAGCTTCCTTTTTATACGCAGATGTTGAAAAAACATTGATCAATCGGCATTTCTCACCATTTTCTTTAACAGTAAAATCTCCCCTTAATTGACCATATTTTTCAAAACGCTCTAGTTGGATTTGACCTGGTGTTTGTTCAGCAAGTAATTTTCTATTTTCCTCAACTGCCTTACCATAATCAGACGATACTGTACCCCCATCCTCAGAAGCATCATCTAAATAGCTAATACCACGTCTCTTAACAATGTTCTTTAAAGCTATGAACAGTTCTTCATTCGTTAGTTGCTGATTCAAGCCATCTACACGAAGTCGATATGGATTAAGATTAATGGATACCTTAGAAAAATCAGTTAACAAACCATAGTCTTCAAATAAATCTTGGAAGCGAACACCACGATGTTTTTTCCGACGATTTAATCGTCTAGCCTGTCTATTTTTTCTTCTTTCAACATTATTATCAGCTGTTGCAGCTGGAAAAAGTCGTGAATTCACATGAATAATCTTTCCAGAATTTTTTTCTAGAATTCCCACTCCTACGGATGCAATACCAATATCCAATCCTAAAACTAAACCGTTCATAGTCAAACTCCTAACTCATTATAATATTAATTAAATTTTACTCCTTACTTTCTAAAAAATCAAATCATTATATGCAATTAACTAAAATATCCTGTCTTTTTATAATTATATGCAAATTCTCCCGTTTTCATCATTGATAAAAAACAAAAAAGCGTGATCTCACGCTTTTGGAGTTCTATTTTAACTTGAGTAATTTCTGTTTAAAATTACTCGTTTACTGCCCCCTGCAGGAATCGAACCTGCAACTACTCCTTAGGAGGGAGTTGTTATATCCATTGAACTAAGGGAGCTAGAGAAAAACCCTGCTGAATGAGCAGAGTTTTTAGTCGAATTAACGACGGATTTCTTTGATACGAGCCGCTTTACCTTGAAGAGCACGCAAGTAGTACAGTTTCGCACGACGTACTTTACCGTAACGAACAACTTCGATCTTTTCAACACGTGGAGTGTGGATTGGGAAGATACGCTCAACACCTACACCATTAGAGATTTTACGAACTGTGTAGTTTTCTGAGATGCCCGCACCTTTACGTGCGATAACAACACCTTCAAAAATCTGGATACGTTCACGGTTACCTTCGACAACTTTCGCGTGTACACGAACAGTGTCACCAGGACGGAATGATGGGATATCTGTACGAAGTTGACCTTCAGTCAAGCTTTGGATTAATGGATTCATTTTATTCTCCTATCTTTGTCAATCTTGAGGAACCTTCCTCAGCGGATAAACTGTATTTTTGTGCGTCCATTACACACAAGATACAGTTTACCAAATTTCCACCTAAAAGTAAAGAAATTTATAGCAGAATTCCTAAAAAAATCGCTAGAAAACCGCCTAGGTAAGTTAAGAGAAAATAGCTATAAAATACCTTCTTGTCACTTAACAGTTTTTGCAGCTCATCATTCAAGGTTGAAAAGGTCGTTAACCCTCCACAAAAACCTGTCGCTAGGATGGCATAGATTTCCTTGGACTCCACATGATTGTAGAGCAAGCCAATCAAAAAACAACCGAGGAGATTGGCTATGAGAGTTCCTAAAGGCAATTTAGAAGCTTGATTATAGCGGGAAAAGAAATAACGAACCAAGGCTCCGAACCCGCAGGCGATTGCAAGATAAACGATTACCATTTCTTCCTCCCTAGAACATAAGCCAAGAGCAGACCTCCACCAATGCTCAAAAATAAGTAGATGCCTAAACTAAGATAACGCCCGGTATCAAGCAGTTTCACGGCATCAAGCATTAGACTAGAAAAGGTTGTTAGCCCACCACAAAATCCTGTACCCAGCGCCAAAACCAAACCTTTACTGCTTCCCTTATAAACCAGATAACCTTTCACCAGATAGACTAAGCAGAAAATACCCAGATAGTTGACAAGGAGGGTACCCCAAGGAAAGTCGGGACTGGCTGGTAACCAAGTAGAAACCAGGTAGCGGACAAGGCCTCCCAACATAGCAGCCAGAAAAATCCCGAGCGGATAAAATTGTTCTTTTTTCATTTGATGTTTTGATCCTGATAATCACGCGAACGTTTGAGAATGTCTGAAAAAGTCGCAACAATGGTCTCCTGATAGCGCTTATCTTCTACTCGATTTTTGACTTTCTCAAAAATGATTTCTTCTCGCTTGGTATCTAAAATAGGTTTTCCTGAGGCTTTCTTATAGGCAACTACTCCCTCAACCAAATGCATCCGTTCTTCTAGGAGCTTGACGATTTGGTCGTCGATTTGATCAATTTCTTGGCGAATAATATCTAAATTCATACAGTCTCCTCCTTTATTTGAATTATTGTATCAAAAAGCCTCTAAATAGGCTAGTAAAATCCCAAAAAAACTAATAAAAAAACGCACTGACTTCTTCCAGTCAGCGCAGCTTGATTCTTATCCTACTTTTGCAGCCAATTCTTCTGCGAATTGTTCCAAACGTTCGATGTCCTCTTCTTCGGCAGAGAGGTCCACTTTAACACACTCTGAACCTTTTTCTGCTCCTGTCGCTACAAATACACGATCAAAGTCATCGACAGCCTTACAGAATTCGTCGTAGAAGGTATCTCCTGAACCGACCACTCCGTAGATTTTGCCATTCAAGTTGAGATCAGCTAGGTCTTCGTAGAAGTCCATCATCTCATCTGGCAATTCTCCATCTCCGTAGGTGTAAGTCGCAACGATTGCGATATCTGCTTCCAAGAAGTCTGAAGCGTCAACAGTCGTACATTCATCAACATCAACATCCAAGCCCAAGTCACGCAATTTATCTGCCACAATATCTGCAATTTCTTCGGTATTACCGGTCATACTGGCAAATACAATTTTTGCTAATGCCATATCGTCCTCCTCAATTTATCTTTCTCCATTATATCATATCTTTTTCATTTTAAAAATAAAAATTCTTGTGCTACAATGAAATGAGAAAGAATTGAGGTTATTTATGGAAATTTGCCAGCAAATTTTAGAGAAAATCAAAGAATACGATACCATTATCATTCACCGTCATATGAAACCAGATCCTGATGCCTTAGGGAGTCAAGTGGGCTTGAAAGCTCTTCTCACACACCATTTTCCTGAAAAGACCATCAAAGCTGTCGGCTATAATGAACCGACTTTGACATGGATGGCAGAAATGGATACTGTCCAAGACAGTGACTACCAAGGAGCTCTTGCTATTATTTGTGATACAGCGAATCGCCCTCGTATCGATGATAAACGCTACGAACAAGCTGCTTTCACCATCAAAATCGATCACCATCCAAATGATGATATCTATGGTGACCTATCTTGGGTGGATACAAGTTCAAGCAGTGCCAGTGAGATGATTGCATTATTTGCTCAAGAAAATCAGCTAACTTTGTCTAGTGAAGCGGCACGACTTCTCTATGCAGGAATTGTCGGGGACACAGGGCGTTTTCTCTACCCTTCAACTAGTGCTCGTACCTTTAGAATAGCTGGCCAGCTCCGAGAAATTGATTTTGACTTTGCTGGATTGTCTCGTCAAATGGATACCATGAGCTTCAAGATTGCAAAACTGCAAGGCTTTGTCTATGATCATTTAGAAGTTGATGAAGACGGGGCTGCACGCGTTCTGCTTACTCAAGACATCTTGGAAAAATATAAGGTTACGGATGCTGAAACAGCGGCAATTGTCGGAGCACCTGGCCGAATCGATACCGTTAAGGCTTGGGCTATCTTTGTTGAACAAACTGATGGCCACTTCCGCGTGCGAATGCGCAGTAAAATCACTCCTATCAATGAAATTGCCAAACGACATGACGGTGGAGGGCATCCATTAGCCAGTGGCGCTAATTCCTATAATCTAGAAGAAAACGAACAAATATACCAAGAGCTGAAAGAAGTTCTACAGATTCACCAAGGCTAAGAAAGAATTTTCTTGGCCTTTTATATGCTAGATTCTTAAAATATACGGTTTCTTTGTACCTCAGTTTATGGTATAATAAATCAAACTGAATAAAAGGAGACATAATAATGGAAAAAAATCGTTTGTATATTCTCATTTCTGCTGGAGTAGCCATCCTTGGTTCACTCTTGCCATGGGCTAGTTTAAATGCAGGTTCTTTTGGGTCCTATAGTGTGAATGGTTACCAAGGAGATGGGTGGTTTGTCATTATCGCAGCTATTGTGTCTATTGTTCTTGCTTGCTTGAATAATATGAATAAAGCAATGCCTAAAGGGTTCTCAATTGGTGTCATTGTTGCGGGTGCAATTGCAACTCTTGTCACACTAAATAGTCTCTTTAATGTAAATAAATACATGTCTAACTTTGGTGGATACGGCATTTCAATCGGCTTTGGTTTGATTTTAGCTATTCTTGCTAGCATTGCACTAGTTGTAACTGGTCTCTTGGCAATGTCAGGTGGTAAAATTACAAAAGAGTCATTTACTGAATTAGCTGAGTCTGGTAAAGATTTTGCTCAAACTGTCGGACGTGTAACAAGCTCTACCGTTAAAACTGCAGTCGAAGAAATCAAAAAAGAATCTCAAGAACGTAAAAAAGAAGAAACTACTGCTGAAAAAACAGAGACTGTTAAAGAGGAAACCGAGCAAAAAGAAGAAGCTAAGGAACCAGCTAATGTAGAAGCTGAATCAGCAGCAGAAAACGCAGAACCAGTAAAAGAAGAAACTACTGAATCTGAAACAAAAACAGAAGCTGAGCCAGTAGCCGAACCAACAGAAACAGAGGCTGAAGCTGAAACTGTAACAGAATCAACAGAAACAGAAGCTACTGAATCTGAAAAAGAAGCTGAATCAGCAGCAGAAAACGTAGAACCAGTAAAAGAAACAGAAGTAAAAAATCAACAAGAAGAAAAAGCTCCAAATCAAGAGAACTAATCATTCTTCTACCGTCACTCCAGTAAACACTGGAGTGATTTTTTATCAAGATTTTTAATAAAATCAGGGAAAAGACTTGCCAAACTTATCAGAATCTGATAGACTAGTATGGTAACAATCTATGGCTCGCAAAGAGACCATGGCAGAAAGGAAATATTGCAAAATGAAAAAAGATATCCATCCAGAATATCGCCCAGTTGTCTTCATGGACACAACTACTGGTTACAAATTCCTTAGCGGTTCAACTAAACGCTCTAACGAAACTGTTGAGTTCGAAGGCGAAACTTACCCATTGATCCGTGTGGAAATTTCATCAGACTCACACCCATTCTACACTGGACGTCAAAAGTTCACTCAAGCAGATGGACGCGTGGATCGTTTCAACAAAAAATACGGTCTCAAATAATCAACCGCATTTATTGCTTAAAAACGTTGATACAAAGCCTTTTCCAAGAAATTGGAATTGGCTTTTTTTATTTTTAGTACCGTTTTTGGTACCGTCTTGGAAAACTAACCTTTTGCACTATCCAGGTAATCTACAAATTTTGTGATAGCTTTCTTCTCTCCTGCTACTGTAGAATGGCTATAAGTATCCAGGGTCATCTGACTACTTGCATGACCTAACCTTTTGGCTGCATTAACAGGATCTACACCCGTTTCAATCATCAAGGTAGCATGAGTATGTCTGAAACCATGAGGAGTTATCTTCTTCAAGCCATGTTTCCTAATAATGCGCTTCAGAACACTATTGATATAGTCCTGGTATAAAGGCTCTATCTTTCCATCTCGGCCAACAAACGTAAACATGTAATCACTATCAATCAATGGGGTAACTGACAGTTGCCCCTTTTCTCTTCTGCTCTTTTGTTTCCACTCTTTCAAAATCGAGACTGTCTCAGTATCTAAAGGGATTTGCCGTATGGAAAACCTGTTTTTAGTGCTTTTCTCAACTGCTTTCCCTTTGATTCTACCTAGATTTTTGCTGATAGAAAGTAATTGATTATCAAAATCAATATCAGACCACCTCAAAGAATACAGCTCCCCTTTCCTTAAGCCACTATAGGCCAACAAACGAAATAAGGCATAGTTTTTATAAGGCTCTTCTGCCTTAATAATAGCTAAAAACTCATGCAACTCCTCAACGCTAAAGAAGTTATCTGACTTCTTCCGCTCTCTTTTTGGGAGTATCGTTTGCTTCATTGGGTTGTCTGTAATCAATTTCATTTTCAAAGCAAAATCAAACACTTGGCTAGTATAAGATTTTACCTGTTTGATATTTCTAAAAGTCTGACCTTTTTCGGTAATAAAGTCTTGGCAGTGCCAAGGAGTAATTTTGGAAATTTTCATCTTTCCAAGAACTGGCAAGATATGGATTCTAAACAAATCATCTGTACGGACGCTTGTCGTCCTCTCTACTGTGTTTTGATACGTTTTGAACCATTCTTCAAAAACTTCATCAAAACGTCTCTCAGAGACTCTCAGTAGCCCTGAGAGGTCTCCTGACGCTTTTTTGTGGTAAATCATAGCTTCATATTGTCTAGCCTCTCTAAGGCTCTTAAAACCGCTTTTAAAGAAGTCCTGACGTTTGCCATCAATCACCCTGTAGATTCTGACCTTATAAAGATACCCTGATTTAGACTTTTTAGCCTTATATTTAATAATAGACATTCTAATTTCTCCTTTATTTTTTAAGGTTTCGGAGCTTATAAAATAAAGAAATCATGATTGTCAGTTATTTATTACGCTTTTTCTCTTCTTGCCGTCTCTTGTATTCAGGAGTCTCTACCCATGCCTCCCAGACATAATGATAAGGGGAGTCTTCTGCTCCTGATTTGTTAATCAGGAAAGGGATAAGGCCTTGTTTCTCATCAGCTATAAATTCTTTAATAGCTTTAACCAAAACAGGGTTAAAGCCTTTTTTACTTGCTAGAAAATCAATGTAATCAGACAATGCCTCTGATTGATTGAGCTCTGCAAGTATAATAGCAAGATCTTCTCCAAAAGGAGTCCATTGAGTGATTTTATTTTCAATCGTACTTTTTCCCTGAAGCACTTTGGCGAAGCCTTTAAAAATTTCTTTGGTTGAACCTGGATTGACTAATACAGGGTTATCATCAATCCCCAGCAAGTAAGGGATAGACACCCCGAAGTATTCTGCAAGGATTTTTGCATTTTCTATACTAAGATTTGTTTTTCCATTTTCGTATTTTCCATATTGAGACTGGTTAGTATTCAAAACTTTTGCTAAGTCAGCTTGAGTCAGTCCTTTTTCTTTTCTTAAAACTTTTAGTCTATTGCTCATTTTATACCTTTCTGACATTTTATATTTAAAATTATAACACAAATAATTAAAAAATAACTTTTTTCTTGACATAAGTTATTTTTTAACTTAAAATAATAGTTATAAAATAACTTCGGAGCTTATAAAATTAAGAAAGGGGTCAGAATATGACAGAAAATTTTACCATCCACCTCCCAAAAGCAACAGAAAAGAAGTTGCTTGCTCGCTACGATAACATGCTTCAGAAAGCTATTGAAAAAGCCCTTGAGGACCAGGAACTCTATAAACCTATGGTTCGTATGGCAGGCTTGTGCCGTTGGCTTGATGTATCCACTACTACCGTTGTCAAATGGCAACGTGAAGGCATGCCCCACATGGTCATTGACGGAGTGACCTTATACGATAAACACAAGGTAGCACAATGGCTACAACAATATGAAAGGTGAGATATATGGATTACGGTGATGATTATTACTTAATACCTAAAGTATTATTTCAAGACGATTTCTATAAGGATTTGGTACCCCTTGATGTTATTGTCTATTCTGTGCTAAGAAACAAACAAGAAGAGGCAATAGAGAAAGGTTGGGTAGATGATGAAGGAAATATTTACCTAGCATATAGAATTGAGGATCTAGCAAAAAAATTTTCCTGCGCCAGAACGACTATGGTCGCTGTTTTACAACGCTTGGAATCTGTCAACTTAATTGAACGTGAACGGCAATGGAATACAAGCTATTATAACCATAACTTACCATACATGACTTATATTAACGAGGTGTAAATATGATAAAGGTTTACTTTGGAAAAGATACAGCACTTAATCAGGCCATCCAGTCACGATTGGATAGCTATCAGCTTGAATATCAAGTATTCTCAAGTAAAGATATAGATACTAAAACGCTGATGGAATGGCTTTTTAGGTCAACTGATATATTTGAACTGTTAAGTACTAAGATGTTGAAGTATAAATTAAATACACAAATTACACTTAGTCAATTTGTTAGAAAGATTTTGAAAGACGTTGATAGTTCCTTAAAACTCCCCATTGTTGTAACAAAAGAAGCCATCTATTCGAACATGACTGCAGAATATGTTGGGACACTCTTGCCAAAAGAATACCGTAAAGCAGAACGAGAGAATTTATTTAGGAAATTTGAAAAGCTAGATGAAGATAGACGTTTTTGGAGAAATTTTGAGATTGTCCGTAAACAATCTGAGTTGCCTTGGTTTGAATTGCACAAGTTGCTATTTGCTGATGTTTCTGATGATTTAGGAGAAATGAAAAAAGCTAAAGATCGATTCTTTAAATACAAGAAAAACAAGCAGATTCCCCCTGAAGATATCATCGAAAAAATCCTAGAAATATTTTTGATTGAAAGAGTTGACCTTTTTCAAAAATCTGTTTCAGATCTACAAAATTTCTAGTCCTAAAACAGTTTTGAAAATGACCATGAAAATATTTTGTAAATGGTATTTTGAGACTAAATTTTTGAGCTTTCTCAAAATTTATAACGCGGGCCCCTCTAACAGCCCGCTATGTTCCCATTTCGTGGGATTTTACTGCACCCATTTTTTGGCAAGTTTGACCGTAGCAAAATGAAAATAGTCCGACGAAGTCGGCTTGGGGTTGCTCCCCCAAGAATGTCATTTTACGGAGGTCTTTGCGCAGACAAAAAAGAGGCGCCGATAGGCGACCTCTACAAGAAAGGAGGTTGATTTGGAATTAAAAGTTAGCTTGGACAACATCACTATTACAGCTTATATCAAACCTATCAAACTCCTTGATCTCAAAAGTTTGATAGAAAGTCATACAGCCATTATCGTCCAGACTGCAATGACTGATATGTTTAGAGCAATCACTCGGGACGGAAGTCACGTTAGACTCCTCCTAGACTACGACAAATTAAAAGGACAAGCCTTTAATGCTCGCCCTTTCAGGATAGAGTTTAACCCCAATAAACTCCGACAGATTGATATTAATATCTTAGATACAATTATACCATATCTTGAAGATATTGCAATCTCTCGAGTCGATTTAGCTTTTGATATATTTGAAGTTGATTGTAGTGAGTTTATTCTTGAAAAGAAAGGCCGCCCTACTGCTACCAAAGAATGGAGAGACCAGAATGGAAAACTAGAAACTAAATATCTAGGCGCCTCCAGGTCAGAAAAGCAAATCAGACTCTATAACAAAAAAGTTGAACAATTAGAAAATGGCTCTGATGAAGACAAGAAATTTGCCCAGCAGTTCCAGCATTGGTGGCGCTTAGAATTTCAGCTCCGCAGTCGCTCGGTTGAAGAAATATTTGAAGTCATTGACTCTGTTATCTTTAAACCGTTTAACTTTGAAGGTTTAGGCATAGAGGCTCAACTTTACTTACTTGCCCTTACTCGTGATAAAGGAATCTGGAACAAAGTCAGTAAAAACACACGTACAAAATACAAGAAACTTTTACAGACCTATAAAACATCTGATATTGACTATCTGAAATTGATGAAAGATTTATTAAAACATGAACGACCAATATTAGAAAAACAGCTTGCTTATTATGGGGGAAGAGAAACAAAAAATAGCTTTCAACCATTTGGTTGAAAATCCAGTATTAACAAGGAGTTACGAGGCCTAAAATGAGAATAAAAGACTACGCTGATAGCCTGGGAGTTAGTAGTCAATCCATCTATAAACGGATACGATCTCCAAAATATAAAGAGAGGTTGAAAGGTCATTTATACCTAGACAACCAAAAGGTTGAAAACCTTGATTTAATAGGCATTAGAATACTTGAAGATTATCATTTTGAAAATGATGTGATTAAACTTGAGAAAGAATTAGAGGAGGCTAAAGAACAAGGCAAACAACTAGAACAAGATTTGCAACTATTGAAAGGCTATAGGAAGAGTGAGCAACAAAATTTAAAAGCTTGGGCAGATTATGCTGAACGATTGGAACAACATCGATTTTACTTAATGATTGCACTCACTACTGTATCTATAGCTTTCCTTGTAGCTTTAGCCTTTGCCGTCTTCTGACGGCATTTGTCGGACAATGCGAAGCGTCCGACCCTGGGGCACTGATAGAGTGCCCTACTCGCTTCGGCGAGTATAGTCGAAACTCCTCTTGTGGCTCGAGAGGTGGTTCGATGTCGCTCCTGTATTCGGAGCGATGTGCCGTCTGCAAGACCCTTCGGAGAACGCACATTTACGGAGTAAAGTGTAGTGCGTTACACTTTACATGGAAGTCGTGCCGATCCTTCAGGAAAAAATCTACCCTATGGGTCACTTAGTCCTGGTGGCAATCTTCCGCCACCAGCTCGGCGACCCTTTGAGCCGAGAAAGGAGAACAAGCTATGAGTTACGCAGTAGCTAGGATGCAAAAAATGAAATCTGGAAATCTTGGTGGTGCCTATCGTCACAATGAACGAATTTTTGAAAATCACTCGAACAAGGATATTGACCCAGAAAAAACTCACCTAAACTATGAATTAACCGACCGTGACCGCTCTATCCCATACGATAGGCAGATTAAACAATACATCAACGATAATAAAATTTCCAAACGTGCTCTACGTAAAGATGCCGTTTTGTGCAATGAATGGATTATTACATCAGATAAGGCATTTTTTGAAAATATGAGTCCAGATCAGATTAAGAATTTTTTTGAAACAGCAAAAAATTTCTTTGCTGAAAGATACGGTAATAGTAATATCGCTTATGCTATGGTACATCTTGACGAGAGTACGCCACATATGCACTTAGGACTTGTGCCTATGCAAAATGGCAAGTTAAGCTCTAAATCATTATTTGGCAGTCGTGACCAACTGAAAGAGATCCAGGAGGCATTTCCTAGATACCTGAACGAACATGGATATAATTTGCAACGTGGGGAGTCTGATAGCAAGAAGAAACACCTCGAAACAGCAGAATTTAAAGAAAAGCAACGCTTACTAGATGATACTGATAAAAAGATAGTTGATAAAGCCGAAAAACTAAAGCAACTAGAAAAACAGGAAAAGCAAGCTACTGAAAAAATCAAGCAACACGAAAAAGAGAAAGATGCTTTACTAGATGATATAGCTATTTTGGAGTCTATTCAACCTTTACAGATTGAAGAAATGAAAAAAGACAAATTAGTCAGACGTACATTTGACGGAAAACTAAAAATGGATAAAGCAACCTATGACAGACTCTTTCATACAGCCTCCCAAAATGCCCTAGATAATAATAGGCTAAGGCACGAAAACAGCAAACTTGAACATCAATTACAGCAATCACTTTCTAAACAGAATAACTTAGCTAAAGAACTGATGAAGAGTGATCATATATTGTCTGAAAATCGTACGCTAAAATCAGAAGTCGATAAACTAAAACACGCAAATAAAAAACTCAATGAAAGTATAAAACGATTAGGTGAGCAATTAAATGCCGTAAATAAAAAACTTGCACTTTGGCGCAAAACAGCAAGAAATTACATGCATCCTAAAGAATTCAGCAGAATGTTACATGTCATAAATCAAATACGTCCACCAAGAATAACCATTATGTCAGTCGCTCGAAGTGTTAAAAATATGATTGAAAAAAATATATTTTAAGCACTTTATGCCGTGAAAGTCTCTTGATAACAAGCTAGTCGACTTTAGACTAAAGTCAGTCGAGTCGTCAGGCTGAAAAGCTGACGACCGATTGCCAAAGGCTAAAAAAGACTAGGTTACTTGTTGTCAAGAGAACCATGGAATAAATGAACAAGGAGAAAAAGATGAACAATATTAACAAACCTTTAGTACACAAAATTAAACAACCCGGTACATTTTCCGGAAAAATATTACTGGGTTTCCTACAGTCAGTTTTTAAGGAAATCACTGGGAACTATATACCATCAGCCTATCCACTCAGCATTATTGAGCCTTATTTTACTTCAGATGAACAGGGAGAATCGTTTTGGTCAAATGCCCTGGCTATCAATGTTTTAGAAATTCGCCTCAAGGATAACTATAACATCCATCTAATACAAAAATCACCTTATATTCTTCTTGTTATTGAGGATATTGATAGCTTTAAAACTGGAGTTATTAAACTCTTTATTGACTTACTTGACCCTGAAAAAAAGTACCTGGTTTATCGTGATTTTATCAAAACATATCGCAATATGACTCCGATTGAAAAAATCGATTTTTTCAAAAAGAAGACCGTCGAGGGAATCGCAGCTAAAAAATAAGCTGTGGTTGACTATTTAGTGAGGAGGTAACGCTATGAGAAAAACACTATTTGGTTGGATGCTTGCATTTTCTGCATTACGCTTTCTTGATCGCTCAGTACGACAGTCAACTAAAGCGCTACGACGATTTTTAAGATAAATTATATTAGTTAATAAAAATTATTATTGACATTCTCTCTTATTTATCCTAAACTATAACTAAGGATAGGATGTTTGTCGGGTGACTGGTAACAGTTTGCTCAAAGGTACTTTTTTCAAGTACAGGTGAGGTACTGCCTTCAGCTTTAGGCTGTAAAGAACCCGTGCCACCACTGGTCCTATTTGTTTCACTCTTGGATTATATTCAAGAGTTTTTTCTTGCCAAAAAAAAATCTCAAACACCTGAGACATCTTTCTTTATTTTATAAGCTCCGAAACCTTAATTTTTGGTACCTTTTTGGTACCGTCTTGGTTTAACAATACGGTATATATATAATATTTTACAGCTATATCCCTTTTAGAAACGTTGATTTAATAAGGATTTAAACACTATAGAGTATATCTTTGTAAAATACGGTCTCAAATAATCAAAAAAAGAACAGTTACCACTGTTCTTTTTTTGTACTTCTTTTTCTACTACTTTCTATTTGTCAACCTTCACGCTGACACTATAATTGATTTCAAACGGGTTTAAAAAATATCGAAAAGAAGCTTGACATTGAGAATGGTTAAGATAATGGAAACTGCGTAACCTAGGATTGTATTCCACTTGGCATTGGTGAATTCTCCCATCAGTGACTTCTTAGAGGTCAGATAGATTAAGGGGAAAATTGAAAACGGAAGAGCGATTGACAGAAAGACCTGTGAATAGACCAATAACTGATCCAAAGTTTTTTCTTGATGTCCAAACAAGACGGCAACAATAATCACAGGAAGCAAGGCAAAAATACGGGTACCGATACGAATAATCCACTGAGGCAATTTCAGATGCAAGAAACCTTCCATGACAATCTGTCCTGTTAAAGTACCTGTAATGGTCGAATTTTGACCACTTGCTAAGAGGGCAAGGGCAAATAAAGTTGACAGAGTTGAGCTGGCTATCGCTCCTGCTATTGTCGAATCCTGTAAAGCATTGTACATTTGGGAGAATGCCGAAATTTCAGATGCATGACCAAAAAAGAGAGATGCCCCTAAAATAAGAAGCAAGGAATTGACAATAAAGGCTAGGGACAACTGAAGATTTGAATCCCAGGTCATAAAACGCACGGCTTTTCGAACATCCTTCTTATCTTTGTGATTGATTTTCCTTGTTTGCGATAATGATGAATGAAGATAGAGATTATGGGGCATGACTGTCGCTCCCACAATTCCTAGAGCCAAGGTCAATTGGCTTTCATGACCTGGCAATGGTGTTTCAAATAATGTCGGAGTCGGTAAATAACCACCCAAAATACCCTGAATACTTGGATTGGATAAGGCCACAAGATAGGTAAAGATGGCTAATATGCTTAAAATAAGGGTCGTAACAATGGCTTCAATTTTTTTGAAACCAAATTTCATCAACAACAACAAAAGAAATACATCTAAAACGGTTAAGAGGATAGCGACCATAATCGGTATTTTAAACAAAAGATTTAAGGCAATCGCTGAGCCTAAAACCTCGGCTAAGTCTGTTGCCATTAAAGCTAATTCTAAAATCACCCAAAGACAATAGCGGAGCCATTGGGGAGCATGATGAGCTGTTGCCTGAGCTAGGTCCATCTTAGTTACGATACCGAGCTTTCCAGCCATCTGTTGTAACTGCATAGCAATGATGGATGAAATCAAAATAACAAATAAGAGACTATATTTATAGGAAGCACCACCAACCACGCTGGTAATCCAGTTTCCAGGATCCATATAACCAACTGCTACAAGGGCTCCAGGTCCTAAAAATGCTTTTAGATTTTGCCAAAAATGATTGTTATTGGGAGTTTCAATAGATTGGTTGATCTCAGAAAGAGAGACTTTTTTGTAAGAAGACATCGGAATTTTACACTTTCTAATCTGTCTTTACTTTTTTTAATGGATTTTTTAAAAATATAATGAAAATAGTTTCCCATTTCCAATTCTCCCTTATTATATCACATTTTAGAATGATTCTTAAGGAAAGAATGATAGTTCAAATAAGCAGTATCTGTATTGCAAAAGCCAGCGGTAGAAAACGCTGGCTTTAAAACTGTGAAAATTCTTTCTCAACTAGATTGCTTCTGTGACAAAACTACGACTTTCTAGCACTTTGAGCATGGCATTAGCAGTATCTAGGGCTGTAAAGAGTGGCACGCCGTGTTCAATGGCTGAACGGCGAATTTGCTCACCATCTTCGTCAGCAGTTCGTTTGGTTCCGACAGTATTGATAATCGCTTGGATTTTTCCTTTGCGAACAAAGCTTGGGATATCCTGTTCATCGTCACCAATCTTACCAACAGGTTGAGCTTGAAGTCCATGACTAGCAAAGAAGGCTGCTGTCCCTTCTGTCGCGAGAATACCATAACCGATATTTTGGAAACGACGAGCCAAATCCAGGGCTTCATCTTTGGCATCATCAGCGATGGTAAAGACAACATTTCCAAAGGTTGGCAAGTGTAGGTAGGAAGCTTCAAAGGCCTTGTAGAGAGCTTTTTCCAAAGTAGTATCAGAACCCATAACTTCCCCTGTTGACTTCATTTCAGGCCCGAGCAAGCTATCTACCTTAGCTAGTTTCGTAAAGGAGAAGACAGGCGCCTTGATATGAACGCGAGTACTTTCTGGATAAAGTCCATCTTGGTAGCCAAGTTCTTCAAGACTTTGACCAAGAATTAGCTTAGTCGCTACCTGAGCCATAGGGATATTGGTTACCTTAGAAAGGAATGGCACCGTACGGCTGGCACGTGGATTGACCTCAATAACGTAGACTTTTTCATCCTTGATGACAAACTGGATGTTCATCATCCCAAGACAGTTAAGGCCAATTGCTAGACGTTTGGTGTAGTCTGCGATGGTTTCTTGCACCTTTTGCGACAAGGTTTGTGGTGGGTAAACGGCCATTGAGTCACCTGAGTGAACACCGGCACGTTCGATATGCTCCATGATACCAGGAATAAGGACATTTTCTCCGTCTGAAATGGCATCAACTTCGCACTCTTGCCCAACGATGTAATAGTCAACAAGAACTGGGTGGTCAGGACTAGCCTTAACAGCCGTACGCATGTAAGAGCGTAGGTCTTCCTCATTTTCAACGATTTCCATGGCGCGTCCACCCAAGACATAAGAAGGACGAACTAAGACTGGGAAACCAATCTTGCGAGCTGCCAGCACTGCTTCTTCTTCGTTGGTAGCTGTTTGTCCTGGTGGCTGCGGAATATCTAAATCTTTGAGGGCTTGCTCAAAGAGGTCGCGGTCTTCCGCACGGTCTAGGTCAGCAACTTGTGTACCAAGAATGGTCACTCCTGCTTTTGCCAAGGGCTCTGCAAGGTTGATAGCTGTTTGACCACCGAACTGAACGATGACGCCTTTTGGTTGCTCAAGGTCAATGACATTCATGACATCTTCAAACGTCAATGGTTCAAAGTAAAGCTTGTCAGACACAGAGAAGTCCGTTGAAACAGTCTCTGGGTTTGAGTTCATGATGATTGCTTCGTAGCCAGCAGCCTGAATCGCCTTAACAGAGTGAACGGTTGCGTAGTCAAACTCAACCCCTTGTCCGATACGGATTGGACCTGAACCTAAGACAAGCACAGATTCCTTATCAGACTTGATAGACTCATTTTCCCAACCATAGGTTGAATAGAAGTATGGTGTTTCAGAGTCAAATTCTGCCGCACAGGTATCGACCATCTTGTAGACTGGAACAATCTTGTTTTCCAAGCGAAGCTGGCGAACTTGGTCAGCTGTCGTTTTCCAGAGTTCAGCAATCTTACGGTCTGAGAAACCATTAAGTTTAGCTGTTTTTAAGACTTCTAGATCTTGTGGATGGGCACCCAATTCTTGCTCGATTTCAAAGATATGCAAGAGTTTATCCAGATAGAAGATATCAATCTTAGTCAATTCAGCAATTTCCTCTGGTGTGTAACCACGGCGAATGGCTTCTGACACGTAGAAGAGACGATCATCTTGGGCTTTCACAACCTTTTCAATCAAGGCATCATCAGAAACGGTTGCTAGTTCAGGCATTTCATTGTGGTGAACCCCAATTTCAAGAGAGCGACATGCCTTGAGAAGTGATTCCTCGATGTTACGACCAATGGCCATGACTTCTCCAGTCGCCTTCATCTGGGTACCAAGACGGCGCTCACCCTTTTCAAACTTGTCAAATGGAAAACGTGGAATCTTGGCAACGACATAGTCCAGGGCTGGTTCAAACATAGCGTAGGTTGAACCTGTAACTGGGTTGATAACCTCATCAAGGGTTAAACCGACGGCAATCTTGGCAGCCAATTTGGCAATCGGGTAACCCGTCGCCTTAGAAGCAAGGGCTGACGAACGTGATACACGGGGGTTTACTTCGATGACATAGTACTTGAAGCTGTGCGGATCAAGGGCTAGTTGAACATTACATCCACCTTCAATTTTGAGGGCACGAATAATGCTCAAGCTAGCGTCACGAAGCATTTGGTTTTCATAGTCTGACATGGTTTGGGCAGGGGCAAATACGATAGAATCCCCTGTATGAATCCCAACTGGGTCAAAGTTTTCCATGTTACAAACAACGAGGGCATTGTCAGCTGAGTCGCGCATGACTTCGTACTCGATTTCCTTGAAACCTGCAATCGAACGCTCAATCAAACATTGGGTAACAGGTGACAGTTTCAACCCATTTTCAGCGATTTCACGTAGTTCTTCTTCGTTGGCACACATACCACCACCAGTACCACCTAGTGTAAAGGCTGGACGGACAATGACTGGGTATCCAATTGTCGCTGCAAAGGCAACTGCTTCTTCTACTGTGTTGACAATTTCAGATTCAGGAATTGGTTGCTCAAGCTCTTCCATCAATTGTTTAAAGAGGTCACGGTCCTCTGCTTGGTCAATGGCAGACAATTTAGTTCCGAGAAGTTCTACTCCCAATTCATCTAGAATACCGTTTTTAGACAATTCCATGGCCATATTGAGCCCTGTTTGACCACCAAGAGTTGGAAGCAAGGCATCTGGACGTTCCTTACGAAGAATACGTGTCACAAACTCCAGTGTAATCGGTTCGATGTAGACCTTGTCCGCAATCTCCTTGTCCGTCATGATAGTCGCAGGGTTTGAGTTCACCAAGACAACCTCATAACCTTCCTCTTTCAAAGACAAGCAGGCCTGGGTCCCAGCATAGTCAAACTCAGCAGCCTGACCAATAATAATCGGACCAGAACCAATCACCATAATTTTTTGAATATCAGTACGTTTAGGCATTTATAAGATATTAAGGGCGTCAAGCGGACAAAGCTAAAATAGGAGTTATGACGAAGAACTATCAGTTCTAGGAATAACTATCTTTTTAGCACCGTCCGTAGCCCGTATTCAGTTCAGCAAATACGGACCACCCTTCTCCTTTCTATTCGGCAACTCTCTGGTTGCCATTAAATAAGATACAAAGGACGAATAGAAAGCGATTGAATTTTAGGAAACCAAGGAAGGATTGACAATCCAAGTTGGTTTCTCTAAATTCCGAGCTTTCCGTCCGTGTTCAGTTACATAAATTCTCCGACGAGCTTTTGCTCGTTCTTAATTTGATTGTTTAAAGGCTTCCATCATCTCAATAAACTCGTCAAATAGGTAGCTAGCGTCGTGTGGACCAGGAGCTGCGTCTGGGTGGAATTGTACAGAGAAACCTGGTTGGTATCTGTGGCGAACTCCTTCAACTGACTTGTCATTGATTTCTTCGTGGGTGATGATCAAGTGCTCTGGCAAATCCTCACGGCTGACTGCATAACCATGGTTCTGACTGGTAAAGTCTACGCGTCCTGTTGCAATTTCACGTACTGCGTGGTTAAATCCGCGGTGACCAAATTTCATCTTGTAGGTCTTAGCCCCATTTGCCATGGCAAAAAGTTGGTGTCCCATACAAATACCGAAAATTGGAATTTTTCCTTGCACACCACGAATCATGTCCAGTGCTTCTGGAACGTCTTCTGGGTTACCTGGACCATTTGACAACATAACTCCATCTGGATTTAGGTGGAGAATTTCTTCCGCTGTTGTTGAATACGGAACAACCGTAACGTTACAGTTACGCTTAGAAAGTTCACGTAGGATTGAGTGCTTGAGACCAAAGTCTACTAAGACCACACTCAAACCAACACCTGGAGCTGGATAGGAAGTTTTAGTAGAAACCTGCTTGATATTGTCTGTCGGCAAGACTGTTGCTTGGAGCTGGTCCGTCACATGGTCCATACTGTCTCCAACATGGGTCAAGGTTGCACGCATCGTACCATGCTTACGGATAATCTTGGTAAGTGCACGCGTATCAATCCCTGAGATACCTGGAATTTTCTTGGCTTTCAAAAATTCATCCAAGGTCATTTGGTTGCGCCAGTTGCTAGCTCGACGCGCCTCTTCGAAAACGACAACTCCCTTACAAGTTGGAATGATGGATTCATAATCATCACGGTTAATTCCATAATTTCCCACCAAAGGATAAGTGAAAGTCAAGATTTGTCCATTATAAGACTGGTCTGTAATGGATTCTTGGTAGCCGGTCATCCCTGTGTTAAAGACGATCTCACCTGTTACATCAATATCTGCTCCGAAGGCCTTGCCTTCAAAAACTGTGCCATCTTCTAATACTAGAAGTCTTTTTGTCATATTTTCACCTCTCGTGGACGCTCACTGGCGTCTTTTAACGTCTTGTGTTTTAGTTGGCGCTTCTACTCGCCAATACGGATTCTAAGATTGCCATTCGAACAAAGACACCATTGGTCATTTGTTGGACAATGCGTGATTTTGGTGCTTCAACCAAGTGGTCAGCAATTTCCACATCTCGATTCACTGGAGCAGGATGCATAATGATTGCTGTTTCTTTTAAGCGATTATAGCGTTCTTGGTTCAAACCGTGTTGAGCATGGTAGTCTTCTTTTGAAAAGACCGCTCCACTTTCGTGGCGTTCATGTTGAACTCGGAGTAACATCAAAACATCCACCTGATCAACAATCTCATCAATAGTTACAAACTGTCCATAGTCCGCAAACTCTTGACTTCTCCATTCCTCAGGTCCTGCAAAGTACAGTTCAGCTCCCAAGCGTTTCAAAATCTGCATATTGGATTTGGCAACGCGTGAGTGATCCAAGTCGCCTGCAATAGCAACCTTGAGACCCTCAAAGTGGCCAAATTCCTCATAAATAGTCATCAAATCAAGCAAGCTCTGACTAGGATGTTGACCTGAGCCATCACCACCATTGATAATGGAAGTCGTAATGGTTGGACTCGTAATCAATTCTTTGTAATAATCGACCTCTGGGTGGCGAATCACACAGACATCAACTCCTAGCGCAGACAAGGTTAGGATTGTGTCATACAGTGTCTCACCCTTGTTTACTGAGCTGGTCTTCACATCAAAGTCCAGTCGCTCCAGCCCTAGCTTAATCTCTGCCACTTCAAAGGACTTATGTGTCCGTGTAGAATCTTCAAAGAAGAGATTCGATACGATAGGTTTGTTCTCGTAGGGAAGTTGGGCTCCGTTTTTAAACTCGATACCTCGTTTAATCAATTTCATCACTTGATCGACAGTGAGGTCTTCCATGGACACCACATGGTTCAATGCTTGTTGATTTTCTGACATAGCTACTCCTTCAGCTTTCTAAGCTTCTTCAGTAATCAGAACTCTGTCTTGGCCATCAAGTTCTGTCATCTCTACGATGATTTCTTCAGAACGACTGGTTGGGATATTTTTCCCAACGTAATCTGGACGGATAGGCAATTCTCTATGTCCACGATCTACTAGCACCGCAAGACTCACGCGCGCAGGACGACCATGGCCGACAATGTTATCAATAGCGGCGCGGATGGTACGGCCTGTATAGAGTACATCATCCACCAAGATAACTTCACGGTCTGTCACATCAACAGAAATTAAAGAAGTATCTTCTCCGCTTTTGACATCATCACGGAAAGGCTTGGTGTCCAATTCCACAACAGGAACAGTGATATTTTCCAACTGCTCCAAGCGTTCTTTGATACGATGAGCAATGAAAACACCACGCGTCTTTATCCCAGCTAGGATAATTTTATTCAAATCTTTATTGCGCTCGATAATCTCATAAGTAATTCGCGTAATCGCTCGTTTGACAGTCAATTCGTCTACAACTTCTTTTGTCTTCATGACAAACCTCCAAAAAGAAAAGTCTCCTTCTACAAGGAGACTTGAAATGTATAGCCAAGCGAGCCCTACTATAAACAGTATAGACTTCACCCTTCTACTTTATCGCGCTCCTTGCCTGCCTCACGGGACAGGTTTAAAGGACTATTTAGTTACCACTTACTATAGCACAAAGCACCCTTAAAATCAAGCAAAAACTTTTTTAGAGTCCCCTTAAACATTACTAAAATCATACAGTTGGGGATAGTGGTCACATTCTGGATTTTTGGGATGGCAGATAGCTCGTCCAAAGTAAATCATGGCTTGGTGAGCTGCTAACCACTCTTCTGGTGGCAGAACATCCATGACACGTTTTTCTACTTCAAGTGGTGTAGCTGATTTTTTAACGATATCGTGATGTTTGCAAATACGCTCCACATGAGTATCGACTGCGAAGGCTGGGATTCCAAACCCCACACTCAATACTACATTTGCTGTTTTACGACCAACACCCGCTAGACTTTCTAATTCCTCTCGAGTCTGAGGAACTTGACCATCAAAATCATCTAGTAACTGTTGGGCACATTTTTTAAGAAATTTAGCTTTATTTCGATACAGTCCCAGGCGAGAAATGTGTGAAGCAATTTCACTTTCAGTCGCGACAGACATGGCTTGTGGTGTCGGAAAGGCAGCAAAGAGCCCTGGTGTGGCCTTATTTACCGCTGCATCTGTTGTCTGAGCTGACAACATCACTGCAACCAAGAGTTCAAAATGATTGGTAAAATCAAGACTAGGCTTAGCATCTGGAAAAAGGGCAATAATTTCCTCAATGACATGACGGGCACGTTTCTTGGATAAAACCATCTACTCGTCTCCATCAAACAGTCCTTGCAAGCCAGCAAATGGACTGTTTTCTTCTTTCTTGACTGCTTGTTGGGCTTGGTATTCATCTTCAGTCATGATTTGCCAGTCATTTCCTGACACAAAACCTTTGCCCGCCTCTTCTTCTGCCGTCAAGACCTTGATTGGAATATTGAGCAGAATATTATCTGCTACGCTCTCAGCAAGGTCGATTTCCCCATTTTCGATAGGCAAGACCAAGTCATCATCTAGAACTTCCTGGTCCAGTTGGTTGGTCGCTCCTTCCATGAAAACCTCTGTGACTGGATAAGACTCAGCCAACTCAACTGGCTCCATACTGCGACTGGAAGCAAGAACAATGGTATATGACAACTGATAGTCTAAGAAATACAGACGGTCTTCGTACTGGACCTTCCCCACTGCAAGGATATCTTTGACATCTAAAATTTCTTGATTTCGTTTATGCAAGTCTGCAACCAGGTCTAAAGCTTGTTCAAAATGCAGGCCTTCAGGTTGCTTACGAATTTCTTGAATGTTTAACTTCATATTTCCTCCATAAAGATGTACTCACTTGATTATACCATGAAAAGGCTATAAGTCAGCCTCCCAAACTTTGAGATTAAAATCTCATTTTTAACATATTTACTATGACAAACTTTCCTATTAGTGCTATACTATAGGCAAGAATACATCAGAGCAAGGAGGATACTCATATGGAAGACAAAGCGCTCATCACTGAAGCTTATCAACTCCTTTCCGAGTTAAATAAAAACTACCAAAGCTGCAAACAAGGTACAGTCGATGATCTTCGACTACAAGAACTACTAAATACTACTCTGCAAGAGCTTAAAAAAGCAGAAAAGCTGGACAACAGTATCTTAATCGACCTTGAGAAATTTTACCAACGTACCAGTCTTCTGATTGGACTGGGTAGTCTAAAACTGAATGATCAAGCTCGTATTGCTTGGCGCAACTATGACAAGTTCCACTACGAACATGTCAAACACGTATTGACTCTCTATGGACCTGTTTTTGGTTTTTAAAGCTTGAAATTACTTGTTTTCTATTGACAAAATTTCTTGAAAGGTATAGGATAGAGGTATTAATACCCGGAGGTAAGGGAGACATGAACAACTAAGTCGATCAAATAAAGAATCTTTATTTAGTAGATCTTGTTTTTGTCTCTTTTTTGTGTGCTCTTTTTATACTAGATTTTCTAGTATCTTATCCTCATTGAAAATCAAAAAACTAGAAAGCTATGCTCTTCTTGGGTTGGGTTAGGCAGCTTCAAGCTAGTTTGACGAGCTTTTCAACGAGGAGAATAGAGTTTTGACAGTGACTTTGGCTCTACTAGGTAAAGTAGAGCTTTTTATTATGCACTATGGACATTCTAGAAAGGGCAAGAATATGATAAAAATCAACCATCTAACTATCACGCAAAACAAAGATCTACGAGATCTTGTATCTGACCTAACCATGACTATCCAAGACGGGGAAAAGGTTGCTATTATTGGTGAAGAAGGAAATGGTAAATCGACTTTACTACGAGCTTTAATGGGGGAAGCATTACCTGATTTCACTATCAAGGGCGACATCCAGTCTAGCTATCAGTCACTGGCCTACATTCCTCAAAAACTCCCCGAGATTCTGAAAAATAGGACTCTACATGACTACTTCTTTTTCGATTCTGCTGATTTAGACTACAGCATTCTTTATCGTTTGGCAGAGGAATTGCACTTTGATAGCGACCGTTTTGCTAGCGACCAAGAGATTGGCAGTCTATCAAGGGGCGAAGCTTTGAAAATTCAGCTCATCCACGAGTTAGCAAAAACCTTTGAGGTTCTATTTTTAGATGAACCTTCAAATGACCTAGACCTTGAGACGGTTGATTGGCTAAAAAGACAGATTCAAAAGATTAGGCAAACTGTTATTTTCATTTCCCATGATGAAGACTTTCTTTCTCAAACGGCAGATACTATTGTCCACTTGCGACTGGTCAAGCACCGGAAAGAAGCGGAAACGCTAGTCGAGCATTTAGACTATGATCGCTATAGTGAGCAGAGAAAGGCTAGTTTTGCCAGACAAAGTCAGCAAGCTGCTAACGACCAGAGAACCTATGACAAAACCATGGAAAAACATCGCCGAGTTAAGCAAAATGTAGAAACTGCCTTACGTAACACTAAAAATGATGTTGCCGGTCGCCTATTGGCTAAAAAGATGAAAACTATTCTCTCTCAAGAAAAACGCTTTGAAAAGGAAGCTCAGTCCATGATCCAAAAGCCACTTGAAGAAGAACAAATCCAACTTTTCTTTTCAGACGTCCAACCTTTACCAGCTTCTAAAGTCTTAATCCAACTGGAAAAGGAAAACTTGTACATTGGCCAGCGCGTTTTAGCTCAGGAGTTACAACTAACGGTCCGTGGCCAAGAAAAAATCGGTATCATCGGGCCAAATGGTATTGGGAAATCAACTCTGTTAGCCAAGTTACAGCAACTATTAAGCGAAAAAAGAGAGATTTCCCTTGGTTATATGCCACAAGATTACCATAAAAAACTGCAATTGGAGCTATCTCCAGTAGCCTACCTCAATCACACTGGACAAAAAGAGGAACTACAGAAAATCCAATCTCACCTAGCCAGTCTCAATTTCAGTTACCCAGAGATGCACCACCAAATCCGCTCCCTATCTGGCGGGCAACAAGGTAAACTCCTACTTTTGGATTTAGTGTTGCGCAAACCAAACTTCCTCCTTCTGGATGAGCCTACACGTAATTTTTCTCCCACTTCTCAACCTGAAATCAGAAAACTATTTGGCTCCTATCCCGGCGGTCTGATCACTGTTTCACATGACAGACGCTTCTTAAAAGAGGTCTGTACGAGTATCTATCGTTTGACAGAAAATGGTTTGGAAGTCGTCGATTTACAAGACTTATAAATGTTGAACATAGCAAAAATCCAGAGACACTTCTCTGGATTTTTTTACATACGCCTTTCTTAAGATCATTGATATAAAGAGCGCTGCTGGCATCGTCGATCTGACAGATTATGGACTGGCTTTTGTTTCAATTGTATAAGCTAGAAATCATTTTTTTACAGCTCAAAGCATTCTAATATGACATTATCTCATATACAAAAAGCAAAATGCAACCAGATTATTGAGGACATGCAAAAGAATGGAATTCCATAGGTTGTCAGAAGTCTTATACCTTATCCCAAATGCAAATCCCATACCTAAATAGGTGATAAAGCTAGGAATGGTATAGGGACCATGCAGATAAGCAAAGAGAAGCGATGTGGCAAACAATCCAAAATAGGTATTCTTAAATACTATCCCCTGTAACATACCTCTCATAAAGATTTCTTCCGTGACAGGTGCCAAAACACAGAGATCCACAAAAAGTACAGACCATAAAAGTGATAAACTGTGCACAGCTTGAGTTGTGCCTGATTGGGTAGGGCCTAAAAAATTGACCAAAATATAAAATAGGAAAAGCAAGGCGTATGAAAGAAAACATTTTAAAATATCTTTTAGACAGATTTTTCGAATGTGAAGCAAGTCATACTTTTTTCCTACATATAAAAATATTGCAAGTTCAACAAGTGTAAAAAGGATAGATAGCGTTAATGAATTTATTCGCATGATTTTCTCTGCTATACTCAAATGAATTGGCATAAAAATCAAAATCAAGAAAGACGTCATCCAGCGCTTATACATCATTCACCTCAATTATATAGAATTACATATATTATACTATTTTTTAGTGAGATAACAAGTTAAAAGCGAGATACTAAAAGCAAAAATCCAGAGACGACCTCTGGATTTTTTTACATTTGTTTCAAGCGTTCGATTCGTTCTGAGATAGATGGGTGGGTATAAAAGAGTTTTTGAAGTCCGCCACCTTTCTTAGGATCATTGATATAAAGTGCGCTGCTGGCATCGTCAACATGTTGATGCATCGGCTCGCTATTGTCCAATTTAAGCAGTGCATTGATCATCCCTTGAGGATTGCGGGTCAGCTCCACACTGGATGCATCCGCCAGAAATTCCCTCTGACGGGAAATAGCTAATTGCACCAAGGTTGCTGCGAGAGGTGCTAGAACAATGGCTAAGAGAGAGATAACAAGCATGATAATCTCCAAACCATTTCCATCGCGATCATTATCACTCCGTCTGCGACCTGCGCCACCCCACCACATCATCCGTCCTGCCATACTAGACAGAAGGGTAATGGCACTGGCAAGGGCAACAGCAATGGTCGAAATGCGGATATCGTAGTTTCGGATATGACTGACCTCATGCCCCATAACAGCTTCTAGCTCCTCGCGATTCATGATTGCCATAAGACCCGATGTTGCTGCGACTGCTGCATTCTGCGGGTTTGAACCTGTTGCAAAGGCATTTAAAGAAGAATCCTCAATGATGAAAACACGCGGCATGGGAATCTGAGCGACCATGGCCATATCTTCTACTACATGGTAGAGGTCTGGTGCTGTTTGCTCATCAACCTCACGCGCCCCATTCATAGACATGACAATCTCTGTCGATTGAAAGATCATGGTCAGAGCGTAGATAAGACCAATAATCAAGGCAATAATCACGCCACCAAGACCTGAACGCATAAAGAGATAGCCAACCGCATAACCAACCAAGGCCAAGAGTAGGAAGAAAACCAGCAACAAAATCCAGGTTTTTCGTTTATTGCTCGCAATTTGATCAAACAACATCTTAGCCACCTAAACCGCTAAAGTCAACTTTAGGAACTGCCTTTTCCTCTTCAGGTGTTTGAAGGAAGTCTGCAGCTTTAAAGCCAAATAGTCCTGCGATGATGTTGCTTGGGAAACTTTCAAGTTTTACATTGTAGTTGCTGACAACACTGTTGTAGAGTTGGCGAGAGTAAGAAATTTTATTTTCTGTATTGGTCAACTCTTCTTGCAATTTGATAAAGTTAGCACTAGCTTTCAAGTCTGGGTAATTCTCTGCTACTGCAAAGATACCAGAAATCTGGCGGGTAAGGGCATCACTGGCCTTCATAGCTTCTGCCGGTGAAGTTGCTGCAGCTACTTGTCTACGAAGTTCTGTTACTTTTTCCAAGGTAGAACCTTCATATTTCGCATAGCCTTTGACTGTTTCAATCAAGTTTGGGAGGAGATCATTACGACGCTTCAACTGAACATCTATCTGGCTCCAAGCCTCCTTGGTCTGCATACGATTTTTAACCAAACCGTTATAGCTAACAATCACAAAAATAACAATCAGAGCCAAAACTCCAAGAATAATCCAAGTCATAATCTTATTCCTTTCTGCTTTTAGATTACTACCAGTATATCAAAATTTTAACGAATATGGTAAAATAAGATGATACTAGAGAAGGAAACTACTATGAAACCAGAAACATTTTACAGCCTACTAGCTGAGCAAAATCTTCCACTTTCGGACCAGCAAAAGAACCAATTTGAACGGTATTTTGAACTCTTGGTCGAGTGGAATGAGAGGATTAATTTGACCGCTATTACGGATAAAGAAGAAGTCTACCTTAAGCACTTTTATGATTCGATTGCACCTATTCTGCAAGGCTTGATTTCAAATGAAACTATCAAACTTCTTGATATCGGGGCTGGTGCAGGATTTCCTAGTCTGCCCATGAAAATTCTCTATCCCCAGTTAGATGTGACCATCATTGATTCGCTCAATAAGCGCATCAACTTCCTTCAGCTTTTGGCTCAAGAGTTGGATTTGGATGGTGTTCACTTCTACCATGGACGGGCAGAAGACTTTGCCCAAGACAAGAACTTCCGTGCTCAGTTTGATGTGGTGACGGCTCGTGCTGTTGCCCGTATGCAAGTCTTGTCTGAACTGACCATTCCCTATCTTAAAGTTGGTGGAAAACTACTGGCGCTCAAGGCCAGCAATGCTCCTGAGGAATTGCTAGAAGCCAAGAATGCCCTTAACCTCCTCTTTAGTAAGGTAGAGGACAACCTCAGCTACGCCCTGCCAAATGGAGATCCGCGCTACATCACTGTCGTCGCAAAGAAAAAAGAAACCCCAAATAAATATCCACGTAAGGCTGGCATGCCCAACAAACGCCCACTTTAAACAATTTACAAAATCATACCTCGCTCTCGCATTTCCGAGCTCGGGAAAAATTCGTTTACAAAACGAACCTCACTCTCGCATTTCTAGGCTCGAGAAAAAATGATTTACAAAATCAAACCTCGCTCTCGCATTTCCGGGCTCGGAAAAAAAATGATTTACAAAATCAGCCTCGCTCTTACATTTCTAGGCTCGGGAAAAAATGATTTGCAAAATCAACCTCGCTCTCCCATTTCCAGGCTCGGGAAAAAATGATTTACAAAATCATTTTTTTCTGCTATACTATCACAAGCAAAGGTTTTTAATGTCATCCTGTGAGGTGACGAAGGCGCAGATTTATATAAATTTTTAAAAGATAGCTATTTTTTAAAAAGTCTTACTCTGAGGGCCTATTGCTGCAAAATAATGGGCTCTTTTTTGGTGCCCAAAAGTGAGGTTTTTATGAAACAGGAATCAACTGTTGACTTGTTACTAGACGTTGATCAACGTCCTTCTGCTGGTAAAGGTATTCTTCTAAGCTTCCAGCACGTATTTGCCATGTTTGGTGCAACCATTCTCGTTCCCTTAATTTTGGGAATGCCCGTATCGGTTGCTCTCTTCGCTTCCGGTATTGGAACACTTATCTACATGATTTCTACTGGCTTTAAGGTTCCAGTTTATCTAGGTTCTTCATTCGCCTTTATCACAGCTATGTCTCTAGCCATGAAAGAAATGGGAGGCGATGTCTCTGCTGCTCAAACTGGAGTTATCCTGACTGGTTTTGTCTATGTCCTTGTAGCAGCAAGTGTTCGTTTTGCAGGTACGAAATGGATTGATAAACTCTTGCCACCAATCATTATCGGACCTATGATTATCGTTATCGGTCTTGGTCTTGCTGGTTCTGCTGTAACGAATGCTGGACTTGTAGCAGACGGAAACTGGAAAAACGCCCTTGTAGCCGTTGTTACGTTCTTGATTGCAGCCTTTATCAATACAAAAGGAAAAGGTTTCCTTCGTATCATTCCTTTCCTCTTTGCCATCATCGGTGGTTATATCTTCGCTATGATGCTTGGTTTGGTTGACTTTACCCCAGTCCTTCAAGCCAATTGGTTTGAAATTCCTGGTTTCTATTTGCCATTTAGCACGGGTGGTGCCTTTAAAGAGTACAACTTATACTTTGGCCCTGAAACAATCGCCATCTTACCAATCGCTATTGTAACCATTTCAGAACACATCGGAGACCACACGGTCTTGAGCCAAATCTGTGGCCGTCAATTTCTGAAAGAACCAGGACTTCACCGTACCCTTCTCGGTGACGGTATCGCGACATCAGTATCTGCCTTCCTCGGTGGACCAGCTAACACGACCTACGGAGAAAATACAGGGGTTATCGGGATGACTCGTATCGCTTCTGTCTCTGTTATCCGTAACGCGGCCTTCATCGCCATTGCTCTTAGCTTCCTAGGTAAATTCACTGCCTTGATTTCAACCATTCCAAATGCTGTGCTTGGTGGCATGTCCATCCTTCTCTACGGAGTTATCGCCAGCAACGGTCTAAAAGTTTTGATTAAAGAGCGCGTTGACTTCAGCCAGATGCGTAACCTCATCATTGCTAGTGCCATGTTGGTACTTGGACTCGGTGGAGCCATCCTCAAACTTGGTCCCGTTACACTTTCAGGTACTGCTCTATCAGCTATGACAGGAATTATCTTAAACTTGATTTTGCCACACGAAAATAAAGACTAATCATCTATACACACAAAATCCACTCGATTGAGTGGATTTTTTAATTACTTACTCTTTATTTCCAGCAGTAAATCTTTCAATGAAATAATGGTCACGGCTAGTAAAATCATGGCCATACCGACAAAATCAATCTCATAAAACTGTTCCTTCATAATCAGAAAGGCAAAGAAAACGGCTGAAATTGGCTCTATGGAAGCCAATAAACTAGACTTAACAGGGCCTATCAGACTAGCTCCTTTTAGGAAAGCTGTATAGGCAAAGACCGTTCCGATGATGATAATCCCAGCAAATGCAAAGAGAAAATTTAGGCTAGTCGGTATGCTAGCCCGTAAAACTCCTGTAAAGGGAAGAGCCACTACACCAGAACTAACCATCCCGACACCAATCACCGAAATACTGCCCCACTTCTTAATCAAAGCGATGGGAAGGATGATATAGAGGGCATAGGTCAAGGCTGAAAAGAGGCCCCAGAAAAGACCAGCAGGTGTGACAGACAACTGGTCAACTTTCCCGTGCGTAGCGATCAGAAAGGTTCCTCCAATTGCTAATCCAATCGAAATAATCTCAGCCAGTGTCGGAGCTACCTTATCCTTCATACAAGTATAAACCAAGATCCCAACGGGGCACACATACTGGAGAACTGTCGCTGTTCCAGCATTGGTCTCCTGAATGGCAGAAAGATAGGCAAACTGGTTTAAGAAAAGTCCGAACACTGCAAATAGCAACAGAGATAGCAGACTTTTTCTGTCTTTTAAAAAAGCATAGAGTTTATCCTTTGAAGTCGTATAGGATAAGAACACCAGTGCCAAACCTGCAATGATAAGTCGCAAATTGGTCAAGACTAGAGCGGAAATTCCGTGTACCATCAGATATTGGCCACTGGTTCCAGACAAGCCCCAAGCAATCCCTGCTACTACTGTATACAGAGTTCCTTTTACGGTTTTTGACATGCTTCCCCCTACTCTTCTTGACGAATCATTTCCATGACTTGATTTCGGTCAACTATCCACTGGGCACGCTCATCCTTTTCATACGTTCTATTGGATAAAAAGATAGCCGCCTCCTGCTTCTCTCGATTCCACATAATGAAGGTACCAGTATAGCCCGTATGGTCGAGCCAGGCACCCTCCAGGTTCCAAGCTAGCGAACGCTCTTTATCCTCTAAGGGAGAGTAATTTCGACTTAAGTTTGCAGCAAAATCATCTTTCAAGTAATGTTCCAGGAAGATCTGCAAATCCTTAACAGTCGAAAACAAACCAGCACTTCCTGCATGTTTCCCTAATAGACGGGCTTTGGGATCGTGAATGATTCCGGCCTCTACTCCTCTCACTGTTGGTACAGCTTGCTCAACGGGACCAAACTTGGTCTCTTTCATTCCCCATGGTTCCAAAACTTGTTCTTCTATAATCTGATCCAAGTCTTGGTCAAAGATTTTTTCCAAAAGAAATCCTAAGAGTAAAAAGTGAACGTCCGAGTATAGGAAGGCTGGCTGATTTCGTCTGTTGAGGTGAAACATGGCTTCTCTTAATTCCTCTGCCCTTAACTTGTCTCGATTGGGAATAAAGGGGTCCAAGTCTGTGGCATGGGTCAGAAGCTGCCGTATAGTGATATCAGGATAATCACACTCCGGTAAAAAATCCGTTACCGGTCGCTCAATATCGAATGTGCCCTGCTGCCACAAGAAGGTAAAAACCGTCCCCATTCCCACGACCTTACTCACACTAGCCAGATCATAAACCAAACCGCTTTCTGTCTTTAAGCCCCGTTCTGGATCACTCAATCCTAGATAAGACTCTTTCCATTCACCATCCTTATAATACGCAAAAGAGGCCCCGGGATAAATCCCTGCCTCGATTTGATTTTCTATTTTTCTTAGAATTTTTTCCCACTTCATGCTTCTTCAAACCACAATTCAATGTTATTGGTATCTTTACCAAGGAAGAATTTTTCAGACTTAGGGACAAAGTAGCCTGTCTTTTCAAATTTCTGACGAAGACTGGTTAGATCAAAATTCTTGACTAAAAATTTTAACATCGTCAGGTCCCAAGTGACATTGTTTTCAACAGCCAAATCTGGTCCTTGCCCTTTAGTAAAGGTAATTGCTGGCGCTACTCCTTCAGGATCAAGTAAACTCTCTGTCCCCTCAGGCAAATGCAACTCCATAGAAACCTCAAATTGGCTCACGTATTTTATACTTGTATTTGAATAAAATTCAGGAACAGTTTCCAGTGGAACCAGATCTCTTACATCATTTTCCGCATGAACAAGAATCACATCCTCTTCAGGTGAAACAATCTCAAAAGCATACCCTCGGTTTCCTTTAAATAGACGAGGAAGAGACTTCATCTGAGAAAGAAGGGCCTCGATTTCAGAAGGATTCTCAACCTTTATCAAGAGTCTAGCTAGCTTCTTAAGCCCTTCAACTCTGCGTGTTCGCATGCTTGGAGCCTCTTCTAAAATCAATCTCTCCGTAGCTGTCTGGTCGCCTAGGGAAAGAAAGGCAGACTCTTCCAGCAAAGGTTTCATCCCCAGGGTTTCAATGTAAAATCTTTCATTTAATTTTCGATTATTAACTTTCAAAGTCGGAATGATCCGAACAATCTCATTCACGTTCATATATTCCTCCAACTCTTTTATTTTAAAGGATTTTCGAATATTTTACAAGCCATATCTATTTTATTTAGAAATTTTACAAGAAAAAAACTGGGATTCCCCAGTTTCATTTCTTATAGGTAAAGTAGTTTAAATAGTGCTACTGCCGCAATAGCCGCTGCAATTGGAGCTACAACTGGAACCCATGCATACCACCATTTTGAATCACCCTTGTGTTGACCAAGAACTGATTTTGGAAGGAGTTCGTGAAGAAGACGAGGTCCAAAGTCACGAGCTGGGTTCAAACCAGGACCAGTAGGTCCACCAAGTGAAGTTACCAAGGCCATTACTAGGAAACCAAGTGCCAAGTGCGCAACTGAGATCCCAGCAGCTGTATGTGGAGCTACTTGAGCTTTCACTGCCAATTCACTTAAATCAACAGTTTGTCCAGCTTGAGTAGCCATTTGTTTCATGTATTGAAGAACCTCTGCACCAAAGAAGTTTTTAGTCAAACCAAGTGCTGCAAAGAAAAGAACAAATGAACCTACAAACTCATTGAGGAAGCCGTTAACAGTAGCTGCAAAACGTGATTCTTTTGTACCGTGGTCAATGCTTGAAATTGTTGAGAAGGTACCCAAGATATTGTTAGGGTTCTCTGTCTTCAAGTAGTAAGGACGGTGAGTCGCTACAACCAAAGCTTGACCGAAGATTGCTCCCAAAACTTGTGCTAGGATGTAAAATGGAACTTGATCCCAAGAGAAAAGACCACTAACAGCAAGTCCAAGAGTGAAAGCTGGGTTGATGTGGTTACCAGATACGTTACCAAACATCAAGGCTGGGATCATAACCCCCATACCATAACCAACCGCGATAACGAGCCAGCCACTTTGGTGACCTTTCGTACCTTTAAGTTCAACGTTAGCAACTGCACCATTACCAAGAATGATCAAAATAGCAGTTCCCAAGAATTCTGTGGCATATTTAATAGCCCATGTAAAATCCATTTGATAGATTCTCCTTAAATTTTTTTAGACAATCCTTATTCTATCAATTTTTAGGCCTTTTAGCAATATCTTTTCTAAAAGAATCTATGGAAAACGCTTTATTTAACTTATCTTTAAGAAAAGGACAAAAGAAGTCAAACTCCTTTTGTCCTAATCGTTATTCTTGACGTTGACCAAAATCTGCAATCATCTGCTCCATCTCTTGGCGACTCGGAGTGGTCAACATATAAAGGTAGTCCCCTTGTAGCTCTGCAAAGGCTGCTGGCATGATTTTTTTGACCTTGAATTGCTGGCTGTACTTAGCAAGCAAGTCTTCTTCTGAATAGACATAGTTGGCATTGGCACGGCGAGAAGTAGCCAAACAATACTGTGGTTCAAACTCTGATACTGGGAACTCTTCACCTGTAACAATCGCCGCATAACCTTGGTAGAGATCCAAGGAGTGAGCGAAGTTATAAACATCAATGGTAAAGCCACCTGCAGGACGGTTATTGTACTCAATGGCAATGTAGTCGTCCCCGTCACGGAAAAACTCGATATGGAAAAAGCGCTCTTTCATACCAAATTCCTTGACAATGGCCTCGCCATACTTACGCAGTTTGGGATCCATATCCTTGAGTACATAGTAGGAATTGTCCATCTTATAAATCATCAGATCAAGTGGTGTATGGGCATAATCGAAAGTCGTTGAAAAGACGATATTGCCATCCTTGTCCACAAGCCCGTCAAAGGTACAGATTTCACTAGAAGTGACAAATTTCTCAAAGAAATACACGGTTGAATGGTCCCATTCAGCCTTAAAGTGATTTACATCGTCTTCTGTCTCAAGCTTAAAGGTTGCGGCCGCTCCCACTCCATTATCAGGTTTGGCAATCATTGGTAGACCGATTTCTTTCACTGCTTTATCCACATCTGCTTCCGTCTGGATAACAGCTCCAGGTACCACAGGAACGCCTGCTTTTTTGAAAAGTTTCTTCATTTCAGACTTAAACTTGGTCTTTTTGAGGTCCTCTGGTTTGGCACCAAAAATATTGAATTGCTCTCTGAGTGTTGCGTCCAGCTCAAGCCAGTATTCATTGTGAGATTCGATGCGGTCGATTGGGCCATGTTTGTAGAACAGAAAGGCAACAGCACGTTTGACTTCGTCTATGTTCTCAAGATTGTCCACACGGAAATACTCGGTCAGGCTATTGCGCAAAGGTTCATCTAGTTGTTCGTAAGGTTCTTGACCAATCCCCAAGACTGTAATGCCTTTATTGGCTAGCTCGATGGTAAACTGTTGAAAGTTTTGCGGATAGTAGGGAGAAATAACAAGGTAATTCATAGGCAACTCCTTTTATAGATACAGGTGTCCAAGAAAATAGGGCATTTGTTTGCGCCACCATTCCCAGTCATGGGCGACATCGTGTCCCCATTCAGCAAACCAGGCTGGAATTTGTTTCTGGTCAAAGGCTTCTTTAAGCTTGTAGAAAGATGGTAGACCGTCTTGTTCCCAGGCACCAAGGCCCGTACAAACGACGATTTCTGCCTGACGGTAACGATCGATAAACCATCCGTCGTTTTGATTCCAGATATAATCTACAGGCGAGTTTTGGTAAATAGCATCATCATTGTAGTAATCGCCAACAAAGAAACGCGCGTCGTAAACACCACTGAGGGCAATCACCTTGGTAAAGACATCTGGATGCTGGAGGAAGAAATTAAGTGCATGGTAGGCCCCCATCGAGCAACCAGTCGTCATCATGCCATCAAACCAACCTGTCTTATGCTTGATAAAAGGAATGGCCTCCTCAATCACATAGCGTTCATAAGCACGATGCATCTCCGCCTGGTCATGACCATTTTTCCAAGTGGCCAACCAGCTCTCACTGTCCACACTGGAGAGAGTAAAGAACTGGACGCGCCCTTCTTCGATAAAGGAAGCACAGGCATCAATCATACCAAAATCATAGTATTCGTTGTGACTACCACCAGATGAAGCAAAAACAACAACTGGAATCCCAGCATGTCCATAACGGTTGAGGTACATTTCACGATTAAGATTGCCACTCCAGTGGCTAAGGTTTTCGATATGCATTGGGTTTCTCCTTTTCTAACTTACCATTTCTCTGCAAAAAAACGGAGACAGTCTGGTAAATTCTCCGACCAAGGGATTTCACTATGGATGGCACCAGACTGAACTTTCAAGACAAGATTATCTAAGTGCACCCCACCTGCTATCAAATCATGGTAATACCGAAGAGACGAATCGATATAGGCTTGTTTGATATTACCAGCCATCAGGGTCTTGTCCGTATCATCTGCTTCTTCTGTTCCTACATAGATAAAGATACGCTGGTCAGGCGATAGTTTCTGGCGCTCGATGTAGCGATTAAAGGCTTCTTGATGGAGCCAGTTAGCAGATGAAAAGACACCTAGACAACCAATTTGGTCTTGGTATTCTAGTCCGATAAACTGGGTAATATTTCCTCCTAGTGACGAGCCAATCATAGCCGTATGCTGGCGGTCAGCTTTGGTACGGTAGGTCTCATCGATAAAAGGTTTGACCACCTCCATGACAAACTCGGCATACTCCACACCCTTACCGCCAAACTGCTGCCCCGGAATAGGAGATTCTTGGAACTTCCAAGCCGCATACTCATTCATCCGCCCCATACCATCATTGTCAATGGCAACGACAATCATGCGACTGATATCAGGATTACGCTTGATGGCTGGGATAATCTTCCACGAGTGACCAATGAAAGATTCTTTACTATAAAAGATATTTTGCCCGTCATGAAAGTAAACAACAGGATAAGAACGATCCGTGTCTTTCTCATAATCTTTAGGCAGAAGAACACGCACACGGCGCTCCTTACCTGTATAAGGAACCTTGAGTTTGTGTTCTTTCATTTTTAAATAAAAGTAGGATTGATTCATTGTCAGAAAACTCTCTATATTCAAAATTTTATTTTATTATATCACAATTATAGAAAAAAAGTTAGTTTTGCTTCCATTTTTGGAATTAAAAACTAACTTTTTCACCTATTTTTCTAAATTCTTCTGGATTTTCTGATTAGAGAAGATTGTCAATTAAGTCATCCACTTCATCTTTTTCAGCCTGCGGTGTTATCTCAGTAATCATGATTCCAGCCACTGCTCGCTCAACTAATCCTTCAACATCCATACGTGCTTCATACTGCTCTGCATTCTTAATCTTAGGATTGGTCTTAGGACGATCTGGCGCAAAAATCGTACAGCAGTCCTCAAACGGCTGGATAGAAATGTCAAAGGTATCGATTTCCTGGGCGATGTCAATGATTTCCAACTTATCCATTGTCACAACTGGACGGATGATGGGAGTGGTGGTGACTGCATTGATAGCCTGCATGCTCTCCAAGGTTTGGCTGGCTACTTGACCAAGACTTTCCCCATTGATGATTACTAAACCATTTCGTACCTCACGAATACGATCGGTAATCCGCATCATAAAACGACGGGTCAAGGTCATGAGATAGGCTTCTGGCGCTTTGGCCTTGATTTCCTCTTGAATCTCTGTGAAAGGTACTTCGATAAACTGGATATTTCCCCCAAACTTGGTTAATTTACGGGTCAAATCTTGGGCTTTTTTAAGAGCACCAGGACTCGTGTAAGGTGGGCTGGCAAAATGAACAGCCTCAATATCCACTCCACGTTTCAAAGCAAGATAACCTGCAACAGGTGAGTCGATCCCTCCTGACAACATGAGCATCCCTTTACCTGAAGTACCCACAGGCAAACCACCTGCTCCTCGAATAGTCTCATAGGAAAGATAAGCTGCTTCCTCACGAATCTCCACCTGAAGATTGATGTCCGGATTTTTCATTTGAGCTTGGACATTTGGAATAGCTTCGAATACAGCTCCACCAAGTGTTTGGTTGAGTTCACGACTGTCGAGTTCAAAGTTGTGGTCGCTGCGCTTACTAGAAATCTTAAAGGTCATGCCTTCCTTGTAGATATCTTTCATAATCTCTTGGACAGCAGACTTCAGAACTTCTACAGACTTTTCGACCTTATATACTGGAGAAAAATTCTGAATCCCGAAGACTTGTTTGAGAGATTCTGCAACTGCTGTGTAATCAGCTCCATTCAGGTAAGCGTGGGCACGGTCGCGATCAGCGGTTACCTTAACTTGGGGATAGATGGACAAGACGTCCGAAATATTATTACGAAGTTTATTGATGAAACGCATGCGGTTTTTGCCCTTGGTTGATAACTCTCCGTAGCGAATCATAATTTCTGAATACTGCATGAATGCTCCTATCTTACTTTTCTAGTTTGATTGTAAATTAATTTTAGCTTGGTCAAAAACTGCTCAACCTGACTCATATCATTTTCAAGGTCTAGGCTAAGACGCACAGCTGACTGGGCCTTATCTTTGTCCACTCCCATAGCAATCAAGGTCCCTGCAGGTTTTCCAGCCTTGGATGAACAAGCCGAGGTTGTGGAAATGAAAATATCATAGTCTTCAAAGGCGTGAACGATGACTTCACCACGAACACCCTTAATCCCAAAAGTCAGGATATGAGGGGCAAAGTCATCCTCATCTGAAAAGACAAAAATATCTGGATAATCCAGAAGGGCTTGACGAATGACTGATTTCATCTGCCCTGTCTTATTAGTAAAGATATCTAACTTTTCCATAGATAAACGGATAGCTTTGGCTGTCGCTGCAATCCCTGCCACATTTTCAGTTGTTGAACGATAATCGCGCTCTTGACCACCACCTGTCAAAAGAGGCGTAATTTTCTTACCAGACTTGATATAGACAAAGCCAACACCTCTGACACCATGAAACTTATGACTCGAAAAGGTCGCAAAATCCACTCGATCTGTCAGATATTTTTCAGTCGGAATCTTAGCGAGTGCCTGAACTGCATCAACGTGGAAGGAAATAGTTGGCTTGTCTGCCAACAGTTCTGAGATAGCCTCAATAGGCTGAATAGACCCAATTTCATTGTTTACTGCCATAATGGAAACGAGGGTCGTATCAGGACGTATCAAATCTGCTAATGCTTCAACATCCATAAATCCTTTCTCATCAACTGGAGCAATATCCACCTCAAAACCTTGATTTTTTAGCCAGAGAGCTGACTCCTTGACTGCTGGATGCTCAATAGCTGATACGATGATGTGCTTGCCAAACTGGGCTTTTTCAAAGGCCACACCCTTGATAACCCAGTTATCCCCTTCTGTTCCTCCAGAGGTAAAGAAGATTTCATCGCTCTTCTTGCCGATTAAATCTGCAATTTGCTGCCGGGAAGCATCTAAAATTCGTGTTGCCTGATCTCCCAAACGATGGAGACTAGACGGATTTCCTACAATTTTTGAAGCAACCTGCATGTAGGTTTCAAGTGCTTCAGGATAAGGCTTAGTTGTCGCCGAATTATCAAAGTAGATCATGTTTTCTCACGCTTTCTAAAATCACTCCTTCTATTGTATCACGAAAAGAGACCTGCGACAAGAAAGGGAGGTTTCTCTTTTTTTAAGATTTTTTTAAAGAAATGAGGTATAATAAATCATAATTAAAGGAGAGTATCATGTCTAACTATCGTAGAACTTCAAAACCAAAAACAGAACACATCAAAAAGGGATTTACTGTCTTTCAAAAAACGATTGCTACCATCGGTAGTATCCTTGGTCTAATCACCGCTACTATTACCATCATGAACGCTATGGATAATAACAAAAACAACAAGAAAGAACCGACGACAACTCAAACAACTGTTGTCAAGGAAATTCAAAAAGAATCCCCTCAGGAAAATACTACACCTAACAAGGACAACACTTCTACTAAAGAAAATACTCCGCAAGAAGAAACTTCTCAATCCAATAAAAAAGAGGAGAAAAAAGAAGAACAGAAAACAACAACTCAGGACTCTTCTACACCTGCTACAAATAAAGAAACAAGCGATAACGGAACACAGTCAAATACGACGAGTTCTGAAACTAAAACGAATCAGTGAGCACAAAATAGCTTCCTTCCAACTTTGGAAAGAAGCTATTTTTTATTGTTGCAATACTTTTCGTGGTTTGGTTCCTTCCGCTGGACCGATGACACCTGCCATTTCGAGTTCTTCCATCAGGCGGGTTGCACGGTTAAATCCAACCGACAAACGACGCTGAATCATAGAAGCGCTGGCTTTCTGCGTCTCGATAACCAGAGCCTTGGCTTCCTCAAAGAGCGGATCGCCACCAGCTTCACCGTCAGAGAAATCTCCCTCATTATCTGGGACATCTCCTGGGTCAAAGCTTTCATCGTAGTCAGCATCTGCCTGAGCCTTGATGAAGTTTACAATACGTTCAACATCATCATCTGAGATAAAGGATCCTTGTAGACGGACTGGGTGATTTTCATCGATTGGTTTAAAGAGCATATCTCCTCGACCGAGCAGTTTTTCTGCTCCATTTTCATCCAAGATGGTTCGCGAATCTGTGCCTGATGAAACTGCAAAAGCCACACGAGATGGGACATTGGCCTTGATAAGACCAGAGATAACATCAACCGATGGACGTTGCGTTGCGAGAATCATGTGAATCCCTGCGGCACGCGCCTTCTGTCCGAGACGAATGATGGCATCTTCTACTTCCTTGCTAGCCACCATCATGAGGTCTGCCAACTCATCTACAATGACAACAATTAAAGGCAGGGGTACTTGTTTATACTCAGATTGGCTATTAAATTCCTCGACCTTGGCATTGTAACCAGCAATATTTCGTACTCCAACCTTAGCAAAGAGTTCATAACGGTTTTCCATCTCATCCACAACCTTTTGCAGAGCCTTGCTGGCCTTGCGTGGATTGGTCACAACTGGAATCAAGAGGTGAGGAATGTCATTGTACACCGATAACTCAACCATCTTTGGATCCACCATCATAAACTTGACCTGGTCAGGTCTTGCTTTCATAAGAATGCTAGCGATAATACCGTTAACTGCGACTGACTTCCCTGATCCCGTCGAACCTGCAACAAGTAGGTGGGGCATCTTGGAAAGGTCAAAGGTTCGAGCAGTTCCATTGACCGCCTTACCTAAAGGAATTTCGAGGAGATTTTCTGGTTTAGTTTGAGACTGTTCCCAGAGTTCACGGAAGGAGACGGTCGCAATCTCAGAGTTGGGCACTTCAATTCCGACAAGGGATTTCCCGGGGATCGGAGCTTCAATCCGAACATCCTTGGCTGCTAGAGCTAGCGCTAAGTCGTCTGCCAGATTGGAAATGCGGTTAACCCGTACCCCAACGGCTGGCTTGACTTCATATTTTGTAACAGATGGACCGATTTCAGCCCGTTCCACCGTTACCTTGATACCAAAGCTGGCAAAGGTTTCTTCTAGGATTTTGATATTTTCTCGAACAATCTTCTTTTCCTTGGACTGGTCTTTGGGTTTATCTGGCGCAAAGAGTTGCAAGCTTGGTAGTTTATATTCGAGGGCTTCTTTGGCAGAAAAATCAACCTGCACCTCTTCATCCTCAAAGTCTTCTTCCACATCTGGAACTTCAACGTCAGTTTGAGGGAAGATAATCTCCGGTTCGATCCATTCCTCCTCAGGAATTGGAGGAAGATCGTAGTCTGGTGCTTCCGATAAGATTTCTCCCGTTTCAGGATCTACAGGAGGAAACGGTAATGCATCCTGTTCTTCTTGTTCTCTCTGAATTCTGGCTGCTTCTTCAGCTTCTTGACGAGCCTTCTCTTCTTCTCTCTTGATGAAGCGTTCCTGTTTTCTCTGTTCCTGTTTTTCCATGAAGGATCTAAACTGAGCTCCAATAAAGGCTGCGACATCGTAAATAGACCAAGGACTAACTAAGAGTGCCCCAACTAGAATCAAGAGAACTCCAATAAAGTACGATCCGATATTGGAGAAAAGAAAGGATATGGGGATATAGAGTCCAACACCAAGCAAGCCTCCACCGGCGAAGCTAGTTACTCGCATACCAGTCAAGTCCGTCATAACTTGAGACAGGGTCCCTTTTAGAACTGATTGCTCCAAACCATATTTCCAAACCAAGTAGGCCTCAAAAATCAAGAGTAAGCCAGCGAAGATACAGAGAAATCCTGACAGAAGTCCTTCTTGCTTACGTATCCATTTAAATAGAAAGAGATAAATGAGGAGGGCACCAATGGCCACATAGGCCAAACTTCCGACCACCAGTCGAATGAGATTGTAAAGTGTGACACCTGCCGCGCCGAGTTTGAGGGCTGCAATAATCAATAACAAGGCAATTCCTAAAGAGATCAACATCCTCTGGATAGCCTGTTTTCTTTCAAGTTCTGCTTTAGACGGTCTCCGTCTTGTTTTTGTAGTATTCTTGTTTGCCATTCTTTTATTATACCATATTTCACAGCCATTTCGAATAGAGAAAAAGATTGCACCAAATGGTAACAATCTTTCTATTCTAATCCTTTTTATGCTTGTGGTTTGCGTAAGTAACCATAAACCACACCACTTACGATTGCTCCAACCAAGACAAAGGCAAGGTAAAGAAGGGCATTTGAAGTGAGGGCGATGACGAAGATTCCTCCGTGTGGTGCCATGAGTTTGATACCAGCAAGACCAACGAGTCCGCCTGCTACTGCTGAACCAAGGATGAAGCTTGGAATCGCACGAGCTGGGTCAGCGGCACCAAATGGAATTGCTCCCTCAGTGATAAATGACAAGCCCATGATGATGTTTGTCAAACCAGAGTTGCGTTCTTCTTTGGTAAATTTATCTTTGAAAAGAAGGGTTGCGACAAAGATTGCAAGTGGTGGAACCATTCCTCCAGCCATAACTGCTGCCATGGCTACAGAACCACCTGAAGAAACAGTCGCTGCAAGCGTACCTGTACCAAAGACATAAGCAGCTTTGTTGACTGGTCCACCCATGTCAACAGCCATCATGCCTCCAAGAACGATACCAAGAAGGACAGCTGAACCTCCTCCAAGACCGCCTAGGAAGTCATTCATAGCAGTGTTGATTGCTGCCATCGGGATGTTAACAGCCAACATGACAAATCCTGTCAAGACTGTTCCAAGAAGTGGCAAGAGAAGGATTGATTTAGCACCTTCAAGTGAACGAGGAACTTTTACGTATTTCTTGATAGCAAGAACCAAGGCACCTGCGATAAATCCACCAACAAGGGCACCTAGGAAACCAGATGAGACACCTGCAAGAGTTGAAGTTGCTTCACCACCTGCGGCATAAGGAATTTTACCAAAGGCAAAACCTTCTTTAGCAATAGCACCAGCCACGAAACCAGCTACTAAACCTGGTTTTTCAGCGATAGAGTAGGCTACGTATCCTGCAAAAACTGGAAGCATCAAGCCAAAGGCTGCTCCACCAATTTTCATGAACATAGAAGCTAGTTCATGGTAGGATCCGAGATTGCCAAGACTATCCTGTGGCACACCAAAAGCTCCGTCGATTAAGAAGGCGAGGGCAATCATGATACCACCACCGATAACGAATGGCAACATTTGAGATACACCACTCATCAAGTGTTTGTAGAAAGCACCACCGATACTTTGTTTCTCATTAGATGCTGTTGCAGCTTTTGCTCCATTAGCAGCACGATAAACTTCAGCATCTCCTGAGAGAGCCAAGTTAATCAATTCTTCAGTCTTACGGATACCGTCTGCAACTGGACGGTTAACCAATGGTTTGCCATCGAAACGATCCATTTCAACGGCCTTATCTGCAGCGATGATAACAGCTTTAGCCTTGCGGATATCTTCTACAGTTAGTTGATTTCCAACACCGCTAGCTCCGTTTGTTTCAACCTTGATCCCAACACCCATTTCGGCAGCTACTTTTTGAAGAGCTTCTTAGGCCATGTATGTGTGGGCAATACCTGTTGTACAAGCTGTAACAGCTACGATAAAGTCACCAGAGTCATTAGCAGGTACTTGGACAGGCTCCTCAACTTTTTCTGAAGCTTGGTCAAAGAGTTCGATAACTTGATCTGCAGATGTTACTTGACGAAGTTTGTCAGCGAAACCATCTTTCATCAAGTATTGAGACAATTCTGCCAAGGCTGCTAAGTGAGTATCATTGGCACCTTCTGGAGCTGCAATCATGAAGAAGAGGTCTGTTGGTTGCCCATCCAAGCTTTCGTAGTCAACACCCTTGTTTGACTTAGCAAAGAGAACCGTTGCTTCTTTGACAGCAGAATTTTTGCTGTGAGGCATAGCAATTCCGTCCCCCAAACCAGTGGAAGTGAGAGCTTCACGCGCTAAAATTCCTTCCTTAAAGGTTTCAAAATCCGTCACGTAACCGTGATCTACCAGACTTTTAATCATTTCTTCGATGACAGCTGTTTTTTCAGTTGCCTGTAAATCCAGCAACATGACATCTTTTCTCAATAGGTCTTGAATTTTCATCGTTTTTCTACCTCAACTTTTTCATATGTTTCTTTAATAAATTCCGCTGTTGCCAAGTCATCCGAGAAGGTCGTTGCTGTTCCACAAGCTACTCCCCATTTGAAGGCTTCTACTGCGTCTTTAGATTTTACAAATTCACCGGTAAATCCAGCGACCATAGAGTCACCAGCCCCGACTGAATTTTTGACTGTTCCCTTGATAGGTTTTGCGAAGTAAGCTCCCTCAGATGTGACAAGAAGTGCACCGTCCCCAGCCATGGAGATAATGACGTTTTGAGCTCCCTTGGCCAGTAACTGACGAGCATAGTTCTCGATTTCATCTAAACTTTCGAGTTTCACTCCAAAGATAGCTCCAAGCTCGTGATTGTTTGGTTTAACCAAAAGTGGTTGGTAGTCCAAACTATCAATCAAGGTCTGTCCTTCAAAGTCACAAACCACTTGGGCACCAGTCTTGCGTGTCAATGCAATCAAATCCTTATAGATAACATTGCCTAGGTTCTTAGCACTCGAACCCGCAAACACAACCGTATCTTCTGCTGTCAGACTTGAAAGAATGGCTTTTAACTCTTCAAGTTGTTCGGGCTCAACATTAGGACCAGTCCCATTGATTTCTGTTTCTTGGTCTGCTTTAATCTTGACATTGATACGAGTATCTTCAGCTACTTGGACAAAACGAGTTTCGATTTCTTCCTCTGTAAGGGTATCTGTGATAAATTTACCAGTAAAGCCTCCAATAAATCCGGTCGCTGTATTGGGAATACCCAAACGCTTCAAAACACGACTAACATTGATTCCTTTCCCACCAGCAAACTTATCATCACTGTCCATTCGATTGACACTGCCGACTTCTACTTTGTCTAAGCGAACGATATAGTCAATGGATGGATTGAGTGTGACTGTATAAATCATACTTCAATTACCTCCGTTTTCTCCTTAATAGCCTGTAAGAGCTCATGCCCTTGACTTGTGATAACGATAGCGCGTTTGAGTGGTGCTACCTTGGCAAAACAAGTTTGACCAATCTTTGACGAATCGACCAAGACGTAGGTCTGTTTGGCATTCTCTAAAATAGCCCGCTTAACAGCTCCCTCCTCCATATCAGGAGTCGTATAATAACCATCGTCAACACCATTCATCCCGATAAAGGCACGGTCAAAGTGCAATTGGTTAATCTGGTTAAGGGCAACGCCCCCGATACATGCATCTGTTGCCATCTTGACACTTCCTCCAACCATGACAGTTGGAATCTGCTTTTCAACCAACTGAACCGCATGGTGAATGGAGTTGGTCACAACTGTGATATTCTTATTAACCAATTCCTTGATTAAAAAAGCAGTTGTTGTGCCAGCATCGATAAAGATAACATCTTTCTCCTTAATAAGAGAGGCTGCTTTCTGAGCCAGTAGCTTCTTCTCTTGAAGGTTTTTGACAGATTTTTCTTGGATGGTTTCTTCTTCCTGCAAGGAGTGGGGTAATTCTGCTCCACCATGCACACGGCGAAGCTTGTTTTCTGCCTCCAACTCATCCAAATCTCTTCGTACTGTCGATTCTGATGTTTCTAATAGATTAACCAATTTTTCTAGGGAAACTACATGATGTTGATTTAACTCCTCTAAAATCAGTTGCTTCCGCTCAGTTTTTAACACCAAATCACCTCCTGTTATCGTTTACACTATTCATTCTAGCACAATTTCTATCAAAGTCAAGCATTTTTTATCATTTTCTTTCAAATTCTATCATTTTTCTTATTTCCAAAATTTTTATTGCAAGATAAGTGGCTTTATGGTAGACTATTTGAGTAAGTATTGGAAGATTACTCAAGAGGCTTAAGAGGCCGTGTTGGAAACGCGGTAGGCGTGTAACAGCGTGCGTGGGTTCGAATCCCATGTCTTCCGTAGAAAAACAAAAACTGCATTTCGGTGCAGTTTTTTTATCACAAGTATTTAAAAATCAAATAATACAAACACTATATGATTTCATAAAACAAAAGGATATAGATTTCTAGGATACGACAAAAATGTTGTATCCTTTTTTAGCAAAAGAATACCAAGGAATACAAAAGGCAAAAACAAAAAACGTTGATTTAACAACGTTTTTCCAAGTTTAGCGAAAGAATAATGGAGCCGGTGGGAGTCGAACCCACGTCCAAACACCTGCCAACATATTTGTCTACAACCATAGGTTATGTATTGTTTTAACAGTCCCTCGACACATAACTCAAGCCTAGGAACTGCGAGTCTATTAATCTCTTATCAAACCACTAGACAAGGCTTGATCGTATCTCGCTAATCATAAGACCTGTCATTGAACACGAGCAATCCAAATCAGGTCACGCCTGCTGGTTTTTAGGCAGCTAAAGCGTAAGAAGTGTTATTTTTTGCAGTTATATTTAACTGAGCGTTTACGTCGCCACACGGGTTGCAAAATATGCCTCATAATGCCTGTCGAATCCGTAACGACCCCAAAAGACGATAGAACCATTATAACCTATCTTCATGAAAAATGCAAAATCAAGCCACCTCTTTAGAAAAGAACCCCTTTTAAGGCTTCCGATAAGACTTGATAACCGGCTACACTTAGATGGAGGCCATCTGTTGTATAGTCTTTTTTGAGTTGTCCTTCTGAATCTGTCAAACTATCATAAATCGACACAAAATCTACCTGCATATAGGCGGATGCTAGAGCCTCATAGGCTTGATTCCATTCTCTAATCTTTTCATTGGTTCGGATATAAACAGTCTGCTTGTATTCTTCTCCCTCATTGACTGGCAAAATGGAAAGGAGCTTTATTTGTGACAGCGGATATTCTCGGGCAATCGATTGGATTACACGCTCGAGATTATCCAAAGCATCATTCATGGGAATATCTTTTCCAATATCATTTGTCCCAATTAAGAGAACAATTTGATCGACAGCATCACCATAAAGATGGGCATCCAAATTCTCTAATAAAAGTCCCGTCTGGTAGCCTCGGATACCACGATTAACAATCGTCTTGGCAGTTCCCAACAACTCTTGAAGAGGGTAATACTCCACTATCGAATCACCAATAAAGATGATATCTGGCTCTAGAACAGATACTTGATTCAATTCACGATACTTGGTTTGAATCTTTGCCTGCTCCTTTAAGAGCCAATTCTCTAATAACTGTACTGCCATCCTATCCCTCTTTCTCTAACCAATTCTCTAGAACTTGATACACACCCGCCTGGCTGTTGGCTGGTGCCAGGGCAGTCGCAACTGCCTTGACATTATCATCTGCATTTTCCATGGCATAGGCAATACCAGCCAGCTCTAACATTTCGATATCGTTTTCGCTATCACCAAAAGCCATGATTTGTTCCGATTTCAAATTCCAGCGCTTGAGTAATTCTTCCAATCCCCATGCCTTGTGAATACCAGTTTGGAGGATGTCAATACACCCATAACCGCTAGAAACGGCTCTTATATGACCATTAAAGAGGTCATTGATTTCCTGCAAAACAGAACTAGAGCGTTCTTCACCAACAACCATACTCATCTTTAACACTCCACCGAAGAGGTCAGCTTGCAAGTCTTCCACAAAATTCATTCGTTGATAAAATTTTTCAATCATCTCTGGTGTCATAAATTTTTCTAGGTCTGTAAAAACAGTCCCTTTCTTGACAAAACCACCCTTCATACCTGTTACGACAAACTGATCTCGGCACTCTCTCCCTTTAAAATGAACTAAAGCCGTGTCAACCATAGCATCATCCCAGGTCTGCGCTTGAATCAGTTTATTGTTTTCAAAAATACGCGCCCCATTGGCAACGACCAGAACTACTCTACTCGCCAAGTGTTCTAGTAATTGCCTCATACGGTGAACTTCATTCCCCGTCGCAATGACAAAACGGATATCCCTTTGATCCAGCTGATCTAAAATCTTTTCCAAGCGGGGTAGATCTAGCTGCCCTCTCGGGTCTAGCAAGGTTCCATCCATGTCTGTTGCAATTAATTTAATCGTCATCATATCTCCTTTAGAGTGAGCGTCTACCACTTCAACCCTACATGTTCATTCATTTCTTTATAGGCCGTGTCAATTCGTTCCTTGGTCGCCTCGTCCAACTTGTCACGGTGACTGCCTCCCTCGATGAAGTCCTCTAGGATATAGGTCTGATAGAGGAAGAGCGGATAGCCTTCTGGAGAGTAAGTCCCTTTGGGTGTTCGATTGACCCATGTCGGATGTGCCTTTGCCGTTTCAATCCTAGTCTTGCCATCTTTTTTCTTAATGGTTACATCCATGAGAACACCGCGCTCCGTCCACTTGGCATTTTCCTCATCTTGCATGGTTTCAATGCGTTGATTTGAGAGGAAATTCCCCATGGAGTAGATGATCAGTTTTTTGTCACCATCTTTTTCAACTGTTTCAGCAGGTTCAACGACGTGAGGGTGCCCTCCAAAGATAATATCGGCTCCCCAGTCAATCATCTTATGGTACAGTGTTTTCTGTTCTTCCGTTGGTTCTAGCTGGTACTCAATTCCCATCTGAGGCATAATAACAGTAATATCTGCTTCCTTCTCAGCACGCTCGATTTCTGCCTTCATCTTATCTTCATTCAGATCAGAAAGATAGCGATTATAGTCCTCTTGAGAGATATACTGCTCAATGCCATTAAAACCGTAGGAATAGGCCAGGAGAGCTACCTTGATACCATTGACTTCCTTGATGACTATAGGTGCTTGGTCTCGGGATTCATGTGTGTAGACTCCGATGGGTGTCATTCCAGCCTTTTCAATAGCTTGAGCTGTTGAAACTACTCCCTCAATTTGAGAATCCAAAATATGATTATGAGCCAAATCTAGAACTTGGTAACCTGCATCCTTGATCGCATCCATGACTTCTCCTGGTGCATTAAAGAGAGGATAACCTGCCAAGTAGTGGTCCTTGTTCACTGTTCCTTCAAAGTCACCAATTACCAAATCCGCTTGCTTGAGCCAGGGTTTTACATACTCAAAATTTTCATGGAAATCATAGGTTCCATCTTCTTTAAGAGCTGTTCGGTAGATAGGGATATGGTAGAGAAGGTCGCCATTTGCCATGATACGCGCCGTCGTTTCGCCAGACTGATTTTCCTTGGATGGACCAGATGTACTAGCAGAATCAAGAGTTTGACTACTAGGACTTGTTGCCTTGTTGCCTTGTACTGCTCGAACTAATAAGTTTACCCCCATGGATAAGGAAACTGCAAGCAATAACACAATAATAAACTGGGCATTGGTCCAGGATTTATAATTCCGAAAGAAATCCACACTAGTTCTCCACACCCCATAAAGAGTTCCCTGAGACCATCTATCTTGTCGCTTTTCCATCTTTATTCCCCCTTGCCTTTTGGTGCAAGTCTTTTCTTTTATTATACCACAGACAAAAGAGGAATACCGTTTATTATATTATTTTTTAGGAACTTCTGCGACTTTCTTTCTCGCCTATTTTGTGTTATCATGTAGAGGTAATGAAAGGAGAGAAAATGTCTGCTATAGAACGTATTACAAAAGCTGCTCACTTAATTGATATGAACGATATTATCCGCGAGGGGAATCCAACTCTACGCGCAGTTGCTGAGGAGGTTACTTTTCCACTGTCTGACCAGGAAATCATCCTTGGTGAAAAGATGATGCAATTCCTCAAACATTCCCAAGATCCTGTTATGGCTGAAAAGATGGGGCTCCGCGGTGGTGTTGGATTGGCTGCTCCCCAACTCGATATCTCAAAACGCGTTATTGCTGTTTTAGTGCCCAATATTGTGGAAGAAGGTGAAACTCCACAGGAAGCCTACGACCTGCAAGCTGTTATGTACAATCCAAAAATCGTCTCTCACTCTGTTCAAGATGCTGCTCTTGGCGAAGGAGAGGGTTGCCTATCTGTTGACCGTAACGTGCCAGGCTATGTTGTTCGTCATGCTCGTGTCACTGTTGATTATTTTGACAAGGACGGCGAAAAACACCGTATCAAGCTCAAAGGCTACAACTCTATCGTTATCCAACACGAAATTGATCATCTAAACGGAATCATGTTTTACGATCGTATCAATGAAAAAGACCCATTTGCTGTCAAAGATGGACTCCTCATCCTCGAATAAAGAAAATCCCGTTGCAAGACGGGGTTTTGTGTTATAATAGAGGCATGAAAACAAATGATATTGTCTATGGCGTCCACGCCGTTACCGAAGCCCTCCTTGCAAACACTGGAAATAAACTCTACCTCCAAGAAGATCTAAGGGGTAAGAATGTTGAAAAAGTCAAGGAACTGGCTACAGAAAAGAAGGTATCCATTTCTTGGACTTCAAAAAAATCCCTGTCTGAGATGACCGAAGGCGCTGTTCACCAAGGTTTTGTTCTACGAGTGTCCGAATTTGCCTATAGCGAGCTGGATCACATCCTTGCAAAAACACGCCAAGAAGAAAATCCACTTCTGTTGATTCTGGATGGTCTAACTGACCCTCACAACTTAGGCTCTATCTTAAGGACTGCTGATGCGACCAATGTTTCAGGTGTCATCATTCCCAAGCACCGTGCTGTCGGTGTAACTCCTGTCGTTGCCAAAACAGCCACAGGTGCTATTGAACACGTACCGATTGCGCGAGTGACCAACCTCAGTCAAACCCTAGACAAACTCAAGGATGAGGGATTCTGGACCTTTGGAACGGATATGAACGGTACTCCTTGCCACAAGTGGAATACAAAAGGGAAAATTGCCCTCATCATCGGAAATGAAGGAAAAGGCATCTCCAGCAACATCAAAAAACAGGTTGATGAAATGATTACTATTCCAATGAATGGACATGTTCAAAGCCTTAATGCCAGTGTCGCTGCAGCCATTCTCATGTACGAAGTTTTCCGAAATCGACTATAATAAAAAGTTTCCAATCACTTGATTGGAAACTTTTTTGCTTAACTATGTTCTGTAATAAATTTATAGGCTTCTTGACCCGCGATAGCCCCATCTCCAACTGCTGTTGTTACTTGGCGAAGATCTTTTTGGCGAACATCCCCAACCGCAAATATACCATCAACGCTAGTTTTCATATGATTGTCTGTTAGGATCCAGCCTGCCTGGTCTTGAATATTCAAATCTTTAGCAAAATCACTAACAGGGTCCAAACCGACATAAATAAAGACACCTCCGAAGGCTTGCTCTGTTACTTGACCTGTTTTCACATTTTCAAATACGACAGATTCTACTCGATTTTCACCTTTAATTTCCTTAACTACAGAGTCCCAGATAAAGTTGACTTTTTCATTTGCAAAGGCACGGTCTTGCAAAACCTTTTGGGCACGAAGTTCATCGCGACGGTGAACAATAGTGACAGTCTTGGCAAAGCGTGTCAAGAAGAGGGCTTCTTCTACCGCTGAATCTCCACCACCGACTACGAGCAAGTCTTGGTCACGGAAGAAAGCTCCATCACAGACTGCACAATAAGAAACACCGCGACTGTTCAGTTCTTCTTCTCCGGGAACTCCTAAGAGACGGTGTTTTGACCCAGTTGCCACGATGACAGTACGTGTTTCGTAAACTTGATCATCAGTGATTACCTTCTTAAAGTCACCCTGATCTTCAATATTTTCAACATAGCCATAAAGATGCTCCACTCCAAGGTTTTCAAGTGGTTCAAACATCTTTTCAGCCAATTCAGGTCCACTGATGTTGGCATAACCTGGATAGTTTTCAATGTCAGATGTGTTATTCATTTGCCCTCCTGGCAGACCACCTTCAATCAAAGCCACTTTCAGATTGCTGCGAGCAGCATATAAGGCAGCGGTCATTCCCGCAGGTCCAGCACCGACAATAATCGTATCGTACATTTCGATTCCTTCTTTCTTGTTGTAACTATCTTTATTCTAACTCATTCTTGCTAGTCACGCAAGGATTATGCCTTGAAAACCAAGAGTAAACTCATGACGGCAAAGGATAACACCGGAACGACCAAAACACCAATCATAATCATATCATAGAGATGAGCTTGGCGAGCTTTGGCTGTCTTGTCCACACCAGACATGGCTCTCAATCCAATCCAAATCCCCAGAAAAATCACGACAAGGATGGTCGTTAAGATCAAACTCTCGAAATACAAAGAAAATAGATGCAGTAGCATGATCTCTCTCGTTTCTATCTTTTTTAAAGAGTAAACTCAGCTAGTCCAACTAACTGAGTTTTCCTTTTTCTATTATATCAAATATAAGTCCGTTTGTAACTAGCGAAGAATTCTTTTGTTCGTTCTTCTTTCGGATGATTGATGATTTCATCCGGTGTGCCAGACTCGATGATTTTCCCTTTATCTAGGAATAAAACCTTGTCAGCTACTTGGGCTACAAAAGACATATCGTGACTGACCAAAATCATGGTCTGACCTGACTTGGCAGCATCTGCAATAGACTTTTCTACTTCACCGACCAATTCTGGGTCGAGGGCTGAAGTGGGTTCGTCCAAGAGCAAGACATCTGGTTTCATAGCAAGCGCACGCGCAAGGGCAACCCGTTGCTTTTGTCCACCTGATAAGTGGCGAGGATAATGGTTTTCACGGTCAGAAAGACCAACCTTGGCCAACTCTTCCTTAGCGATTTTTGTTGCTTCCTCGTCCGATAATTTTTTAACGACAATCAAACCTTCCTTGACATTGTCAAGAGCAGTTCGGCGTTCAAACAAATTAAACTGTTGGAAAACCATAGACAACTTGCGACGAAGGGTTAGGATTTCTTCTTGGCTAATCTGAGAAAAATCAACTTTAAAATTGTCAATCTGAATCGTTCCACTATCTGGAGTTTCAAGATAGTTTAAACTTCGAAGAAAGGTTGATTTCCCAGCTCCAGATGAACCAATCAAAGCCACTACCTCACCTTTTTGGATATCCAAGTTCAGATGATTCAAGACTGTCTGTCCTGAAAAGGATTTGCTTAAATTCGAAATCTTAATCATTAACGAAGGTCTCCTTTCACATCTGTAGACACTGTATCCGGTGCTGAGATAGCCATTTTTCTCTCGATGAAACGGCCGAGGCTTTCAATTCCGATATTGACCACCCAATAAACAAGGGCTACGGAGATGAAACGTTCAAAATAGCGATAATCAGCTCCACCTAAAATCTGAGCTTGGGCAAAGACCTCCACAACACCTGCGCTAAAGGCTAGAGAAGTTCCCTTGGTCAAACCGATAAGGGAGTTAATCAAAGTCGGTGTCGCAACTACCGCCGCATTTGGAATAATCACGCGACGATAAACTTGCGCTCGCGTCATACCCAAACTGCGTGCCGCCTCAATTTCACCTGGATTAACAGAAAGGATGGCCGCACGAATCGTTTCACTTGCATAGGCCGCCTCATTAAAAGCAAAGGCCACAATCGCAAAAAGTGCCGCTGGAATCGCATTGATATTGAGACCAGTTCCCCATTGTTGGTTGATAGCTTTCAGTGCTAAAGGAATTCCGTAGTAGGTCAACATAAGTTGAACTAGGATTGGGGTACCTTTTAAGAAGCTGACGAAAAAGGCCTGCAAGGGATATAAAATCTTAACACGATTGATCTTAACAATGGCAAAAATTAGGGCAAGTAGCAAACCAAAGAGTGCACCTCCAAGCGTCAACATCAAGGTTGTAGGCAATTGTTGGACAATCCTTGGAATTCCATCAAAGACCGAACGCAAACTAAAGAGCTTACCATCCGGAATGAGTTGCATCAAACTTTGGTACCAATCTGATGCTAAAAATGTTGTAACAGTCATAAAAACATCCTCTCCTGATAATGATTCATTCTATCATACTTCTGCTCGCAAGCAAATTATTTGCTACGGGCTGCTCAGACTTTGTCTATCTTCTAGTTTATCACACTTTAAAACAGGGAGGCTATATATTTTACCTATCAAGGAGATAAATAAAAACTATCTCAAACCTAAGTCCTCATAGGTTTTTCTATAGCCAATTTGTTTAACAGCACCATTCTCCACCAAAATTGGACGTTTCAATAACATACCATCACTCGCTAGAAGCTTGGCTGCTTCTTGTTTTGACAAACTTCCCACCTTATCTTTTAGGCCCAGTTCGCGGTATTTGATCCCGCTGGTATTGAAAAATTGTTTCACTTCAAAACCGGAAGTTTCCAACCAGTTCAAAATCACGTCTTCACTTGGTGTTTCTTCTACGATGTGGACATCTTGGTATTCCAGTCCAAGTTTATCCAATTCATTTTTTGCTTTCTTACAAGTTGAACATTTTGGGTATTCGATAAATTCTAACATCTTCTTTTCTTTCTATTCTTTATTTTCTTGAAATGCTGCACCTTCATGTTGCAAGAGCCAGGCTTTCTTTTCGACTCCAGATGCATAGCCTGTCAGACGATTGCCTGATCCCAGCACACGATGGCAGGGTACGAGTATGGACCAAGGATTACGCCCCACTGCTCCGCCAATCGCTTGAGCAGAAGCCACTTGCAGATCTTGAGCTATTTGTCCGTACGTCACTGTTTGACCATAAGGAATGGCTTGTAAGTAAGTCCAGACTCGCTTTTCAAAATCTGTTCCAATAGGAGCCAAAGGTAAGTCAGATAGATCCTGAACACTGCCTTCGAAATAGGTATCTAAATAGGAAATAACCTGGTCTAGGACGGGATGTTTCTTAACTACTTCTATACTATCTCCAGCGATTCCCCTCTCAAAATGAGTTTGGTCCTGTACCCAAATTCCATACAGATATTGCTCGTCAGCAACTAAGGATAAGGTTCCAATCGGCGACGGGTAGAGCATTTTTGCGTACTTTTTCTGCTTCATTTTTTTAATTTCTGATAGGCCAAACGTTCCCCATCAACTGGAACCCCTTACCAACCTGTTGGAAGCCTAGCTTTTCAAAGATATGCTGCATGGCCTTGTTTTGTGCATGCGTATCTGAACGAAAATCTAGATAATCAAAACCTTCAATCAAGCCTTCTAGGAAAGTCTGAGCAACACCTTGTCCTTGGACATCTGCTGCCACAGCGATACGGTGAAAGACCAGATATTCTGATTCTCCCCCCTGCCAACTCCCTTCATAAATGGCTTCATAGGCTTCCTCTGGGCTCTTGGTCACAGCAGCATAAGCTAGCAGTTCTCCTTCTTCCAAGGCCACATAAGCTTGACCTGAGATGATATCATCGATAATGATGTCGGCATTTGGATAGCCATTTTGCCACTGGTCACTACCAGACTCAGCTAAGCACTTTTTGGCATCCTCCATCACCTGCATAATCGCATCTACTTCGTTTGGAAAAGCTAAACGAATCTCCATCTTTTCCCCTCATTTCTAACTATTTTCTCTCATCATAGCATAATTTAAAGCTTTCTACAAGCAGTTGAAACTTGACTTTTGTTTTTTATTATTTTATAATCTAGTTATCAAAACTAGATAAAAAGGAGTTGGAAATGAATTCTAACTTTTCCTACCCAAAATGGGAAGACATTCCAAACATTGACCTCTATCTGGACCAAGTTTTACTTTATGTCAATCAAGTCTGTGCCCCTATCTCTCCAGATAAGGACAAGGGACTAACAGCATCCATGGTCAATAACTATGTCAAACATGGTTACCTGACAAAGCCAGACAAGAAAAAATACCAACGCAAACAGATTGCACGTTTGATTGCCATCACCACTCTCAAGTCTGTCTTTTCAATCCAAGAAATCGCTCAGACACTGAATACTCTACAAAGTCAAGCCAGTTCAGACCAGCTCTACGATGCTTTTGTGGACTACATGAACCATGGGATTGATCCAGATAATCCTATTATCCAAACCAGCTGTCAAACGGTTAAACTCTATCATCAAACTCTAGACTTAATCCTTATCAAAGAAGAGGAGAAAATCCAATGAATACCAGTCTAAAGCTCAGTAAAAAACTCAGTTTTGGAGAGGAAATTGCTAATAGTGTGACCCATGCTGTGGGTGCCGTTATCATGCTCATCTTGCTCCCTATTTCATCCACCTATAGTTATGAAGCACACGGGTTTTTATCATCCTTTGGTGTTTCAATCTTTGTTATCAGTCTCTTTCTCATGTTCCTCTCGTCAACCATTTACCACTCTATGGCCTATGGTTCGACCCACAAATACGTCTTGCGAATCATCGACCATTCTATGATTTATGTGGCTATCGCAGGCTCTTATACGCCGGTCGTATTGACTTTGATGAACAACTGGTTTGGCTATCTGATCATTGCCATTCAGTGGGGAACGACCATCTTTGGCATCCTCTATAAAATCTTTGCTAAAAAGGTCAATGAGAAATTCAGCCTTGCTCTTTATTTGATCATGGGCTGGTTGGTTCTGGCTATCATTCCTGTCATTATCAGTCAAACAACGCCAATTTTCTGGAGTCTCATGGTAACTGGCGGACTCTGTTATACAGTTGGAGCTGGATTTTACGCTAAGAAAAAACCTTATTTTCACATGATTTGGCATCTCTTTATCCTAGCAGCATCTGCACTTCAATATATCGCGATTGTTTATTACATGTAAAAAAGTTGAGAATCTTTTCTCAACTTTTTTCTTTACACATATTGATAAAATACTGGTGCAAGCGAGCATCATCTGTTAACTCAGGATGAAAAGAGGTCACCAGCATATTCTTTTCTTGAGCTGCAACGATTTGATCATCAACTGTTGCTAGAATTTCTACACCCTCTCCAACACTACTGATAATCGGACCACGGATAAAGGTCATGGGAATCTTGCCAACTCCCTTACATTCTGCTTCTGTATAAAAACTTCCTAGTTGGCGTCCATAAGCATTACGCTCTACTACTATATCCATAGTCGCTAGATGACTTTCTTCCTGAGAAGTAATTTTCTTAGCCAGCAAGATTAAGCCCGCACAAGTTCCAAAGACTGGTAAGCCAGAAAGAATGGCTTCTCGGATGGGAATCAGCATAACTTGGTCACGCAAGAGTTTGCCCATGGTTGTAGACTCACCGCCAGGCAATATCAAACCCGCCAAGTCACTCTGATGTTTCTGAAAATCATCTAAATTCCTGATTTCGACACTAGCGACTCCTAGTTTATCTAGCACTTTTGCATGCTCTGCAAAAGCACCTTGCAAGGCTAATATTCCGATTTTCATCTATTTTCCTCGCTCTGCCATGAGAATTTGAATTTCATTCTCATTAATACCAACCATGGCTTCCCCTAGGTCTTCAGAGATTTGAGCCAGAATTTGAGGATTTTGGTAGTTGGTTACGGCTTTGACAATAGCACTTGCTCGTTTAACAGGATCTCCTGACTTGAAAATACCTGAACCGACAAAGACGCCCTCTGCCCCCAATTGCATCATCAGCGCAGCATCTGCTGGTGTTGCCACACCTCCAGCTGCGAAGTTAACAACTGGCAACTTCCCATGTTCATGAACGTATTGGACCAATTCTACAGGAACTTGCAAGTCCTTGGCAGCAACATAAAGTTCATCCTCGCGAAGATTTTGAATACGGCGGATTTCTTGATTCATCATGCGCATATGTCGAACGGCTTGAACGATGTCTCCTGTCCCCGGTTCTCCTTTTGTCCGAATCATGGAAGCTCCCTCAGCGATACGACGCAAGGCTTCACCCAAATCCTTAGCTCCACAGACAAAAGGAACTTGGAATTCCTTCTTATCTACATGGAAACGATCGTCTGCTGGAGACAGCACTTCACTCTCATCGATATAGTCAATCTCAATAGCCTCTAAAATCTGAGCTTCAACAAAATGCCCAATTCTGACCTTGGCCATCACTGGAATGCTGACCGCTTCTTGGATTTCCTTAATCATCTTTGGATCGCTCATACGGGAAACCCCACCAGCTGCACGAATATCAGCTGGAATCCGTTCCAAGGCCATAACAGCTGCCGCACCAGCAGCCTCTGCGATACGAGCCTGTTCAGGGTTTTGAACGTCCATGATAACCCCACCTTTGAGCATCTGTGCTAAGTTTTTATTTAGTTCATAACGATTTTCAGTCATTTCTTAATCCTCATCATTTGTATTGGTAGCTACCATTTCATTTTAAGCCAGATTAGAATGAAGTACAAGATAAAAAAAGGATAATTGTATGGGTACAGATTGATACTCAATGAAAATCAAAGAGCAAACTAGGAAGCTAGCCGCAGGTTGCTCAAAGCACAGCTTTGAGGTTGCAGATAAAGCTGACGTGGTTTGAAGAGATTTTCGAAGAGTATAACTAAAAAGCTATCTGACCTTAACTTAAGGCCAGATAGCTCGTCAATTTTTATTTTTCAGCTGTAAGTGCAGCCATTGTAATGTAGTTGTATGGTTTGTTGAAATGTGGCAAGAAGAATAGGTCTGTCAAGGCCAATTTATCAATGGTTACATGCTCTTGGATAGCAAGCGAGAACATGTGGATTCCCATACTGATAGCAGCATCATGTGAAACCATTTGTGCACCAAGGATTTCGCGACTGTCTTTGTCAAAGACAATCTTGATGGCAACTTCGTGGTTGTCATGTTTGATAAATTCTGGTTTTTGAAGATCGTTAAAGCCAGTTTCAGTTGCGTTATAGCCTGCAGCTTTGGCTTTTTCAAGAGTCAAACCAGTCGAAACCATGTGAAGACCGTAGATAGAGATACCGTTTGATCCTTGAACTCCGATTCCTTCTAATTCATGTCCACAAGCGTTATAAGCACCAACGATACCAGTACGAACAGCATTAGATGCAAGAGCGATGTAGCTTGTATCTTTACGAGCATTGTCATAAACAGTGGCACAGTCACCAACAGCGTATACACCTGGGATAGATGTTTCTTGTTTCTTATCTACAAGGAAGGCACCGTTACGGAAGAGTTCAATCTTACCGTCAGCAAGAGCTGTGTTTGGACGGAAACCAACAGCAAGAACCACCATATCTACATCAAATGTTTCTTTGTCTGTTACCAAGCGTTCAACTTTTCCATCACCTTGAATTGCTTTGACTGTTTGACCAAGAGCCAAGCGGATGTTGTGGTCTTCCAAGTTCTTTGCCATCATTTGAGTGAAGTCTTTGTCATAGTAGCCGTTCAAGACAGTGTCTACGATATCGACAAGCACTACTTCTTTTCCAAGACGCTCGAAAGCTTCGGCAAGTTCTACACCGATGTAACCACCACCAACAACGGCAATGCGCTCAAGGTGTTTGCTCTTGTCTTCAAGTTTTTCAATAACTTCTTCAGCGTTTTGGTACAATTTAACAAATTGTACATTTTCAAGAGTCGCTTTGAATTCGCGGTTGCCCTTAACGATTTCAACACCTTCGATTGGAGGCAAGATTGGAGTTGAACCGGTTGCAAAGATCAATTTATCATAAGACTCTTTGTGCTCTTTACCTTCAACTTCTGCAGTCACAACTTTGTTATCGTAGTCAATTGAAAGAACTGGTGAGTTCATGTAAACTTTAGCACCTTTTGCTTCCAATTTTTCTTTATCAGAGTAGAAGAGACCTTCTGGGCCATCAATTTGTTCCCCGATCCAAAGCGCCATTCCACAACCAAGGAATGAAATATTTGAGTTTTGATCAAATACTACGATTTCGTTCTCATGTCCGAAGTTGTCCAACATCGTATTAATACAAGCTGTACCAGCGTGGTTAGCACCAACTACAACGATTTTACTCATAGAAAAATTCCTACCTTTAATTTTTGATTTACCTTCCTAGTATATCATTTACTGTTAGCGTTTACAAGGCATTTGCTCAGAATTCTCTTTTTTTCAGAAAAAAATACACTTAACATTGATAAATCTAATTTTTCTATCGTTTTCATATTAATTCTGAGCATATTTCTTGACTTTTTGTCAAAATTTATTTGTGAAAACGCTGACTTTATGATATGCTAGATACATGGAAAGAAAATGTAAGGGGTTTAATTTTTCTTTAACGACCTTATATTGAATGATTTCCTATAAAGAGAAAGGAGCTGGTAGCTTGCCTCTTCATTCACGTTCTGAACGGCTAATGGGAACAACTATCACGATTTCATTAGTAGATGAACAGGCTGATTGCCTACTTCAAGGAGCCTTTGATTTACTCAAGGAGCTCGAATACCGCTTCAACGCCAATAGTCAAGAATCCGAACTGATGGAAATCAACTACCAGGCTGGAATCGCACCTGTTAAGGTTCATCCTGACCTGTTTGAACTGATTGCTCTTGGACTGGAGCATAGCCTAGCTCCGTCTAGCCATCTAAATATCAGTATTGGTCCCTTGATTCAAACCTGGCGAATCGGATTTGCAGATGCACGGCTTCCAGACTCTAAAGAAATCGAAGCTGTCTTGCCTCTAGTTGACCCGCATTTTATCAAGTTGGATCCGACTAGCTCTACTGTCTTTTTAGAGAAGAAAGGAATGAAGCTTGATTTAGGTTGTTTAGCTAAGGGCTATAGTGCAGATAAGGTTGCCCAGTATTTGAAAGAACACGGTGTCACCTCTGCCTTGATCAATCTCGGAGGAAATATCCTCACCATCGGGAATAACCAAGCCAAAGAAGGGAATGCCTGGCAGATTGGGATTCAAGATCCGCGAAATCCTCGTGGCAACCATCTCCTAACCATTCCTGCTTCTAACAAATCCGTTGTCACTTCAGGTATCTATGAACGCCACCTGACAGTAGATGGAAAAGACTATCATCATATCTTTGATAGTGAGACAGGATTTCCTGTCGAAACCGATCTCGCTAGCCTAACGATTGTCTCTGATAAATCCGTAGATGGTGAGATATGGACAACACGCCTTTTCGGAGAACGAAGCGCTTCTATCCTCTGGCAAGTCGAAAGTATAGATGGGATTGAAGCCATCCTCATCGACAAAGAGGGACGCCTTGCATGTTCTTCAGGCCTTCAAAATTGTATTATGTAAAAAGAGAAAGGAAATCTCATGCTAAAACTTATTGCTATTGTTGGAACGAACTCTAAGCGTTCTACAAACCGCCAATTGCTCCAATACATGCAAAAACACTTTGCGGATAAAGCTGAAATTGAACTCGTTGAAATCAAGGATATCCCTGTTTTCAACAAACCAGCAGATAAGCAACTTCCAGCTGAAATTCTTGAAATTGCAGCTAAAATTGAAGAAGCTGATGGTGTGATTATCGGTACTCCTGAGTACGACCACTCTATCCCTGCAGTTTTGATGAGCGCTCTTGCTTGGCTATCTTACGGTATCTACCCACTTTTGAACAAACCAATCATGATCACTGGTGCTTCTTACGGTACACTTGGTTCATCTCGTGCCCAATTGCAACTTCGTCAAATCTTGAACGCTCCTGAAATCAAGGCAAATGTTCTTCCAGATGAATTCTTGCTCTCACACTCTCTTCAAGCATTTAACCCAAATGGTGACTTGGTTGACCTTGATGTCATCAAGAAATTGGATGCCATCTTTGATGACTTCCGTATCTTCGTGAAAATTACTGAAAAATTGCGCAATGCACAAGAATTGCTTCGCAAAGATGCAGAAGAATTTGACTGGGAAAATTTGTAAGATAGGAGACCGAAAGAATGAAATTTGTTGGACTTGTTGGATCAAACTACGATCAATCATATAACCGCAAACTCTTGGAATTTATCCGTCGCAATTTCAAATTCAAATTTGAATTAGAAGTTCTTGAAATCGACGAAGTTCCAATGTTTAACCAAGACGAAAAATGGGACGAAAGCTTCCAATTGCGTTTCTTGTATAACAAGATTACACGTGCTGATGGTGTCATTATCGCCACTCCTGAGCACAACCACACTATCTCAGCTTCTCTCAAATCTGTACTTGAATGGCTTTCATACGAAGTTCATCCATTTGAAAACAAGCCTGTTATGATTGTGGGTGCATCATACTATGACCAAGGAACATCACGTGCCCAAGTTCACCTTCGTAAAATCCTTGACGCTCCAGGTGTCAATGCCTACACGCTTCCAGGTAACGAATTCCTTCTTGGTAAAGCTAAGGAAGCTTTTGATAACAACGGAAATATCACCAATGAAGGAACTGTTAAATTTCTTGAAACTTGCTTAGATAACTTTGTAAAATACGTAGGAGTCGTTTCGAAATTGAAAAAACCAAAACCAATCGAACCAGAAGACTTGGATTGTGGAAAACCAATTGCAACAACCATTACAGAAGTTGATCCTGACGATCCAGAATGGGTAGAAAAAGTTGCAGCAATCACTGGAGCTGTTTCTGGTGATACCTATGTCAAATTGGACCACGGTATCCTGACAGTTAACCAAATCGATATGTTCTTGAAAGCTATGCCATTTGAATTGACATACGCTGACGACAACAACCAATTCCTCTACTACAACAACGCTCACCAAGATCCAGATACCATGTTTGCTAAACGTGTACCACCTCAATCAGGTAACCGTATGTCTACTGTTCACAATTCTCTTCCACCAGCACGTATGAAGAATGTAGAGTGGGTTATCGGAACACTTCGTAACGGAAACCAAGAATACGTCCGCACGATCGTTCCAGGTTCTCCTGCAGGTGTTATCAACACTCACAACTACCAAGCAATGTACTATCCTGATGGATCATACGCTGGTATCAATGAAATCGTCTTTAACTTCCAACCATGGCTTGACTGGTACCTAAAAGAAACGGGTCAACGTTTGGTGGGTCCATTTGCTCCTGCTGCTGGAGGTCATGGAGACGCCGATGCAACTTCTGGCGCTTCTGATTCAGGTGACGCTGGAGGCCACGGTGGAGACGCAGACGCTACTTCTGGTGCAAGCAACTAAGAAACCAAAAAGGAGCCATTTGGCTCCTTCTTTTTTATTGAAAAAGAAAAGGGGCTTGTAAATTATCTACAACCCCCTTTCGTTTTATGAGTTAGGATCATCTAAACTACGGCCGTGTAAACCTTTTTCACGTTGTACCTGACGTAGTTTTTCTGGTGTGACGTCATTTCCTTCCTCGTCCACAATTTTTATTCCCTCGACGTGGTGACGAACAGAACGACGATAGCCTTCGATGTACTCCTCACGAAGTTTAGCTTGTTCCACTTTTTCAGCAGAAGTTAAGCCTTCTGTTTTTTTCTTTTTAGCAAGCTCATTGATACGAGCGATTTTTTTCGGGTCCATTTCTTCTCCTTTGTGATAAGATACAGTCCGTTTGACTGAGTTTATTTAGTATTGATTTGGTTAAAACGAGCGAGCTTAGCTGCTTTCTTGGTTAATTGTGACAAGATAGCCAAACGATTTTGTCGGACAGCCTGGTCTTCAGCCATTACCATGGTATTTTCAAAGAAAGCATCAATTACTGGGCTAAGCGCAAAGAGCTGTTCTAATTGCTGACTTGCAGTTCCTGACAAAACGAGTGATTCTACTGCTTCCGCCAAGGCTTTCTCTTCTTCATTCTCAAAGAGAGCAGGATCGACCGTGTCAGAACCTTCTGCCTTCTCAGCCAAGTTGAAAGCACGTGAGAGGGATTCGACAGACGATTTGAAATCTTCTTTCTTGCTTGCTTCTACGAGAGCACTTGCTACTTCTAGCATATCTGCCACAACAAAGTTCGAACTTGCAAGAACTGCTTCCTTGATATCTTTTGGAGTAGAACCCATCATCTTATCAACACGGGCCTTGATAAAGTCCATAACCTCAGCTTTATTTTCATAAGTCAAGCTGTCAAATTTCAAACTGTAAAGGCTATCAATCAACTCATCCATAGCAATGTGCCAACCAAAAGCATCCAAGATACGAACTACACCTTGCGTCGCACGACGAAGGGCATAAGGGTCATTAGAACCTGATGGAATCAAGCCTACTGAGAAGAAACTCAAAATCGTATCCAATTTGTCTGCAATGGCTAGAATGGCTCCAACCTTGCTCTCTGGAAGTTCTCCGTCAGCAGATGTCGGCATGTAGTGTTCACGAATGGCTGCTGCAACTGCTGGAGTTTCCCCAGCAAGGAGGGCATATTTCTCACCCATAATCCCTTGAAGTTCATCAAACTCACCAACCATCCCCGTCAACAAGTCAAACTTGTAAATAGCTGCTGCACGAGCAAGGTCAACTGTTTCATCCACTGACAAGCCAGCTTTTTCTGCCAAGAGAATGGCAATCTGCCCCGTACGAATCATGTGTTCACGAAGAGAACCAATCTTTTCGTGGAAGGTGACGTTGTTTAATTTTTCAACAAGGTCTGATATAACCAATTTTTGGTCTTCACTCCAGAAGAATTCTCCGTCTTCCAAACGAGCAACTAAGACTTTTTCATTACCCTTGATGACATTTTCCAAATACTCTGCATTTCCGTTACGGACAGAAATAAAGTTCGGTAAGAGTTTTCCATCTTGATCACGAACAACGAAGTAACGTTGGTGTTCTTTCATTGAAGTCACCAAAACTTCTTCTGGAACTTCAAGGTATTTGGCATCAAAACTTCCCATGAAGGCAGTTGGGTATTCAACCAAGTTCAAGACTTCATTCAGCAAGTCGCCATCAATTTCGATACGTACACCATGTTTTGCCTCGATTTCTTTGATTTGGTCAACAATCATTTGCTCACGTTCACGAGGATCTGCGATTACAAACTGTGCGCGAAGGTCTTCTTCGTAGCTCAATGCTGACTGAATCTTGGTTTCTTGTCCCAAGAAACGATGACCACGACTGACACGCGCCCCCTTGATATCAAGGAAGTCCAAGTCAAATTCTTCTTCATCTAAAAGAACAGTTAAAGTGTGAACAGGGCGGATGTATTCAAAGGTATTGTTAGCCCAGTGCATGCTGACAGGGAAAGTTAGGGATTTTAAGACATCTACAACACCAGGAACAATGGTTTCAACTGCTTGACCAATTTCTTCCTTGGTAACATAGACATATTCTTCACCCTTGATTTCACGGAATTCAATATCTTCAACCGTCAAGCCTTTCCCACGGACAAATCCTTGAGCTGCTTTGGTGAAGTTTCCATCACTATCCAAGGCAATTTTCTTTGCTGGTCCCTTGAAATCTTCTGTCAAATCAGACTGCTTGTCTGCAAGCCCAGTCACACGAACAGCCAAACGACGTGGTGTTGAGAAGGTTTGAATGGCTTCAAAAGACAGGCGGTTTTCCTTGAGGAAGGCTGCCATTTTTTCACCTAGTTGTTTTTCACTTGGAGTTACTACGTAGGCTGGTAACTCTTCAAGACCGAGTTCTACTAATAAGTTTTTTGTCATGTTTTTTCTCCGAAAAGTATCTTTTTATTTTCCAGTTTGCCTTATGTGATTGGCACGCAAGCAACCAACTTCGTTGTTTCATTGCTAAAATTGGAGCCGAAAGTCTCCAATTTTGCCTAGTATCCTTAGCTTCACTAAGGATACCTTCATCACTACGGCAACTGGCTAAGAGCTCACTCTGTTCGCCCATTTTCGTAATTTGTCACTCTCTTTATTCTGCGTCTTCTGCTAAGAGTTTAGCTCGTGTTGCTTCATCCAAAAGTGGGTAGCCTAGGCGTTTGCGTTCTGCGACAAAGGTTTTGGCTACGACACGGGCCAAGTTACGGATACGAGCGATATAGCCCGCGCGCTCCGTTACGGATACGGCACCACGCGCATCAAGCAGGTTAAAGGTGTGTGAACATTTGAGAACATAGTCATAGGCAGGGTGAACCAAGCCCTCTTCCAAGGCACGACCAGCTTCTTTTTCAAACTTATCAAAGTTTTCAAGCAACATTTCCTGGTCCGAAATTTCAAATGAATATTTTGAATGCTCATACTCAGGCTGGATGAAGATTTCTCCGTATTTTACACCATCAGCCCACTCGATATCATAGACAGAGTCTACTTCTTGGATGTAAGAAGCCAAGCGCTCCAAACCATAGGTAACTTCCGCAGTCACAGGGCCAGTTGCCAATCCACCGACTTGTTGGAAATAAGTGAACTGAGTAATTTCCATCCCATCAAGCCAAACTTCCCATCCAAGACCAGCTGAACCAGTTGATGGGTTTTCCCAGTTGTCCTCAACGAAACGAATATCGTGCTCCAAAGGATTGATACCCAATTTTTCCAAAGACTCAAGGTAAAGCTCTTGGATATTTGATGGAGAAGGCTTCATAACAACTTGGAATTGGTGGTGTTGGTAAAGACGGTTAGGGTTTTCCCCGTAACGACCGTCAGCGGGACGACGTGATGGCTCTACATAAGCCGCATTCCATGGCTCAGGCCCGATAGCACGAAGGAAAGTGTACGGACTCATGGTTCCCGCACCTTTTTCATTATCATAAGCCTGCATAAGCATACAACCTTGGTCATTCCAAAATTGTTGCAAAGTCAAAATAATTTCTTGAAATGTTAATTTCTTAGACATTGAATACTCCTTAATAAAAAATGATTTTTTGCGACACGAGTCTGCCTCGTCGATCATACGAGGCAAGACGAGTTAGTACTGCGTCTAGCTCAGACACCCTAGTGCTGAGCGTGGGGCAGTCCGACTGTAAGGAGGTCTCTGCCACTGACGCAGTGGAAAGTCAATTTTTTAGACATTATTTACTCCTTTAATTTATATTATCTTTTTAGATTTATTCATCAAGCAACCAAGAAAAAGCTGGATCCTGAAAAATATGACGTTTGGGAAGCGTTTGTAAATTCTGATTGCATTCGTCTATTGTACCTAGTTTCAAAGCACAGACTTCTGGTATATTTTCTTGAGCAGTGAAAATTTGACTATGACAGTTCTGACAGTAATAGCGTTGTTTTCCTGGAGATGAACTATAGGTAACCAACTGTTCTTTTCCATGCAATACTAGGTTTTTACTGCTAACTTTGGCATTCACTGTATAGGCAGACGCAGTTGCTTTCCGACAGAATGAGCAGTGGCAAAAAACTAATTCCGACAATTCCTCATCTAAAGTGTAGGTCACTGCTTTGCATAAACAAGATCCTTTAAGCATTATGCTCCTTTCTACTTAGGCATTAGACGAAATTCAAAAAGAACCGAATTTCAACACCCAAGCCTTGCGACTAGGGGCGTCTGAAACGCGGTTCCACCCTAATTTATTACTTCATTGTTTTTAAAAATACGACAGAAAGCGCCAGTTTCTTACCTTGTTCTACTTGGCTCCCACTACCCCAAGCTCGCTGAAGAACGCCATAAGACTTTCTTTCCTAGCTAGTATTATAGCAGATTTTCTAGCTAGTGTAAACCAAAAATGAGTCTGAAAACAAAGTTCCAGACTCATTTATTAGTAAAGCTTCAGAAACTCCTGTTTAAGGATGTCTTTTCGCTTTTGGTTTTTTGCCATGTAAATTTCTCTTGGCTTGTTTCAATGCTGTAATGGCATCTTTGACATCTTCTTGGCTCGCTCCTGGATCTTTAAGGAGTTCCTGTGCCTCTTTAAAAGTTAAAAGATAAGCTGCTTTTTCTTTCTTGTCAGCATAGATAAATCTCGCGTTCTTTTCTTGGAAAAGGCGTTCATCCTTGACCAGTTTCTTCAGACTAGAGAAGTCAGTAGCTTTGCCATTTAATTTGCTTTTAGCCGTCGCTAAGGCAATGAGAGATTGGTCAATTTGATCCTGTTTGACTTTAGGATCTACAGCTAGTAAGGCAATTTCTTGGAAGGCACGATCATAAGCTCGACGTACTTTTTCCTTGGCATTAGCATATCGTCCAGTTTTAGTCGTTGCATAGTATGCTTTCATAGCTTCTTTCAAAGCTGTAACGTTCGAATCTTTTCCATCCAAAGCTTTACCAGCAGCCTCAAGGCTAGCGAGAACGCTATCAATCAATTCTTGCTTTAATTTGCTTGACAAGGCTGACTGTGCCACTTGGAAAGCTTGATCATAAGCTTTTCTCTTATCTGCACTACTATTAAAGTAACGAGACGTTTCTACCAGTTCTTTTTGTTGATTTACCGCAGCAAGCAAGGCCAACTTAGACACAACAGATAGACGCAAAGCATTATTTCGACCTGGCTGAACGAGCAAGGAAACGAGATCTTCAAGGAGTTCATATCCAGTTGGCAAGGTGACTTGTACAGTATAACGACCTGTAGCAACTTTCTTACCAAAGGCGTATTGACCGTATTTTTCAGCAGGAAGAGTGATACTTGTCCCATCTTCTCCTTTCAGAACCACAGTAGTCGTCTTTGGAACTGCTTGATTGAAGGAAACAGACACAGGTGCATATTCTAGGAGATTTGCTAGGAAGGTAATGGTTTGGAAACTATTTTCTTCCGTCAAGTCAAACTCTTGGGACAAGGCACTGATAAATTTCAATTCCGTTCGATCATAACTGAAAATTTCTGCTGTATAATGACCAAACTGTAAGAAATGAATCGCTTTTGTCTTGTCAACATCAACATATTGTCCCTTGCTATTTTTGATTCGATAGACGTATAGGGTATCAATATCTTGGTTTGTTTTCGCATCCTTCAAGGCGATTTTCACTCGACCACTATTTTGATCGCGCACAAGTTCGGCAAGCGAGATATAGTCTACATTTCCTGCATAGTCCTCAACAAGATAGTAAATATTAGCCTTGTCAACATCCTTAGGAAGTGTATAACTACCATCAGCATTGGCCTTAATCAGATGGGTGTTCTCAAGCGCACGAGTTCCAGACTGGTCTTTCCCAGATAGAACCATAGTCCCTTTCTGGTCAAATGGTGTGAGGTAGAAGACTTTTTCTGAAAGGATACCGCCTTGACCCACATCTTTTGGTTTGCGAGCTACGAATTCTTGATTTCCATCTTTAAAGCGAATATAACCACTTGTGATGACTGGTTTTTGAGTATCAATTTGAATTTTAAAGGTCGTGTATTGTTCTTTAGCTCCTGGAACGTCTGGTGTATAACTGATAACATAATCATATAAACCATCTGCAACAGTATTGCCATCAAAATCCTGACCTCTCCAAGCGGTATTATCTAGAATATAACTCTTCAGATTTCTACTGTCACCATCAAAATAATTCTTACGAAGATCCTTTGCATCGCCCTCCCAAATAGGATGTTCATGTTTAGTATCCGTAGCCGCATAAACTGTTGCACGAAGATTTACAAGATTTCTCAAAGCAACCGTTTTGTATTCAACTAGGTCTTTGTTTCCATCATCATTTGGAGAAATGGCAATACGGACATTCCCTTTTTCGTCCAACTGAAGAACATGCTTACCTTCAGCATTTTGTTCAATCCCAAGAACGGTAATTCGGCGTCCTTGGCGTTGACCTTTAGAAACTAGAAGGTCATTTTGCAAGGTGGCTAGATAGGTCGCATCATTAGAGTAGTTAACTGCAGGATTTTCCTTGTCTACTTCTGTGTAAAATCCATTTTTTCCTTCTCGTACAAGGTTGTAAATTGGTTTTTCGACAGCGGGGAGATTTTGAAATTCACCTCGGAAGCCCATAAATGCAAGACTCACAATATCCCCATCATCTGCTGGATCTACAAAGCGAACAAAACCTTCAAGGAAATAGCCATTTGGCATTTGTTTGCTGAGTTGATCAGCAAATTTTCGAGCATCCACTTTAACAGTGACTGTTTGACTGCTGTGGGCTTTGACCGTCACTTCAGGCCAGACTGTCTCCGTTAGTTTTCGAGGTCGAAGGGTGAATTTTCCATCTTGGACCTCGTCTGTATTGGTATTCACTACCATCTTGAGAGTACGGTCAGTATCTGAAATATTGTGTACAGTGACCTTGAAAGTAAATTGATCTCCAACATTTCCCAAAGTCACGCTTGGATAACCATTTTTACCCGTTACATAGAGGTCTGTTGACACTGCAGCAGCTGTATCCACAATACCAGAACCTTGCTGACGAGGAGAGGTATAAGTGCCTGTATCCTTATTAACATGTGGTTTTGCAGTTGACATGATCAAGGCCTTGACAGTCTCTGATACTTGCTCAGGAGTCAATTCTGGATGGTGTTTTTGAAGGTATTCCTTAACCAAAACTGCAACACCCGTAACGTGAGGAGCCGCCATACTGGTTCCGCTGATACTACCATAGGTATTGTCATTAAAGGATGAGTAGATATTGCCGCCAGGAGCTGTCACGTCTGGTTTCAATTGTCCATCGGTAGTCACTCCCCAACTTGAAAAGTCAGATAGCTGATTGGCTACATCAGAAGGACGATTATCCATCTTGTCATTAAAAACAATCTTGTAGTTCCCAGATTTTAAGGCTTCACCATACTGTTTAGAAATAAATACAGAAGGAATTTTCTTTGCTTCATCATCAATAGCCATATTGATGTTTGCGCCCTCTACATTATTGTAGATCAAAGCACCAACTGCACCGTGTTTTCGTGCATTTTTGATCTTCTCTGAAAAGTTCATAGCTCCTCGCTGAATGAGGGCAAGTTTCCCAGTTAAATCCAACTTCGCAAAGTCTTCTTCACGACCTAACCCTGCTTCGACGTATTCGTACTCTTTTCCTTTTTCAAAGTCCTTATCTGCTTCAGGTTGATTATAATCAAATTTTCCGTTATGAAGGCCGGCATTTCCCTCTAGACCTTTGACTTCAAAAACCGCTGTTGTCAATGTTTTGTTGTTGACAGAAGCAACTGAAATCGAATCCTCAACAGTGGATGGATTTCCAACCAAGCCATAGTCTGGGTTTTCAGCTAGCGGTTTTGAATAACCATTTCCGAATGTATTGCTATTTCCTGCTGAGATAAGAACAGACACTCCCTTGGCACGAGCCCGTTTGATGGCATCCACAATATCAGAACCAGCATCGACCATAGAACCAGTGCTAGATCCCAAACTCATATTAATGGCATCTGCTCCCAAGGCAACTGCGTCATCAATCGCCTTTACATAAAGGGCAGAACTGGTTGTTTTTTGGCGGTCTGAAAAGACACGCATAAACATAACTTGAGCTTCTGGCGCCACACCATAGACCTTTTCACCATTCGGTGCTTCTTTATCAGGGTTTCCAGCTGCAATCCCTGTGACGTGCATCCCATGAGAAGTTCTTTCTGCTTCTTTGATCTTATCTGTTCCGTCAAAGTAATCGTAGGCATAGACAACCTTATCACTATACCATTTACCGTAGTCGATGCCAGCAGCCTTTTTAGCTGCTTCGATGGCTTCCTTGTTTTTAAATTTTGCTTTTGACGGGTCCGAAATTCGAAGAACCTCATGATTCAAATCAAGCCCAGAGTCAATAATGGCAACAACGGTCCCTGTCCCCTTGTAACCAGCCTTCCAAGTTTTTGGTACTGTAATGATATCATTGCTTGAAAGACTATTGGGTTTTGCAGACTCAGTCTTTTCTTGTTCTTTTTCAGTAGTTGCTGTTTCTCCAGTAGTTTTCGGAGCTGTCGTTGCTGGAGCCTCTTTTTTCTCTACGGTAGAGACCTTCTCCGTGGTAGGCGCGGTACTGGTATCGACTGTTGTTTCTTTTTGGACGACACCTTGATTTTCATCATTTGTAACTGCGCTATCTTTTCCTGATCCTTGAGCTTCAGCAGTTTTATCAATCGGAGCTTCTACCTTAGCATCTTGTTTACTAGCATCCTCTTTAGAAGTTTCAACTTCTTGTTTCTCTCCAACTACTAGAGCTATCCCATTAGTGGTAGTTAAGTCAGTCGCAGAGTTTGAGTGTTTATCGTCATTTAGCTCTGTCTTGATTGCCTGAGTTTGAGCTTGATTTTCACCTGTACTCTGCTCATTGGCACTGACTTGACTTGCTCCAAAAACCAAAGCAGTTCCTAGTAAAACCGAAGCAAGACCAAATTTGTATTTCCGCAATGAAAAACGTTGTCGTCTATTCATACATAATCTCCTTTTTCTTTAAAGTATACCTATTATAACGCAAATAATCATAAATTTTCATAAAAATCTGAATTGTCACAAAAATGTAATATTTACGTATATATTTTACTTGATTAATTTTATCATTCGTGTTATTTGTTCTATCAAACCAATATTTTCTACATTCGTTCCTATATTTCAATCCATAAAATTATTTTATTATACAAACAATTTAGATTTTTTATACACAAAAAGACTAGGATTTAAAATTCCTAGTCTTTGTTATTTCGGTATAAATCGATTTTACAAACTAAAAATCCATCTCATCCACACGAGGTGCGCCAGAAGTCACCGAGATTTTCTTTAAGATTTCTCGTTCTTCTTTGCTGAGTTCAATCCCAAAACAGTCAAGATTGCTCTGGATACGAGAGGCTGTCACTGACTTAGGTAGGGGTAAAAAACTTTCTGCCAAACTCCAAGCCAAGGCAATTTGAGCCACTGATTTCCCATGCTTAGCAGCAATTTCTTGGACTTCTTTCTGTTCAAACAGCTCTCCTTGCCCAAATGGTCCCCAAGCCTCTAAGAGAATTCCTTTCTCTCTACAGTAGTCAACCACTTCCTCTTGATAAACTCCTGGTGCCAAGCGCACCTGATTGACCGCTGGAATGATTCTTGCTGTCTCAAGTAAGGTATCCAAATGATGGGGAAGGAAATTACTAACGCCGATAGCACGAATTTTACCTTCTTGGTACAGGTCCTCCATCGCTCTCCAGACTTCAGCATTGCGAGTTTTCCATTGATCATTTTCTCTTAGTGGTTTTGGATTTGGCCAATGGATAAGGTACAAATCTAGATAATCCAATCCCAGTTTTTCCATTGATTCTTCAAATGCTTGGCGAGCTTCATCATAGCTGTGATTGATATTCCAGAGTTTGGTCGTTACAAAGATTTCTTGTCGTGGAATACCGCTATCTCGAATAGCACGACCAACGCTCTCCTCATTTTTATAGATAGCTGCAGTATCGATATGATGATAGCCGGTCTTTAAAGCTTCTAAAACGGCTTGGTAGGCTACCTCTCCATTTTCAGCTTTCCATGTTCCAAATCCTAGTACGGGAATTGAAACTCCATTATTAAGGGTGTATGATTTCATCGTTTTTCCTTTCTATGTGAAGAAAATCTAAAGAAACAAAATTCTGATTATCAGAACACTTGCTCCTTTAGATTTTAACAATTATTGATCACGATCGTAATAGATCTCGTGAGCTTTCAAGCGAGAATTGAGCAATTCAGGAACAGTCACAAAGGTATATCCTTCACCCTTTAAATACTCAATAACACTTGGTAGAGAATTAACAGAAGGACCATGGATATCATGCATAAGAATGATAGAACCATTGCGAACTTGGTGCTGAATCTCTGTCAAAATAGCAGCTTCATTCTTACTCTTCCAGTCCAAACTATCCACATCCCACATGATAAAGCTTAAGTCAAGGCCGTTTCGAATATCATCAGTGATGGCACCATAAGGTGGGCGCATCAGTTTAGAGCTTGATCCTAAAACTTGAGTTAGCAAATCTTCTGTATCGGTGATTTGCTTTTTAGCATCTTCGAGGGATAATTTAGAAAGGACAGGATGATCCCAGCTATGATTTCCCACAACATGGCCTTCTGATTTCATTCGTTTCAGAAGATTTTCATTACCTGAAATGTTTTTTCCAAGTACAAAGAAGGTTGCCTTTACACCGTACTTAGCCAAGGTATCCAAGGCTTGTGGAGTTGTAGTCGGATTTGGACCATCGTCAAAGGTCAAGGCTACAACCTTTTTATTTTTCTTTGCAAAGTAAGCTTGGTAGAGTTCAGCATCCTTTTCTAATAGATAAGAGGACTCAATGACATCAAAGAAACTGGATATTGGTAAAGCAATTTCCTCAACAGTCTCTCCAGGGTTAGCAGGATAAAGGATAATTTGACTATCTTTATAATCAAAACTCCAAGATGCCAAATCCTGATCTGTGAAGTTTTTGACAACCTGATCAATTTTTGTCTGGTCAAGTTTCTTATCTTCTAGAGTTGTTTTGATTTGACTCAGCAAGAGTTCCTTAGCCTTGCTTGCATCCTTGAAGAGTTTACTGAGGTTAAAATCTTTCCCATCTTCGGTCAAGAAAATTTTCCCTAAGGAGGTCTTTTCTTTTTCTTCAACCTTTGATGCAGACAAATCGTAGATTTGCTTGCTGATATTACGAGCAACAACTCCCTTTAAGACAGGATCCAACTGCTCAGTATAATAAAAGACCAAATCCTCTTTATCTTCCAGCTTTTCTTTGATATCCTGGTTGATTTTTTCTCTAACAGACGCAATGACTTCCTCTCCTTGCAGAGGGTAGTAGGCAATCACCTCAGCTTGACCTTTTCGGAAATGGTCCTTCTGACTACCTGAGTTGAATTGCTGGTCCTTTTCGCTTTTTAGCGCTTCAATTTTTTGTTCGTAAGATTGCTTTTGTAACAGCTTATAACCAATAGCACTCCCTAATAGAATCGTAGCAATTCCTAAGATTCCAACAAGGGAAAGCAATAGCCTTCTCGTTTTATCGTGAGAAACACGTTTCGCTCTATTTTTTTTCATATTTCCATCATATCAAATCAAGACTATTATTTCAATGATAAACAGGGATTCTGTCTTCTTTTTAGGGAAATAAAAAAGCTTAGAAATCTCTAAGCTTCTATTTTAAAAACGAATCGCTTCACGTGTTTTTTCATATGAAGTTACAAAACGGTTTGTAACCCCTGGTTCAGCAACTTCCAATGCTTGTGAAATTTTTTCAAATGATGCCTGGTAGTCAAATTCTTTTTCAAAAATTTCAAGCGCTTCGTTAAAGGCCTCTTGGATACGCTCATCGAATGAACGGTAACGGTTTGAGTATTGCAAGAGTTGCTCAGTCAAGGTTGCATATTGAACGATATCATAGGTTTCTGTTTCAAGTGCTTCCATATCATTTGTTGCAATTTCAAGAACGCGTTTAACCGATTCAATATTGACTTGTGGTTGTTCTAACTCTGCCATCAAATCTTCAGTGTTATGACTTGCAGTAAAGAAAAGTTTCAAGAAAATTTGAGGGATTCCTGGCAAGTTTCTCTTCTCCATGTAACGTTTGATCGTATGCAAACGGTTCACATAGACATTTGCTCTTTGGCGAGCATTGAGGTCGTCTTTTTCGATTTGCGCAAGTCGTTCACTAACAGAGATTTGCTCATCCTCAATATCCTTGAGGTTGCTTTGAAGCATTTCCAACTGTTCTTCAAGAGCAGAGTAGGCTTGTGTTGACTCACCTTGATCCTCTGTAACTTCCATGATTGCCTTATCAAGTGCAGCCAATTCTGCTTGAAGACGACGAACATGATTGCCATCACTTTCAGGAAGAAGGTAGATTTTAGTCAAGCGTTCAAGGTCTTGAACAAGCACCTGATTATTTTCTTTCAAATGATTGAGATAAGTTGGTAATGTCGAAAGAAGACTTTCAACCACTTTTTGAGCTGCAATTTCACGAGTGAAGATATTGTAAAGTGCGTTGATTTCTTCTTGAATGCGATTATTTTCATACTCTGCATTGTCCAATTCCAACTGACGAATATTTTCTTGATTATTTTTCAAAGATTCATGCAAAAGTTGGAAACGAGACTCGATATCTGTTTCTGTAAAGTGGTAGTTGGCATCCAACAGCTTGCGATAGCCTTCTTCCAAATCTGCCAATTGTTCTGGCAGTTCTTTTGTCAAGGTTTCAACAAGAGCTGGAATTCGCTCAACGATGTGTGTCAAAGCAAGAATATGATTTTCAGTTGAATCAAGAATTGCTGCCGCTTCAACTGGGTCACCTGATGAGTTCAAGGTAACGAATTGAGAGAATTCAGATTGAATGTTTTCCAATTGTTTCTCAATCTCAGGAAGGGCCTTACCATATTTCTCCGAATCTTCTGCAACGGTATGTTGAAGGGATTCAAACAAGTCCAAGGCATGAAGGACACGGCCACTATTCTTAGATTCTTGCTTTTCAAGTTCTGAGAGAGCATTGCGAATAGCAGCAATGTCTTCTTCAATCAAGCCGATTTGGCTCTCAATTTGATCAAGTTTGTGTGTTGCCTTAAAGAAACGGAAAGAATTGTTGTAGCTTTCAGCTTCAAAAAGATGATTCTCAATATCAGCAAATGAGTTTAGAGATAAATCAACCCATTTTTGATTCCATTCACGGAAGGTCACCTGACTTTGACCAATCAAGTGCATGTTTTTAACGGCTTCAACCTCATCATTTACAGGAAGGTTGTAGAGTTCTTCTTTTCTTTCTTCAAGGGCCGTTAATCTGCTTACATTACGCTTACGTAAAAAGATGGCTGTTACATAAGCTAAGATCAGAATGACTGCAATCGCAACCATTAGATAAATTAGTTGTCCATTAGACATATCAAACTCCTTTTATACTAGAAACAATCGTAATGATTATATCATATTTTTTAAACCAAGGGAACTATTTCCCACATTTTTTAGACGTCAAGTGTACTGTAAACAGCGTTTTCTTCGATAAATTCGCGACGAGGTTCTACTCGATCCCCCATCAACATATCAAAGATTTTATCTGCTTCGGCAGCATCATCTACCGAAACACGCGCCATCAAGCGATGTTCAGGATCCATGGTTGTTTCCCATAATTGGTGGTCATCCATTTCTCCCAAACCTTTATAACGTTGGATGGTTGGTTTTGAACGCCCTTCACTATGACGTGCTAAGGCTTCTTGGAGTTTAATTTCTTGATCTGCACCAGGTTGAATGTATTCTTTGATCTCACTTCCAACTTTAACCCCATAAATCGGTGGTTGGGCAATGTAGACATAACCAGCCTCTAAGATTGGTTTCATATAGCGGTAAATCAAGGTTAGCAAGAGAGTTCGAATGTGGGCTCCATCAACATCGGCATCGGTCATCAAAACGAGTTTTTGGTAACGAGCCTTAGTGACATCAAATTCTGCACCAAATCCTGTTCCCATGGCTGTGAAAAGGCTTCGAATTTCTTCGTTGGCAAGGATTTTATCCATGCTAGCTTTTTCAACGTTCAAGATCTTACCACGAATTGGAAGGATAGCCTGGAACTCACGGTTACGACCAGATTTAGCTGATCCACCAGCTGAGTCTCCCTCAACAATGAAGAGTTCGGTTTCAGCTGGGTTATTTGAAGAACAGTCTGCTAGTTTTCCAGGAAGATTGGAAATTTCCAAACCAGATTTCTTGCGTGTGACTTCACGCGCACGCTTGGCAGCTACACGAGCCTTGGCAGCCAAGATTCCTTTTTCCACGATACGCTTGGCAATCTGCGGATTCTCCATGAGGAAATCAGAGAAGGCATCGCTGAAGAGGCGATTGGTAATCTTGACTACTTCACTATTCCCCAGTTTGGTCTTGGTTTGTCCTTCAAACTGCGGGTTTGGATGCTTAACTGAGATAACTGCAGTCAAGCCTTCACGGACATCTTCCCCTGTTAGGTTATCTTCATTGTCTTTTAGTAGTTTATTCTTGCGGGCATAGTCATTGATAACACGTGTCAGTGCTGTACGGAAACCTTGCTCATGCGTACCACCTTCATGGGTGTGAATGTTATTGGCGAAACTCATGACGTTTTCGTGGTAACCGGTTGTGTACTGCATGGCTACTTCAACTGTGATATCATCCATCTCACCGTCTGTGTAGATTGGTGTATCAAAGATAACATCCTTGTTCTCGTTGATATATTCAACGTAGCTAGCAATCCCACCCTCATAGTGGTAATGTTTAGTCTGTTCGAGACCTTCACGCTTATCTGTTATGGAGATTCGAAGACCTCGGTTCAAAAAGGCTAGTTCTTGAATACGTTTGTTTAATTTTTCAAAGTCAAAAGTTGTTGTTTCTGTAAAAATCTCTGGATCTGGTGTGAAGTGAACTGTTGTTCCTGTTTTATCCGTATCTCCAACCACCTCAAGATCAGCAACAACATGACCACGACGGTATTCTTGGTAATGAATCTTACCGTTTTTATGGACATGAACATCTAGTTGAGTTGAAAGAGCGTTTACTACTGATGAACCTACACCGTGCAATCCACCTGAAACCTTGTATCCGCCACCACCGAATTTTCCTCCAGCGTGAAGAACTGTAAAAACGGTCTCAACAGCGGGACGTCCTGTCTTTTCCTGAATATCAACAGGAATTCCACGCCCATCATCCACTACGGTGATGGAGTTATCTGGCTCTATAAAGACTTGGATGTGACTGGCAAATCCAGCTAGGGCTTCGTCAATTGAGTTATCAACGATTTCCCATACTAGATGGTGAAGACCTTCTTTTGAAGTAGATCCAATATACATACCTGGACGCATACGAACAGCTTCAAGTCCCTCCAAAACTTGAATTTGACTGGCATCATAATCCTGTGCCTGTTGATTTTTGATTTCTTCTGTCATTTTTTCCCTTTTCTTACATGTCTATTGCTTGTCTCAATGTCGCAACGTTATTAAAAAGATAGGCATCTAAGCCAGCAGCTTTACCTGCTTCTACATCAATATTTCTGTCACCAATGACCAAACCAGATGTAATATGATATTTATCACGTAAATAAATCATGGACTCAGGATCTGGTTTTCGTTTAAAGCCAGAACTGGCAGTCACCACCTCGGTGAAGTAGTTCGCTATCTGGGTCTTAGCAAGAAGTTCTAGCACTTGGTCATTTCGATGAGAAACCAAGAAATGGCGACCACCCTTGTCCGAAATGTCTTTGAGTAATTCTGGAATTCCCTCAAACAAAACTGGATGCTCTAGCTCACGCGCTTCATTTTCTTTGTAGTTCTCTAAAAAATCCTCGATATCTGGTGCAAACTTCTCGATGGCAAAAGCTGTCGAAACCTTCAAAGCTTCGTAGACACGGTCGTGTTCTTGCTCTATTCCATATTGGGCTAAGGTTTCTACAAAGGCTGCAGTAGAAGTCTCATAATTATCCAATAGGGTACCACCTAAATCCCATATATAGTCGTGATATTTCATACCCTTCATTATACCATTTTTTTATGAAAAAAGCGATGATTTCCTAGATTTTTCCAAGTAAAAAACGAGAGCCGAACTCTCGTTTTACTGTTGATTTCCAAAGACATCTCGATAGAGCATGCCGTCTCGTAAACTTTCAGCATCTCCTCCCAACTGCTCTACCAACTCATAGGCAAAGGCAAGTGCGGTTGATGGTCCTCGGCTAGTTGTTAGATTGCCATCTACAACCACTGTTTGCTTTTGATAAGTTCCATCAGTAATTTGCTCCTGAACTCCGTCATAACAAGTAAAGTGCTTGTCTTTCAGGACACCTGCTTGTTGAAGAGCAATTGGGGCTGCACAGATGGCAGCAATTTTCTTTCCTGCTCGGTTAAAGGCTTGAATTTCAGAAATGAGGGCTTGATTATCCCGTAGGTGAGCTGAGCCTGGCATACCTCCTGGAAGAACGACCAAGTCATAGTCGGACAAATCACCATCAAAGACACGGTCGGCTTTTACCTGAATGTCATGCGATCCTGTCACCTGCTCTTCAAATCCTACCATATCACAAGAAATGTTTGCTCGACGCAAGACATCAACTACTGTAAAGGCTTCAATTTCTTCAAAACCCTGGGCTAAGATAACTGCTACATTTGCCATAGTGGCCTCCTTATTTGATTTGTTTTAGGACGACTTTCTTTCGTTTGAATGGAATTTTTCCACTTTTCTCCTCCGCTAGGTTTGTCTGGTAACTCATAGACAAGAGGAGACCGACACCGATGAGGTTACTAATAATTGCGGATCCCCCTTGAGAAATAAATGGCAGAGGAATCCCTGTCAAAGGAAGTAAGCCTGTCACGGCACCGATATTTTCAAAGATATGGAAGAGCAACATCATGATAAAACCAGTCGAGATATAGGTGTAGAACTGATTGTTTGACTTAAGTGTAATCTTCAACATCCGATAGATGAGAAGCAAGTACAGAGCAACCACAAAGACTGAACCAATAAAGCCAAAGTCTTCAGCAATTACGGTGAAAATCATATCGCTCTCGCGTACTGGAATGAGGAGATTGGACACATTGAAACCTTGTCCAAACAAGCCACCACTTCCAATCGCAATTTGTCCCTGCGCCTGTTGATATGTTGTTGTTTGTGCAAAGTCAAAGGGATTGAGCCAAGCCAAGATGCGGTTGATCTGGTAAGTTGGCATCCCAATCTGATGCAAGAAGGCACGTCCATCCTTGCTTATAAAGATGGCCATGAAGCCTGCAACAGCAGTCACTCCTGTCGCAAAAACAGGAATGATAATCTTCCACGAAACACCTGAAAGGAGAACCATACCGGAAAAAATAGCTACAAAGACCAAGGCAGTCCCCAAGTCACTTTGTAGGGCTAAGAGGATCAAGACTGGGATGGTAAAGGCGATCATCCAACCAATCAGTAGGAAATCCAAGGGAATAGTCCGTCGCCATTCCTTGTGTTTTTGAGTGAATCTTACAATGGCTCGAGCCAACATCAAGATATAGGAAATCTTCATGAACTCCGATGGCTGGAAAAGTGTCGTTCCACCAATCGATACCCAGTTCTTGGCACCTGTTGACGCTACAAGATTTGGATTGTAGAAAACAAGGGGGAGGACCATCAAAGCCAACCCTAGACCATAAAGATAGGGAGTCACCTTCCATAAAAACTCGGTATTAAAGAACATGACCACAAATCCAATAACAAGCCCCAAGGAAATCCAAGCGATTTGCTGACCTAGAATTGGTAATACATTATTTGGATAGTCATGACTAACTGCTATATAAATGGCCACTACTCCAATCACCAGTAAACAAAACACTGGTAGGAGGAGGCTATAATCGACTCGAGAGTCGAAGGAACGTTTCATATTTTTTACCTTTTCTCTTTCTGGGATTTTTCTTTCATTCTATTGCGACGGGATTGGAGAAAATCAGCTACAGCAGGCTCTAGCTGTTCTCTAGAAAGAACCTGAACAGCCCTTTCTTTTGACAAGGTCTGGGCGATTTGTTTGCCGTAACGCTTGCTGACAACACGACTGTCTAAGATTACAGCAACCGAACCTTGATCAGATCGTCTAACAGTACGGCCCAGAGCTTGTTTTAGTCGAATGATCGCCATCGGTAACTGATAATCATAGAAAGGATTTTTCCCTTCTTGACGCAGTTCTTGGTTTAATTTTTTGGTTAACGGTTCTTGGGGATTTTGGAAAGGCAATCTCGGAATCACTTGAATCACGTAAGGATGGGTTGAAAAATCAACCCCTTCCCAGAAACTACCTGTTCCAAGCAAGATCTGGCGTTCACCTTTTTCAAAACGTTTTTTTAGTTGGCTTGGTTCCCCATTTTTATACTGAGCTAGATGCGGTTGGTCGAGCAGGTCCGAAACTGCCAGCAGCATTTCTTTTGAGGTAAACAAGACCAATAAGGGTTCTTGAAAGGCTTGTAAGCTTCGAATGACAGAAGCCACTTCACTAGCATAGTCAAAAGGCGAAACTTCTGTCACAAGAGGAAAGTCATTGACTAGAAAGACTTCTTGTTGCTCCTGCTTTGCTACATCAAGCCTAACAAGTGGAGCTTCTGAAAAGCCCAATAAATCTGCTAGGGAAACCCGATTGCTGATTTCAAGAGTGGCCGATACTCCTAGAAGTCTACAATCTTCTGGCAATAGGTCTGCTAGTATAAAGCGGCCTTTTTTGCTTGAACAAATCAAGACATCCTTGCTCGATTTTTCTGCTGTAGCAAGCCAAAATTCACGGTCCGACGTAAAAAAGTTTGCAATCTCTCTATACTCTGGGAGAGCTAACTCTGAAAAATGTTGGCGCAAGTGTTCGAGAGAATCCAACCACTTTCCATTCTTCAGACCTGACTGATAGTGCTCTATCAAGTATCGACATTCAAAGCTAATACTCTCAAGCAAGCGTTTCTGAATCAAATCTTCCTCTGTCTCCAAGGACTTTTCAATTTGAGTTACAAGATCCTCAAGGCGATAAGCCTGCTGGGCTAGATTTTCAAGAGCTAGGAGCATTTTTTGAGCTTCATCCAAGATCAGCAAACGGTTGTTGACAAACTCTGGATTGTCTTCCAAACGAGTGACCAGATAGGCATGATTTGTCAAGAGAACACGACTAGTCTTGGCTTTTTCCTGCCCTCGTTTCCAAAAATCCTCTGTGGCAAATAAACTTTTCTTTGAAAGCTTGCCATCGTGGACTAGTTCTGGTAGAAAATGCTGGTAGCGATAAAGCTGCCCGATTTCGTCCAAATCACCAGTCTCTGTCTCTGTTAGCCAGATGAGCAGTTGCATTTTAAAACGTGTGAAAAGGCGATTGGACTCCGTTCGATGGAGGACTCGGTGAAAAGCATCCAATTTCAAGTAATTTTGAGGACCCTTGAGACTATGAATTTCCAGATGGAAAACCTCTTTTAAGCGCTGACCTTCTTCTTGCATGATTTGATTTTGAAGAATTTTGGTCGGAACGCTCACTAAGATACCTGCTTGACTCTCCAAGTTCAAAGCTGGGAGGAGATAACCATAAGTCTTGCCCAGTCCCGTTTGGGCTTGGATAAAGGAAGTCTGGTGTTCTTCCAATAATTGCTCAATCTTCTCCGCAAATTCCAGCTGTTGTGGACGCTCCTCCAGCCCCAATAAAGAAATGTTTTTAGCAAAATCTTTGGATAACTTTCGTGGGACTAAGGCTTTGCTTTCCTTTCTGAGGAAAAGCCCATGAAGCTCCATCAAGTCGGGCGAAGATAAGAGAGATTGTTGCTGGTAAACCTCCTCAATCAACAGATAACTTTCATAGAGAAGGTTGTCTGCGAGGTCTAACAAGCTTTCTAAGAGCCCTTTAGGTAGCTCAAAAAGTTTTTGACGCATGTAAAGCAAGAGTTCAGCTGTTGCCTGAGCATCTGACAGGGCAGTGTGGGCATGTTCCAGCTCAATTCCCAACTCTTGACAAAGTATACCTAAGTTATACTTTTCAAACTGAGGATACAGAACCTGGGCAAGCTCAACTGTATCCACCCGCGGTGTGCGCAATTCATATCCTTCAAAAAAGAGAAATTCCGCAAGAAGGTTGGCATCAAACTGTACATTGTGCGCAACAAAAATACCGTCCTTAACCAATTCAAAAATTTTTCCGGCCACCTGAGAAAACTCTGGTGCCGCAGCCAAACGCTGATCGGTCAGACCCGTTAATTCTTTGATATGAGAATCCAAGGGTTCATGGGGATTGACATCGGTCGCATACTGATCAATGATTTCACCATGCTCAATCACCACAATGCCTACTTGAATAATTTTTGCCTTGCTTCCGGTGCTGGTCGCCTCTAAATCAACGACCACATACCGATTATTCCTCGCATTCATCATTAAAAATTATATCAAAAAAAGCATGATTTGACACCCCTCAACTTTGATAACAATCTCGCTTTAATTGCGAGTTTGACTAAAAATCAAGACCTTAAAAGTGAGAATTTCACGCAAGTACAGCAGTTGGTCGCTGGTTCTGAGGTATTTGAAAACTTTATCAACAAAGCTACATCAACATAAAAAGACAACCAAGATATTAGCTGCCTTTTTGAGATATTTTTTTCATTGCTCTCGGAAGTAGCTTGCTAATTTCTGTTGGCAAGACAAGATAGTTTTCTTGAGCTAGTTCTTGCGCGATAGCTGAATGAAGATAGGTCGCTACCACCACTCTCTCATAGAGACTGACTTGATGAAACTGACCTGCAAAACCTGCAATCATCCCAGCAAGTGTATCTCCCATCCCACCAGTTGCTTGATAAGGGCCTCCGACTTCTAATTGATAATATTCAGGCTGCCCAGCTTGCCAGATACGAGTCGCTGGACCCTTCTCAACTAAAATCGTCCCTTGAGGAAACGCTGAAAGAGCACTAGCAGTCGTCTCTTTATTTTGATGGTCAAGAACTATACCAGACAATCTTTCCCATTCCTTTTGGTGGGGGGTTAGGATGAGCTGACTAGATGGGAATGTCAAATGAGCTTTTGCTAAGATGCCCAAAGCACCGCCGTCTGCAATCAAAATCTGGTCTTTTCTAAGGCTGTCACAGACCCGTTTTACGAGTTCTTCTCCGAATGCATCCTCTCGCAAACCCGGACCTAACAAGACAACTTCTGCCCTCTCTATCTGTTCCTTTAGTAATGCTGTATCCTCTAGAGAAAAAGCCATAGCTTCAGGTAAATGACTGTGCAAAGCCGGAATATTCTCCTTATCCGTACCAACAGTCACCAACCCTGCCCCACTTTTGACAGCTGCAATGGCTGACATGATGATAGCTCCCCCATAAGGATAGGTCCCTCCTAGTAAGAGCAGGTGACCGTAATCTCCCTTATGACTGTGACGAGAACGTTCCATAATGACTTTTTCTAGTAAAGTTCGATCAATCACTTTCATCGTTTTTTCCTCTCACTCCATTATACTACAAAAGGAGGGCAAACCTCCTTCTACACTATTTTCCCTTAAATTCCGCAAAGGTCTGTAATATTTTAGCTGCTACTGCTGGAGAAGGTTCTCCTTTTAGCTCTAATGTTTCATCTGCATATGGAGTAAGGCCAGCAAAATCTCCAATCTGGACAGAATAGAGAGACGTCTTAAACAGTTCAATATCGTTTTGGTCATTTCCAAAAGCAATGAAGTTCTCCCCACACAACTTTTCAACAGTTGTCGCCTTATGAGTATCCAAGGGATTAACATAAAGGCACTTTTCATGCGCATGATAGGAGAGATGAGCCTGTCCTAGTCTTTCTAGCTGACCAAGCAGATCATCAAGCAACTCCTCGTGGTCACCCATATAAACGACTACCTTAATCGGAGTACCCAAATCCTCGAGTTTCTGATGACGAGCTACCTTTAGGGGATCCACACTGGAAATAAATGGAATCTTCTCTACAATCTGCCCACTATAATCAAAGCAATCATCTACAAAGAAAGGGAGATTATAAGTCTGACAATAATCCACTAGCGCCTGATAAACTCTAGCATCGAGATTCCTTTCGAAAACAGCCTTCCCTAGATGATAGGCTACGCCACCATTCAACCCTATAACCAAGCGCTGACTGAGTTCAGGACCTAATAAACCCAAACAATCCCGATAAGAGCGGGCTGAGGCAAACACAAGCTCATGCCCATAATCTTCAGCCTTTAACAGAACCTGCTGAATCCCCTCATCTATGGTCATGTAGTCAAAAGACAGTGTCCCATCCAGATCAAATACGAATTTCATCTTCCTAGTCCTTGTTTAGTGTCCGAAGCGCTGCCTGATAGGTTTGCTCCATTAGCATGGTAATAGTCATAGGACCAACTCCACCAGGTACAGGTGTGATGTGACTAGCAAGTGGTGCAACAGCATCATAATCAACATCTCCACAAAGCTTGCCATTTTCATCTCGGTTCATCCCAACGTCAATGACAACCGCTCCTGGTTTGACAAAGTCAGCAGTCACAAACTTGGCGCGACCGATTGCAACCACAAGAATATCCGCCTTAGCAGCAACCTTAGCAAGATGATGGGTACGTGAGTGGGTCAAGGTCACAGTCGCATTTTTAGCCAAAAGAAGCTGAGCCATGGGCTTTCCAACAATGTTTGAACGACCAATAACAACCGCATTTTTACCTTCTAGATCAATCCCATACTCATGAAACATCTCCATAATTCCTGCAGGTGTCGAAGGAATCATAACTGGGTGACCAGACCAGAGGCGACCCATGTTTAGGGGATGGAAACCATCCACGTCTTTTTCGGGATCAATGGCTAATAAAACTGCCTCTTCATCAATATGTTTTGGTAAGGGCAACTGGACCAAAATCCCATGCCAAGCTGGATCTTGATTGTATTTGGCAATCAAGTTCAACAATTCCGCTTGGGTAATGGACTCAGGAACTCGCACTACTTCACTACGGAAGCCAGCAGCAAGAGCTGACCGTTCCTTGTTACGAACGTAGACTTGGCTGGCGGGATTGTCCCCCACCAAAATCACCACCAATCCTGGAACTAGACCTGTTTCTTCTTTTAGTTTGGCCGTCTTTTCAGCCAACTGTCCTTGTAACTTAGCTGCTAAAGCCTTCCCATCAATAATCTGTGCCATATCTCTTCTCTTTTCTATCAAATATCCTCTATTATATCAAAAATTAACTCGCCATTCTAACACTTCTTGCCTAATGGACCTTATAGTCAAAAACTATAAGAAAAAGCTCGTATCGAGCTTTTTAGCCTATTTACGTTAGGCGAATATGTCAGGCTTTCTTTTTAACTTTTGGAGCCGGTAAGACTTCATACATCTCCTTTATTAATCTCGTTAGAAATGACTTATCTTCAATGTCTTCTATCAAAATCATCTCCTTAGCTCCTTCATAAGGACATTCAAGCCTAGTCTGTCCCAGTTGATCCATGACTACCTTCACAGACTTCAGTAACAAACGATTATCATAGATTCCCCCAATAATCTTCCCACGATAATAAAGGATATACTCTCCCATCATTGGACGATAACTCATCTCCTCTAGCTCTGATAGCTGTTCGAGAATAAAATCTAAATATTCTTTACTGGAAGCCATGATGCCTACTCCATTTCTTCTAAAAATGAGGTCTTACAAAACCTTACTCAAAAATTCCTTGGTCCGTTGTTCTTTTGTTTGATCGAAAATCTCTTCTGGCGTTCCATCTTCGACAACAACGCCATCCGCCATAAAGATAACACGGTCTGCTACCTCACGCGCAAAGCCCATTTCATGAGTCACAATCACCATGGTCATCCCTGATTTGGCAAGGTCTTGCATAACAGCTAGAACTTCTCCAACCATCTCAGGGTCCAGGGCTGAAGTCGGCTCATCAAAGAGCAAAACATCTGGTTCCATAGCAAGTCCACGTGCAATGGCAATCCGTTGTTGCTGACCACCTGACAAACTCTGTGGATAGGACGTCGCCTTATCTGGCAAACCAACTTTTTCTAGCAGTTCCTGTGCTCTCTTCTCCGCAACTTCCTTGCTTTCACCTTTGGTTTTAATTGGTGACAAAGTGATATTTTCTATCACTGTCATATTGGGAAAGAGGTTGAATTGTTGGAATACCATCCCCATCTTTTCACGCATGGCAAAAAGGTCATTTTTCTTATCAGTGATATCAACTCCTTCAAAGATAACCTTACCTTTACTTGCTTCTTCAAGGAGATTCATCGAACGAAGGAGAGTTGATTTCCCACTCCCTGACGGACCGATAATGACCACAACTTCTCCTCGTTTAATCTCAAGATTGATGCCTTTTAAAACTTCATTTTTCCCAAAAGACTTATGTAGTTCTTCAATTTTAATCAAGGTTTCTGTCATTATTTCTTGTCTCCTTGTCCAATATGTTTTTCAAATGCTTTCAACGCCACTGTCAAAACAGAGGTCATAATCAAGTAGTAAAAGGCTGCAAATAAAAGAGGAGTCAACGGTAAATAAGTTGTTGTCGCTACAGTCGTTGCACCATTCCACAACTCCATCACCCCAATCGCAGACAAGAGGGAACTATCCTTGATAATGGTGATAAATTCATTTCCCAGAGCTGGAAGAATATTTTTGATAGCTTGTGGCAAAATGACATAACGCATGGCATTTTTCGGACGAATACCTAGAGAGTAAGCGGCCTCTAACTGCCCTTTAGGAACCGCATTGATCCCCGCACGAACAGTTTCTGAAACGTAAGCACCACTGTTCATAGAAATAATCAGAATACCAGGAATCAAACGAGAAAGATCAACTCCTAAAATTCCCACTTGGATAGTCGGAGCATTGATATGCATAAGAGCAAAGGCAATCATAATCTGAACCATCATTGGAGTACCACGGAAAATCCAAACATACACATTGGCAAACCAAACGAGCGGTTTAAAGCGTGAACGTTGGGCAAAGGCCAGTAACACACCTATAATGGTTCCTAAGCAGACAACAAGGATGGAAATCAATACGGTAATCAGAGCACCATAGTTAAAATATGGTAAATACTTTGGTAAAAAAGAAAAATTCATATTCAATCAACTTTCTATGTATTGGATTGTATGATTATAACATGAATTGAATTAAAATGCAATCTTTTTTCACCAATTTTAACAATTAACTTGTTAGAGTGGAGAAATAGAGAGAAATCACAGTTTTTTTCTAGTCAACTACCTCTTGTTTATGGTAAAATAGAAACGATAAGAAATGGAGGAGAATCAAAATGGAATCACATTTGGTTAGAATCATTAACCGCCTAGAAGCAATGACAAAAGATGGTGGAAATCTAAAACGTAATTTTGAACGTGAAGGTGTTGTTGTCGCAGAAGTTACATACAGCCACGACGAAGAAAACGGATCACTCTTCACCCTTCGCGATGTAGAAGCTCGTGAAACTTATACCTTTGATAGCATTGATTTGATTGCAATGGAGATCTACGAACTCCTTTACTAATATAAAAACAACGGGCAGTAAGGCCCGATAAATGAGAATCCTTTTTGTCACCGCAAATGGGATTTTTTCTTACCTTCAATGTCGCTTGATTCTCCATAAATCCTTCTTTTAAAAACGACCACTTCCCAATCTTTTTACTTGCTTTACACCTTAATCATGCTATAATGAAAGTATAAAACTTTGACTATTCTTGACCTTTTTCTTAGGCCGAGAATAAGAATGAAATGAGGTAGATGTATGCTCTGTCAAAACTGTAAAATTAACGACTCAACAATTCATCTGTATACCAATATCAATGGACAGCAAAAGCAAATTGATCTCTGTCAAAATTGCTATAAAATTATCAAAACAGATCCAAATAATACCCTCTTTAAAGGAATGACTGACTTAAACAATCATGACTTTGACCCATTCGGCGACTTTTTCAATGATTTGAACAATTTCAAACCTTCTTCTAATAACATCCCTCCAACTCAATCTGGTGGGGGATATGGAGGAAACGGTGGTTATGGACCTCAAAACCGAGGTCCGCTTCAAACACCACCTAGCCAAGAAAGAGGACTCCTTGAGGAATATGGTATCAATATTACTGAGATTGCTCGTCGGGGAGATATTGACCCTGTTATCGGTCGAGATGAGGAAATTATCCGCGTTATCGAAATCCTCAACCGTCGAACCAAGAACAATCCTGTCCTCATCGGAGAACCGGGTGTTGGTAAAACAGCCGTTGTGGAAGGTCTAGCTCAGAAGATTGTCGATGGCGATGTTCCCCATAAACTTCAAGGCAAGCAGGTCATCCGCCTGGATGTGGTCAGTCTAGTACAAGGAACAGGGATTCGAGGCCAATTTGAAGAACGTATGCAAAAACTCATGGAAGAAATCCGCAAACGTGAGGACATCATCCTCTTTATCGACGAAATCCATGAAATTGTTGGCGCAGGATCAGCAGGTGATGGCAATATGGATGCAGGCAATATCCTCAAACCAGCCCTTGCCCGTGGTGAATTGCAACTGGTCGGAGCCACTACTCTCAATGAATACCGCATCATTGAAAAAGATGCTGCTCTAGAGCGCCGCATGCAACCTGTCAAGGTAGATGAACCAACTGTCGAAGAAACCATTATCATCCTTAAAGGAGTTCAAAAGAAATACGAAGACTACCATCACGTCAAGTATACTGATGCTGCTATCGAAGCTGCTGCAAATCTTTCCAACCGCTACATCCAAGACCGCTTCTTGCCAGACAAGGCTATTGACCTGTTGGACGAAGCTGGTTCAAAGATGAATCTAACACTGAACTTTGTTGATCCTAAAGTGATTGATCAGCGTTTAATTGAAGCCGAGAATCTCAAGGCTCAGGCTACTCGAGAGGAAGATTTCGAAAAGGCTGCTTATTTCCGCGATCAGATTGCCAAGTACAAAGAAATGCAAAAGAACAAGGTGACCGATCAGGATACTCCTATCATCAGTGAGAAAACCATTGAACATATCATTGAGCAGAAAACCAATATCCCTGTTGGAGAACTCAAAGAAAAAGAACAGTCTCAGCTTATCCATCTAGCAGACGACCTCAAGGCCCATGTTATAGGTCAAGATGAAGCTGTCGATAAGATTGCTAAAGCCATCCGTCGTAATCGTGTTGGACTTGGAACTCCTAACCGGCCAATCGGAAGCTTCCTCTTTGTCGGACCAACTGGTGTCGGTAAAACAGAACTTTCCAAACAACTAGCCATTGAGCTCTTTGGTTCTGCTGACAGCATGATTCGCTTTGATATGAGTGAATACATGGAAAAACACAGTGTGGCTAAATTAGTCGGAGCCCCTCCAGGTTATGTTGGCTATGATGAAGCTGGTCAGTTAACGGAAAAAGTTCGTCGCAATCCCTACTCTCTCATCCTTCTCGATGAAGTCGAAAAAGCCCATCCAGATGTGATGCACATGTTCCTTCAAGTCTTGGATGATGGTCGTTTGACTGATGGGCAAGGACGTACAGTTAGCTTCAAGGATGCCATCATTATCATGACCTCAAATGCAGGTACGGGTAAGGCCGAAGCTAGCGTTGGTTTTGGGGCAGCTCGTGAAGGTCGAACCAACTCTGTTCTCGGTGAACTCGGCAACTTCTTTAGTCCAGAGTTTATGAACCGTTTTGATGGCATCATCGAATTTAAACCTCTCAGCAAGGACAACCTTCTCCAAATCGTCGAACTCATGCTAGCGGATGTCAACAAACGCCTCTCTAGTAACAATATCCACCTCGATGTGACAGACAAGGTCAAGGAAAAGTTGGTTGACTTGGGATATGACCCAAAAATGGGAGCACGGCCACTCCGTCGCACCATTCAAGACCATATCGAGGATGCCATCACTGACTTCTACCTTGAAAATCCAAGCGAAAAAGACCTCAAGGCAGTTATGACAAGCAATGGCAAAATTCAAATCAAATCTGCCAAAAAAACTGAGAAAACAGAAGAGATTGCTTCTGAAATAGAAGAATAAACTTCATAAAAAGAACAGGAAACAAGATTTCCTGTTCTTTTTTAATTCTCTTCTTGAACTTGATAGCGAAGAATTGTTTTTAATTTGCTTGGCTCCGTTCGATGAAGATTAGTGAGATAAATTTCTCGATGGACTTCCGAAGTTCTTTTGAGCTTATGAAGTTGACAAAAATGCTCCATCTCTGCAAAAGTCTCATTTTCAGTATCAAAAGGTCCTACATGAAGCATAGCAAGGCTTTGGCCTTCTTCCATTTTTTCAAAACGAATAGACTCATAGAGTAGACTTGGCTTCTTGATTTTGACCTCTTCCAAAGCTTTTTCATATAGTTCTCTCGTAATAAAATCGGGTTGCCCAATCATAATGCTATAAGAAAGCTCACTTTTTACCAGTTCTCCCTCCTTCTCCTTTTTCCATACACCTTCTAAAGGAAAGACAGTAAAATCAGTGTAAACCTCATCCATAGGAGCTTTTTTATACTTCATCTTTATCGCATAGGCTAAGGCATATAAGGCCCCTACGCGTTCTGAAAAATCTTCTTGATTTGGATCACCTTTACCATCAATCACGATATAGGATTGACCTGGTACCTGCAGGATGCTGGGCCTGGCTTTCACTTGATAAAGATCTTTCGATTCTTTTCTCCATTCGTATTTCATTTGGTTCTTCTCCTTTCTATCTCTAGTATAGCACCAAAACCCTGACATCTTTTGTCAAGGTTTGTAAAGTTTTTGGATTTTTTCTAATCTAGAAAGCAATTCCTTCTTCAGATGATTGGGGGCGAGTATTTCCACTCCATCTAGATAAGACAGGAGGTAAGTATACAGACTTTCATGCTCTGGTAGGACTGTCTTGACATAATAACATCCATCTTTCCCCAAGCTAATCTCATCTTCTGAAAAATCTTCATAAACCCGGAAAGCAAGCTTGGGGCTAAACTTCAAGGAAACTTCGATTTGATTTGCCACTTGATCTGAACTATCGACGCAATCCATCACATTTTTCTGCTTCACAGTTTCAGTTGTTAGGTGATAATTCCTAATTCTGGATAATTTGAAAAAATGCCACTCTTCTTTCAAACAACAGTAGGCATAAAGATACCAATCTCTCTTTTTAAATATGAGTCTAAAGGGCTCGACTGTACGAATCGTTTTCTGACCACTTCCACCTAGATAAGTGATCACCAGTTGCCTTTTCTCTAGAATAGCATGTTTGATGTTATCGAATAATTCTTTTTGACCTTCTCGCTTTCTCCAGTCAGTCAAGTCTACTTCTATCCAAGGGCTGGTAGAAACTTGAAAAATAGATTCCAATTTTTCAAGTAACAGGTCTTGCCTATCATCGGTCAGGGCTTGAATTCCTTGCAAAGCTGACAGAAGTTCTAATTTTTCATCCTCCGATACGAGAGTACGATCCAGAACAAAGTCCTTCATTAAAAAGATTCCGCCCGCCTTTCCAGGTACTGAATATAGAGGGATTCCCGCCATACTCAACCGCTCAATATCGCGATAAATCGTTCGTACAGATACTTCAAATAATCGGGCTAATTCAGGAGCCGTTATGCTACCTTTTTCTAAAAGTAGATATAGGATACGAAATAGTCTTGATTCTGCCATAAAATCACCTCTCTTTTATTATACCAGTTATAGTACGAGAGTTGGAAAGTTTAACTAGATAAGTATTGATCAAGACAAAGTAGCTATTTCTACACAAGTTCGTTGGTTTATTCTTGACAGCTAGCCCCTTGTCCATTATGATAATAATAAAGATACTAGAGAATGAGGAAAATACAATGTCAAACCCAACTTTTGGTGATAAAAAAGAGAATGTGACCTACCAGCCCCGCTATGGTGTGTACGCAGTTATTCCGGATGCGGAGAAAAAACAAATTGTCCTAGTTCAAGCCCCCAATGGTGCTTGGTTCTTGCCAGGCGGAGAGATTGAAGCAGGCGAAGATCATCAAGAAGCACTGAAGAGAGAACTAATCGAAGAACTTGGCTTTACAGCTGAGATTGGAACCTATTATGGGCAAGCTGATGAGTATTTCTACTCTCGCCACCGTGATACCTACTACTACAATCCAGCTTATCTCTATGAAGCTACTTCTTTCCAAAAAGTACAAAAACCATTGGAAGATTTTAATCATATTGCTTGGTTTCCTATTGATGAAGCAATTGAAAAACTCAAACGTGGTAGCCATAAATGGGGAATAGAAGCTTGGAAAATCCAGCATGGAATTGGCTAAAATACACGATTTTATCCAAAAAGTGCTATAATAGAGTTAGAAAATCGGAGGAACTGTTATGAAGCTTATCAACACGACTAATTCACACTCGCAACTTGTTAAAAGCCAATTAGAAAGTACTGACGCAACTCTTGTCGAGGTCTATTCTGCCGGAAATACAGATGTGGTTTTCACACAAGCCCCGCTTCACTATGAAATCCTCATTTCCAATAAACACCGTGCTATTCGTGAACCTGAAATTGAAACCATCCAAGACTTCTTCTTAAAGCGTAAAATCGACAAAGGAAGCATTGACGAAGCCAATATCAAGACCCTCTATTCGGATAAATTGATTGAGATTTCAATCCCTATAAAATAAGAAGACCAGCCAAAAGCTGGTTTTCTTTTGCAAAAAAGATTGGTAGTGCACAGCTACCAATCTTTTAGTTTTATTTCACCGCTTCTTTCAAAGCATCTACCTTGTCCAAACGTTCCCATGGAAGGTCAATATCTGTACGTCCCATGTGTCCATAAGCCGCTGTTTGACGGTAAATTGGACGTTTGAGGTCTAGCATTTGGATAATTCCTGCAGGGCGAAGGTCGAAGATTTGACGCGCTGCTTCTTCAAGCTTGCTTTCAGCTACTGTTCCTGTACCAAAAGTATCGATACGAACAGAAACAGGCTGTGCCACCCCAATAGCATAAGCCAATTGCACTTCTGCCTTCTTAGCAAGACCTGCTGCAACAATATTCTTAGCAATGTAGCGAGCCGCATAAGAGGCTGAACGGTCCACCTTCGTCGCATCCTTACCAGAGAAGGCACCACCACCATGGCGAGAGTAGCCACCATAGGTATCCACGATAATCTTACGACCAGTCAAACCTGAGTCCCCTTGAGGTCCACCGATTACAAAGCGACCAGTTGGATTGATGAAGAATTTGGTTTGCTCATCCAAGTAAGAAGCTGGAATAACTTCCTTGATAACTTTGCTAATCACATCATTGTGAATTTGTTCATTGCTAACTTCTGGGTCGTGCTGAGTTGAAATAACGACTGTATCCACACGTACTGGACGATCATTTTCATCATACTCAACCGTAACTTGTGATTTAGCATCTGGACGAAGATAGCTGATTTCACCAGACTTACGAAGTTCTGCCAAACGACGAACCAACTTGTGGCTAAGTGAGATTGGTAATGGCATGAGTTCCTCTGTCTCATCTACTGCAAATCCAAACATGAGCCCTTGGTCACCAGCACCAATCAAGTCCAGTGGATCTTGATCTGCATTCCCACGAACCTCTAAAGCTTCGTTAACACCTTGGGCAATATCTGGTGACTGCTCAACAAGTGACGGATGAACCCCCACCGTCTCCGCAGAAAAACCATACTCTGTATTGGTATAACCAATCTCTGCAATGGTATCACGAACCACACGGTTGATATCCACATAAGCATTTGTAGAAATTTCACCAAAAACATGGACGGAACCTGTGTAGACAGCTGTCTCAGCAGCAACGTGCGCATCTGGATCCTTTGCTAAAATAGCATCCAAAATCGCATCTGAAATTTGGTCTGCAATCTTATCCGGATGCCCCTCAGATACAGATTCAGACGTGAATAATTTACGTTCTGACATAAAAATGTCCCCCCTTAAAAAATATTGTTATAGAGTTACAAAGTACTGATAGGAAAACTACTAGTAATGAATACCTACCATCTTATCGGGACTATATAACCTTATCATTATACCACTTTTTACTCATTTTTGCATTCTTTTCGATAATTTATAAAACAAAGTTACAAAAAGGAGCCATTCAGCTCCAATTTTGTTTTTAAAATGTTTGGCGTTTGGCTTTTCGCTCTGCACGGCCACGTGCGCGATTTTCAGCACGCTTGGTTTTGCGGCGTTTTTCATCCACCGCCCATTGAATCTTCTTCTTATAGCCAGGTTTGACTTTTTTCTTTTTCTTTTTGACCAAACCAATCATTTCGATATCAAGCTTATCCTGCTTCTTTTCACGGTTGGCACGACGATCACGGTCATAGGTATCTTGAAACTCTCCGTCTTTGACCATCTTAGGAATAAACTTGATTCCTAATTTCTCCAACTCACGGATATCCGAGTCATCGCTTGGCTGATAAAGGGTAATCGCTGTACCAGGTAGACCATTACGTCCAGTTCGTCCAACACGGTGAACAAAGAAAGACAAGTCTTGCGGAATGACATCATTGATAACATGGCTGACCCCTTCAATGTCAATTCCACGCGCTGCCAAGTCTGTTGCAACAATGTACTCAAAATCCAGATTTTTCACCTGATTCATGATCCGTTTGCGTTCACGAGGAGCAATATCTCCATGAATCTTAGCCACCTTCAATCCTTGAGCAGTCAAGTAGGCATGTAACTCATCAGCACGCGTTTTGGTGTTAACAAAAATCATTGCCAAATAAGGCTGCATCAACTGAGTCAGCTGGTAAATTTGAGCATTCTTGTCGCGGCCCTTGGTCGAAATCAACCAATTATCGATCGTATCTGAGATAACTGTTTTAGTCTTGATTTTTTCCATGACAGGATTTGACAAGTATTTTTTCAAGAACGGTTGCAATTTTTGTGGAATAGTTGCTGAAAAAACCATGAATTGCAAGTCTTTTGGAAGGCTTCCTGCAATCTTATCAACAGTTTCCAAGAATCCCATATCTAAGGTCATATCGGCTTCATCGATAACAAAGGTCTTAGCCTTGTGAATAGCCAAATCACCAGATTTGACCAAATCATAGATACGACCTGGAGTCCCGATGACAATGTGGGGCTGGCTACTCGCTAATTTATCAATCTGACGCGCCTTATCCGTACCACCCACATAATTAACCACACGAACTTCGATATCTGAGTGAGCTGCAATCTGACGAGCTGCTTGGTAGATTTGAGTAGCCAACTCACGACTTGGTGCAGTAATGACCGCTTGCACACTATCGCTAGTTTCATCTAATTGCTGGAAAATGGGTAATAAGAAAGTATGAGTCTTTCCTGAACCAGTTTTTGACTCGCCCACCAAGTCACGACCTGCCAAGACAATAGGAATCAACTTTTCCTGAACTTCGGTAGGAGTCGTAAACTTCAACTCCTCCAAGGCTTCTACTATATAATTTTTAAATTGAAATTTCTTAAATGACATACTATCCTCGATTCTATCCTTTCAATTATACCATATTTTGTCCTATTGCAGTAGCCCCATTTGAGTCTCAGTCCTGTAGTAAAGATTCAAGTAGCTTAAAAGGTTGGAACCTCTGATTCCAACCTCTTTCATTATTTCCAGGTCAATACAGCATTCAAACCATAATGATCACTGACTTGTGGACTATTTTGGCCATCAAAAACTACTTGTAAACTCTCTACTTCTAACTCTTTGGTCGTAAAGACGTAGTCGATTCGTAATGGCTCGGTATTGCCTTTCCAACCATCAATTTCTGGTGGAACGGTGTAGCTACCACTTCTTTCTTTCGCAACTTCAAACGCGTCTTGCAATCCTAATGGGCTAGCTAAAATCGCTTGATAGCCTTCCTGACCAGCTGGATTATTAAAATCACCTGCTAAAATCAGAGGTTTGTTCAACTCTTTTAGTACAGCCTCAAATCGTGCCCATTCTTCTTGGAAACCTTTATCCCACCAAGAGAGATGAACGCTTGCAAGAGCAAGTTCCTTACCTTCAACCTCTGTCTCAGCCAAGGCAACACGGCGAGTATGGTAGTCCGTTGGATCATCTACATCTGATACTAAAATCTCACGCGCCTTAATAGGTGTTTTGGATAAGATTGCTACGCCTTCATGGTAGCGGTCATATCCAATATGATTGTAAGCCCAAGTCCAGTAGTAGTTTTTCCCTTTCTCAGCCAATTTTTCAACCAGAAGTCGGACATAGTGATCCTGATGAATGGGTTCTGCTGATGGTAAAGCTTGATAGTAATTGTTAACCTCTACCTCAGGCGAAGTCATTTCTTGATTGATTTCTTGGAAACAAATCAAATCATAGTCCTTTTCGAGGATGTCTTGGAGTAAGATTTGGAATTTTTCCTCTGATTCCTTCTCCATCCAACTGTGGGTATTGAGTGTTAGAAATTTCATGCTTTTCTCCTAAAACAAGAGGTTGGAAAACAGCTTCCAACCCCAAGTATATTACAATTCTACTTTAGCAACTGCTGTTTTAGCTGCAAGAGAACCTGTTTGTTCTAATTTAACTGATTTGAGGACATCACCATTTGTGAAGACAACCACTGTTGATGTTTTACGTCCTGCTTCTCGAATAGCATCCAAGTCAGCTGTAACAAGAAGATCACCAGCAGCCACTTTTTGTCCTTCAGAAACATGAACAGTAAATGGTTTTCCTTCAAGACTTACTGTATCCAAACCGATATGAACAAGCACTTCAAGACCTGAGTCTGTGACAAGACCAAGAGCGTGTTTTGTTGGGAAGATACTTGATACAGTACCAGTAACTGGAGATACAATGTTGCCATTTGCTGGCTCTACTGCAAATCCATCACCCATCATTTTTTGAGCAAAAACTGGATCTTCCACTTGTTCCAAGGCAATAACTTGACCGTCAGCTACTGAGTAAACTTCCTCAGTTACACCTTTGAAATGGACAGTATTTTGTTGAGTTTCTGTCATTTGACTTGGAAGAGTTTCAGGAATTACTTCACCTGAGTCAAGGATATCTTGGATATCAGATTTCAATACGTCAGCTTTTGGTCCGTAGATAGCTTGGACTCCTTGTCCTTTCATGACAAGACCCATAGCTCCTTCTGCTTTCCATTGTTCCTCAGTACCAACGCGATCTGCGTCTTTAACAGTTACACGAAGACGAGTCATACACGCATCCACATCTACGATATTTGCACGGCCACCAAGAAGGTTAATGATATTTACGGCTTGAGAAGCTGCTGCAACTTTTGGAGTTCCAGGAGCTGCTTCTTCTGATGCTCCTTCAGCAGTTTCGTAGTTTCCGTTACGTCCTGGAGTTGCGTAGTTAAATTTCTTAATCATGAAGTTAGCAATGAAGTACATGATAACCGCAAAGAGAACAGTTACCCAGATAAAGTTAACGATATCCATACCAATACCAGCATTAATTGCCAATGGTGTACGAGTCAAGAATTCAATTGAACCGAATGAGTGGACACGAAGGTGAACAATATCTGCCATAGCAAAGGCAGCACCTTGAACTACTGCATAAACAAGGTAAAGAGGCGTTGCGATGAACATGAACATATACTCGATAGGTTCAGTAACCCCTGTCAAGAATGTTGCAAGAGCTGTCGCAATCATCATACCCTTGTATTGGTGTTTCTTGTCAGCATCAACATTGCGGTAGATAGCAACGATGATACCCATCAAGATACCAAATGAACCAATCATTTGTCCAACTTTGAAACGAGCTGGAGTGACTGTTGTAAGAAGGTGTTGGTATTGGTCAGCATTTGAACCCTTAAGGTTAACAAGGTCAGTTACCCATGCAAGCCAAAGTGGATCTTGACCAAATACTTGTGTTCCTTTTGCTGCACCAGTTAACACTTCGTATGTTCCACCAAGAGCTGTGTAGTTCATTGGGATTGTCAACATGTGGTGAAGACCGAATGGCAAAAGCAAACGTTCCAAAGTACCATACAAGAATGGTGCAAGAACTGGAGCAGTTTCTTGTGAGTTGGCAATCCAAATACCGAAGTTGTTGATACCTGTTTGAACTACTGGCCAAAAGGCAGCAAGTAAAATTGCAGCAATAGTTGAACGAAGAATAACGACGAATGGTACAAAACGTTTCCCGTTGAAGAATGAAAGGGCATCAGGAAGTTTACGGTAGTTGTAGTATTTGTTATAGGCAGTTGCCCCTACAAAACCAGAGATAATCCCTACGAAAACCCCCATGTTAAGCGCTGGTGCCTCAAGAACGCTGATAAAGTAGTCAGCAACCTTGATTGAACCACCAAAGAAGGTAGTAACCATTGCTTCAGGGTTTTTCAACATATCACCTGTAACACCGAAGATAGTACCTGTAATACGGTTAATCAAGATAAAGGCAAGTCCGGCTGCAAATGCACCACCTGCACGTTCTTTTGCCCAGCTTCCCCCAATAGCAAGGGCAAACAAGATATGAAGGTTACCGATAACCCCCCAACCAATTTGCTCAAGGATTCCACCTGTAATCACTAGAGGAGCAAGGTTTGGGTCGATCATCACGATTGATTTACCGATTGAGATCATCAATCCCGCCGCTGGCATAACGGCGATAACCACCATTAAAGCCTTACCGAATTTTTGCCAAAATTCGAAAGACAAGACATTTTTGAATGTAGCTTTCATCATTCAAATCTCCTTTATTTTATTTAGGCAAACGTTTTACGAAAACGTTTGCATTTGGTTATGTATTAATTATACCACTTTTATTTTTTTTGTAAAGGCTTTTATAAAAAAATTGTCTATTTTTTTTAATTTTTAAAAAGGAAAAAGAGAAGTTTACGAAAACTTCTCTTTTAAAAATGTATTATTTTTCTGATTTGTTCTGCAATTTGCATTTAAATCCAACTAGATCTTCAAGAATCGACGCATCGAAATCCCCGAACCAATTGAACCAATGAAAATTCCAATTATAAATAATAGGACTGTCATCAAAGGAATAAACACATCTGGTGTAATCATTGACAAGTTTTGACCTACCAAGGATTTATTGACCGATTGATAAACCATATTGTAAACAAAGAAAACAAGGACAGAAGGAATCGCTGCACCAAGCAAGCCAATAAAAGCACCTTCTAGCAAGAATGGACCACGGATGTAGCCATTTCTCGCTCCTACCAGACGCATAATCTGAATCTCACGACTACGTGAAATAATAGTGATACGAATGGTATTGGAAATGAGGAAGACTGCGATAAAAATCAAGAGCCCTGCAATAACCAATCCCCAAACACGGATAAAGGAAGCCAGTTCAAAAAGTCGTTGAGTGTTGGCTCCACCATCTTGAACCTCTGATACTCCCTCAATTTTCTTAGCTTCTTCAGCTACCGTTTTAACATCACTCGGAGAATTTGTATCAACGATATAAGCATCATAGAGAGGGTTTGCATCCCCTTCAAAGACCTTCCAATCGTCACCCATTGTTTCCGTTAGTTTTTCGTACTGTTCTTCTTTACTTGAGAAGGTAACACTCTTAACAGCAGGTATAGCTTTCAAAGCATCATAAACCTTGTGGTAGTCATTATTGGTAACTGTCTGACCTTCTTTTTCAATCGTTTCACTGTTATCAGCTACATCCTTACGAATGTATACCATGACCCGAACGTTGTTTTCAATATCGGTAGCCAGTTTTGCTGTATTAAAAATTACAGATGCAAACAGGGCAACGAGGGTCAAGGTAATCATAACCGAACTCACTGCTGCTACTGTCATCCAGCCATTTCGTTTTAAACTTTTTAATGATTCAAATAAATGGCGAAAAAATCTACTAATCATCGTATCCATATTCTCCTTTAGCTTCGTCACGAACGACACGGCCATTTTCAATGGCAATGACACGGTGGCGCAAGGTATTTACAATCTGGCTATTGTGAGTCGCCATCAAGACAGTAGTACCTTGGAGATTGATGCGTTCCAACAGATTCATAATTTCCCATGAATTATCTGGGTCCAAGTTTCCTGTTGGCTCATCGGCAATCAATACTTTAGGATTGTTGACAATCGCACGCGCAATCGCAATCCGTTGCTGCTCTCCACCTGAGAGTTCATTAGGGAAAGAGCGAACCTTATGTTTCAAACCAACCAGGTCCAATACTTCCATAACACGTTTTTTGATGTTGCGACGGCTCTCACCGATTACTTCCATTGCATAGGCAATATTCTCATAAACGGTCTTCTTAGGCAAGAGTTTGTAATCCTGAAAGACTACCCCGACACTACGACGTAGTAATGGGACATCTTTCTTCTTAATTTTAACTAAATTAAAGCCTGCAACTGATAGGCTTCCTTTTTCGATCTTTACTTCACGATATAAAGCTCGAATAAAGGTTGACTTCCCTGCCCCAGAAGGTCCTACAATATAGGCAAACTCTCCTGGTTCAATGGTAACAGACACTCCACGCAGGGCAGTCGTTCCATTGTCATACTTTTTGACAACATCTCTCATTTCAATGATTGACATATGAGTTCCTTTCTATCTTAGCTGATTCGCCACTTGAGGTAGGCATCGATAAAACCATCAAGATCTCCATCCATCACCTTATCTACCTGAGCAACTTCAAAGCTTGTACGGTGATCTTTTACCATAGTATAAGGCGTAAAAACATAAGAACGGATTTGGCTTCCCCATGTGATTTCTTTTTTCTCACCTTTAAGGGAATCGACTTCCGCAGCTTTCTTTTCTTGCTCCATTTGATAGAGCTTAGCCTGCAACATCTTCATGGCACGATCTCTATTTCCATACTGGGTACGATCGACCGTTGATTGGACGACAGTTCCCGTAGGAATGTGTGTCAAACGCACACCAGTTGAAACTTTATTGACGTTCTGTCCTCCAGCACCACCTGAACGGAAGGTATCCATTTTGATATCATCTTCACGAATCTCCACTTCGATGGTATCATCCAACTCAGGCATAACCTCTACGGATGTAAAGGAAGTATGGCGACGTTTGGCAGAGTCAAATGGCGAGATACGGACCAAACGGTGAACACCCATTTCTGATTTAAGTAGGCCATAAGCATTGGGTCCTTCAAAAGACAAGGTCACAGATTTGATACCTGCTTCATCACCAGCTTGGTAATCCAAGACTTCTACTTTAAAGCCTTTGGCATTTCCATAACGAGTATACATACGAAGCAACATATCGCCCCAGTCCTGTGCCTCAGTACCACCAGATCCTGGATGGATTTCCAAGATTGCATTATTATGGTCATAAGGTTCTGACAAGAGAAGGGTCATCTCGTAGCTGGTCATCATCTTATCCAGTTCCGTCAACTGTTCGACCAGTTCATCATGGACTGACTCGTCTTCTGCTAAAAAGTCCAATAAAATCTCAACTTCATCCTGCAACTCTTCCATTTTACGGAAGGTGTTGTAAGTGTTTTTTAATTCATTTAATTCTTGCGACGTTTTTTGGGCCGCGATATTATCGTTCCAAAAATCAGGTTCTGTCATCTTGTTTTCCAAGATGGCAATCTCTTCCTCTAAGCCTTCGAGGTCAAAGAGACCCCCTAAAAGAAGCTAATTTTTCACGATTAGCGTCAATTTTTTGACGAATTTCTGAAATGTCCATAGATACTCCTTTTCATATCGTTTTATTATACCATAATCTCTCATTTCTTTCCATATTTTGCTCTTCACCGCTTTTGATGGCATAAGAAAAGAGGCTCTAAAGCCTCTGGTTTAAAGGACTTTTGCAGAGGTATGAGTGATCTCCTCTACTTGAATTCCTTCTTTTTCAAACTTATCCTTTAATGCAGTCAAATCGATTTTTCCATCAATTTGAACTTCGATGACGACCTTGCCATCCTTACGTGGAATGTTTACAGTATGGGAAATATTTAAATCCTCATCTACAATTAAAGCTACAATTTTCCCCAGTACTCCTACTTCATTTTCTGTAATGAAACGAACACGAATCCCCTCTTCTCCGTATCCAGCGATTTCCAAGAAAGCCTGAAAAACATCGCGATCTGTAATGACGCCGTAGACCTGATGATTGTCTACGACTGGTAATATCCCAATTTTATTTTTCAGCATAAGGTAGGTCGCATCTTCTAGACTAGCATAGCCAGAAACCGTCACGACATCTCGAATCATTACATCTTTTACTTTGGTTTTATTCAGAAGATAATTCATCTCATAGATAGAGAGACTGGTTGCTTTAGATGGGCTGGCTTCCGCGATGGTTCCTTCTGTTACCAATCCGACTAATTGATCGTTTTCGATAACAGGTAAACGGTGCAAACCTTGCTCGCGCATCAAATCTGCTGCGTGTGCTACAGTCGTATCTGGACTGATATAAACTACCTTACGGGTCATGAAATCTTTAACTGCCATGAGACTTCTCCTTCTATATTGCTACTTTTATTATACACTTTCTTAGAAAATCTATCAAACGCTTTCATCTCTTTTTCAAGATTTTGAGTCTTTTACAAAAAAGAGCTCTAATTTAGAGCTCTATATTTGCAAGTTAGCAAACATTATTTATATTTCTTTCAGTTGTTAAGGATACTAGCAACTAGTATTGAAAACCTATTATCATCTCCGTCCGCAACCTAAACTAGGCTCCCAGACTAGAGGAGAATTTCTTGCGCAATCCTTATCTGAGACTAAAACAATCCACTGGATTGGATGATTACTTACGTAATCCTTATCTGCCGACTAAAAAGGTCCCCCGGACCTTTTTAGCCACCTAGATATGCTTTTCTGACTTCATCTGATGCTGCGAGTTCTTTTCCTGTTCCTGATAGGACAATCTTTCCTGTTTCAAGTACATAACCACGGTCAGAGATAGCAAGGGCCTTGTTAGCGTTCTGTTCAATTAGAAGAACTGTTGTTCCTTGCTTCTGAATATCTTGAATGATATCAAAAATTTCTTGTATAAAGATAGGGGCAAGTCCCATTGACGGCTCATCCAAGAGAAGGAGCTTAGGTGTAGACATAAGAGCGCGTCCCATAGCCAGCATCTGCTGTTCACCGCCTGAAAGAGTTGCCGCATCTTGGTTTTTGCGTTCTTCCAGACGAGGGAAGCGTGAGAAAACTTTTTTCAAGTTGGCTTGATTTTCTTCACGATTTTTCTTTAAAAAGGCTCCCATTTCTAAGTTTTCCATAACAGTCAATCCTGGGAAAACATGGCGTCCCTCAGGAACTTGTGAAAGCCCACCTGCCACGATTTTTTGTGCAGGCAACTTTTGAATTTCTTTTCCTAAAAACTGAATTTTACCAGCACTTGGGCGAACCAAACCTGAAAGGGTACGAAGAATGGTTGTTTTACCAGCACCATTGGCACCTATCAAGGAAACAACTTCACCTTCATTAACCTCGAAACTTACATCACGAACTGCTTGGATCATACCGTAATGCACAGAGAGGTTTTCAACTTTTAACATAGACATTAGGCTTCACCTCCTAGATAAGCTTCGATAACGCGTTTGTTGTTCTTGATCTCATCCGGAGTCCCATGAGCAATCAACCGACCATATTCAAGAACATAGATACGCTCAGTGACTTCCATAACCAAATTCATGTCGTGTTCGATGAGCATGATGGTAATTTTAAATTCATCTTTGATACGACGGATCAATTCTGTCAATTCAGCTGTTTCTTGAGGATTCATCCCAGCTGCAGGTTCATCCAAAAAGAGGATTTTAGGTTCAGTTGCCAGAGCACGAACGATTTCTAATCGACGTTGTTGGCCATAGGCCAGATTCTTCGCAAGAGTATCTGCATCACCATCCAAATCAAAAATCTTCAGCAAATCCAAAGCTTTGTTTTTTAATTCTTCCTCGTTCTTATAAAAAGCTGGTAGGCGTAGGAAGCTCGCAAGGACATGTTGTTTATGATGATTGCTAAATGCAATCAAAACATTTTCCAAAACTGTCAAGTCCTTGAACAAACGAATATTTTGGAAAGTACGACTGAGTCCAAGTGAAGCAATCTTATAGGGAGTTTTCCCATTTAGGAGGTGACCATCTAGTGTCACAGTACCCTCGCTTGGTTCATAAACACCAGTCAAGAGATTGAAAAGGGTTGTTTTACCAGCCCCGTTTGGTCCGATCAAACCAACCAATTCTCCCTCGTTCAATTCAAGAGTGACATCTCCAACAGCTGTTAGACCGCCAAAATGTTTGGTTAACTGTTTAACTTCAAGTAGTGCCATTAGTTTTGTCCCTCCTTCTTCGATTTTTTAAAGAAACGTGATAGACTCAATTCCCATGTCCCAAGAAGTCCACCTGGTCTGAAAATCATGACCAATACAAGAGCCAAAGCGTAGATAATCATACGTACGCTAGCTACATCTTGAAGGAGCATATTTAAAATTCCTAAAACAATCGCTGAAACGATGGTACCAGTAATAGAACCAAGTCCACCAAATACAACGATAATCAACACGTTGATGGAATTAATAAAGGTGTAATCTTTTGGTACAACAGATCCGATAAAACCAGCCTGAAGTGAACCAGCAATACTTGCTGTAATGGCTCCAAAGACAAAAGCGATAATCTTGATCTTTGTAGTGTTTACCCCAACGGACTCTGCAGCAATCTCATCCTCACGAACAGATAGAGTAGAGCGTCCAATTGGACTACGTAAGAAGTTGAGAGTTGCAATAGTTGTGATCACCACAAATAGATAAACCATTTGCCAGTTGGTAAAGTTTGGAATACCCAAGATACCAGCGGCACCGTTGGTCAAACTTCCACCATTAATGATAAAGATACGAATGATTTCTGAAACACCTAGTGTCGCAACAGCCAGGTAGTCACCCTTTAAACGGAGTGTTGGAATCCCAACGAGCAAAGCGACTGCACCAGAAATCAAGGCGCCCAAGGCCATTGCTCCAAAGAAGGCACCATAGGTTGGTGATTTTGAACCAATAATCGCTGCTGCATAAGCCCCAATCGCCATAAAACCTGCATGACCAAGTGAGAATTGTCCTGAAAAACCAACGATTAAGTTCAAGCCTACTGCAAGGATGATATTAATCCCAATTTGTTCTAAAATTTGGACATGGAATAGATTGAGAACACCAGCAGAAACCAGTACACTAATCAATCCATAACCCGCTAACAGAAGGAATAACCAGAGAATATTTACTTTAAGATTTGTCTTCATTGTTTACACCTTCTCTTTCACATTCTTACCAAGGATACCCGCAGGTCGAACAATTAGAATCAAAAGCAAGATTCCATACACGATAGCATCACGGAAATCAGACATACCGAAGGCAGTAGCAAATGTTTCCAACAAGCCAATCACAAATCCCCCTAGAGCTGCACCAGGAATAATTCCGATACCACCAAGTACGGCCGCAACGAATGATTTTAGACCCGGAGTCACGCCCATCAAAGGTTCAAGAGAGTTGTAGTAAAGGGCAATGAGGACACCTGCTGCACCAGCAAGAGCTGAGCCCAAAGCAAAGGTAAAGCTGATTGTGCGATTTACATTAATTCCCATCAATTGAGCTGCGTCACTATCAACTGATACCGCACGCATGGCTTTTCCCATTTTTGTTTTTTGGACGATCAATTGCAATAAAACCATCAAGAGTACAGAAACTGCTAAAATCATCAATTGAACATTTGTCAAGCTAATTGGTCCCAAGTCAAAGCGGACTGTTTCAATTGCTTGAGGGAAGGCACGAGTATTGGCGCCTACTAGATAAACCATTCCGTATTCCAGTAGGAAAGACACTCCGATGGCAGTAATCAATACAGCAATACGTGTAGAGTGTCGTAAAGGACGGTAGGCAAGAAACTCAATCACAACACCAAGTAGTGCGGTTCCTGCCATTGAAATAATTAAAGCTAAAAAGAAATCCATTTGGAAAGAATTAATCAAAAAGTAACCAATAAAGGCACCCATCATGTAAATATCACCGTGGGCGAAGTTGATGAGTTTGATAATTCCATAAACCATGGTATAACCCAGAGCCAAAAGTGCATAAACACTACCCAGAATTAGACCATTCACAAGTTGTTGGAGCATAGCATTCACTCTTTTCTATCCTTATTTTTTAGAAAATTTCATTATTTTCACAAGTTCATAAACACCGAAACAGGGAGTGAGTCAAAGGCTCATTCCCCATTTTAAGTACTATTCTAATGTTATGGTTTTACAACTTCTGCTTCTTCAACTTTACCATTGTTCATGGTCATCATGTAAGCAGTTTTCACTGTATTGTGGTCAGCATCAAAGCTTGTTTGACCAGTTACACCATCAAAATCTTTGGTTTTAGCAAGGTTGTCCTTGATTTCACCTGAGTTTTTAGCACCTTTTGCAGCATTTGCTACTAGGTAAACTGAGTCATAGGCCAAAGCTGAAAATGTTGAAGGCTCTTCGTTGTATTTAGCACGGTATGCTTCAAGGAAAGCTTTAGCTTTTGCAGAAACATCAACAGTAGTTGAGAATCCTGAGATGAAGTAAATGTTTGATGCTCTTTCAGCAGTTGCTTGTTGAACAAATTCTTCACCGTTAAATCCATCACCACCAATGATTGGCTTATCAATTCCCATACCACGAGCTTGGTTTACAATTTTACCAGCTTCTGTGTAGTAACCTGGAACTACGATAGCGTCAAACTCTTTCCCTTTCATTTTAGTAAGGGCTGCTTGGAAGTCAGTATCACCTGCTACGAATGTTTCATCTGCTACAATCTCACCCTTGTAGGCTTCGCGGAAAGATTTAGCAATACCTTTTGCATAGTCACTAGCATTGTCAGTATAAAGAACAACCTTCTTAGCATTCAATTTGTTTGTTACATAGTTAGAAATAATCTTCCCTTGGAAGCTATCTTGGAATGTTCCGATAAATAGATAATCTTGACCTTTAGTCAAACCGTCTTGAGTAGCACTTGGTGAAATCAATGGCACTCCAGCTTTAGTAGCGTTAGCTACAGCTGCAGCAGTTGCACCAGATGTCGCAGGTCCTACAATAGCTGCTACTTTTGATTGGGTAACAAGGTTTGTTGTAACAGAAGCTGCTTCAGCAGTTTCTGACTTATTGTCTTTGTCTACAACTTCGATTTGTTTTCCATCAATTCCACCTGCAGCGTTGATTTCGTCTACAGCAAGTTGGGCACCTTTTTGTTCAGCTGTACCATAAGCTGCAACAGCACCTGTCTCTTCAAAGTTAAAACCGATTTTAATTGTTTTCTCGTCTACTGGATTTCCAGTTGTGTTTGACGCTCCTGACTTGACCTCTCCACAGGCAGCAAGAAGAGCCATACTAGCAAGAGCCACAAAAGATAGGGCAATTTTTTTCTTCATTTTTAATCTCCTTATAGTTGTTTCAAAAATTGTATGTTAAGAATATACCGAATTATCAGAAAATTGTCAATGTATTTGTTCAACTTTTTAAATGATAACGTTTTCTTCAGTCCGATAGAGATTCCCAACGAAGGGAGTTTCTAGCTCTTGAATATGGCAACGTCTAATTTTCTTGATATATCTTTCCTTACCTAATCTCTCAACTAAGTCATCTAGCTCCTCAGTTGGAACATAGAGCTGCAAGTAACGATGTTTTTTGGAATGGTAACAGATATCACCGTATTCCTGAAGTTTTTTTGCATCTCGATTATAGTAGAGATAGATGATTAATCCTGATCGATTTGTTTTTTCAAACATGAGGGATCCTCTTTCTAAGAAATCTTCTCCTATTATATCAAAAAAAGCAAACTCCGTCGAGTTTGCTTTCTAGGTTGCTTAGCTTAAAGAATTATTGGCCATGATTTCATCAATAAAGCCATATTCAAGTGTTTCTTGGGCACTCATCCAGTAATCACGTTCCGCATCTGCATGAACTTGCTCGACTGATTTACCAGAGTTATCTGCAAGGATTTGCTCCAAAGTCTTACGAGTTTTGAGCAAGTGCTCTGCAGCGATTGCCATATCGGTTTGTTGGGTACCACCACCTGTACCACCCATTGGTTGGTGAATCATGTACTCCGCATTTGGAAGCATGAAACGTTTGCCTTTTGCTCCACTTGATGCAATGACAGTCCCCATGGATGCAGCCATCCCCATAACGATAGTTTGGACATCTGCTTTGATAAAGTTCATGGTATCAACGATTGCCAAACCAGCTGAAACAGAGCCTCCAGGTGTGTTGACATAAAGGTAAATATCTTTTGTGCTGTCTTGGGCATCCAAGAAAAGTAACTGGGCGATAACGGAGTTGGCCATGTTGTCTTCAACTGGACCTGTTAGCATGATGATGCGGTCTTTCAGAAGACGAGAGTAAATATCATAGGAACGTTCTCCACGGCTTGTTTGTTCAATAACTACAGGAATCATTCATTTCTCCTTTTATGTTTTATGTTGAATTTTCTTAGTCTTGCGACTCAATACAGAACTATTATATCTTTTTGGTCAAAAAAGGTCAAATTTTTGCTCTATTCTCTAAACAGAAACAAAAACTCAACCTCCTTTCAAGTCAAAAACGAACTTCTAGTTTCACTATTTACTTTGGGATTTTATTTAGTACCGAACAAGCGGTCTCCAGCATCTCCAAGACCTGGAACGATATAACCGTGTTCGTTCAAACGTTCATCCAAGGCTGCTGTAAAGATTTCTACATCTGGGTGGGCTTCTTGGAGGGCTTTCACACCTTCTGGAGCAGATACTAGGCAGACAAACTTGATATTGGATGCGCCACGTTTTTTAAGGGAATCTACTGCCAAGATTGCTGAGCCACCTGTTGCCAACATTGGATCAACGACAAAGATTTGACGTTGGTCAATATCCTCAGGCAATTTCACCAAGTATTCAACTGGTTGAAGGGTTTCTTCATCACGGTACATACCGATATGACCAACTTTGGCTGCTGGAACCAAGCTCAAGAGGCCATCTACCATGCCGATACCTGCACGCAAGATTGGGACAATCGCCAATTTTTTACCAGCCAATTGTTTTTGAACGGTCTTTGTGATAGGTGTTTCGATTTCCACATCTTCAAGTGGAAGATCACGAAGTACTTCATATCCCATCAACATTGCAATCTCATCTACTAGTTCACGAAAAGCTTTTGTAGAAGTATCTGTACGTCGCAAGATTGACAATTTATGTTGAATGAGTGGATGATTAATGACTTCAATTTTTCCCATTTTCTGAGTTCCTTCTTTCAATTTATTCTTCTTATTATATCAAAAAACGGTTTAAAAAGCTTTCTAAACCATTTATTTTTATTAATTTTTAAATCAAATCTGCCTCTTGAAGAGCTGTCTGAACAGTCTCTAATGGTAAATGGGTTAACTCGGTGCCTTTTTCTTGATAAAGGTACTGGGCATAGTCATCCATTCGGTACTGGTTGATATAAACCACGCGCTTGCAACCAACTTGTAGCAGTTGTTTGGTGCAGTTCAGACAAGGGAAGTGGGTCACATAAGCTGTAAATCCTCTGGGAACCCCTCGCTCAGCCCCTTGGAGAATAGCATTAACCTCGGCGTGAAGGGTTCGAACACAGTGACCTTCAATGACCAGACATTCGTGGTCAATACAGTGCTCCGTTCCTGATACGGAACCATTATAGCCAGTTGAAATGACTTTATTGTCCTTGACTAGGACAGCTCCCACCTTGGCACGTTTGCAGGTCGAACGATTGGCAATCAGTAAAGCCTGGGCTGCAAAGTACTCATCCCAAGCCAGTCTTTTTTCTGTCATAATTCTTCTCCTTATCCCCTATTTTTTGAAAAATGGCAAGCGTAAATCTGCAATCTTTTCAGCTGGAATCTTCATGCCATCCTTGATCCATTTGAGCAGAACCGATACGATGGCAGAACTCCAAAAGGAATGAAGGTAGCTGCTGACACCTTTTGATTTTCCGTGATATTTTTCTAGAAATTCCTGCATGGCTTGGACAAAAATCTTTTCCAAATGGTAGTCCAGAGCAAGTTGAATAACCTTGGCTTCTTTCTTGGCTGCGCGGAAAAGGTGTACCCAGACTAGATAAAGATCGGTTTTGACATCGTAATGGCTCAACTGTTCCATAATGTTATGGACACTGCGTTTAAAGACGCTTTCCAAAATCTCTTCTTTGGAGTCATAGTTACGATAGAAGGCGGCACGAGAGACGCCAGCCCGTTTGACCAGCTCCGAAATGCTGATCTTGGCCAAATCTTTTTTCTCTAGAAGTTGCAAAAGAGCCGTCTCGATTGCTTCTCTGGTTAAAAAATTGGATTCTTGATTTGATTTTCTGAGATTTTCAAGAGATTTTTCAGATATTTTACGTTCAGACATAACAATTTCTTTCTACTTGTGACAACAGAGAGGTGGTACTTTTGTTTCAAGGGCTTTCATGATATAATTGTAAAAAAAGACAGAACCTTTGTCAATGTATAAGTGACAAAGATGGAGAATTTCTATGACTTGGAAGATTGTAGCTGACTCTGGTTGTGATTATCGTCAACTGGCAACTCCTGCTATTGATACGGAATTTGTTAGCGTTCCTTTAACCATTCAAGTAGCTGATCAGGTCTTTATCGATGATGCCAATCTCGACATTAACCACATGATGGAAACCATGTATGCGACTTCTGAGGCTTCAAAATCAGCTTGTCCTAGCCCTGATGATTACTTGCGTGCATTTGAAGGTGCTAAGCATATCTTTGTCGTTACTATCACTGGTACTCTTTCAGGTAGCCATAATAGTGCACAGCTCGCTAAGAATATCTATCTGGAAGAACATCCTGACACTCAGATTCATGTGATCGATACATTGTCTGCAGGTGGTGAGGTTGACTTGATTGTCGAGAAAATCAATAGTTTGATTGATCAAGGACTTTCTTATGAGGAAATTGTTCAAGCTATTACAGCCTACCAAGAAAAAACGAAGTTGCTCTTTGTCCTTGCTAAGGTCGATAACTTGGTCAAAAATGGTCGTTTGAGTAAGCTTATCGGTACAGTTGTTGGCCTTCTCAACATCCGTATGGTTGGGGAAGCAAGTGAAACTGGAACCCTAGAACTACTCCAAAAAGCGCGTGGACCAAAAAAATCCCTTCAAGCAGCCTATGAAGAACTCATCAAGGCTGGTTATGCTGGTGGCCGTATCGTCATGGCTCATCGCAGCAATGAAAAATTCTGTCAGCAATTGTCGGAACGCTTGCTGGAAACCTTCCCACAAGCCAATATCAAAATCATCCCAACGTCTGGTCTCTGCAGTTTCTATGCAGAAGATGGCGGTTTGTTGATGGGATATGAAATTAACTAAGATTATGAGCAACAAGAGATGCCAAGCATCTCTTGTTTTTTGTGGTACAATAGAGCTATGAAACATTTTGATACTATTGTCATCGGTGGTGGACCTGCTGGCATGATGGCTACAATTTCCAGTAGCTTTTATGGTCAGAAAACTCTTCTCATCGAAAAAAATCGAAAACTTGGCAAAAAATTAGCTGGAACAGGCGGTGGTCGTTGTAATGTAACCAACAATGGAACTTTAGATGACCTAATGGCTGGAATTCCTGGTAACGGGCGCTTTCTATACAGTGTCTTCTCTCAGTTCGATAACCATGATATTATCAACTTTTTTACGGAAAATGGTGTTAAACTTAAGGTTGAGGATCACGGACGCGTCTTTCCTGCTAGTGACAAGTCTCGGACCATTATCGAGGCGCTAGAAAAGAAAATCACTGAACTCGGTGGTCAAGTTGCTACTCAAACAGAAATTGTTTCGGTTAAAAAGATAGACGACCAGTTTGTCCTCACGTCCGCAGACCAAACCTTCACTTGTGAAAAACTCATTGTCACAACTGGCGGAAAATCCTATCCTTCTACTGGTTCGACTGGTTTTGGTCATGAGATTGCCCGTCATTTTAAACATACCATTACTGAGCTTGAAGCCGCTGAAAGTCCTTTATTGACAGATTTCCCCCATAAGGCCTTGCAGGGAATTTCACTAGACGATGTGACCCTAAGCTACGGCAAGCATGTCATCACTCATGATTTGCTTTTTACCCACTTTGGTCTATCCGGTCCTGCTGCCTTGCGTATGTCCAGCTTTGTCAAGGGCGGGGAGGTTCTCTCGCTAGATGTTTTGCCTCAACTTTCTGAAGAGGACTTGATTACATTTCTAGAAGATAATCGGGAAAAATCCTTGAAAAATGCTTTAAAAACTTTGCTTCCAGAACGCTTGGCAGAATTTTTGGTGCAAGGCTATCCTGAAAAAGTCAAACAACTGACTGAAAAGGAACTCAAACAACTTCTCCAGTCCATCAAGGCCCTCAGAATCCCTGTGACCGGAAAAATGTCCCTTGCCAAGTCCTTTGTCACCAAAGGCGGTGTCAGTCTCAAGGAAATCAACCCTAAAACACTGGAAAGCAAACTGGTCCCTGGGCTCCACTTTGCTGGTGAGGTACTGGATATCAATGCCCACACGGGTGGCTTTAACATCACTTCTGCCCTCTGCACCGGCTGGGTGGCAGGCTCAAATCCAATAAATACCAAATAAGAAAGGAAGTCCTTTGGAACATATTATTTTACTAAGAGGTGTTACTCCTAATGGAAAGAATGCTATCCCGAAAATATCTTATTTGGTAGATATTCTGACAGAAGCTGGTTTTCAACACGTTCGAACCTATATTCAAAGTGGGAATATCATTCTTGAAAGTGACTTAGATTTAGAAGAAATACGAGAACGCGTTCATACTCTGATAAAGGAAAAAATTGGGGCCGACTTAAAAATGGTTATCAAGAATAAGAACGATTTTGAAAAGATTGTTCATGAGAATCCATTTAGAGAAGACTATCTTTACGATCGTATACATGTGATTTTTTATCAGGGATTTATCCAAAGTCTGCCACTAGAAAAATTGAAAGCTGACTACGGTGAAGAAGAAATTTGTGTAGGTGATCACTGTCTCTACCTCTATCTCCCTAGAACTGCAAAACAAAAAAAGCTCAATACCAACTATCTTGAAAAATTGTTTGGCCTGGATCTGACCATGCGAAAGTTAAACGTAGTGGAAAAGTTACTAACAAAATAGGAGAACAAGATGAACAGAAAAGAAACAGTCGAATTTGTCAATATGTGTATGATTAAAAACGGAGACCAAGTTCTGGTCCAAGATCGAGTTAATCCTGACTGGCCTGGCATTACTTTTCCTGGTGGTCATGTTGAACATGGCGAATCCTTTGTCGATGCTGTCATTCGTGAAGTGAAAGAAGAAACTGGTCTAACCATTTCCAAACCCCAACTCTGTGGTATCAAAAACTGGTACGATGACAAGGATTATCGTTATGTCGTCCTCTTTTACAAAACAGAACACTTTACTGGTGAACTCCAGTCTTCAGACGAAGGGAAGGTTTGGTGGGAAGAATTTGACAATCTATCTCATCTAAAACTTGCAACCGATGATATGTCTGATATGCTTCGTGTGTTTCTAGAAGAAGATCTCAGTGAATTCTTTTACTACAAAGACGGTGACGACTGGCTTTATGACTTGAAGTAAAAAATAGGCTAGGAAATTCCTAGCCTATTTATTCTGCATTTGTCTGAACGTAAGTTGCAATGACATCTGATGTGTACTGGGCTGTTCCAGAACCAAACTTATCAATGTTTTCCTTAAACTCTGGGTTGTAGACGTAGCCTTTACCGATATGACCGAATACCTCAATAGAGCAGTCAAATCCATAAGTACGAAGGGCTTGCAAGAGCTTAGCTGCTTGCTCTTGGTTTTCGGTTGCTTTTGCAGGTAAACCAGCTTGAAGATTTTGTGACAAGGCTCGAAAGACTTGATTGAAGGCAGCCGTAGCTTCGTCTTCGTGACCTTTTTGGCGCTCGAGCGCTTGGTCCATGACTTCTTGTCCATATTTCTCTACCGCCTCTTGGTGGTATTTTTGATGGTCTTGGTAGTTAAATCCAGCAAATTTCTCTTGAATGCTCATTTCTCTTTCTCCTTTTTGTTCTTGAATGGTTTTTTGTAAGGTTGAAATCAAGGTATCCAGATGTTGCCTTTCGCGAGTTAGATAGTCCAACTGCCTAGTCAAATGGGGCAATAAATCTGTCCTTTCTTCCTTTAACAGCTCTGCTATTTTCTCTAAAGAAAAGCCTAGGTATTTGTAGTAAAGAATGACCTGAAGGCGTTCCAAATCCTCTTGACTATAGGTTCGATAGCCGTTTTCCGACTTTAAGGGAACCAGAAGTCCTATCTTATCATAGTGGTACAGGGTCTTGACAGAGACACCTGAAAGCTGCGCAGCTTCTTTTATATGGTACATGATTTCCTCCTTACAAGAAATAGTATAACCCCTCCCCTTAGGTCAGAGTCAAGCGTTTTTGCGAAAAATTTTTAACTTTTTGAGAAAGGTGTGAAAACTTGAAAATGGTTTTCTTGACAGACCTTTGAAAACATGATAGGATAGTCAAGTCTATCAATCAAACAGAAGGCTCATGAAGAGCCATTGAGAGAAGGCTATTTGACAACTCAAGTAGCCTTTTCTTATTTTAAAAAAGGAGATCGGAGTTTCAACTATGTCAGAAAAATCGCAATGGGGCTCGAAACTAGGCTTTATCTTAGCATCTGCTGGTTCAGCCATCGGACTTGGTGCCGTTTGGAAGTTCCCCTACATGACTGCTGCTAATGGCGGTGGAGGCTTTTTACTGGTCTTTCTCATTTCCACTATTTTAATCGGTTTCCCGCTCCTGCTGGCTGAGTTTGCCCTTGGCCGTAGTGCTGGCGTTTCCGCTATCAAAACCTTTGGAAAACTGGGCAAGAATAACAAGTACAACTTTATCGGTTGGATTGGTGCCTTTGCCCTCTTTATCCTTCTCTCCTTTTACAGTGTCATTGGAGGATGGATTCTAGTCTATCTGGGTATTGAGTTTGGGAAATTGTTCCAACTTGGTGGAACGGGTGATTATGCTCAGTTATTTACTTCAATCATTTCAAATCCAGCCATTGCACTAGGAGCTCAAGCTGCCTTTATCTTATTGAATATCTTTATTGTATCACGTGGGGTTCAAAAAGGGATCGAAAGAGCTTCGAAAGTCATGATGCCCCTGCTCTTTATCATCTTTGTCGTGATCATTGGGCGCTCGCTCAGCTTACCAAATGCCATGGAAGGGGTTCTTTACTTCCTAAAACCAGACTTTTCAAAACTGACCAGTGCTGGTCTCCTCTATGCTCTGGGACAATCTTTCTTTGCCCTCTCACTAGGGGTGACAGCCATGCTGACCTATGCTTCTTACTTGGACAAGAAAACCAATCTGGTCCAGTCAGGGATTTCCATCGTAGCCATGAACATCTCGGTATCCATCATGGCAGGTCTAGCCATTTTCCCAGCCATGTCAGCCTTCAATATCCAGTCTGAAGGGGGACCAAGCCTGCTCTTTATCGTCTTGCCTCAACTCTTTGACAAGATGTCTTTTGGAACCATTTTCTACATCCTTTTCCTCTTGCTCTTCCTCTTTGCGATGGTCACTTCTTCTGTCGTTATGCTGGAAATCAATGTGGGCAATATCACCAACCAGGACAACAGCAAACGTGCTAAATGGAGTGCTATTTTGGGGATCTTGACCTTTATCTTTGGAATTCCTTCAGCCCTTTCTTACGGTGTTATGGCGGATGTTCACATTTTTGGGAAGACCTTCTTTGATGCTATGGACTTCTTGGTTTCCAACCTCCTCATGCCATTTGGGGCTCTCTGTCTGTCTCTTTTTACTGGCTATATCTTTAAAAAGGCCCTTGCCATGGAGGAACTGCATCTTGATGAAAGAGCATGGAAACAAGGACTTTTCCAAGTCTGGCTTTTCCTCCTTCGTTTCATCATTCCTATTATCATCATTGTGGTTTTTATCGCCCAATTTATGTAATCAAAAAGGACTTGAGTAGTAAACTCAGGCCCTTTCTTTTTATGGATGGCTAACAATCAATTCCAAACCTTGCCCTTCCAAGGTCCAAGTTTCAACATCACTTGGTAGGATAAAGTGGCTCCCTTTTTGGATTGGATAGTTTTTCCCATCAACTGTTAGCTGACCTTCCCCATCCAAGACACTCAACAAGCTGTAGTCAGCTGTCTTTTCAAAGTCAACTTTTCCAGTGATTTCCCACTTGTAAACTGCGAAGAAGTCATTAGACACCAGAAGAGTTGAACGCAAATCATCAGCTTTGATAGTTACAGGACGGCTATTGGCAGGCTCTCCAATGTTTAAAACATCGATAGATTTTTCAAGGTGAAGTTCACGCAAGTTACCCTTGTCATCCTTACGGTCAAAGTCATAGACACGGTAGGTGGTATCGCTAGACTGCTGGGTTTCAAGAATCAAGATACCTGCCCCAATAGCATGCATGGTCCCACTTGGTACATAGAAGAAATCACCAGCTTTAACTGGTACTTTTGTCAACAGGTCATCCCAGTTCTTATCTTCGATTTGCTGGCGGAGTTCTTCTTTTGACTTGGCATTATGACCGTAGATAATCTCTGATCCTTCATCTGCAGCGATGATGTACCAGCATTCTGTTTTTCCGAGTTCACCTTCGTGCTCTAGTCCATAAGCATCGTCTGGGTGCACTTGGACACTGAGCCAGTCGTTGGCATCGAGGATTTTTGTCAATAGTGGAAACACAGGTTCTGGACGGTTACCAAACAATTCACGGTGTTCCGCATACAAAGTAGCGAGGTCTGTTCCCTCAAAACGCCCATTAGCGACCTTAGAAACTCCATTTGGGTGAGCAGAGATAGCCCAGTATTCCCCGATTTTTTCACTTGGAATGTCGTAACCAAACTCATCACGTAGCTTGGTACCACCCCAGATTTTTTCTTGCATAACGGATTGTAAAAATAATGGTTCTGACATGTCGATCTCCTGTCTGATTTTTCTCCCCTCATTATAGCAAAAAAAAGAGTTCGAATTGAACTCTTTTCCACATCTTATAAAGTAGGGAGAAGATTTTGTAAAAATAGTAACGAAATAATCTTTTACTTGATGGAGGAACCTCTAAAGCAGCACTCAGAAAACTCGTTATCAACGGCTATTCTCCTCAGCTCTCATTAGACCTTCTTTACTTGAGAATCTATTTTTATGTACAAAAAAAGACTGAAACCAGACTTCTTTTTAAATCAATGCCGTGATAGCCGTTACTAGACCAAAAACGATACCTGGTGCATTAGCAGCCGCAAGTGGAATATCTCTTTCTTTCTTGAAAAGACCGTAGTATACCCAAAGACTACAGTTAATAGCTGCGACCAAGGGTTGGATGAAATTTCCTTTTTGACCAGCCAAGTTGTTCATGATTTGTGGGAAGTAAGAGACATACATCATAACGGACATAAAGGTCGCTACCCAACCCAAAATTTTCATTTGTTTTTCAGACATTTCCAAATCCTCTTTCATTTTTTATGAATCATATTTTATAATCTTTTTTCAAAATAATCAAGACTTTGAAGCTTTTGTTATGAAGATGTAAACTATCACAATCTTGTGATAAGAAAGAGAAAACAGAAAAAGACCGGATTGCTCCGATCTTTTCAATAGTTCATATTCTCAATTTCTGTTTTAAAAATAGCTAAGGTTAACGTCAAATGACTACGCGCCCTATTTCATACGATAAAAGTCAATCACTAGGCCAGCAGGGCCTTTAACTAGTAGCGATTCCGTTCCCCAATCAGTTACAGCCGGACCGTGTAAAATCTCGACACCAATTTCTTTCAACCGTTGATAGTTCTGGTCTAGATCCTCAACCTCAATGTGAAGAATGATTCCTGACTGAAAATTGTTCAAAGGAATCAAATGATTTTGGGACAACATAAGACAATGACTGCCAATCGTAAACTGAGCAAAAGCATCATCAGCATAATCAGCCTTTTTATCCAAAATACGCTCCAAGTCAGCACAGACTTGGGGAACATCTGAAACGATGATATCTAATTGATTTAAATTCATTTACTATCCTCCATAAAAAGACCGGATTGCTCCGATCTTTTCAAGTTCCGCTCTATGAAAATCAAAGAATAAACAAGGAATCGAACCGCAGGCAGTACTGGGGTACGGCAAGGTGAAGATGACACAGTTTACATTTGATTTTCGACGAGAGGAATTATTTAATTGCGCGTGATTGCAATCCTTCTTCTTCCAAGAAGAGGCGGAATGGTACGAGTTCTTCTGCTTCGTATTTTTCCTTGAAGGCTTTGATTGATTCTTCTGAGTGAAGTTTTGGATCGAGTTCAAGTACTTCTACTGGAAGTGGACGATGTTGAGAGATGCGAGCATCAATCACAACAGTTTTACCTTCTTTGTTGAGTTTCACAGCTTCTGCAACAACTGCATCGATGTCTTCGATACGGTCAACTGTAAATCCTACAGCACCTTGCGCTTCAGCGATTTTCGCATAGTCAGCATTAGGGAAGTCACAACCAAACAAGTGTTTGTTTGTGTCTTCATATTTGTCCTTGATGAAGGCATATTTACCATTTGAGAAGACAACGTTGATAACTGGAAGGTCGTATTGAACGTTTGTGATCACGTCTGGGTAGCACATGTTGAATGCACCGTCACCCATGATGTTCCATACTTGGCGATCTGGATTGTCTTTCTTAGCAGCGATACCACCAGGAAGGGCAATACCCATTGTCGCAAAGAGTGGAGATGTACGCCACATGTTCTTAGGTGTCATGTGAAGGTGACGAGTAGATGTTTGAGTAGTGTCACCTACGTCTATTGAGTAGATAGCGTCTTGATCAGCATGTTTGTTGATTGCATTGTAAACTTGGTACAATTGCAATTCACCCTCAGTTTTACCTTCGAGTTTGTTCATGTAATCACGCCAGTTTTGGTTGTTCTTAACGTTTGCACGCCACCATGGAGTAGATTCTACTGGGTTTACTTTGTCAAGGATAGCTTTCGCTGCTTGACCTGCGTCACCAAGGATTGAAGCGTCAAGGGCATGACGTTTACCAAGTTTGTAAGGGTCGATATCGACTTGGATGAATTTTTCAGTGTTCTTGAAGGCTTCGTAAACTTCAGCAAATGGGAAGTTTGAACCAAGGAAAAGAACTGTGTCTGCTTCAAAGACCACTTCGTTGGCTGGTTTCCAACCAACACGGTAAGCAGAACCTGTCAAACCTTCGTAGTTCCATTCGAAAGCTTCAAAGTTTTTACCAGTTGTGATGATTGGTGCTTTGATTTTACGTGACAATTCAGTAATCACTTCACCTGCTTTAACACCACCGTAACCAGCGTAGATAACTGGGCGTTCAGCATTGTTCAAGATTTCAACAGCTTTGTCGATTTCAACTTCGTTCAAGGCAGGAGCGATGAAGGAACGTTCGTATGAACCTGAACCGTAGTATGAGTTTTCGTCGATTTCTTGGAAACCGAAGTTTACTGGAATTTCAACAACAGCTGGACCTTTTTTAGAAACTGCAGCACGGCAAGCTTCGTCGATTACTTTTGGCAATTGCTCAGCGTAAGCGACACGTTTGTTGTAGACAGCGATACCGTTGTACATTGGGTTTTGGTTCAATTCTTGGAAGGCATCCATGTTGAGTTCGTTAACTGGACGTGATCCAAGGATAGCAAGGAATGGAGTGTTATCCATAGCTGCATCGTAAACACCGTTAATCAAGTGAGTCGCACCTGGACCACCTGAACCAACTGCAACCCCGATTGAGCCGCCGAATTTAGCTTGCATGACCGCTGCAAGAGCACCTGTTTCTTCGTGGCGAACTTGCAAGAAGCGGATATCTTTGTCTTCAGCCAAAGCATCCATGAGTGAGCTGAGTGTTCCTGATGGGATACCGTAGATAGTGTCTACGCCCCATGTTTTCAATACGTTGAGCATTGCTGCAGATGCAGTAATTTTTCCTTGAGTCATAATGATAACTCTCCTTCAAATATTTTTAAAACTTGATAAATCCGTTTTCATATACTAATTGGAAACGTTTCAGCAAATTTTTACTCTACTACTTTACCACATTTGTTTTTGGTCTCCTAAGAATGTGCTCAGAAGTTTTTATTCTCTATTACAGTACAGTTTGAAAACGTTTTATGTAACTGTTTTATAATAAAAAGCGAGCAAGCCCGCTTTTAGTCTATTTTACTAAAGTTTAGCATGAGTGAACTGGTTAAAACAGATACAGAACTAAAGGCCATGGCTAGACCAGCCAGTTCTGGATTGAGAACGAGACCAATTCCTGAAAAGACTCCTGCTGAAATCGGAATGCCGATGACATTGTAGATAAAGGCCCAGAAGAGGTTGAGCAAAATACGATTGAAGGTTTTCTTGCTCATATCAAAAGCACGAACAACTCCAGTCAAATCATTGTGAGTAAGAACAATCCCTGCTGACTCAATAGCAATATCAGTTCCTGCGCCCATGGCAATCCCGACATCTGCCACACTGAGGGCTGGCGCATCATTAATACCATCTCCGATAAAGGCTACTTTACCAGTCTGTTGTAGTTGATGGATTTCATGGGCCTTTTCTTCTGGCAAGACACCAGCAATGATCTCTTCGATACCAATCTGGTCTGCAATAGCTCGCGCCACTCCAGCATTATCTCCTGTCAACATCACTGTTCGGAGACCACGTTTTTTCAGCTGACTGATGGCGAGCTTGGCATTTTCTTTGGGAATATCTTGTAGGGCAAGTAAGCCTTTAATTTCATTGTCAACAGCCAAGTACACAACTGTCTTAGCTTCTTTTTCCAGTTCTTCTAGTTTTTCCTGATAAGCACTCGAAATATCCATTCCATCTAGCATTTTAGCATTTCCAAGTAAGACTTGCTCCCCATTGATTTGCCCTGAAACACCTTTTCCGTGTAGGGCTTGGAAATTTTCTACAGGTTGAAGCTCAAGTCCTGCCTCACTCGCCCGCTTGACAATAGCTTGAGCCAATGGGTGTTGAGAGGCTTCTTCTAAAGAGGCAGCTAAGCCGAGAACTTCTGTCTCGTCGCCAATGATATTAGTAACAACTGGTTTTCCTTCTGTCAAAGTTCCTGTCTTATCAAAGACAAGAGTTTGGACTTTCTGGATTTCCTGTAAGACGGTTCCATTTTTTAGGAGAACTCCCATCTTGGCACTCCGTCCTGTTCCCACCATGAGGGCCGTTGGTGTTGCAAGACCTAGTGCACAAGGGCAGGCGATAATCAACACTGCCACCCCATAAAGTAGAGAAGTCACAAAGCTAGCTCCAAGCAAGACAAACCAAATCCAAAAAGTCAGAATCGCTAAAATGACAACTACAGGGACAAAAATTCCTGAAATCTTATCCGTCAAATCCTGAATCGGTGCACGGCTGGTCTGGGCTTTCTTCACAAAGTCCACAATCTGTGCCAATACAGTCTCTGAACCAACCTTTTCTGCTTTAAAAATAAGAGTGCCGCTGTTATTGATAGTGGATCCAATCACAGTATCTCCAACTGTTTTGTCTACTGGCAGGCTCTCACCTGTCACCATGGATTCGTCAATACTGGACATACCTTCGACTACAACCCCATCAACCGCAATCTTTTCACCGGGACGCACTCGAATCAGATCACCTGCCTTGACTTGCTCCAAGGGAACTTGAACATAGCGATTATCACGCAAGACTTCTGCTGTTTTAGCTTGCAAATCCAGTAATTTCTCCACAGCTTGGGAAGTATTTTTTCGCATTTTTTCCTCAAAAACGGCTCCCAAAAGAACGAAGAAGAGGATAAATCCAGCACTTTCAAAGTAAACAGGGAGCCCAGCAAAGAGAGCAACTAGACTATAAAGATAGGCTACTAGAGTTCCCAGCGCTACCAAGGTATCCATGTTGGCATTGTGCTTTTTAAAGCTAGCCCAAGCGCTCTGGATATAAGGACCACCTGCCACTAGCATGATAGGGGTTGTGGCTAGAAAGGTTCCCCAATGCATGACTGGGTGACTGATAGTCCCTGTCAACATCCCAATCATGAGAAAAACAAGAGGCAGGGTAAAGATGCTAGTAATCCAAAAACGTTGCAAAAGCGACAAAGATTTTCGCGTCTTCTTAACGACTGTATAGCTTCCCTTTTGCATCTTCATTCCACAAGAAAATTCATGTTGGCCTAATTCTTGAGGTGTAAAACGAATTGTCTTCTCTTCATCCACACCAATTGGTTCTAGAATTCCTTCTTCTTCAAAAAGGATTTCCTTGTAACAGTTTGAAGGGGTGGTACGATGAAAGGTAATCTCCGCTGGAATCCCTTTTTGAAGTTGGATATGGGCTGGATGATAGCCTTTTTCAGCTGTGATACGGATTTTTTGAATACCATTTTCTAGGCTTGCTTTCACAATTTCAGTCATAGTCTCCTCCTACTCTACAATCATCTTGCCGTGCATCATGTTCATACCACATGCGAAGCCAAACTCCCCAGCCTGCTCAGGTGTGATTTCTACTACATATTCCTCTCCTATTGGCAAGTCCGCATGTACACCAAAATCTGGAAAAACAATTTGGTCCAAACATGGTGAAGGATCCTTGCGGTCAAAGACAATACGGGCTGGCACTGATTTCTTGAGAATAATCAACTCAGGCGTATAGCCCCCCATGACTTCCACTCGAATCTCTTGGTAGCCCTTTTTCTGCTGGGCCTTTTGTCCAGATTTTTCAGGCTTTTTGAAAAACCAAAACAAGATAAACGCGATAAGGGCAATACAAATAATGGTTACAATACTATTTAACATGATGTCTCCTTTACATACAATTACATTTTACTTCAACAACTGCGCTAGCTTTTTTCTCAGAAATCACAACTTCCAATCCTTCCAAGTCAGACTGAGTGAAATCACATTCGACAATCAAATCAGCCAACAAGTTCTTCATCCTACGAGAACAAACCTTGTCTTTGATATCTCGGACAAGCAAGTCTCGACTTTGATCCAGAGTTAAAAGGGCTGAATAGACAAAGGACTTGCCCACTTTTTTCCTAGTCAAACACTCTTTCTCAACCAGACGAGCCAAAAGGGTCTGAACCGTGGACTTGGACCAGTCAAACCGCTCCGCCAGAACCCTGATCAAATCCGTGCTGGTCTGCTCCCCCTGCATCCAAATAATCTTCATAACCTGCCATTCTGCATCTGAAATCTGCATCAGCATCCCTCCATAATCTACATTTGTCAATTATAACTCTAAGTATACTCTCAAAATCTACATTTGTCAACTATAAAAATTGATTTTTATATAACACTAGAAATGTTAAATATATTCTAAGACATCAAAAGCCTCCACATTTAGTGGAGGCCGTCTTCTTTATCAATACAATTTCAAATCACGAGGGTCAACTGGGAAGGTTGGGTTATATGGATTGTGACGGAGTTTGAAGTGTTTGACATCCTCAATAGTCTGAGTTCCAGATAACTGCATGACTGTCTTCAATTCTGCATTCAAGTGCTCAAAGACTTGACGCACACCAACACTACCACCAAGGGCCAAACCATAGATAACAGGGCGGCCAATAGCTACCAAGTCTGCTCCTGAAGCCAAGGCTTTAAAGACGTGCTGACCGCGACGAACACCAGAGTCAAAGACAATTGGCACACGTTTATCAACTGCTTCAGCCACTTCTTGAAGCGAGTCAAAGGATGCTGGTCCACCGTCGATTTGGCGGCCACCGTGGTTGGTTACCCAGATACCAGAGGCACCTGCGGCAAGTGAGCGTTCAACATCCTCACGGCATTGTGGCCCCTTGACATAAACAGGAAGACCTGAGTATGAAGCGATAAATTCGACATCGCGAGGAGACAAGCGTTGTTTAGCTGATTTGTAAACAAAGTCCATCGATTTACCAGCACCTTCTGGCAGGTATTCTTCAACAATCGGCATGCCAACGGGAAAGACAAAACCATTACGCTTGTCGACCTCACGATTGCCCCCTACAGTTGCATCTGCCGTCAAGACAATCGCTTTATAACCTTCAGCCTTCACACGGTCCATGATATGGCGGTTGATGCCATCATCTTTACTAAAGTAAAATTGGAACCAGTGAGGTGTCCCTTGAAGAGCTTCCGTAATTTCAGGAAGGTCGACAGTAGAGTATGAGCTGGTTGTATAAAGAGAACCAAACTCATGTACACCACGCGCAGTAGCCACTTCCCCCTGTTCATTTGCCAATTTATGAGCCGCAACAGGCGCCATAATAATTGGTGAAGATAATTTTTCACCTGCAAATTCAATCTCTGTACTTGGATTTTCAACATCACAAAGCGTATGAGGAACAATAAGTTTGTGGTTAAAGGCACGGATGTTCTCGCGTAGAGTGAAAGTATCCTCTGCTCCACTAGCGATATAACCAAAGGCAGCTTTAGGAATGACTTGTTGCGCCATTGGCTCCAAATCATAGGTGTTAATAAAATCTACAGGTCCTTCTGCATTGCTTGTTTTATATGACATAAAGTGTCCTCCTTATTAAGTAAGCGTTTACTTTTTCTTACATAAACTATCTTACCTCTTTTTCAGAATCCTTTCAAAAATTTTGTCTGGAAATTTCAAACTGATTATCTGAATATGCCCCAAAAAAGAGAGGGTTCTCATTCTATCATTATCCTATATTCTTCTTTCCCTTTAGGGAGCTTTGTTTTATTGCCCACATATAAAAAATCAGGTAATCCTAGTGACTACCTGATTTTCTATGTCTTATACTCTTCGAAAATCAAATTCAAACCATGTCAACGTCGCCTTGCCGTACTCAAGTACAGCCTGCGGCTAGTTTCCTAGTTTGCTCTTTGATTTTCATTGAGTATTAGGCATTTTGCCAATTTTCTTGGTCTTCTTTAAAGCGTTTTAGGAGGTCGAGTCCTTCTGGTGTGATGTAACCTTCTTCTTGGGCTAGGTGGATCAGTTCACTGTAGTTAGAAAGCGTCACAAGTTTGACACCAGCATCTGCAAAATTCTTATCTGCTTTCGGCAATTGATAGCTGAAAATCGCTACGACACCAAGAACATCGGCTCCTTCGCGTTTAGCAGCTGCTACGGCTTCAAGAACAGACCCACCAGTTGAGATGAGGTCTTCAACAACAACCATCTTTTGCCCCTGAGCTACACGACCTTCGATTTGGTTACCAGCTCCGTGGTCTTTTGGTTTGCTGCGGATGTAAGCAAAAGGCAAGCTCATCTTGTCAGCGATGATAGCTCCGTGAGGAATTCCTGCTGTCGCAGTTCCTGCAATCACTTCTACTTCTGGAAATTCTGCTTTAATAGCTTCCACAAAACCATTTTCAATCAAGCTACGAGTCTCTGGATAGGCTAACGTCACACGATTGTCAGTATAAATCGGTGACTTGATACCTGATGCCCAAGTGAAAGGTTCTTCTGGTTTGAGGTAAACGGCTTGGATTTTCAAGAGGTGGCTAGCGATATCTTTAGCAAGTGTCATAGTATTCTCCTTTTGTTTTTATAATCTATTTCTTTCATTTCAGCCTTGGTTCCATTCATCCTTGATAGCATGATAAGCTGCAACAGGATCCTCAGCTTGGGTAATGGGACGTCCCACTACGATATAGTCACTACCGATTTGATAGGCGTCCGCTGGCGTCATGACGCGTTTTTGGTCTCCAACCGCTGCTCCCGCTGGACGAATTCCTGGTGTCAGACAGATAAAATCTTTGCTTGTTGCTTCTTTGATAAGCTTGACTTCCTGAGCTGAGCAAACGACACCGTCCAAGCCCGCTTCAGCTGTCTTCTTGGCATAGTGAATGACCGATTCTTGAAGACTGGTTTGGATATTTTGAAAATCCTGCATCTGGGCTTCTGACGTTGATGTAAGCTGGGTCACAGCGATCAATTTTGCTTGTGTCCCAAGACCTTCACGCGCAGCCTTCATCATCTCCACACCACCAGCAGCATGAACATTGGTCATGTCAACACCAAGCTGAGATAAGACCTTCATAGCCGATTTAACTGTATTGGGAATGTCATGTAGCTTGAGGTCCAAAAAGACACTATGCCCCAATGACTTCAAATAACGGACAACTTCAGGACCTTCCGCATAATAAAGCTCCATCCCTACTTTTAGATAAAGACTTTCGTCTGCTGGGAAAAGAGATAAAAATTCCTTGACCGCCTCAAAACTAGGAAAATCAAGAGCAATAACTGGACGATGTTCACGCATACTTTTCTCCTTTTACCTTTACGAACAAGAGAGTATGGTCAAAAACAAACCACGAAAAAAGGAACCTGCCAACAGCAAGGTTCCACGAAAAATGGGTAGTCTCCACCCTTTCACCGTCTAACCTTAGCTGCCTCTCTGGACTGCTTTAAAGGTTTTTTTCTATTCTATTATTTATAGTAGGACTTGTCAAGCAAAAACTCGAAACTAGACTTCTATACCATTCAAAATCAAGAGGAAAAGTTAGTCTAACGACTCTGTGATTGCTGGCTCGTTTGGCTTTGATTTCCTTGTTCTTCTTGTTTTTTCTTTTCTTCTTCCTGGTTTTTCTTCTCAGCTTCCTTGGCCTCTTGCTTGGCTTTTTCCTCAGCTTCTTCTATCAGTTTATCTGCTATAGTATAGCTGTATACTCCAGCTTCCATATCGACTACACTTGGTTCAGACAATTGTGGCTTGATTTTGCTGTAATAAGGCAATTTCTTGCTCAATTCTGACAAGGGAACCAAAACCTCATCTGTATCCAGCATAGTAATTTTTAAAAGATCTGCTGTTGCCTTGCTCGGCGCTAATTCGATTTTCTGGATTTGACTCTTGATATCCTCACTGATGGTAGACAATCCTGTTATCAGCTCTTTCACCTGCTGCTCATCGTTAAAGGTAACTGTCAGATAAGTCTCAGGCAAGTTTAAGCGATCAACAGGAGTTGACTCTACTGTACCACTAGACAGAATAGGATAATGTTCTTCACCAGACACATAATAACCAACAATATCGAATTCCTTGACCTCAATCGTAAAGTTAGTCGGAAATTGATAGTTAATCTTCGCTGATTCTATCCAATGATTGGACTTGATTCGCTCAGCGTATGTTTCCTTATCCAACAATAGGGCTAAGGTATAGTCGCTATCTTGAATCCCAGAAGCCTGTTTGATGTCATCCGCCTGCGTGTTACTATTTCCCTTAACCTCGATATTTTTGATGATCGAAAGTGGAGTCAATAGATAGACTGAAAGAAGAAGGACCAGGACACTGGGTACCAAGATACTCACAGCTCGCCAAATATGAACAGGCGCAATTTTAGGCTTGGCTGGTTTCTCTGGTTTTTTGGATTTTTCTTTTTTCTTCTTCTCTTTTTCCTCTTTGACTTTAGGGGCATCCTTTTGAGATTTTTCTTCTTTTTCGGATGGTTCCTTGCTTGGACTTGAGGCTTCCTCATCTGACTCACTCGATGATTTCTGGGCTTCTTCTAGCAGTTTCGAGTTAGCTTCCTTACGAGCTTGTTTTTCCTTTTCCTTCTCTTCAGCTAGGGCAGCTTCTTCCTCAGCCTTCTTCTTCAGGTATTCCTGGTTTCGTTTCTGCCATTCAGACAATTCTTGCTTCTGGTTTGATTCTTTTTTCTTATCCTTTGACATTGATATTCCTTATGCTAGGTCTTTTCTTAGTAGATCGTAAAAATCTGCAAGAGATTTCAATTCAGTCGAAGCTTTCATGCTAGCTTGGTACTGATCCTTGTGACTAAGCAAGTGACTGAGTTTCTCCTCCAAGCTTTCCAAAGTCAAGTCACTTTCTTGAAGTTCTTCTGCATAGCCTTTCTTAACAAAATAGGCTGCATTTTCAATCTGATCTCCTCGACTTGCTTCACGACCCAATGGTACGATGAGATGGAGTTTCGCCATGGCCAAGAGCTCGAAAATCGTATTGGCACCGCCACGCGTCACCACCACATCTACCATCTCCATCAAGGGTTGATAGAGATCCGTCACATAGTCAACACGAAAGAGATTTTGACTCAACTCATTGAGGCTAGAATCTCCAGTGAGATTGATAATATTGTAGCGCTCTGTCAGTTCTTTCTTATGATCTGTCACCAATTGGTTAAATACACGAGCTCCTGCAGAACCACCGACAAATAATACCGTTGGCAATTTAGGATTAAAGTGGGTTTGAATATCCACCAATTCATCTGGTTCAGGAGTTTTTTGGTCTGAAACCTTGGTGACAGCCCCCACATGTTCAACCTTAGACAAACTTGAAGCTTGCTCAAAGGTTGAATACATCTTGGTCGCAAATTTATAGGCAATTTTATTGGCCAACCCCATGGACAGGTCCGATTCGTGAATAAAGACTGGCACTCCTGATACACGCGCTGCGATTACAGGCGGTACAGAGACAAAGCCCCCCTTTGAAAAAAGAGCCTGTGGACGCAGTCGTAACATGATAAAGAGGGATTGGACAATTCCCCAACCAACTTTAAACACATCCAGCATATTTTGCCAAGAGAAATAGCGACGCAACTTCCCAGTCGCAATGGAGTGGAAGGTCACATTCAAGCCTGACTTGAGGATTTCTTGGTGTTCAATTCCGTGTTTATCACCAATATAGTGAACTTCCCAGCCATCTTCGATGAACTTAGGCATTAACAAAAGGTTGAGGGTGACATGTCCAACCGTCCCCCCACCTGTAAAGACAATTTTTTTCATATTATTCCTTTAACTCCGCTACTGTGTCGATAAAGAGGTCGCCACGTACTTCAAAGTTAGCATACATATCCCAGCTAGCATTGGCAGGACTGAGGAGAACCACATCTCCTTGAGTCGCTAGTTCATAAGCCTTGCGGGTCGCATCAGCAATATCAGTCGCATCTACATAAGCCACACCAGCCTTATCCGCTGCCCGTTTGACACGTTCTGCAGATTGACCGAGGATAACCATCTTCTTGAGCCCAGTGATATCTGGCACCAATTCGTCAAACTCATTGCCGCGGTCCAAACCACCTGCGATTAAGATAACCTTACTATTGTCAAATCCTGACAAGGCTTTTTGAGTAGCCAAGATATTGGTTGACTTGCTATCGTTATAGAATTTAACACCCTGAATTTCATCCACAAACTGGAGACGGTGTTTGACACCACCAAAGGCTGATAGAGTTTCCTTGATGGTTTGATTGTCCACGCCACGGAGCTTAGCTACAGCAATGGTCGCAAGGGCATTTTCTACATTGTGGCTACCTGGAACACCGATTTCACTAGCTGCCATGACCACTTCCCCACGGAAGTAGAGTTGACCATCTTCCAGATAAGCTCCATCAACCTTTTCAAGTGTTGAAAATGGAACAACAGTAGCCTGTGTTTTAGTAGCCAATTCTTTTGCCAAATCTTGGTTAAAGTTCAAGACAAGGAAATCAGCTGCTGTCATCTTGTTCTGGATATTCCACTTAGCTGCCACATACTCCTCAAAAGAACCATGATAGTCGATATGAGTGGGCATGAGGTTGGTAATAACCGCAATCTCAGGATGGAATTCTTGGACACCCATCAGCTGGAAAGAAGAAAGTTCCATGACGAGCGTGTCTTTATCTGAAGCAGTTTGAGCCACTTGACTAGCAGGATAGCCGATGTTCCCTGACAAGAGACCACGTTGACCAGCAGCAGTCAAAACTTCCCCAATCATAGTCGTTGTGGTTGTTTTCCCATTTGAACCAGTAATACCGATAATCGGCGCTTCTGAAATCAAGTAAGCCAACTCCACCTCAGTCAAGACTGGAATTCCCTTTGCCAAAGCCTTTTCAATCATGGGATTGCTGTATGGAATACCTGGATTTTTCACCATAAGAGCGAAATCCTCATCCAACAATTCCAAAGGATGCCCACCAGTGACAACCTTGATTCCCTCTTCTAGCAAGCTTTGAGCAGCAGGATTTTCCTCAAAAGGCTTGCCGTCATTTACTGTTACAATAGCACCCAGCTTGTCTAGCAAACGGGCCGCAGACTCACCAGACTTAGCCAAACCTAAAACAAGTACTTTCTTATTTTTAAATTGATCGATTACTTTCATGTCTCAAACTCCATTTCTACTCCTACTATTTTACCATTTTTATGGAAATAATACTAAACGAAAATGCTCTAGTCCTCATTTCTACCATAGAAAAAGAGAGCCGTAGCTCTCTTTCTATTTATCTTCTTTTGCTATTTTTTACAGACATGACTGTAATGTCTCTCAAGCTAAAGTAAGCTAGGGCCAACATGGCGATTGTGACAAAGAATTCTGTCGGTAATTGGAAGATTTGCAAGATGGACAACATCAGCAAAATCAAGAGTGCAACAACTACAAAGACCAAGATAACGATGTTGACTGTTCCTTTGATACTTTGGGGTGTAGCAAATACATAGAGTAGTAATAAGAGTATCCCTATGATTAAATAGACCATCTTTATCTCTTTCTAGCTCTTATTCAGCTGATTTTTTCTTTTTGTTGGCTTTCTCGCGCTCTGCCTTGTTAAGGATTTGTTTACGCAAACGGATAGACTCAGGCGTTACTTCCATGTACTCATCGTCATTCAAGAACTCAAGAGACTCTTCAAGTGTCAAGATACGAGGTGTCTTGATAACCGCTGTTTGGTCCTTGGTTGCAGAACGTACGTTAGTCATCTGCTTAGCTTTAGTGATATTAACAGTCAAGTCGTTTTCACGAGAGTTTTCACCGATGATCATTCCTTCATAAACCTCAGTACCTGGGTTGACAAAGATGGTTCCACGTTCTTCGATAGACATGATTGAGTAAGTTGTAGCTTTACCAGCATCGATGGAAACAAGGGCACCACGGTGACGTCCACCAATTTCACCTGGAATCAATGGCAAGTATTGGTCAAAGGTATGGTTCATGATACCGTAACCACGAGTCATTGACAAGAACTCAGTTGAGTATCCAATCAAACCACGCGCTGGAACGAGGAAGACCAAACGAGTTTGACCATTACCAGTTGAGATCATATCCAACATTTCACCCTTACGTTCAGAAAGGCTTTGGATAACAGATCCTTGGTACTCTTCTGGAGTGTCGATTTGAACACGTTCAAATGGCTCACATTTCACACCATCAATTTCTTTTACGATAACTTCTGGACGAGATACTTGAAGTTCATAACCCTCACGACGCATGGTTTCGATAAGGATAGACAAGTGCAATTCTCCACGTCCTGAAACCGTCCATTTATCTGGTGAATCAGTTGGATCAACACGAAGGGAAACGTCTGTTTGCAATTCTGCTTGCAAGCGTTCTTCCACCTTACGAGAAGTCACCCATTTACCTTCTTTACCAGCAAATGGTGAGTTGTTGACCAAGAAAGTCATTTGAAGAGTTGGCTCATCGATGTGAAGGATTGGAAGAGGCTCAACTGCATCCGTCGGAGTGATGGTTTCACCGACAAAGATATCTTCCATACCTGATACGGCAATCAAGTCACCCGCTTTAGCTTCTTGGATTTCACGACGTTCCAAACCAAAGAAACCGAAGAGTTTTGTGACACGGAAGTTCTTCGTTGTACCATCTAGTTTAGAAAGGGTAACTTGGTCCCCAACCTTAACAGTACCACGGAAGACACGACCGATACCGATACGACCAACGAAGTCATTGTAGTCCAAAAGTGACACTTGGAACTGCAAAGGCTCATCTGAGTTATCTACTGGAGCTGGGATATGATCGATAATCGTGTCAAAGATTGGCGCCATTGTTTTTTCTTGATCAGCTGGATCATCTGACAATGAAGAAGTCCCATTGATAGCTGAAGCATACACCACTGGGAAATCAAGCTGGTCATCGTCTGCACCAAGCTCAATGAAGAGCTCCAAGACTTCATCCACTACTTCAGCTGGACGAGCTGATGGTTTGTCGATTTTGTTGACAACCACGATTGGGACAAGGTCTTGTTCCAAGGCTTTTTTCAATACGAAACGAGTCTGTGGCATGGTTCCTTCGTAGGCATCTACGACCAAGACAACACCGTCAACCATTTTCATAATACGCTCGACTTCTCCACCGAAGTCCGCGTGCCCTGGTGTGTCCATGATATTGATACGAGTTCCCTTGTAGGCAACGGCTGTATTTTTAGCAAGGATAGTAATTCCACGCTCTTTTTCGATATCGTTTGAGTCCATAGCGCGCTCTGCTAATTCAGTACGTGCATCAAGAGTTTCAGATTGTTTCAATAATTCGTCAACGAGGGTTGTTTTACCGTGGTCAACGTGGGCGATAATCGCAATGTTACGGATATCTTCTCTTAATTTTGTCATGATTTCCTCTAATATTTTAAATTTTTATTTCTAACTGAACAATTATACCACAGTCTCATTCAAAAATCACAGTTCAGCTAAGTGTAAATGTTTTCACTCCGCTTTTCTAGTCAAGGCAACTCTTTTCAAAGTTAGAGACTTATGATAAGATAAGCTGGTATGCGTTTAGATAGATTATTAGCCCAAGAAAAGGTCAGTCGCAAGGCTATGAAACAGGCTTTATTAAAAAAAGAAATCCTAGTAGATGATTGTCCAGCTCGCTCACTCGCTCAAAATGTCGACACTGGGTTGCAGAAATTAGTCTTTCAAGGACGACAAATCCAAGGCTACGAGCACAACTACCTCATGCTTCATAAGCCAAACGGAGTCGTTACAGCGAGCAAGGATAAGAAACTTCCCACCGTCATGAACCTACTCCCACCTGACATCCAGTCTGACCAGCTCTACGCTATCGGCAGACTAGACCGCGATACGACGGGACTGCTGCTTTTGACAGACAATGGACCTTTAGGATTCCAACTCCTTCATCCCCAGTACCATGTCGATAAATCCTATCAAGTGGTAGTCAACGGACCACTCACGTCAGAACATATCCGACTGTTTAAGGAAGGAATCGTCTTTTTAGATAGGACCACTTGTAAACCTGCTCAGCTCGAAATTCTGTCCGCAAGTCCAACAAAGAGCCATGCCTCTATTACCATCTCAGAAGGAAAATTTCATCAGGTTAAAAAAATGTTCCTCTCAGTTGGTGTCAAGGTGACTGCCCTAAAACGAGTCCAGTTCGGTGATTTTACATTAGACCCAGAACTAGCAGAAGGGCAATACCGTCCCTTGAATCCAGAGGAATTGGAAATCATTAAAAACTATTTAGAGATGAGTCGATAAAACAAAAAAGATTGCAATGGCTAGAATCCAGTTAAGAACAGAAACTACAAGTCCTATGATATTGAGAATTTTTTCTGTTTTATAGTCCAGTCCAGATTCTTTTTGGTATGAAAAAGCCAAGACCAATCCTATGATCCCCAAAATCAGACCTACTATTAGAGATAGCAAACCAAGGACGATAGATAAGATACCTAAAATAAGTGAAGATTTTTTCTTTTGTTGTGAATTCATATTATAAAATCTCCTTAAAATTAATATAAATGATGATACCATAAAATGCAAGCTTTATCACTCATTCGACAGTTTTTAACAGAATGTTAGCTAGTCTTGACCTTCCCAATCCAAGAATCCAATCCATAAGAAAGGATATAAATCTCAGAGAAACCTTGTTTCTTCAAATAAAGTGCTGCATTGGTCACTCGTTGTCCGCGTTGGTTTTCGTAGAGAAGGACAGGTTTATCCTTGCGAAGGGCTGCAAGGCTTGACTTCAACTGATTTGAAGGAATATTGCGGGCTCCGAGGATATGTTTTCTGTGAAATTCTGCTGTATCACGGACATCAATCAATTGCCCTTTCCGAATCAAGGCTTCAAATTCTGCATTGTCCACAATCTTAGCCGCACGACGAATACGAAGGTAGTTATACCCCATCCATGCCGCCATCGCTAGTACGATTCCCCACAAAACCCAAATTGTCATAAGTTCTTATCTCCATTTTTCTCTATGTAGTCTAATTCTATCTTGTGCTCTCTACGAAGAACAGCTTCCGCCTCTAAATAGTCTAGCTTATCCATCAGACCTGCATCATAGATCCGAGAGAGTTCGAGCTTCATCAGTTCAATATCATACAAGCGCTTCCCCATGTAAACAATAATGCCAAACTGTTTGAGAAATTGCTGCACATCATAGAATGTTTTCATAGCTTCCATTTTAGCAGATTCTAGACTTTTTTTCAATACTAGACCGGCTCTTTTCCCCTATTTTCTTCGTCTTCATTGCCCATTCTTCCGCAAGTATGGTACAATAAAAACATGAGAATTCAACAACTACACTATATTATCAAAATTGTCGAAACTGGCTCTATGAATGAGGCAGCTAAGCAACTCTTTATCACCCAACCCAGTCTTTCAAATGCCGTTCGAGACTTGGAAAATGAAATGGGCATTGAAATCTTTATCCGCAATCCCAAGGGGATTACCTTAACCCGTGATGGGATGGAGTTTCTCTCCTACGCTCGTCAAGTTGTCGAGCAAACTCAGCTTCTGGAGGAACGCTATAAAAATCCTGTTGCCCACCGCGAACTATTCAGTGTTTCCTCTCAGCACTATGCCTTTGTAGTCAATGCCTTTGTCTCTCTGCTCAAGAAAAGTGATATGGAAAAATACGAACTTTTCCTTCGTGAAACTCGGACTTGGGAGATTATCGATGACGTCAAGAACTTCCGTAGCGAGGTCGGTGTCCTCTTCCTAAACAGCTACAACCGCGATGTTTTAACGAAAATGCTAGATGACAATCACCTGCTAGCTCACCACCTCTTCACAGCCCAACCCCATATCTTTGTCAGCAAGACCAACCCTCTAGCTAAAAAAGACAAGGTCAAACTGGCTGATTTGGAAGACTTCCCTTATCTGAGTTATGACCAGGGGACGCACAACTCCTTCTACTTTTCAGAGGAGATTCTTTCACAAGAGCATCACAAGAAATCCATCGTAGTCAGTGACCGCGCCACTCTCTTTAACCTCTTGATTGGTTTGGATGGTTACACCATTGCAACAGGGATTTTGAACAGCAACCTCAACGGAGACAATATCGTTTCCATCCCGCTGGACATTGACGACCCGATTGAACTGGTCTATATCCAACATGAAAAAACCAGCCTGTCTAAGATGGGCGAACGCTTTATCGAATACTTACTAGAAGAAGTTCAATTCGATAATTAATAGGAAAAATGAAAAAGGCAAAAAGAAAAAGTTAGGAAATAGAAAGTGAAAAAGATACTACTGACCAGTGCTTTAATCCTTTCAATCGCAGGATTAGCACCCGCATCCGTCTTAGGAGAAGAAAACACAACTCAATCCACATCTGCTGTCAAGGAAGCAATTGCCAAAGAAGAAAAGAAAGAATCAAGTGTTGAGGAAAACTCTAAATCAGAAACTCTTCCGAAAGTAGATGTGCAAGAAGACAAGCCCCAAAAAGAAGGGTGGTACCAAGAAAATCACCACTGGCGTTTTTACCAAGATGATAAACCTGCTTTGAACTGGAAACAAATCCAAGGCAAATGGTACTACTTCGATCAAGATGGTAATCGTCTTCATTCTACTGTCTACAAAGGTTATGCCTTTGACCAAGATGGTGTCATGATAGAAAATAGCTGGACCAAACTGGACAATCAATGGTATTATGCTGATTCCTCTGGACGACTAGCTCAGAACACCTGGAAAAAAATTAACGGCTCCTGGTACTATTTTGACCAAACTGGAAGCATGCTCAGCAACACCGCCGTTGACGGCTATCTTCTCACAAAAAGCGGAGCTATGGCAGAAAAGGGCTGGACTAAATTAGACCAAATTTGGTATTATGTCGCTCCTTCTGGAAAGATCTCACAGGATAAATGGGAGAAAATCAACGGTTCTTGGTATTACTTTGACAAAGACGGTGGAATGCTGAGTGCGACAACCTTCAAGGGCTACCTCTTTGACCAGAGTGGAGCTATGGCAGAAAACAACTGGGTCAAAATCAAGGATACTTGGTTCTATGCGAACGGGTCAGGGAGATATGTCCAAGAAAATTGGCAAAAGATTCAGGGTTCCTGGTACTCATTTGACCAGAATGGTGGGATGCTAGCAGACAAATGGAAAGGAAGCTACTACCTCAAAGCCAGTGGAGCCATGGCGGAAAAAGAGTGGATCTTTGATAAAACCTATAAGAGCTGGTTCTATCTAAAAGCGGATGGCCGTTATGCAAATCAGGAGTGGATTGGAGCATACTACCTCAAGTCAGGTGGTTACATGGCAAAGAGCGAATGGATTTACGATAACTCTGACAAAGCACGCTACTACCTGGATGATAATGGGCATTATGTTTCAGGAACTTACAAAATAAACGGAAAGGAACACTTGTTCCAAAAATACGGCCAATGGATCTCTGAAGTTTCAACTGAAGGCGGATTTACAAAAGGACTATACAGCAATACCATTTTCCTAGATCCTGGGCATGGTGGTCGAGATTCAGGAGCTTTTTACTACAATGTAGCTGAAAAAGATCTCAACATGCAGGTTTACCGTAAGCTTCGTACTAAGTTGGAAGAACTGGGCTACAAGGTCCTCACTTCTCGTGATAGTGATATTGACGTTGACTTTGTTACTGAACGTTCTCGTATGGTTAATAAAACCAACTCTGATATTTTTATCAGTATTCACTTCAACGCTACTGGTAATACCTACTCAAAAGCGAGCGGTATTCAAACCTACTCCTATAGCGATGAACCTGATTATCCAAGTAAGATTAATAAATACTGGCACAATCACCCTGATCGTATGAGTGAAAGCAAACGCCTCGCCGCTGCCATCCACTCCTCTCTTCTAGCAGAAACAGGGGCCAAGGATGCTGGCCTGTTGGAAAGCAGCTATGCCGTCCTACGCGAAACAGCTAAACCAGCTGTCCTCCTAGAGCTTGGTTATATGGATAATTTCACTGAAAGCCAACAAATCAGAGATAGCCGCTACCAAGATAAACTGGTCGCAGGCATTGTGAAAGGAATCCAAAAATATTACGCTGGTCAGTAAAAAAAGTCTCGAGAAATCTCGAGACTTTTCTATTTGCCTTCTTTTTTATCTTTATCAGGAAAGAGATAGCCAAGTCCTACACAAGCTAGCACACCAGCACCAATCACCAAACCACTTGAAATTGGTAAGAGATCAAAAATAGCATTTGCAATGATAAAGGCAATGATCAAGCACATCAAGCTAGCCTTGTAGTCTTTTTTCAAAAAGTTTTCTAGCGTGAAATAAAGGAACAATCCTACCGGAATGAGTGACCAGAGGTTGACATCCAAGCTTGGCCATCCAACAGAACCGAAATACAATACTAGCGCTGCTGCTACTAAAAATACAAGTCCCAATAATTTTTTCATTTTTATGTCTCCATTTTCTTTTTTATTGACTTGAGTTGTCTGATACTGATCCCTCATGTCCCTTACATGAACCATTATAGCAGAGGAATTTTTCAAGAACAAGCCCTTTTGCCTATCTGGTCAATATCTCTGTCTAAGTGGTTGAGTATTTGTAACAAAAGAAAAAGAAGCCCTAATGGGCTTCTTGATTCTGCCGATTGCAGGGCTTGAACCTGTGACCTACGCGTTACGAGTGCGTTGCTCTACCAACTGAGCTAAATCGGCTATTACCCTTTTAGTATAGCACTCTGAGAAGAGATGTCAAGAAATTTTCATCACGATTAAAAAAGCCCGTCCTGAGACAAGGCTTTGAGTTTCTTCCTTTTACGAACCCGCACTTTCGTAGGCATCCAAGCCCTTGTCCCATAGTTTCAAAGAAATGACAAAGAAGACAAGGGAAATTAGTATCAAACCTCCGATATTAAAGAGCCCATCCTTGTCCTCTAAGAAATAGCTGGCAGGATAATAAGCCGTAAAGGCGAAAGGCACGAGAAAGCTAATCAACCAACGAAGAAGGGAATTGTAAATGGAAATCGGGTACTTAGCAAAGTCATTAAACATATAAAAAATGTAAATCATAGCACCTGACTGCTTGGTCCAAAAAGCGATGCTGGCTGTCGCGATTTTCAAGGAAGTATAAATCAAGGTCGCAAAGGGGATACAGACTAAGAAAAGCAGGAATTTGGGAAGAGTCCAAGCAATGCTAGTAACCGTAGTCGCTAGTAAAATGCCACCGACCAAGAGTTCACCCAAGGCATCAATCTGAAAGGTCTCAACGAGGATATGAAAGAGCGGATTGATTGGACGCGTCAGATACTTATCAAACTCCCCTTTTCGCACCAGTCGTTGACCTAAAGCCCAGAGATTGTCAAAAAAGAGATGGTCCAGTCCCTTGGGAACCAAGGAAAATCCATAGATAAAGGCGATTTCTTGAAAAGTCCATCCTTCTAGCGATGGAATGTGTTGAAAGATGACATTGAGAAACAAGAGGTTCAAACCTTGGGTCAGAAAGACACCTAAAACACCAACCACAAAATCAACCTTGTATTCCATGATTTGCTTGATGTATTGTCTGATAAAAATCAGGTGCATGCGTTGATATTTTTTCATACTAACCTCCCTGAATAGTGATAAATGACTGGACTCGTTTCCAAATCAACTGAGACAAGCCAAGCATCACTAAGAGCCAGAAAAACTGCAAAACGAGTGCCTGAAGAATCTGACTAGCATCGTATTTTCCAACAATGATCATGACTGGAGTGTAGATCAAGGATGAGAAAGGCAAGAAGGACAAAATATCTGAAACAACCTTGGGAAAGAAAGCTAAGGGAATCAAACTCCCAGACATAAAGGCCACTATAGAAGTCTTGAGTAGATTGGAACCCCATAGATTTTTAAATACAAAGGCTGAAAATCCAAAGCAGATATTAAAGAAAAAGTTAATCAGGTAGGCTAGGGCTAAGCTAAAGAGATAAAGGACAGTTAAGCCCAGTACTTCTACAATACCTTGCCCTGAAAGGATTTTCATCAAGACAATAACACTCAAGAAAGGAAGTCCGACACTGACAAAAATCAACCACTTGGAACCAAGCTCGGTGAAGAGATATGAAGCCGCAAAATGCACTGGTCGCAGCAAGCGCATGATAATGGAACCATCCTTGACCTCCTCCCCAATCATAAAGGAGCTATCAGACCTGGTCAAAAGATTGGTCACAAAACTCATGATGATGTAGAGGGTGATATCTGCCATACTGAAGCCCTGAATCAAAGACTCCTGCGAGGAATCAAAGACGGCCTTCCAGAGATAGAAAGCCACAAAAGCCCCCATCACATCGCCAATCCGATAGAGAAGAAAATTGACTCGATAGCTAATCAACTCCTGAATCCCTGCATTGATAAAGGGTTTATAACGTCTCCAAAATTTGACCATCTTAGAGCTCCTTTCGGTAGAAGCGTCGGATAATATCCTCAATATCCGTATCTACCATCTTCAAATCACGGATTTCAAAATCAGACAGAGTTTGTTTGATAATATCAGCTGAATGGTAGCGGGAACTATCGAATTCAATATTGAGGCTATTTCCTTGTCTATCAATGGTTATATCAGGCAGGCCTTCATATTGAGAAAGGAGATGACTTTGACCTGGTAACAGTTCAAAGGAGAGAGTCTTCATCTTGCCAAAGGTCTCCTTGAGCTGGCTCACCGTTCCATCAAAAATCTCCTGCCCCTTGTCAATCATGAAAATCCGATCACAGAGTTGCTCAATATCACTCAGGTCATGAGTGGTCAAGAGAATGGTTGTTTCTTCCTCTTGATTGATCTGAGTAATGGCCCGACGAATGTTATCCTTGACCGACACATCCAGACCAATGGTCGGCTCATCTAAAAAGAGAACCTTGGGATTGTGGAGCAAGGAAGCCGCAATGTCCGCCCGCATCCGTTGCCCCAGTGAAAGAGTGCGCACGGGGTCCTTGATAAAGTCCTTCAAATCCAAGACTTCATTCAAAAAGTCCATGCGCTTGCGGAAGAGCGAGTCCGGCACATCGTATATCTCTTTCAAAACCGTGTAGGTCTCTTGCAGAGCCAAATCCCACCATAGCTGAGTGCGTTGTCCAAAGACAACCCCAATATCCTTGACATAATCTTGGCGATTGTCTTGCGGAATCTTGCCGTTAATCCGACAAAAACCAGACGTCGGTTTCAAAATCCCTGTCAGCATTTTGATGGTTGTCGACTTCCCAGCACCATTGGCCCCGATAAAGCCTAGAATCTGGCCCTTGGGTACCTCAAAAGTCAAATCCTTGACTGCTTCAAAGGTCTGCTTTTCAGGATGAATAAAGGAGCGCAAAGCTCCCTTTAACCCCGGCTCCTTTACTGTCTTCACAAAATTCTTCTGAAGGTGTTCCACTTCTATCATTGCCATATCTATCTCCCTACGGTAAGGAATAGCAATATTTTATTATTGACTACAAATATTCTAAATCCTTACTTTCTAAACCCTTTACATTTTATTCTTACAGAAGGCTTTATACCAACCTATTATAGTCCAATAAAAAATGGAATGCAAGCGTTTGCCAAAAGATTATGAAATTAGAGATTTCACTCTTAAAATAATAGTTTTAATCAAAAATCATGGTTTAGTAGTTTCCTTAAACCACAAAAAAGGGCTATATTCAGGTATTCTTCCACCCACACTGTATTAGAAATATACTTCATTATTCCCTTTAGTTCTTAAAAAAGTGTGGCAAAATAGGGGCAAAATCTTAGGTTGAATTTGCCATAAATCCTAGTATAGACAGAAGAAATTTGGAGAATGTTGAATAAGCTTCTTTTGCAGTGAATATGAATCATACTAACAAACTGGAACTCTCCCTATAAAACAGAATTTTATAAGATCTTTAAATATCTTTTGTTCTTCAGTGCTAGATAAATAAAGATCTAAATCATGCTTTTTATATTCGGCTACAGCTTCTTCGAAATCTCTATAATAACCATGTGATGACAATTGGACATCAGTGTTATTCAGAACAGATACTAATAGACTATAACAATTAGAATGATTTCTTAGCTTAAGAGGTAAAACATTCTGAGAAAAATTCTCCTCATATTCGATAATTTCAGATTCTGAAGGATAAATTACATCTTGAAGAAATTTACTATTATTATATAGCCAAAATCTAGCTTCATCAATCCCTCTAGCCTTAACGATAGACAAAAGAAACTTGTCTAGAAGTTGAATATTATCATACCCTATGATATCAATTATTTTTTTCAAAGTTCGATATCTAATTTCAGGAGGTAAAACAGAGAACAATGTCAAGATATTTTTGTCTGTTTTTAAATTCAGACCATATTTCAAAAAATATTGTACAAATAAATAAGAAAATAAATCCCAAATGGAGTCTTCGGCTATACTCAATTCATCTACATTAGCATCCGATATATTTGCTGTATGAGTGTATTTATTGCCTAATTTTCTTAACCTATCTATAGTTTTTTCAAAATCCTTGACTAATCGTTTATCTACCTTTTTATACCTTTCTGTTATTTTAAACTTTTCATTTTTTTCATGAGTAGTTATATCTCCCAGATTCATGGGTTCTCCTGCTCCCAAATTCAAAAATTTGCGAGCTAATAACTCTGTCAATTTTCTGAGTAATATTATCCTACTTCCCATACTGATAGTTGAATAATATATATCTGCAATTAAATCAGATAAAACTAATTCATAATCGTAATTTTTAAAAGGAGCAATTGCCATAATTCGACCTCTCTAAAATGGGATATAGTAACACTCTAATACCATAAAATTGCAGAAGGATGTGCTTATTTTTTCTTACTAACTCAGACTCCTTTTGACAAGTTTATTGGCTTGATATCTAATAATACTTTATCTATGGATAGACAAAAGATATATCATACTTAATTATTTATAATTTAATATGAGAAATTTATTTATCAACAGGAAGCTCGTTACCATTTTTAAATAAAAATTTATTATATTTATTTCCCCATCTATTCATTTCAACTACTACTGGTTCTAAAGTTCTCCCAAGTTCAGTTAGTGTATACTCTGTTATCGGAGGCATGATAGAGTAAATATCTTTATGAATAATTTTGTCCAACTCCAATTCTTTAAGTTGCAACGCTAACATCCTTCTAGAACAACCGGGCATTAATTTTTCTAATTCGCCAAATCGACAAATTTTATTATTTAATAAGTGAAATAATATTACGCATTTCCATTTGCCAGAAATTACTTGGAGAGTGGTTTCTACTGGACATCCATTAGCACAATCATAAATTTTTCTTACCATAATCTACCCATCTTTCTATCTTAAGTTACTAAAATATCACTAGTTACAAAAACTTCAATATTGTTATCTTGCAGTATTTGCCTATAATTAACATTATACCAAATAAAATAACGAAAGGAAATTGAACTATGGCAACTATGAAAGGGGTCGGATTATACAGATATTTACCTATTGATGATAAGAGAAGTTTTGAAGACGTTGAGTTAGATAAACCTTTTGCTAAAGGAAAGAACTTACTTGTTGAGGTTAAAGCGATTTCAGTAAATCCAGTAGATTATAAAGTTAGATCTCCAAAAAGTAAAGTCGAAGAATCCCCGAGAATCTTAGGATGGGATGCTTCCGGAATTGTCTCAGAGGTAGGGGAAGATTGCGAGTTGTTTTCTGTTGGCGATGAGGTATTCTATGCGGGAGATATAACAAAATCGGGGTCCTATGCTGAATATCAACTTGTAGATGAGCGTATTGTTGGGAAAAAACCAAATACTTTATCTTTTGAAGATTCTGCGGCCTTACCCTTAACTTCCTTAACAGCATATGAGGGTTTATTTGAAAAATTAAAAATCCCATTTGATAAAAGCAAAAATTATACTAAGAGTATATTAATCATCGGAGCAAGTGGTGGAGTAGGATCAATAGCTTGTCAGTTAGCTCATAATGTAGGGTTAACTGTTATTGGAACTGCTTCCAGATATGAAAGTAAAAAGTGGGTTTTGGAGCATGGAGCTGAATTTGTAATTAATCATTTTGAAGATATGGATAAAGAGCTTAATGAAATTGGATTCTCAACAGTTGATTACATTTTCTGTTTAAATAATACTGAAAAGCATTGGGATTTTATGGTAAAAGCTATTAAACCTCAAGGAAAAATCTGTTCTATTGACGAAACTAAAGAAAAAGTCAATTTGTCTGCACTACAGTCTAAAGCAGTTAGTTTTTCATGGGAATTTATGTTTGCAAAATCAATGTGGCAAACAGAAGATTTGATTAGTCAACATTATATTCTTAATCAAATTGCAGATATGATTGATAATGGAGAGCTAAAAACGACTGTTACAAAAAGATTATCTCCAATGAATTCAATAAACATTAAAGAGGCTCACAGGCTTCTAGAAACCGGTCGAACCATAGGAAAAATTGTTATCAGCAATCCAAAAGAGTAAAAAATTAGAATTAATTAATGGAGAAAGAAAGAATAAATAGGTATAATGAGTCTCGTGTAATTAAGGATAGCATAGTAAAGCAATAGGTCTGTGAATTTTTTTCAAGAACAGATTCGACTTTTATTTCATAGAAAGGGATATTCCCCGAAAAAGTAAAATGATTGTCAGTACTACCTGTCTTAAACTTGTAAAATTACTTTGATATAATAAAAATGGAGTAAGCAAATGTAAGAATTTGCCACATTATTTTTAGTGCCTCTATCTGCAATTTTATTAATTGCCTGTTCTAACCAATCAAGTAATTCTTTAGATGGTGAATACTACCGTCAATTGAAACAAGAACAAGACAAAAGAGCCTAGAAAAAAGGTATTACAACTTGGTAATACCTTTTTGGGGTGCTATTTGATACGAGCCCATGTTTTCTCAATAAGATTGTACTCAGGTGAGTAGGGAGGAAGTGGTAAAGGTTTATGCCCAAACTCTTCATAAGAGCTCTAGCTTACCCATTCTATGGAATCTTGCATTATCCATAATAATAACTAATGGTGTATTTAATATTGGTAGGAGAAACTTCTGAAACCAAGCTTCAAAAAAGTCGCTCGTCATCGTCTCTTCGTAAGTCATTGGAGCGATTAACTTACTATTTGTTAGACCTGCAACCAAAGAAATCCTCTGATATCTTCTTCCAGATACTTTACCTCCTATTAACTGACCTTATAATGAGCGACCGTATTCTCGACAAAAATAAGTATCGAATCCCGTTTCATCAATATAAACAGGTGCTAAGCGCTTTAAACTATTAATTTTTTTGAAAGTTCTATCATTCATTTAGCTACTCAGCATTCCTAAAAAATTAGATGTTCCAATTTACTTTGGGAAAGACAGTGATTTCCTTTGAAAACAGGCGTAAAGTTATTATATTCGTTCGCCAAGGGTAGTCTTAGAATAATTACATTAATTTAGCAACTTTGGATATAGTAGTCTTAAGTATATTCTCTATAAAAGAAAACACAAAAACCCACCCAATGGGCAGGTTCTTTCTGTATTGTTCAGCTAGATTATGCTTTACCTTCTGAACCGAATACGTCGATACGTTCTTCAACTGATGCTTGGATAGCTTTTACACCGTCAGCCAAGAATTTACGTGGGTCGAAGAGTTTTTTCTTGTCGTATTCTGCTTCGTTTGCTTCGTAGTCACGAGCAAATTTACGAGTTGCGTTAGCGAATGCGATTTGGCATTCAGTGTTAACGTTAACTTTCGCAACACCAAGTTTGATAGCTGCTTGGATTTGGTCATCAGGAATACCTGAACCACCGTGCAATACGATTGGGAATCCTGGTACAGCTTCAGTCAATTTTTGCAAGTGGTCAAGGTGAAGACCTTTCCAGTTTGCAGGGTAAGGACCGTGGATGTTACCGATACCAGCTGCCAAGAAGTCGATACCAGTTGCAACCATTGCTTTAGCATCTTCGATTGGAGCCAATTCACCATCACCGATGATTCCGTCTTCTTCACCACCGATAGTTCCAACTTCAGCTTCTACTGATACACCATTTGCATGAGCAAATTCTACAACTTTACGAGCTTTTTCAAGGTTTTCTTCAACTGGAAGGTGTGAACCGTCAAACATTACTGAAGTATAACCAACTTGAATACACTCAAGTGCATCTTCGTAGTGACCGTGGTCAAGGTGGATAGCTACTGGTACAGTGATACCCATTGATTCAACAAGGTTAGCGATCAAGTTGCGAGCAACTTTGTAACCACCCATGTATTTAGCAGCACCCATTGAAGTTTGGATCAAAACTGGAGCTTTTTTAGCTTCTGCTGCGCGCAAGATAGCTTGAGTCCACTCAAGGTTGTTTGTGTTAAATCCACCAACTGCATAACCGTTGTCACGAGCTGCTTGGACAAATTTTTCTGCTGAAACGATTGCCATTTGTCAGGCCTCCTATATATTTTTTGGGACATCCCATTTACATTGTTCATTTTATCACTTTTTGATAAAAAAAGCTAGTTTTTCCCATACTTTAGATTGAATTTCTTCCAGTCCAATCAATGTAAACCCTTTCTTTCCCTTAGTCTTGCACGACTTTAGGATAACGCATGAAGAAGGTCAAGCGATCATCTTGCATCTCAAAATGATAAGGTATTTTCTCGTGTTCTAATAGACTTTTGACCACAAAGAGTCCCATCCCCGAACCCTTGGCCTTGCGACTAGCATTTTCAGAAAAAGACTGGGCCAATTTTTCTTGTTCTTCAGGACTACAGTTATTCTCGATAGAGAGCTCCCCTTCTCTTTCTCCAATGCTGACCAGGCCGCCTGGAGTGGAGTGCTTGATAGCATTACTGATGAGATTCGATAGGATTAATTTCATGACAGATGGGTTTATGTAAGCTTGCTGATGGGTTAGGCTAATGTCTACCTGAAGTTCTCTCTCCTTGGCAAGCAAAGCATAATCCTTGACCAGACTTTGCGTCATCTGAAGGAGGTCAACCTCTTCTTTCTCGTCTCGTAATTCCTGAACAGAAGAAAGTGACAATATCTGGAGAACGTGGTGACTGAGGTCATCCACAATCCCCAAGGCAACTCCAAGATAATGGTCTCTATCCTTATAACGACCGACATTTTCTTTCATATTTTCAATCAGAATTTTCAAGCTAGCCAGAGGTGTTTTCAATTCATGAGAAGCCCCTCGTAGGAACTCAACCTTCATCTTCTCCAGCTGGAGAATAGCTTCATTCTTGTCATGCAAGTCCGCAATAACTGTCAAAAGGTGCTGGTAAAGGCTATTGATTTGTTCCTTGAGATCACCAATCTCATCCTTAGAATCCACACGCAACCGTACTTGAGCATCCAGATCCATCATCCGACGGGTCACCCGCTTGATTTCCAAAATCGGTGCAACAATGGTCCGAGCATAGATGTAGGCCACTAAAAGTGAAATCAGAAAGGATGCCAACAAGGTATAGGGGAGAAATTGGAGACTAATCTGCTCTGCTTCCTTTTGCAGGTCCATGGAAGCTAGAAATTGGAGAGTCATCGTGCTACCATCTTGCGTTTTCACCTCACGCTCCTCGATAAAGAGGGAAGTTGTCTGGCGGTCCGTATCCAGAGGAAGATTGTCCTTGACCTCTAACTTGTCCTCAGTCATTTCTCCCTTGACAGCTCCTTTGATATCACTGCTCTGGGAATACAAATCTAACACTTGCTCGATACTCTGCCTATCCTTTCCTTCTAGGGACTGGGCAATGGCTGTCGCTTTCTGGCCAATGGTTTCCTGACGATGGCTCAGATAAGTTGACGGAAAGAGAAAATAAATGGCTAAATGAAGACAAATAACCAGAACACTAAAAATCGAGAAGGTATAGATAAATATCTTTGTAAATAGACCTGTTCGTTTCATTTTCTCTCCAATTTATAACCAACATTGCGCACAGTGAGGATACAATCCAAGTCTAGCTTTTTCCGCAGTTCTTTGATATAGACATCAATAACACGGTCAAAGGGAACCTCATCTGTCGCCTTCCAGACAGCATCAATTATCTGAGAACGAGTCAAGGCCCGGCCTTCATTTTTCACCAGATAGTCCAGAATTTCCAACTCTTTGGCATTGATGGCCACTTCTTGACCTGCGAGGCTTGCACTATAACTCTCAAAGTCCACCTTGGTATCCTTATAAGAGAAGACTCGTCCCGTATCGTAGTAGCGCTTGAAAATTGCATCTACCCTCACTTTTAGAAGGGAGAGAGAGAAGGGCTTTTCCAGATAACCATCTGCTAGAGAAGCAAAAGCACTCATCTTGTATTCCTCATCCTGAAAGGCGGTCAGCATCAAGACAGGAACCTGACTGGTCTTGCGTATCTCAGCTAGTACTTCCAGACCATTGAGCTTAGGCATCTGGATATCCAGTAGTACTAGAGCTACTTCATAGCTGGAAAATTGTTCCAAGGCTTCTTGACCGTCCGCAGCCTCGATGGTTTCATAACCACAATCCGTCAAATAGTCACTGATCCCCTCACGGATCATCTCTTCATCTTCTACAATTAAAATTTTCATAGAAAAACGTTTCACATTCCTTTAAATTTCTTGTAAATCTTCTCTGTTTCATCCTGATAGGAAGAAGCCTTATCAGGATGAAATAGATAAAAATGCTACCTATATTATACCCCATTTAGGGGAGAATAGGTAGCAAGTTTTTTATTCGCTATCGAGCAAGAGCTCTTTTGGTTGTTTTCTAAGGAGATTGCTTGAGGCAAGCGCCATAACGAGAACCACTAGAACCAAGGCAAGGACAAAGACGATGATAAAGTCTGATGTCTGAATGGAAATGTCTAGGCTCGACAAGGTCTTGCTAAAGCCATCTACTTCTGCACCACCACCAAGGTTAGAAGCTTGAGCAGCCTTGCTGGCTTGCTTGGCAACACCTGAAGTGACATTGGCAAGAACAGTGTTTCCGATGGCACGAGCTGTGTAGTTGGCTAGGAAGTATGCAGAAACAAGAGCAGGGATGGCAATCAAGATGGATTCGGTGATGAATTGACCCAAGATACTTGCCTGCTTGAGACCGATAGAGAGGAGAATTCCCACTTCCTTGCGACGAGCATTGATCCAAAGACTAAGCAAGAGAGCAAGGAGAAGAACTGAAAAGCTCAAGCTACCCCAGAAGAGGAGGTTGGCCATCTTGTACATACCAGAGATGGATTGCTCAAGAGCTGGGTAGTTAGAGGAGCTCTTCACAAGTGTGTAGCTCTTCCAGTTGATACCACTGATACCGTTCAACTCTTTCATGACATCATCCAAGTTCTTGTCTGCTGTTACAAAGAAGGTTGCGTCCCCATAAATAGCTGTGTCTTCTGTGTATCCATAAAGTTTTGCAGCAGTGTGAATGTCTGTGATGGCTGTATTTTCATAGAGTTCTTGTGAGTAGGTTACTGCTGACTTATTGTGACCATCAAAGAGTCCCTTGATTGTCACTTCGACTGTTTCCTTGGCACCTTTTTCATTGTCTGCATCATAGACATTAGAGTCCAATTTGATCTTATCTCCGACTTTCCAACCGTGTTTGGCTGCCAAGTCCTTGTGCATGAGAATCTTGTCCTTGTCGTCGTTGGTTAAGTGCTCACCTTCGACCAGCTTATATGAACCAGAGACAAACTTATCTTCTTTAGAGGAGTCATTGACACCTGTAATCATCAAGCTGCTTCCAAACCGTTTGGCACGGTCAGCAGTGAGATTTTTCTTGGTTTCTGGCGTTTCGATGAGGTCGTATCCAGTCAAATCTCCGATGGCGTTGATGCGTTTAACATAAGACTCGATGGCCTTGTTTTCGGTGATTTTTTTGATATCCTCACCCTTGATATTCCCAGAACCACGTGGCGTTCCTTGATTGACGCGACGATTGATTTGCATGGAGAAGCTATTGGTGATATTTTTAAATGTCTCCTGAGAAGCCTTGGCAGTAGCTCCCTTGATCGACAAGCCGACCAAACTCAAGCTCGCCATGAGGAGAATAATCAGGAAGATAACAATCGATTTGAAAAACTTCCTTGTAACATAGGCAAATGCGTTGTGTAACATAGGTTCCCTTTCTAGATTTGATTCGTTTTTATCATTCTATCAAAACAAACTCATCTTATTTTGTAGTATTGCGAGTTTCAGTTAGTTTCTTATCCTTCAATTCAAGTGTAATATCTGACGCTTGTGCCACTTCTTTACTGTGGGTGACGACGATCACACATTTACCTGTTTTCTCGGCAAGTGACTTGAGCAGTTCGATAATATCTCCAGCAGTTTTAGGATCCAGATTTCCTGTTGGCTCATCAGCTAGAATAACTGGAGCTTCTGAGACCAAACTGCGAGCGATGGCTACACGTTGTTGTTGACCACCTGATAACTGGAGAACGTTCCGCTTGATCTGACTTTCATCCAAACCAAGCTCAAGAAGTGTATCCTTGCTTGCCTTTTTGTTGACCAAGCGGATATTTTCCAGCGGAGAAAGATAATCTATCAAGTTATAATTTTGAAAGACCAGGGAAATATGGTGCATGCGATGGTAAGAATATCCCTTATTCCGAATATCCTCTCCTTGGAAAAGGATAGAACCTTCAACAGGACTATCTAGACCAGCCAGTAGGGACAAGAGAGTGGATTTTCCAGCTCCTGACTCACCAATGATACTATAAAATTTTCCGGGTTCAAAATTATACTTGATCTGATATAAAACTGCCTCAGCAGTGTTCTTATAACGGTAGGTAACATCTTGCAATTGTAATAAAGTCATGATTTCTCCTTCTTATACTCAATGAAAATCAAAGATTAAACTAGGAAGCTAGCCGCAGGCTGCTCAAAGCACAGCTTTGAGGTTGCAGATAAGACTGACACGGTTTAAAGAGATTTTCGAAGAGTATTAACTAATAGATGATAAAATTTCCTTAGGCGATTTTCTAAATAGAAATACGAAACAAAGGGCTACTGATAAGCAACCAATCAGGAGCAGAAAGACATAGGATTCTGCAAAGGATAGGAGACTGGTTGATAGACCGCTTGCTTTGGCCAGCGTGTCCTGTAAGGTTGCCTGATCTCCACTGGCTAGTACAGTTTGGAGTAGATAGGATGTAATGGCATTTCCAGCGATAAAGGATGGAAGCAAAGCTCCGAGAGATACCAAAACTACCTCTAAACAGAATTGTAGGAAGATTGAGATCTTGCTTTTTCCAAGTGCGAGTAGAATCCCCACTTCGTAGACCCTTTCTCTCAACCAGAGGGACAAGACCAAAATTAAGGCTCCTGCTCCTGCTATCAACATCCCATAAAGGAAGATGGTGAGGAAGGTTTGGAAGGTTGCCACTGAGTCTTTGATTTGTTCAAAGGCCTTGTTTTCCTTCTCGACTTGGTAACCTTGACTTTCCAAAGCCAAGTTTTCCACCTGCTTCATGAGTCCGTCCATTTCCTTAGGATTTTCAACATAGAAGCGTGCTGCACTGACTTGAGGTTCACTATTTCCCAGAAGGGTCTGGCTACTTTCATAGTCTGTAAAGACCTGGTTTTCACTGAAGTCAGAGGACAAGCCTGTGAATTTTTCTTGTTTCTTACCAGAAAAGATGCCGACAATCTCAAACTCTACTGTTTGCCCTTTTCCAGATTCGGACTGACCAGCGTCCAAGCGAATCTTGTCATGAAGCGAAAGACCGTTCTTCTTGGCCAACTCTTCGTGAATCAGGATTTTCTTGGAATCCCCTTTTTGAAGGTGTCGCCCTTCTTTTAGATTGAAAGCCGAACTGGTAAAGGTGACATCCTTGGAGGAATCCTCAAGAGCCGTTAAGCTAACCAAGTTCTTGTCCGCGGCTGACAAATCATCTCGTTCTACGCTCTGCTCACCACTCACCGCTTCCTTGTCTTTCAGTTTTGCGATCGTCTCGAGTTCAGGAGAGACATTTTCCAGTCCCTTAATCTTGCTCACGGATGCTAGGTCTGACAACTTGAAGGTCTGTCCATTTTCTATCTTTTTGATAGAAAAAGATGTATTGAGTGATTTGTAAAGATTGCTTTCTACTGTTTTGTTGGACTTCATAAGAGTCAAACAGGCTGAAATTCCTGCTAAAAGGACAAATAAAATAAGAAATAAAATAAAACTTCTCAGTCGTTTTCTGCTGACATAAGCCCAAGCTCTTTGGATTGGATTCATTTGTCACCTCCATATTTGTAAGACTATTATAAAATCTAAATATGAAATGTTTATGAAATCAAAAAATTTTTTTGATTTATTTTGAAAAAAAGCTGGTATTTCTACCAGCTCCATTTTTATAACTTTATCCACTCAAAGCAAAGAAAATGCAGAAACTAAACCAGAGAGGATGTTGGCTGTGGCATGCATTAGCCAACTTGGTAAAATTGATCCTCCTGCTATCTTTTCATTAACAAAACCAAGATAAGCTGCTATTGCTCCAGTAAAGAATATAATGAAAAAAGTGACTTCCAAACTTACTACTGAAGCAAACAATACTCCATGAAGCAATCCAAAAGTGAAGGCCTGTATGGTATTTGCAAAGACAAACGGCATGTGATTTGCCATTCGTTTGAGTAGAAAACCTCTAAATAGTAGTTCCTCTGGCAAAGATGTTTGCAAAATACTGTAAATTAGAATACTTGGTAAAGCCTTAAAGCCCATAGCTGAAAAAGCCGAAGTGGCTGTTTCTAGACTACGCGTAAGAGGAAAGATAAGGATAGAAAAAATAGTAAATAAGGAAAATCCCCCTACCATCCATAAAATCAGCTGCAAAGTTTTTGCTGTTTTGATAGCTTTTAGCCCTATCCATTCCATAAATGGGACTTTTCCCCTCACAGTCAGAAACCACCAGATAGAAGGTAGTAAAATAATAAAGAGAATTTGAATAAAGGCGCTCATTATTCGTTGAAGTTCATTAACCATCGTAATCCTCCTTTACATTTTTGAAATACTCATTTCAAATACCAAATGACTATCTAGTCCTCCTTTCCTAACTTATATATCCGTTTTAACTAAACCTATTAGTATCCATTACTCGATGATCTTTCATATAAGACTTTTTACTGTTACTTTCTATCTATATTATAGCACTATTTAAAAGAAAAGAAAAAAACAAGAAAGGTAGACCTCTCTTGTTGAATAGTCACTATATAAGCTAACAAAAAAGAGCTAGCCAAAGCTAACTCTTACCCTATGCGGAGAGAGGGACTTGAACCCTCACGACCTAAAGCGGTCACAGGATCCTTAGTCCTGCGCGTCTGCCAATTCCGCCATCCCCGCGTCGATTACTTTACTAGTATATCAACTTTCAAAATCTTTGTCAACACTTTTTTCAGATTTTTTTCATTTTTCCAACAGGCTTATAGTTCGATTGTAGCAAGGTTTTCATCCAGCAATTTGGCTCCCAATGTGTTCTTAAAATGCCCAAGAGCAAACTGATGATTTTCTGGCCAAATAGAGGCAACCGCAGACTTGACAATCTCTATTTGATAACCTAAATTATAGGCATCAATAGCCGTATGAAGGACACAAATGTCAGTAAGCACTCCAGTTAGGATGACTGTATCTACCCGACGTTCCCGCAAGCGGATATCTAAGTCCGTTCCAGAAAATGCTGAATAGTGACGTTTGTCCATCCAAAAGACACGGCTATCCGCCTCATGGTCAGCATAAAAGTCAGCTAGGGGTCCATAAAGGTTACGCCCATTAGTTCCAATGATGTTGTGTGGTGGAAAGAGCTTGCTTTCTGGGTGGAATGCATCCTTCTCCTCATGAGCATCAATGGTAAAAAAGATATAGTCTCCACGATCAAAAGCTAATCGGGTTACCTGATCAATGGCTTTTGATATTGCTTGAGCAGGTGCGCCAGCAGTTAGCTTTCCATGATCTGCTACGAAATCCTCTGTATAGTCAATCGAGATTAAAGCCTTTGCCATTAGTAGTCCCTCTTTTTCACTTCCTCAAAAATATCACCAATTAGAACTTTGAGATAAGTCCCCTTCATTCCTAATGAACGACTCTCAATAATTCCCGCCGACTCCAGTTTACGAAGCGCATTGACAATCACTGAGCGTGTAATGCCAATACGGTCTGCAATAACAGACGCAGTCAGCTGACCTTCATTTCCATCCAATTCAGCTAAAATAGCTGATACGGCACGAAGTTCTGAATAGGAAAGGGTGTTGACCGCCATAGTAACAGCTGTACGACGGCGAATATTTTTCTCATCTTCTTCACGTTGGAAGTTCAATAGTTGAATTCCCACAACCGTGCTCGCAATCTCGACAAGGATCAAATCTTCATCTTCAAACTTCTTATCATTGCGCCAAATAATCAACGAACCTAGGCGAATCCCTGATACATGAATCGGAGCAATCGTTGTCAACCCATCTGGAAAGTCCGCACGGCTCTCCACAGGGAAAATGGTCAAATCATGTTCAACAGGAAGATTTGCTTCCGTATCATAAATCATGTTTGCCCCTTGTACATAGACCTCAGGGAAGGTTTTAGTTTGGAAGAACTGTTCTACTCGGTCATTATTGGTCTTATAACGCATAAAGTAGCCCAAGAGACGTCCCTTGTTATTCACAATACAAGCGTTACAGTCAATAATATCAGCTAACTGGCGTGTGATCGCATTGTAAGGAAGTTCATCTTGGAGTTGCTCCTCAGAGCGCTTTAGAATAGACGTGATTTTTCTTGTTTTTTCTAATAAATGTGCCATTTTTTACCTCGCATATAATCGCTTCCATTATAACATAGAAAAGTCTTTATTTCAATAATTATCTGAAAATTGCTTATTTAATTGCAATTTTGAACAGCAAAAATATTTTAGAAAAAAGCGAAGTTTTTTATTGACATCCTATTTTATTTTTGATATTATAACATTATAAGAAGATGACATGATAAATCCCTTTCCGTTTCACCTATCCTTTACTATCACCATCTTCTTTTACTATCGGTCTCCTTATATATAAAAGCGATTCACATTGTGAATCGCTTTTTTCTATTTGTCTCCTTTGTTACGAATAACAAAGCCGGTCTTCTTTTCGCTTGAAGTGTTGCGAGGTTTTTTATTGTCTTTATTACGGTAACGTCTGTCTTTATCAAAACGATCGTTTCCACGACTGCCTTTCTTGAAGTCATCACGGCGACCACGATCTCGACGGTCGTCTCCACGACGGCCTCCTCGACCTCCCTTACCTTTGCTACCAAAGCCATTACCTGATGGTTTAAATGGCAGTGGTTTTTCACGCGCAATTTCCACTTCTGGAAGGCTGTCTGGATCTTGGACTGTCAGACTCAAGATATACATAGCCAATTCTTCTGGACTAAATTCAGTGGCTAACTTACGAGCATCTTTAGCAAATTTCTCAAAGTTGCCACGAATTGCTTCGTCTGCGAAGTCACGTTCGATTTTCTTAAGCGCTACTTGTTTCTTAGCTTGGAAGGCTTCTTCTGCTGTCGCTGGTTTCAAGCCTTTCATTCGTTTCTTAGTCAAGTTTTCAATGATTTGAAGGTAACCCATTTCATTTGGTGCTACGAAAGTAATAGATTGACCTGACTTACCAGCACGACCTGTACGACCGATACGGTGAACATAGCTTTCAGGATCTTGTGGAATATCGTAGTTGTAGACATGGGTCACACCTGAAATATCCAAACCACGCGCTGCCACGTCTGTCGCAACTAGAACATCAAGATTCCCATTTTTAAAATCACGAAGGACACGAAGACGTTTGTTTTGGTCTAGGTCTCCATGAATTCCTTCAGCACGGAAACCACGGATTTTCAGACCACGAGTCAATTCATCTACACGGCGTTTGGTACGACCAAATACAATAGCAAGTTCTGGTTGTTCTACATCCATGAGACGTGTCATGGTATCAAATTTTTCTTGTTCCTTAACACGGATATAGTATTGGTCAACTAGTTCTGTTGTTAATTCCTTGGCAGCAATCTTGACATGCTCAGGGTCTTTCATAAACTGAACACCGATACGTTTGATCGCATCTGGCATGGTTGCTGAAAAGAGCAAGGTTTGACGATTTTCAGGGACACGGGAAATGATGGCTTCGATGTCTTCAAGGAAGCCCATGTTGAGCATTTCGTCCGCTTCATCAAGGATCAGAGTTTCAATGTCTTGTAATTTCAAGGCCTTGCGTTTAATCAAGTCCAAGAGACGACCTGGTGTTCCTACCACAATGTGAGCACCAGATTTAAGGGCTTTGATTTGTTTTTCAATGCTGGAACCACCGTAAACTGAGCGAACTTTCACACCCTTGCTACGACCAAAGCGGAAGAGTTCCTCTTGGCTTTGGACAGCGAGTTCACGAGTTGGAGCGATAACCAAGGCTTGGACGGTCGCTTCTTCTGTACGGATTTTTTCAAGGGTTGGCAAGCCAAAGGCTGCAGTTTTTCCTGTACCAGTCTGAGCTTGACCGATAACGTCTTTTCCTTCGAGAGCCAAGGGAATGGTCTGTTCTTGGATAGGACTGGCTTCTACAAATCCAGCTTTTTCAATCTCTGCTAGCAATTCAGCAGACAAGTTAAATTCATTAAATTTCACGTTATTCTTCTTTCTAAAGGTGGTGCGAAGCCACCCTATAGGGCTTTAGTTTATACTTTTCTTTTCATGACGTATCTTCTTTAAAACGAGATACCGTGTTGCTTCTTTTCCACGAAAGAAAAGTACGAGTTTCTTTGCAACCTATCTAGTATAACACAAGAGAGAAGCAAAAGATAGTAGAATCCATTAGGAATATCATGTAAACGATTTTCTAGCTGTAAAGTAACCTGAAACTTGTTTTTCAGAGGATTTGAAGAGACCATTTCAAACTCACTTCATTTCCCGTAGCAGATTTGTGCAAAAGTTTTTTTCTTGTGCTAGAATGAAATTCGAATAGGAGGACTATAAATGTTAACATATGATTTAATCGTTATTGGATTTGGTAAAGCTGGGAAAACACTAGCTGGTAAATTGGCTTCAGCTGGCAAAAAAGTTGCTCTGGTTGAACGTAGCAAAGCTATGTACGGTGGAACTTGTATCAACATCGGATGTATCCCAACTAAAACCTTATTAGTTGCTGCTGAGAAAGACTTGTCTTTTGAAGAAGTCATTGCTACCAAAAATACTATCACTAGTCGCCTCAACGGTAAAAACTATGCTACTGTTGCGGGAACAGGCGTGGATATCTTTGATGCGGAAGCTCACTTCCTTTCAAATAAAGTCATCGAAATCCAGGCTGGTGATGAAAAACAAGAGCTGACTGCTGAAACTATCGTTATCAACACTGGTGCTGTTTCAAACGTCTTGCCAATTCCTGGACTTGCTACAAGTAAAAATGTCTTTGACTCAACAGGTATCCAAAACTTGGACAAATTGCCTGAAAAACTTGGTGTCCTTGGTGGCGGAAATATCGGTCTTGAATTTGCTGGTCTTTACAACAGACTTGGAAGCAAGGTCACAGTCCTAGATGCCTTGGATACTTTCCTACCTCGAGCAGAACCTTCCATCGCAGCTCTTGCTAAACAATACATGGAAGAAGACGGCATTGAATTGCTTCAAAACATCCGTACTACTGAAATCAAAAACGACGGTGACCAAGTCCTTGTCGTAACTGAAAACGAAACCTACCGTTTCGATGCTCTTCTCTACGCAACTGGACGTAAACCAAACATAGAACCACTTCAACTTGAAAATACAGATATCGAACTTACTGAACGTGGTGCTATCAAGGTAGACAAACATTGTCAAACAAACGTTCCTGGTGTCTTTGCAGTTGGAGACGTCAACGGTGGACCTCAATTTACCTACATTTCACTTGATGACTTCCGTGTTGTCTACAGCTATCTTGCTGGAGATGGCAGCTACACTCTTGAAGACCGTCTCAATGTACCAAACACCATGTTCATCACACCTGCACTTTCACAAGTTGGTTTGACAGAAAGCCAAGCAGCTGATTTGAAACTTCCATACGCTGTCAAGGAAATCCCTGTTGCTGCGATGCCTCGTGGTCACGTAAATGGAGACCTTCGTGGAGCTTTCAAAGCTGTTGTCAACACTGAAACAAAAGAAATTCTCGGTGCAACTATCTTCTCAGAAGGTTCACAAGAAATCATCAACATCATCACCGTTGCTATGGACAACAAGATTCCGTACACTTACTTCACAAAACAGATCTTCACTCATCCAACCTTGGCTGAGAACTTGAATGACTTGTTTGCGATTTAAGTTGAGACTGATTTGTTAGCTAACAGCCCTATTTGGGCTGTTTTTGCTTCTGCGAAATCTCATACTCTTCGAAAATCAAATTCAAACTACGTCAGCTTCACCTTGCCGTACTCAAGTACAGCCTGCGGCTAGCTTCCTAGTTTGCTCTTTGATTTTCATTGAGTATCAAATCTGTCTTTTTTTCTTTTATGATATAATGTCCAAACTTTACTTAGCAGTCCTAATTATATATTGGGTCTCAGGTCACTCTTTCAAATATCAGCAATACATATGACTTTGAATAACTCGCTTCAGCTCATCGTTTTATGGGTAATTTAAAAAGTATATTTTGCAATGATTGTTTCATGCCTAATTAGTAAATTATCCACTCTTTGCGCGGGTCGTATGTGTATTTTCATCGTTTGTGGAAAGGTTTTACCGTTTGCAAATTGATGGTTAAGTCGATATATTTTTTCTTCTTAAATATTTTCCAAATTATTTAATCTTTTTAAAGATAAGAATCACTTTCTAATCAATCAAAGGATACTTCAAATTTCTTCATTCTTGATAATATGAGCAATACCCTGCAAAATGTTTAAACTTTATCATTGTAAAAAATATCGAAAGAAATCCCATATTACATTAGTATATATTTGGTATGGGATGAAATTGACTTTCGAAAACATTAACTATATAATGTCTGTAAACAAGAAATAATGAGGTAACGATTATGAATAAAACAGAATTACTGTTACAAAGACTAGATAATATTGGTCAGTCTCTAAAAGATTCTAGACAAGCACTAGCTTTGCTGGCACTTGGTTCTTGCGGAGTAGAAAGAGACCGATTGGATCAATACTCAGATTTGGATTTTTTTGTTATTGTAAAAGATGGCTACAAGCAGGCCTATATACAGGATCTAACTTGGTTAAGTAATCTAGAACCAATTGCATTTCACTACCAAAATACAGTGGACGGACATAAAGTTCTATTTGAAGATGATGTTTTTTGTGAATTTGCTGTCTTTGAAGCTCATGAACTAGTAAACATTCCCTTCGCTGAAGGCAAGATTATCTGGAAGGAGGTCGGTTTTGATGGAACAATCTGCCAGCCACAAAGATTGCCATCAAAAGAAAATAGAGACCGTGAATGGCTGTTGGGAGAGATTTTATGCAATCTATATATAGGACTAGGTCGCTATCAACGAGGCGAAAAATTGGCTGCTTATGATTTCATCCAAAACAGATCCGTCAAGCTTTGGACCGAACTAATCAATTTGGAAAAAACTTCTAAATCTGATTTTATAGATATTTTTAACAGCAACAGAAGATTTGAAAAAGGTTATCCAAACGAGGCCAAACAATTGCCTCACTTTTTGCAAGGTTACGAACGAATTTCTGAATCTGCTCAGGAACTCCTAGAATATCTTGATAAACACTATCCTCTTAACGCATTTATAAAAGAAAAAATTCGTAATTTATTATAAAAGAGACTTTCCAAAAAATGATCTAAATCCCAAAAGTTAGGTATCTTTGTCAGTTATAATGGATTAATGAAATTTTAAAACCTGTAGAGGATAATCGATGTCCTCTCCTTTCTTATATTCAGAGTGAGAAAGATTTATTTCTTAAAGTTGCCAAAGTTATCAAATCCAAAGATATTGTATTTGATTGGTTTGGTTTAATCAGAACCTAAAAAGCACTTCTAAGGTTACTTCTTTAGTTGATCTTAGAGGTTACTTTAGTTATTGGACTGCTGGGCGCAGTATGATATAATAGAAACATGAAATTAAAAACTACTTTGGGCCTTCTTGCTGGGCGTTCTTCTCACTTCGTTTTAAGCCATCTTGGCCGCGGAAGTACGCTCCCAGGAAAACTCGCCCTTCAATTTGATAAAGATATTTTACAAAATTTAGCTAAGAACTACGAGATTGTCGTGGTCACTGGAACCAACGGGAAAACCCTGACAACTGCCCTCACTGTCGGTATTTTAAAAGAGGTCTATGGTCAGGTTCTGACCAATCCTAGTGGTGCCAACATGATTACGGGGATTACAACAACCTTCTTGACTGCAAAATCTTCAAAAACTGGAAAAAATATTGCAGTCCTAGAAATTGACGAAGCCAGTCTATCTCGTATCTGTGACTACATCCATCCTAGTCTTTTTGTCATCACTAATATCTTCCGTGACCAGATGGACCGCTACGGTGAGATTTACACAACTTATAAGATGATTTTGGATGCTATCCGCAAGGTGCCTACGGCTACTGTTCTTCTAAATGGTGACAGTCCCCTTTTCTACAAGCCAGCTATTCCAAATCCAGTACAGTATTTTGGTTTTGACTTAGAAAAAGGTCCAGCCCAACTGGCTCACTACAATACCGAAGGAATTCTCTGCCCTGACTGTCAAGGTATCCTCAAATATGAACTCAATACCTATGCCAACTTGGGAGCCTATATCTGTGAAAATTGTGGATGCAAACGTCCTGACTTGGACTACCGTCTGACAGAATTGGTTGAGTTGACCAACAATCACTCTCGCTTTGTCATTGACGGACAAGAATACGGCATCCAAATCGGTGGACTCTACAACATCTACAATGCGCTAGCTGCGGTTGCCATTGCTCGATTCCTCGGTGCAGATTCGCAACGGATCAAGCAAGGATTTGATAAGAGCCGTGCTGTCTTTGGACGCCAGGAAACCTTCCATATCGGTGACAAAGAATGCACCCTTGTCTTGATTAAAAATCCTGTTGGCGCTACCCAAGCTATCGAGATGATCAAACTAGCTCCTTATCCATTTAGTTTATCTGTTCTCCTCAATGCCAACTATGCAGACGGAATAGACACTAGCTGGATCTGGGATGCTGACTTTGAACAAATCACTGACATGGACATTCCTGAAATCAACGCTGGCGGTGTTCGTCATTCTGAAATTGCACGTCGTCTACGAGTGACAGGCTATCCAGCCGAGAAAATCACTGAGACAAGCAATCTGGAGCAAGTTCTCAAGACCATTGAGAACCAAGACTGCAAGCATGCCTATATCCTGGCTACCTATACTGCTATGCTGGAATTCCGCGAACTGCTGGCTAATCGTCAGATTGTTAGAAAGGAGATGAACTAATGGTTTATACTTCACTTTCCTCAAAAGCTGGCAACTACCCTTATCAGCTCAATATCGCCCACCTCTATGGAAACCTCATGAATACCTACGGGGACAATGGCAACATCCTCATGCTCAAGTATGTGGCTGAAAAACTGGGAGCTCATGTGACGGTTGACATCGTTTCTCTCCATGATGACTTTGATGAAAACCACTATGATATCGCCTTTTTCGGTGGCGGTCAAGACTTTGAACAAAGCATCATCGCAGGCGACCTTCCTGCTAAAAAAGAAAGCATTGACAACTACATCCAAAACGACGGAGTAGTTCTAGCCATCTGCGGTGGTTTTCAACTTTTGGGGCAATATTATGTTGAAGCTTCAGGTAAACGTATCGAAGGACTCGGTGTCATGGGCCACTATACCCTCAACCAGACCAATAACCGCTTTATCGGTGACATCAAGATTCATAATGACGAATTCGATGAAACCTACTACGGCTTTGAAAATCACCAAGGTCGTACCTTCCTTTCTGATGACCAAAAACCGCTGGGTCAGGTTGTCTATGGAAATGGAAATAACGAAGAAAAGATCGGCGAAGGGGTTCATTATAAGAATGTCTTTGGTTCCTACTTCCACGGACCTATCCTCTCTCGTAATGCCAATCTGGCTTATCGCCTAGTCACCACTGCCCTCAAGAAGAAATACGGTCAGGATATCCAACTCCCTGCCTATGAAGACATTCTCAGTCAAGAAATCGCTGAAGAATACAGCGACGTCAAAAGCAAGGCAGACTTTTCTTAAACTAAGGAAAATTATATCAAAGAACTCCCCTATCTTGTCGGAGTTCTTTTTGCTTGTTCTTTTACCCTTCTCCCTTGCATTTTCTCTCTTTTTTTGCCAAAATAGAGGGGTAGAAAGAAGGTAGCATATGTCTAAATTACAACAAATCGTAACATATCTTGAATCAGAAAAACTAGACGTCGCTGTCGTATCTGACCCCGTCACTATTAATTACCTCACTGGCTTTTACAGTGATCCCCATGAACGCCAAATGTTCCTCTTTGTTCTAGCGGATCAAGAACCCCTCCTTTTTGTCCCAGCCCTTGAAGTAGAACGTGCAAGTAGCACCGTTTCCTTCCCAGTTGTGGGCTATGTGGATTCTGAAAATCCATGGCAAAAAATCAAAAACGCTTTGCCTCAATTTGACTTCAAACGTGTCGCTGTTGAGTTTGACAATCTCATCTTGACCAAATACCATGGTTTGAAAACAGTTTTTGAAACTGCTGAGTTTGAAAACCTCACTTCTCGCATCCAACGCATGCGCCTCGTCAAATCAGCTGATGAAGTGCAAAAAATGATGGTTGCAGGTATCTATGCTGATAAGGCTGTAAAAGTTGGTTTTGACAATATTTCTCTTGATAAAACAGAGACAGATATCATTGCCCAAATTGACTTTGCCATGAAAGGTGAAGGCTATGAAATGAGCTTTGATACCATGGTCTTGACTGGTAATAACGCTGCAAATCCACACGGAATTCCTGGTGCAAACAAGGTTGAAAAGGACGCCCTTCTCCTCTTTGACCTCGGTGTCATGGTTAATGGCTACGCCTCAGATATGACTCGTACGGTCGCTGTCGGTAAACCAGATCAATTCAAAAAAGATATCTACAACTTGACTCTTGAAGCCCAACAAGCTGCCCTTGACTTTATCAAGCCAGGTGTGACTGCACATGAAGTTGACCGCGCTGCCCGTGAAGTCATTGAAAAAGCTGGTTACGGTGAGTACTTCAACCACCGTCTCGGTCACGGTATCGGTATGGATGTCCACGAATTCCCTTCTATCATGGAAGGAAACGACATGGTCATCGAAGAAGGCATGTGTTTCTCTGTTGAACCTGGTATCTATATCCCTGGTAAAGTCGGTGTTCGTATCGAAGACTGCGGTGTTGTTACCAAGGATGGCTTTGACCTCTTTACAAGCACCAGCAAAGACTTGCTTTATTTTGATTAAATCTAGACAAGCAAAAAGTCAGCTATTGAAGCTGACTTTTTTATTTTATCTTCTTGACACTCTGAAAGACTACAAACCCTACAATCATACCCAGAGTATTTTGCAGGAAGTTTGGTATGATTTCTGGTAAGGCTGCTGACCAGCCATTCATTAGGGTTGAGCCCAGAGCGTAGCCACTTACCATGACGATAGTAGCTAAGACTAAGCCCAGCCATTGCCATTTCCCTTTAAAACCTGCAAAAAATCCTTGCAAGCCATGGTTTATCAAGCTAAAGAACATCCACTGTGGAAAGCCTGATAAAAGGTCAATCAGGAATCCTGCTAGTCCTCCAACGACAGCTCCTTCTTTACTACCAAAGTAAAAGGCAGTAAAGAAAATACCTGCATCCAAGAGAGTCAACATTCCTGTTGGCGTTCCAATTTTCAAGTAATAGCCTAGGACTACTGAAAGGGCGGTTAAAAGGGATACAAGGGCGATTTTAGTTGTTTTGGTTTGCTTCATATTGTCTTACTCCATATTGATCTGCTTGTGCAATGGCACGGTAAACGAAAGCTTTAGAACTTTCTACTGCTTGTAAAAGTTCATCACCTTTAACCAAGTGACTAGCGATGCTTGAGGCAAAGGTACAACCTGCGCCAGCATTTTGGCCTTGGATAACGGGATTCTCTAGAACTGTAAAAGTTTGTCCATCATAAAAGACATCTACAGCCTTGTCCTGACTGAGGCGATTGCCTCCCTTGATAATAACTGCTGGCGCTCCTAAATCATGCAATTTCTGCGCTGCTGCTTTCATGTCTTCCAAGGTTTTAATTTCCTGATCAGCCAATAATTCTGCTTCAGGAAGATTTGGCGTAACCACACTGACATGAGGGAAAAAGCGAATCAACTCTTGACAGAGTTCACTGACAGCCACGTCGTGCGTTTCCTTGCAGACCAAAACGGGATCCAATACCACAGGCACTCCTGGACGTTGCTTAATAAAGTCCAAGGCCTTCTCAGCTACGCTGACAGTAGGAAGAAGGCCAATCTTAATCCCTGCAAACTCGACATCACGCAAGCTGTTCAACTCATGTTGAAAAATAACATCGTCTGTTGGAAAGACCTCAAAGCCCTTTTCGGTCAAGGCCGTTAAACAAGTTACAGCTACAAAGCCGTGCAAGCCGTTCAAGGTAAAGGTAGCAAGATCGGCTGATAAACCACCACCACTAAAAATATCATTCCCAGAAAGGGCTAAAATACGATTATTCTTCATAACGAATCTCCTTTAAATACAAGCCATTCGGTGCAGCCGTGGGACCTGCAAGTTGCCTGTCCCTCTTCTCCAAAATCAAGTCAATCTGCTCAACTGGCATTCGATTATTTCCGATTTTGAGCAGCGTCCCCACCATATTGCGAATCTGCTTATACAAGAAGCCATTTCCTGAAAAGGTAAAGGTCAAAAACTGCCCTGTATCATCAACACTAAGACTGGCTTCTGTAATGGTCCGAACCTTGTCCTCTACACTAGTCCCAGATGCTGTAAAACCGGTAAAATCGTGGGTTCCCTCTAATTTCTTGACAGCATCCTGCATCCGCTCTACATCAAGCGGATAAGGAAAGTGAGTAGCATAGTGACGGCGCATGGGATTTTTAGGACGGCCCCTATCCACGATAAACTCATAGGTCTTGCTGTGCTTGGCATAACGGCAATGAAAATCATCCGCCACAAGCTCCATCGAGATTACATCGATATCTTCAGGAGATTGGGTATCCAGGGCAAAACGGAGTTTTTCCTCATCCATCTGATAGGGCAGATCAAAATGAATGACCTGTCCCAGAGCATGGACCCCACTATCCGTCCTACCAGCACCGTGAACAGTGATGACTTGCCCCTTATTGAGTCTCGTTAAGGTTTTTTCGATTTCCTCTTGAACGCTCCGCGCATGAGGCTGGCGCTGAAAACCGGCAAAGGCAAAACCATCATAAGAAATAGTTGCTTTATATCTTGTCATAACTTCTATTTTATCAGGAAATAAAAGTGTAAACAAGTTTAAAAACCAATAATTGTCTGGGTACAAAATTCCCAAAAAGAAAAACTTAGGAAACCAATCCTAAGCTCTCTTTTGAAGTGCGTACATAACAAAGATAGAAGTGACAATCAACCAGCATCCTAGAATGGTGAAGACCAACATACCGTTTTGAGTCACCAAGCCAATCGCCCCAAGAATAAACGGTGTCGTAAAGGCTCCAAAGCTACATCCTAGCACTGCAAAAGATGTTGCTTGATTAAGGAGCTTGGCTGGGATTCTTTCAGAAAGAAGCTGAAAGACAGTGGTCAATGCCACACTGTAAGAAAAACCTGCCACAACACTTCCAACTACCATCACACCCAATGACGGAGACAAGGCAATCACAATCTGCCCCAATCCAAAGGTGATGCCTGACCAAAGGAGCAACCTTTCTTTAAACAGAGAGATAAAGAAAGAAAAACTCACACCTGCCAAGATACCAATCAACTGCATGATACTTAAAACCAAGCTCGATAACTGGGCATCCCCTAGACCTCTTTCCACCATCAGACTAGGAATACGAATGGTGATAGCTGTATTGGTGCAGACAACAACTGCTGCTTCGATAGCCAATAGAAAGATCAAGCCTTTCATCTTTCCTGTCAAACGAGTCGTTTCGGTCTCTTTTTTCTTTGTTTCTTTCTTTTCTTTCCCATAAGGGACAAAGAGCAGATAAAGGATCAATACTAAAAATCCTGCACTGTAGGCCAAGAAGGTCACTGTCCATCCCAAGGATAAGAGTTGACCTACCACTAGAGTCAAAATCGATGCCCCGACAACTTCTGCTGATCCGCGAAGCCCCAACATCTGGATCCGTGTCTTTCCATGATAGCGTTCGCTGATGATGGAAATGGCCTTGGCATTGATCATCCCAACACCCAAGCCAAATAAAATCCGCATCGCAAAGACAAAGTTGTACTCCTGATACCAGAAAGGAGCTGTTCCACCGATAGAAAGGATGAGAAGTCCTAGACTAATCTGAAGTCGCTCAGGAAATAACCGCTCCAAAAACCCATTTAAAACCAGCATAATCATGATTCCAAAAGAAGGAAGACTGACCAGGAGCTCGATTTGTTCTTTGGGGTAGCCTTGATAGTAGTCAAACATGGCTGGCAGAGCGCTTGAGATGGAGAAGGAGGTAATCAAAACGAGGGAGAGGGCCAAAATACTAGCCCGTTCTAAATATTGTTTCATGAATTTTCTTTCTGTATATTTCTCACTGTTTATCCTTTTAAAAGGAAGATGGCAAGAAAAGAAGGAGCCCGATTGAACTAGAGACTCCGTCCTAACTTTCCTAATAGGAAGACTATTTTCGCTTGATTTGCTTGATTAGGTAGAAGATAAAGCCTGCAACCATATACGCTGCAAAAATGATCAAACACCATTTGATAACCACGTCCCAACCCTTGTTCACATTTAAAAAGAAATAAGGGAAGGGATTGTCCTTGGAATTCGGAATATTGAGTTTTAAGACCAGGCCGTTAAACAAGGCAAAAATCATATAAACCAAGGGCAAGATGGTCCACAAGACTGGATCCCAGATCTTGTATTGACCCCGTTTATCGAAGAAGAGGGTATCGGCTAAAAACCAGAGTGGAACGATATAGTGGCAAAGGAAATTTTCCACACGGTAAAAGTCTGTCGCGATCGGAGCAAGCATAAAATGGTAAATCACACAGGTAATCATGATACTCATGGTAACACCACCCTTGAGACGAAGCAAGGTCGGACTTTGCCAATTTTCACCTGAACGGCTCATCACACGGAGCAGATAACCCGTGAAAATCGTTACCAAAAGGTTGGACAACACTGTGTAGTAAAGGAGCATACCAAAGCCACCGTGCTTGGTAATCTCCAAATAAACCCCTGTAAATGCCGCTAAAAACAAGAGCACACGACTATAAAAGATAAATTTATAATTCAGTTTCATGGCTAGATTTTCTTAACAAATTCTGACTTGAGTTTCATAGCTCCAAAACCATCAATCTTACAGTCGATGTTGTGGTCACCTTCTACAATACGGATATTTTTAACACGAGTTCCTTGTTTCAAATCCTTTGGCGCACCTTTTACTTTCAAGTCCTTGATAAGGGTCACAGTATCGCCGTCAGCCAGTTTATTTCCATTGGCATCGATAGCAACAACACCTTCTTCTACTTCTGCAACTTCTGCAGGGTTCCATTCATAGGCACACTCTGGGCAGACCAAGAGGCTTCCGTCTTCGTAGACATATTCTGAATTACATTTCGGGCAATTTGGTAAGTTGTTCATAAGTCCTCCTAAAACTAACAATTATTCTTTAAAATTCATATGTTATTGAACAGCAACTATTATACCGTAAAATCCTACTTTTGACAATGTGTCCTAAGTCCAGCAGACAAAAAAATCATGCAACTGTTTACAGTTACATGACTTTTAAAAGATGATTGGTCATGAGCACTTATCAAGCACCTCATGATAAAAGGGGTAGCAACTATATTTTACAAACCAGGAGCTTGCCCAAGTTCTGCTGCAAGCATCCAAACTGTTTTCTCAAGTTCAGCCTTAGCACCAACAAAGATATCGTTTGTAACATCATCGCCTTCTTCATCAGTCACATCCAAAGCTTTTTGGAAAAGAGCGATGAGGTAGCGATAAATCGCTAGAACACGTTCCAAGCTTTCTTCAACGTTACGGAATTCTCCTTCTTCTTCTTCGATTTCACTGTGTTGAAGGAATTCTGTCAAAGTTGAGTAAGGTTTGCCGCCAAGGGTGATCAAACGTTCGCTGATTTCGTCAAGATAACCATCAAGGCTATCCATGTATTCATCCATTTTTGGATGCCATACGAGGAAACCACGACCACGCATATACCAGTGTACTTGGTGAAGGGCAATGTGAGCCACATACAAGTCTGCTACTGCTTGGTTCAATACTTCCTTTGTTTTTGCCAATGCTACTGGCGCTGTTTTAGATAATGTTGTAACGTCTTTTACTGCTTCTTTTTTCAATTCAACCATATTTCTTACCTCTTTCTTTTTTTTGTAACCATCTTCTTAGTGGTTACAATATAAGTATACTACTACCAGAAAACGATAGCAAGGAAAGTGTACTATCTGAGAAAAGTTGTAATAGACTGATAATTTAAGAAAAATTTACAGCATCTATAAAAAAGACAGTCTTAGAAGACTGTCTGGAATAACTGAGATTATTTTACAAAATCAAGCAATGCCAAGAAGCTTTCAGCTTCAAGCGACGCGCCACCAACAAGGGCACCGTCAACGTCTGGGCAAGCCATGTATGAAGCTACATTTTCAGGTTTAACAGAACCACCGTATTGAACACGAACTTTGTCCGCAACTTCTTGACCAAAGTCAGCAGCTACAACGTCACGAACGACTTTACACATTTTTTGTGCATCGTCTTGTGAAGCTGATTTACCAGTACCGATAGCCCAGATTGGCTCATAAGCGATAACGGATGCAGCAACTTGTTCAGCTGTCAATCCAGCCAATGCAGCAGATACTTGAGCACCTACGAATTCAGCAGCTTTACCAGCTTCGTAAGTTTCAAGTGATTCACCACAACAGATGATTGGAAGCATACCATTTGCAAAGATTGCTTTTGCTTTTTTGTTGATATCTTCGTCAGTTTCATGGAAGTAGTCACGACGTTCTGAGTGCCCGATAACAACGTAGTCAGTACCGATTTCTTTCAAAACTTGTGGGCTAGTTTCACCAGTGAACGCACCTGCATTTTCAAAGTAGCAGTTTTGAGCAGCAACTTTAAGGTTTGAACCTTTAGCAGCAGCAAGAACAGCTGTCAAATCAACTGCAGGAGCTGCGATACCTGCTTCAACAAGGTCTGATGAAGGAAGTTTTGATGCAACGGCTTCAACGAATGCTTTTGCTTCTTCTGGATTTTTGTTCATTTTCCAGTTACCAGCGATAAATGGTTTACGTGACATTTCACATACCTCTTTTTTCATTTTATTCACTATTATTCTATCATATTTATAAGGAGCTTGCAAACCTTACTCTAATTTTCAAGATTTTTCAAGCGACTAATCTTGCCACAAATTCATGGCATCGAGGAAATCAGCCGAAGCCTGAACCTGTTTGGGATTGTTGGCTCCTCGCTCTGCTCGTTTGGCCTCTACCTGAGCCACAGACTGAATACCTTCATGACGCCAATTCCGAAGGATGGCCTGAATATATTTCCAGTTTGGCTTGCCATTGAGAACGGCCTCTCGGAGAGCTTCCTTGATCAAATCCGCCTTAACTCCATCTTCTTTGACAGTCTTAGAAAGATCCTCGATTTCAAATGGTGTTAATAAGCGTCCTAATTCCTGCTGAAAAGTCTCAACCAGGTCCTTCAACTGATTCTGCGGGTTTTGGGCAGTTGTAGCTGGAGTTTGGCTGTCTAGTAAGCTATCCAAGCGTTCAAAAGCCAAACTAGCATCAAAGATCAGCTCAATTTCCCCATTTAGTTCAATGGTCCGATATTGTAGCAAACCATTTTCAGTCAAATTTGAAATAGATTGGTTGACATCTGCCACCTCTTTCCCAATGATTTCAGCTATTTGGCTAGGTGAAACATCTCCTAAGGCTGTGGTATTTTGTAAATAGAAAAATTGCCAGACCAGAAAATCTTCGCTAGAAGGAAAGAGTTCCTTAAAATGCAAGAGCAGGGCACTTGGCAAAACCAAGTTCCCTGATTTAAAAGCGTCAAAATATGTCATAATTCCTCTTATAGATATCCAAATGCAGCCGCATCATCCTCTACCTTTCTCCAGTCAAAAGGGGTTTCTTGATAAACTGCATAGTTTACCCAATTGCTGAAAAAGAGGGCAGCTGATGAAGACCAACAGAGACAAGGCGTCTCATTTACATCATCATTTTTAAAGTAGTTCTCTGGTATATGAGGGTCGAGTCCCGCCTCATAATCACGAAAATACTCTCTTGCCAAAGTGTCACGATCGTACTCCAAATGACCAAAACTATAAATTTCACGCAAATCTCGACTAGCTAGGATAGAAACCCCAACCTCAGGACCTTCTGACAGAATCTCCAGATTGGTCTTATTTAAGATTTCTTCTTTTAAAATCTCAGTATGACGAGAATGAGGAGCTACATAGCGATCATCAAAACCTCTAAAAAGAAGGTGCCCCTCTTTTAAGGTATCCTGTGGGTAAATACCTGATAGTTTCCGATCCATCTGGTGCTTTTCAACGCCATAGCGAACATAAAGACCTGCTTGTGCTCCCCAACAGATATGGAGGGTTGAAAAAACATGCGTCTTGGACCATTCGATGACCTGTTTGAATTCCTCCCAGTAATCTACCTCTTCAAAAGGCAAATGCTCTACTGGTGCTCCTGTGATAATCATTCCATCAAAAAAGTCATCCTTGACCTCTGGAAAGGTTTTATAGAAGGTTTCCATATGTTCGGCACGAGTTGTCTTGGAACGATGTGTTTCCATATATAAGAAATCAATATCTAATTGCAAAGGGGTATTAGCCAAATGCCGTAAGAGTTGCGTTTCTGTTACCATTTTTTGAGGCATAAGATTTAAAATCAAAATCTTCAAAGGACGAATATCCTGATGAGCAGCCCGTTGGTCGTCCATAACAAAGATATTTTCTGTCCTTAAAATCTCAACAGCTGGTAATTTTTTATCAATTCGAATCGGCATAATACCCTCCTAACAGTTCTCTATTTCGGGAATGATCTTGTCTGTTTGAAAGCAAAAACCTCCAAATACATCTTCCCTTTATTATACTGTATGAAGATATAGTTTTCAATTATAGTTTTTCTCTAACTAGCTATAGTTAATTTATATAGCAGATGAAGAGAAAACAGCCCCAAGGACTGTTTTTCATTAATAATGCATAAGTACCTTGTAATCGTAATCTCCGATTTTTTCACGGCCTTTAAGCTCATCCAACTCAATCAAGAAAGCACAACCGGCTACAATTCCACCAAGTCTTTCAATCATCTCAATGGTTGCTTTGACAGTTCCACCTGTTGCCAAAAGATCATCTACGATGAGAACACGTTGACCTGGCTTAATCGCATCAGCATGCATGGTCAAGGTATCAATACCGTACTCCTTCTCATAGTCAGCAGAAATGACTTCACGTGGCAATTTCCCTGGTTTACGAACAGGTGCAAAGCCAATTCCCAACTCAAAAGCAACTGGGCAGCCAACAATAAATCCACGAGCCTCTGGACCCACGATCATGTCGATTTTCTTATCGGTTGCATACTGAACAATTTCACGAACAGCGTAGCTATAAGCATTTCCATCTGCCATCAAAGGGCTGATATCACGGAAGGTAATACCTTCCTTAGGATAATTTTCAATCGTTGCGATATAATCTTTTAAATTCATCTTTTTCTTTCTTTCAAAGTTTTTTACTCTCTATTATAGCATATTTTTTAAGAAAGAAAAAAGGAAAAGTTAACTTCAATAATTATCTAACGATTTGACGATTTATAACTAGCCATAGCAATAAAGCCCAATTTCTGTTTATTCTTAGCAAACATTTTATACATAGTTAAAAACTGCTTTCTATTCTCCTTTTTACAAGCATTTACGCAAATTTTCAAAGTTCCTAGCCAACCTTCGTCATAAATCATACCTGATAATTTCATTAATGTCATTTCACCAGTCAATATTTTCACATCATGATAACCTGATTCTATCATCACCTGTTCCCAACCATCTTGAGTTAAAGGACCTACATTTACATGAATTGCTTGTGACAATTCCTGTCTGACAGACTCTTTAGCTTCCTTAAGAAGCACATCATGTGTCAAAAGAAGACCTTCAGGTTTTAAAACCCTTAGATACTCCATTACACATTTTTTCTTAGCTTGATCGGCTTGCATAGTCAGCATAGCTTCATTTATAACAATATCAAAACTAGCATCTTCATAAGGAAGTTTCATTGCATTTGCTCTTTCAAATCTGATCAAATGACCAACACCTGCCGTTTCAGCAGATTTTTTAGCCACTTCTAAGGCTTGTCCATCCATATCAACAGCAGTTATCTTACAACCAAAACGCTGTGCCAACTCAATTGCTGTAGTTCCCCTATTGCACGCAACTTCTAGTATTCTCTTTTCTTTTGAAAATTCTCCTTCCGCAATTAACCAATCTGTAGCACGTTTTCCACCTGGACGTAAGCGTTTTTTCCCCAGTTTTGCTAAAAACTTATGACCTGCTTCTGACATTTGAACACCTCTATTTTTTCTTCATTATAACATAAAATTATATTATCTGACAATTCTAATCTATTATTTGATAAACTAGAATCAAAAGCATACAAGCTGCCATGACTATAGCATAAATCTATTAATCACCTCTCTAGTTCGAATTCAATTGCTCACGTAGTTTACGCATATAGTTTACGACTACATATTTGTACTTTAGAGTTGCTGGCCTCCTTATCCGCTATATGCGCTTTACTATCACCTGCCTATTCGTATAGCCAAGATTTCTCTATCTCTTTCTCTACCGATTCTTGTTTCCAACGTCAGACTTAAACAGTCTATCCTAATGCCGTTCGATCAGCTACTCACAATAGTCAGGCTTGGGAATCACTTTTGGGTTTACTAGTATATGGTACCCACAGAGAACTTACACCTCAGATGAACGGAATGCCCGTTGTACCTAAAAAACGAGCACATTCGTACTCGTTTTTAAAAATCTGTTAATTAAAGTGAGTTCACGTCAACCTTGATACCAACACCTTGAGTAGTTGTGATAGTCAAGTTTGTTACGTAAGTTCCTTTAGCTGTAGCTGGTTTTGCTTTTTGAATTGTTTCGTTGAAAGCTTTGAAGTTTTCAACCAATTTTTCAGCTTCAAATGATACTTTACCGATGATTGCTTGAACGTTACCTGCACGGTCTGCACGGTAAGTAATTTTACCACCTTTAGACTCTTCAACTGCTTTAGCAACATCCATTGTTACAGTACCAGTTTTAGGGTTTGGCATCAAGTTACGTGGTCCAAGGACACGTCCAAGACGTCCAACAAGAGCCATCATGTCAGGTGTAGCGATAACTACGTCGAAGTCCAACCAACCGTCGTTGATTTTTGCAACAAGGTCATCTTCACCAACAAAGTCTGCACCAGCAGCTTTTGCTTCTTCAGCTTTTGCACCACGTGCGAAAACAAGAACGCGTGAAGTTTTACCTGTACCGTTTGGCAATACCATTGCGCCACGGATTTGTTGGTCAGCTTTTTTAACGTCGATGTTCAAGTTGTAAGCAACTTCTACAGTTGCGTCAAATTTTGCAAAGTTAGTTTCTTTTGCAAGTGCTACAGCTTCTTCTACACTGTATGCTTTTGTGCTGTCGATTTTCTCAAGAGCAGCACGAAGTTGTTTGCTTTTTTTAGCCATTTTCTATTCTCCTTGTAAGTGGTTCAATCGATTTTCATCTCCCACGTCACTCCTCGAAATGATGAAGTCTTGCGGGTTTTCAGTCTATTATTTTTCTTTTCCTACGTCGTTAAGTTCCCTTGCTGTACCCAAGTACAAGCCTCAGTCATTTGCCTAGTACGAAAAGTAACTAATAGACTGCTGTGAGATTTTCTACTGTGTTATTGATTAGTCAACAACAGTGAATCCCATAGAACGAGCAGTACCTTCGATCATACGCATTGCAGACTCAATGTTTGCTGCGTTCAAATCTGGCATCTTAGTTTCTGCAATTTCTTGTACTTGTGCACGAGTAACTGTAGCAACTTTAGTTTTGTTAGGTGTACCTGATCCTTTTTCAACACCTGCAGCTTTTTTCAAAAGAACAGCAGCTGGTGGTGTTTTTGTAACGAAAGTAAATGATTTGTCTTCGTATACTGAGATAACAACTGGAATGATCATACCAGCTTGGTCAGCTGTACGAGCGTTGAACTCTTTTGTGAATCCCATGATGTTGATACCAGCTTGACCAAGAGCAGGTCCAACTGGTGGAGCTGGTGTAGCTTTACCAGCAGGGATTTGCAATTTTACAAGTTTTTCGACTTTTTTAGCCATTTTTAAATCCTCCTTTGTGGTTTTGGCGGTAATGTAAGATTTTTACCTCCCACAAGTATGCTTTACACATACCTTTCCATTATACACTATTTATCTAAAAATGCAAGAGAAAAATTACTTTTTTAATCGACATAATCGCCGCCTTCAAAGCCATAGTACTCTTCCAAACTGAGACCACTTGCAGCAATTTCTTTGGCTTCTTTGCCAACGTAGCGAAGATGCCATTCTTCTGCCATGTAGCCCGTCTCTTTTTCTTTGCCTTTAAGATAGCGAACAACAAAGCCATAGTCAGCTGCATGATCTAAGAGCCACTGAGCCGCTTTCTCCTCTGTCACTAATTCTCCATTAGTCCCAATCAAATCAAAAGCAAGACCCGTTTGGTGTTCACTATAACCAGGACGAGCCGAGTAGCGATCTGCTGCTTCCTTACCGTCTTGATTCACATAGTCTTGATAAAGCTTGGTTTGAGTTTCATAACTTCTAAAACCACTGTAGTGATCGCTGATTGGGTAGCCAGCTGCTTGCATTGCTGCAATGAGTTTCAGCAACTCTGCTTTAGCTGTTGGATTCTCTCCTGGATTATAGTCTTTTGACAAAGGATAGTGCTTATTAGCTATGACAATTTCATCGTACTTCCCTTGAATACTATAGTAGTCACCCTTATTGACAACTTCTGCCTTCTTCTGACTAGAGGCTTGGGATTTGCTCCCTACAGTTCCTTCAGGTTGACTAGTTTGTTCCGTTTTTTGAGTGTTTTCTTCATTTTTAGGTTTTTCTTGAGAACATGCTGCTAGGGTTACTGCTAGCAAACCTGATAAAACGATGTATCTTTTTTTCATTTTTTCTTCCTCTCTTAGGCCATGTGCTTCTCTAATTCATCGGATAAGGCTTTAATCATTTGTTCCAACTCATGGGATTTCACTTGGCAATCTTCTGACGCCATTTCTTCCCAGGGCACCCACCAGACTGGACCACGGCCATTAAGCCCATGACCCTTCATATCACCAGCTCGTCTTGGAAAGAGGTGCCAGTGAGCGTGGGCATCTCCATTTCCTAGAAGTTCGATGTTCATCTTTTCCGCTTTAAACGCTTTGGCGACTGCTTCTTGGACTAAACTCATTTCCTCTAGAAAACGCAGTTTTTCAGAAGTCTCCATATGGTGGAGTTCTGTTATATGTTCTTTTGCCAGAAATAAGGTATAGCCCTTAAAGTATTGGTGATCCCCAATAACAACATAGCCTGTTTCTAGTTCTTTTACAAAGTAGGGATTTTTCCCCGCTTTAATTAGGTCTATCCGCTCACAAATAAGACACATGAGTCTCTCCTTTCAACTCTAATAAGTTCAAAATATCTTGAGCCTGACAGCTCGGGATTAGCTATACTTGCATTCTCAAGCACATAGGGATTAAATCACTCACTGTCAATCCCTGCTTTATTTACCCCTCGGATATCCACTGCTTCAAAGTCGAGAAGGATGTGATTAAGGTCAAAAAGTCGGTGTTCATAGGTCATCATTCCCCTCCCTCTTATCTTTGTGAAATAATTTTTGAATCTTATTAAAAAATGGAATAACTGTAAAATTATCTATAAAGCGTCTCTTACTTAACTTAGGTCCCTGTAGTTTTCTATATTCTTCGATATAAATTGTAGATACCTTACCAATTTCACTTTCTCCGAAGATAATAGCTTTTAAAAATATTACACCAATACTTAAACAAAGTGAAACTATTCCAACAATAAGAACAATAGATAAATTTTTATACAAATAATACGATATTACAGTATCAACTGCGACAATATAGAAAAGGCACACTGTAATAAATATTCCAGATCTTCCATCATCACTTTCATCAACACTAAATTCTGGGAGTAAAAAAATTAAAATTACAACAAGCAGCAAATAAGCCAATAACAAAGAGGGGCCAGTAGGTTGTTCTATAAAACTCTGATACCCAAAGTAAATGAAAAATAGCTGAAGTAATAACATCGCATACTGAAATAAATAAAACCATATTTTAGCTGAACTTATAAGCGGAATATTTTTTTCTACTTTTATATCTAGTAATCGTTTAGCAATTTGTATCCGATGAGCTAGTTCTTTTAAATCCTCTATTTGAAGTATTTGAGAAGCAAGTTTTTTCTCTATAATTTCTATTTGATACCATATATATCCATCATCTTCTATCCACTGATATTTTCCAAAAGTTTTTATTTTTCGTCCATACGGATTAATGTTTTGAGAAATTTTAAAAAGTAGTTTTTCTAAATCTGGATTAGTAATTCCTTTATCTACCAGTTCATCGGCATAAACAACTAGTTCTTTAAAGTTTTCTTGTTTATTTTCATACACATACTTACGATATTCCTCTTTTTTCTTTTGGAAATAAGCATACAAACCCGAAACTAACCCCGTTATTATAGCAGGCGTTGCTAATTGTTTCAGCATTTCAAACATAATACTTTATCGCCCCTTTACTCCACCAAGGTGCTCTTGAGATAGACGTCTACCATACGCTCAGTCGCCACTACTGAATCAATGTGTGTGCGCTCATAAGAGTGACTGGATTCAATACCAGCTCCAAGAAGGGCATGCTTGACCTCTGCTCCAGCTGACATAGCTGCCGAAGCGTCCGAACCATAAAATGGATAGATATCCAACTTAAATGGAATATCTTGCTCTTTCGCCAAAGCTACCAAGTGTTGACGGAAGTCGTAGTGATAGGGACCTGAAGCATCCTTAACACAGATAGACACTGTGTACTCATCCGTCTGCTGGTCATCGCCCATAGCTCCCATATCTACAGCTAGATATTCCACTACCTGACCTGAAATATTTGAGTTGGCACCGTGGCCCACCTCTTCAAAGACTGAAAAGGCAAAATGAGTTGTTACTGGCAATGCAACCCCCTCTTCCTTGTAAATACGAAGAAGATTGAGCAAAATCGCTGCGCTGACCTTGTCGTCCAAATGTCGAGACTTGATAAAACCAGTTTCCGTCACAACAGTTCGCGGGTCAAAGCTGATAAAATCACCGACTTCAATCCCCAAGGCGCGCGTTTCCTTTTCATTGGTCACTTTTTCGTCCAAACGCACTTCCATATTGTCCTGCGTGCGTTCAGCAGTTCCTGCATCTTTGTATACATGGCAAGAAGTCTGGTGGATGAGGATGGTTCCAGATACCTTTTTACCTGTGCTAGCCACATGAACCGTACAATTCTCACCTTCAATCATGTTCCAGGGAAAACCACCGATACGGTCCAATTTGAGACGGCCATCCGGTTTGACTGCACGAACAATAGCACCCAGCGTATCTACATGGGCAGTCACATAGCGCTGTTGCTCATCATTTTGACCTTTAATAGTAACATTGACACCACCCTTGGCTGTACGAACCGGCTGGTAACCAAGTTTCTCTATAGTATGGACTAGATAGTCTGAAATCTCACGAGTAAAGCCCGTCGGAGATGCAATAGCAGTTAGTTCTTTGATATAGTTTATAGTCTGATTCATTTCTTCACCTCTTTCCTACCATTATAACATTTTTCTAGTCAGACTCCTTCTCAAAAGGAGAAAAACTGTGTTTAGTTGCTTTCACTATAGATCCATGTTATAATACAAATACTTTGATTATGAAAGGAAAGTAATAGATATGAAATCATACTTTAAAGCATCGCTAGCCCTAGTGGCTTCACTTGTTCTCCTACTCGGATGTTCCAAACAAGCATCAACACCTGCAAACAGCAGTTCTAAAGAAGACACAACAACTCAGTCAAGCGAAACCAAACAAAGCACTGACCAATCATCTGAGAAAAAAGAAACAGCCAAGACACATACTTTTGTCAACAAAAACAATTCTGGAATCATTTCTACCTTGGTTTATACTGTAGAAGGCGACAATGTTACCAAGCAAACTGCTCAGAATATTGCAGATCCTGAAATCCTTGGTGCAACTCCAGAAGATGTCAAGAGTTTTATCGAGGAAAAGTACAAAGGTTACAATGGACTCAAAGGTGTTAAACAAACCATTGAAATCAAAAATGGAAAAGTTGTTCAAAATCTAGAAGTTGATTTCTCAGTTGCAAGCATTAGCGAACTTAGAAAAGCACTTCCTGAAGAATATTCTGGTATCGGCAATCGTGTCAGTTTCTCAAACTCTAAAAAAGCACTGGAAAAAATGGGATTCACAGAAAAGACGAACTAATCTCCTAAAATTTCATATAGACTAGTGTAGGTCCACCCCAAAAGTTAGACACAACTCTAACTCTTGGGGTGTTTTATTACATCCCTAACCGATGAGTCCAATAGATTCCTCGCAACTCCATAAAAAGCACATTTGAAACTTCATTCTCTTTTCAATCCATACGATAAAAGTTCTTTGAAATAGATAGAGACAAAACTTTTAATCGTCTGACTAGTTTCTGTTCATTGTCATGTCAGGTCAGATGAGAGGGGAGGTCTAGTTGATTTTGTAGTAGAATCATGTTATAATACAAAATACTTTGATTATGAAAGGAAATTTTATGAAAACTTATGTTAAAACTTCATTAGCTCTAGTGGCTTCACTTGTCCTCCTACTCGGATGTTCCAAACAAGCATCAACAACTGCAAACAGCAGTAGCAAAGAAGACACAACAACTCAGTCAAGTGAGAGCAAACAAAGCAGTCAACAATCATCTGAAAAGAAAGATGAGACAGAAACCCACACATTTGTCCACAATAGCAAACCTGGAATTCATTCTACCTTGACTTATACTGTAAAGGGAGATGACGTTGTAAAACAAACTGTTCATAATGTATTTGACCCTGAAAAACTTAATAATACCGCGGAAGGTATTAAGGAAATTGTTGACGATACTTATAAAGGTTATGAAGGGGTCAAAGGGGTTACACAAAAAGTTGAAATTCAAGACGAAAAAGTTATCCAAAACATCGAGGTTGACATGACTGTCGCAAGTCTTGACGAACTAAAAAAAGCAATGCCGAACGAATATTCTGGTATTGGAAACCGTGTAAGCTTTGCTGCTTCGAAAAAAATGCTTAAAGAGGCTGGTTATACCGAACAAACCAATTGATGACTTCTCCTCATACAAAAAATTCTTGGTCAATGACCAAGAATTTTTTTATTCCATCTCAAAAACATCACTCTCTTGCTTATTTGGTAGAACCAAGGAAAGCAAGATTCCGATAATAGCTGGCACTAGCCATGGAAGAGAGGCTGACGCAAACGGAAGGGCATTAATCAGATTTTCTAGAAACTCAATCTTAAAGGAACTTCCAAGGACGCTTGCAAGAGCAATAGCTGTAACAAGCCCAATGGTTAACTGCATGCCTGGTTTTGATAGGGCGACAAACTTATTAACAATCACGATCATCACAATGGCGATGGTGATTGGGTACAAGATTACCAGCACTGGAACTGAGTACTTGATAATTGCATCCAAACCGAGGTTTGCAATAGCAAATCCAATCAAGGTAAAGGCAGTTGCATAGACCTTGTAGCTGATTTGTGGAAAACGACCGTTAAAGAACTCCGCTGTAGACACAATCAAGCCAACCGTTGTTGTGAAGCAGGTTACTGTTACCATAACAGCAAGGAAGAGTTGAGCTGTCGAACCAAAGATTTCCTGAGTCGCTTGCGACAAGATATAGACACCTGGTGTTCCACCCTTCATCACTTCAGCTGGCACTGGGAAATGATTTCCAAGGAAACCTAAACCAATGTAAAGAGCGCTAAAGGCAAGAGCTACAACGATACCAACCACCCAAATAGTTGAAATGTATTCTTTCTTACTGGAGAATCCAAGTTGTTTCAAGGTTTGAACTGCAATCACACTGAAGGCAACTGAAGCAAGGGCATCCAAGGTGTTATAACCTTCTAGGAATCCTGTCCCGAAAGCAGAAGATTGATAGGCCGCTGAAGCTACTTGAGGACTTGTTCCACCATATTTGAAGGCACCTAGTACAACCAAGATAACGATCAACAAAGCAAAGACTGGGGTCAAGATACGTCCGATTCGGTCCAAAATCTTTGAAGGATTGAGCGAAATCAGATAGGCTGCTGCAAAATACAGTACGGTAAAGACAATCAATCCTAGACCTTTGTTTGCTTCGGATAAGAGGGGACTAATCCCAACTTCGTAAGCTGTTGTTGCTGTACGCGGAATGGCAAAGAAAGGGCCAATCGATAGATAAAGGACTGCAAGATAAAGCGTCGCAAACCAAGGTGAGACTTTCTTAGAAATCTCGTGAATGTATCCTTTCGGGTTTAGCGTTCCAATAATAAGTGTCAAGACGGCAATACCGACACCTGAAAAGACAAAACCTGCGATGGCAGGAAGAAACTGTTCTCCAGATAAAGCACCTAGAGAAGGTGGAAAAATTAAGTTCCCCGCACCAAAAAATATTCCAAACAGGAGCAAGCCTGTTAGGGCACCTTTTTTAGCCATAATAATCTCCTTCATATTTCTAAAATACTGACCTAGTATACCATGATTAAGACTCTGAAAAAAGTATCCAAAATTAATCATTGAATGTTTTCAATATTTTTAAAAATAAGAATTATCTAAAAACAAAATCCCTCACTCAGTTGGAACCGAGCAAGGGAAGATTAGGTTCTATCGCTATATAGCTTTAAAGATTTTCAAAGGCCGTCATTCCACCTTGGACATTGATAACGTCATAACCCTGTTCAGCTAGAAATTGACAAGCACGTGCTGACCTCATCCCAGATTTGCAAATGACATAATACAAGAGGTTCTTGTCCAATCGATCATAGATATCAGCTAATTGACTAAGTGGTAGGTTCTGAGCACCTTCTAAATGAAGCGTCTCGAACTCTTCTACTTCTCTCACGTCCACTAGAGAAAGTTGCTCATTTTGATAAAGCTGGTAAAATTCGTCAAAGGAAATATCTTTCATTCTTTTTCTCCTAAAATGGTTTTAATTCTTTTTTTCAAATCGGGCACTACTTCTGACTCAAACCAAGGATTTTTAGCCATCCAAATTTGATTTCGTGGTGACGGGTGCACCAGAGGGAAAAATTCTGGTAGATAGTCTTTGTAGTGTTTTACCCGCTCCGTTACCTTGCCACTAACTTTCTCATGTAAATAATAGGCTTGGGCATATTGTCCAATCAAAAGGGTCAATCCAATATTTGGACATTCCTTGAGAAGTTGTGGGTGCCATTTTTCGGCAAAGCCTTTACGGGGTGGAAGGTCGCCTGATTTTCCATGTCCTGGGAAATAAAAGTCCATGGGAATAACTGCAAACAACCCCGAATTGTAAAAGGTATCTTCATCTACACCTAGCCACTCACGCAGACGATCACCGCTCTTATCCTTCCAATAAATCCCAGCTTCTTGTGTTTTAAGCCCAGGAGCCTGACCGACAATATTGATGCGAGCAGTCTTTGGCGCTGCAAAGAGTGGTTCGATTCCGCGTTCTGTATAGCTTGCATTCTGTGGATCCGCCATAATAGCTTGCTTGATTCTTTCGATTTGAGACATCTGTTTTCCCTCCAAAAAGAAGTCCAAGCATAAAATCTCAGACTTCTATCGTTTTATTTGATCAATTCATAAATAGCTTCTGCATAGATTGCTGCTGCTCGGAAGAGATCGTCCAAGGCGATAAATTCGTTGGCTTGGTGCATGGTGTCAATAGAGTCTGGGAACATCGCGCCGTAGGCAACTCCACGTTCCAGCAAGCGACCAAAGGTACCACCACCGATGACTTGTTCGTGACCTTTAAGCCCAGTTTGTTTTTCATAGACATTCAACAAAGTTTGCACAAGTGGATCTTCCATTGGCACATAGTGAGGGGTGTGACCGTGTTCAGAAAGGCTAACAGAAGCAACTGGCAAGTTTTCAAGGACTAACTTGATTTGCTCTGGACTTATTCCTTTTGGATAACGGAAGTTGAGAGCAATGGTATTGTCAGCACTTGCTTCGTCAAAGCGGAAGACACCGGCATTCATAGAAAGGGCACCCATTTTTTCATCCACATGAGCAACCTTGAGATTTTCACCCTCATGGTCATTTAAGAGAATCTTACCAGCGATGTCGAGGTAGTCTTTTGCTGGTCCTGCAAAGTCAAACTGACTGAGGAAGAGGGCCAGGTAGGTCGCACCATTGACACCTGAAGCAGGCATAGCACCATGGGCAGATTTACCAATCACAGTCACCTTGTGCTGACCGTTTTCTTCTTGGAGTTCTCCTCTAAGTTTGTGCTCCGCAACAAAGGCATCTAGTTTAGCTTGCAAGTCAGCCAAGTCACCTGAAACAACTGCTGTCGCTGATTCAGGTACCATGTTTTCACGCAAACCACCTGTGAAGCTGTGAAGACGGGCTGCACCTGTATTTTCACCTGCAAAGTGGAGGTATTCAGTGATGTTTCCTTTTTCACCATTGATGATTGGGAATTCAGCATCTGGTGAGAAGCCAAAATCTGGTTTTGCTAGTCCTACATGTTCAAAGTAGTAGTCCATGTCTGCCCAACCTGATTCTTCGTCTGTTCCGACGATGAAACGAACTTTCTTAGAAGTTGGAAGGCCCAATTCTTTGATGATTTTCAAACCATAGTAACAAGCTGTTGTTGGACCCTTGTCATCGGAAGCCCCACGCGCATAAAGGCGACCGTCTTTGATAGTTGGTGTATAAGGGTCCGTGTCCCAACCGCTACCAGCTGGCACCACGTCCATGTGAGCAAAGATTCCAAGAACTTCTTCTCCTTCACCAAACTCAAAATGTCCTGCGTAGTTATCAACATTTTTAGTTGGATAGCCATCGCGGTCTGCGATTTCAAGGAATTTTTCCAAGGCTTTTACCGGCCCAGGTCCAAATGGATGCTCAGCATCGGCCTTGCTATCGTCACGTTCTGAGTTGATTTCCAAAAGGCTAAACAAGTCAGCCAAGAGGTCTTCTTTGCGTTTTTCTACTTCTGCTGTAAAATCAATTGCTGTCATTTTTTCTTCCTTCTATCTTTTCTCGATGATTTCATCCACTGGTAAGCGGTAGCTTGGTTCCAATTTCTCATCTGTATAGCCCACTGTGATCAAGAGTTCTGGGCGGAAACGGTCTTCGATATCCAAAACTTCGTTGGCTTTTGATTTGTCAAAACCAAGAATAATGTTAGATCCAATTCCCTGGTCTGTAAGAGCCAGAACCAAGTTCATGGCAACCAAACCTGCATTGAGGGCTAGATAGTCGCTGATCTGTTGCTCACTGTAACGTGCAAATTCAGCAGGCAGATTCTTCATAAAATATTGAAGTTGCTCTTCAGAAAAGTTATTAGCGCCGCCAACTCGGGCAATCTTACGAGCACGTTTGGCAAGATCTGTATCTGTAAACAGGGCAATGGTTACAGGTGCTGACGAAACCTGCTCAAAGTTCGAACCATAAGCCAATTTTGCCAATTCTGCATTTTTTTCACGAACCACAACAAACTTCCAAGGCTGGCTGTTGTGGGCACTTGGGGCCAAGGTTGCGATTTCGATAGCCGTACGCACATCTTTGGGATCTACCGGTTTATCAGTAAAATGCTTAGTCGCATGACGTTTTTTATTCAATTCAAGAAATTTCATAATCGATTTCCTTTTCTAATTCTACTGCATCCATTCTACCATATTTTGAAAGAGCTTGCAGAGATTTTTCATAGGAAAAGCAAGAGCAAAACAAACTGCTCTGTGCAGTTTGTAATAATTATTCTATATCACTCACCATAAAATTAGCAAATGGAATCATACTGAGATAGCTTCTCCGTTGTCACTTCTTCCAACTTTTTCTTTACCTGACCTTTTATGGCCGTATCCATCTGTGATTTTATTTTCCCAATAGCGACTTTTGTCTCCTCCGCACTTTCTCTCACTTTTTCTTTATAGTTGGTTTGCAAAGAATTTTTTTCCTTTAAGATTACTGTCGCCATTGTATAGATTCTATTCCTCTCCATCATGCGATACATCTGACGTAAAGCAAATTCATATTCTTCATCTGTGTAATATTCATTTAATGGTGCGAGCATATGACCTCCTTAAATCTCCGATTGTCTGTTCTAACTCATCTTGCTTTTTACGATAATCTCTATCTAACATCTCTTCATGGTACTGCAATTCATCTTCTCTACGCCTACACGCAAACTGAGAATCCTCCATCAATTGTTGCAAACTCCTATAAAACTGTTCTCCATCTTGGTAACTGTGTTGTCCCTTTTGAAGAAAGACATCCATTTTGCTAGCTTCGTCTTCAATGATTCGGGCAAGGCGGTCTCGACGTTCATAGAGTTCGTTATATTGATTCGTAAAAGTTGCTTTCCGCTTTAGATACTCATCTTCCAAATCATAATGCTCTTTTTCTTTTGCTTTTAACTTTTGGAAGACTAAATCCGACTGTTCCATTTTCTAAATTCTCCTGCCAATTCCTTATCTGTGGCCAGTTTACTCTCAATGACTTGGATAATCTGTTGGTTAAGGGTATCAAACTCTGTGGCTAGTTTTTCAGCCTTTTGATTCATTTGCTCAAAATCTTGCTTAACTGAACCGACAATCGTATCCTGAGTCACACCCGCAGACGCAAAAGTCGATAGAACTTCATCATAACTCAGGTATCGGAAACTACTAAAGTCAAGCTGATTCCATAGTTCTTGTGCTTTTGACACCACCTCTTCTTGAAGGTGCTTGACGTCGTCTGCACCAGCTCGAGCCGCATTAGCCATTCCTTCCCCTAGAGCCATTCCCTGCAAGCTATCCAAGTATATCTCTTCCCTACTTGACAAACCATCTGCCGAGAGGTAGCTTTTAATTTTTTGGTAGCGGTACATACCCGCTGTTGCTTCTGCTAATGCCGTTACTTTGAGATTTGTGACACGTTTTCCATCCAAATCAACTAGCTGGCCATTCTCATCAAATCGCCACTGGGACAAGTTATGATATTCTAACTTGTCACCCCAGTTATCTTTTGCAGGGTAGATGTAGGGAAATATAGCTGTTTGAGTCGTATTTCCCGTAATATTGCCAATAACATCATACTTATGACGGAAATTGCGAAATTGTTCTGGATGTTCTTGCATATACTTGATTTCTTCTTTCGAAATCAAGTTATGAATATCTGGCCCATTATACCCAACATTGGCATAACCTCGCTTTAAAGCGACATACATAGCCAGAGACTCTCCAAGCGAATGCCCCGCAGTTGTAATTTTAGCAGAGGGATAAGTTTTTTCGATTTCTTCCGCAAAACTCAGAGCCGTTTGAAATTGAGATTTTCTAAATGTCTTTGTTTTCAAATCCGACAACACCTGTCTATCACCAAATCCTATTGATTGGATATCTGTTTGGATGTCAAGTTGATCATCTTTATTCGTCCCTGCATAAGCAATCACTACATGGCTATAATCCACATTCCCATTTTTATCCACAGGAGCAACCGCCATCGCCTGCATACCGTTGGAGGTGTTGTCTTTTGCACTAAGAACTCGAAAAGTTTGTCCATTTGATTTAAAAATCTTATCGTCTCTCCAAGGTCGTTTTACTTTTCCTGCATCAACATTATAAACTCCATCAACAATATCATTATAATTTTTATCTGTTATTTTCATCACTTGCTCCAATATTTCACTTTAATATTATCTATTGTTTGTTGATTAGTGATTTCATTTTTTTCTTGTAAATTTAATCTTTTATTCCAACTAATTACATAATTGTCAGTTTTATCGTTAAATTTAAAGAAAGTAATTTCCATTTCAAGTTCTTTATTTAGAGTTAATAACGCAGTTCTTGAACCTGTTGTAGCATTATTTTCTATATCATTAAATTCTATTTCATTGATTCCCTCATAATGATTAACTAAATACAATACCATCCTATCCTGTTCGATTCTCATTTTTTCTTCCAATGTTTTTTCTTTTTGATGATTTAAACTAAACATCACGATTCCTCCTATTACACAAATTACTAAAGCAATAATACCCCATTTTTTACGCTTATTCATTAACACACCTCCTTATATCATTCTATAAAGCAACTTGGTCTTAATTACCTTATAATATAGGACCAATAGCCACTATGGTCTTGTGCATTGAATTCAAGTTTAGCATAGTTCACTTACGATTTCCTTTTCTAATTCTACTGCATCCATTCTACCATATTTTGAAAGAGCTTACAGAGATTTTTCATAGAAAGAAATTGGAACAAGGATGAGTAACCAAACGAAGTCCATCTTTTAAATCAGGGAACCCCTCATCCAGTTCCAACTAATTTTCAGGGATTTAAAGAAACTAGTCTACCTTATATTCTGACTTTATAGTCTCCAAAAATTTCTTCACATCCTCCACATACCCATGCTTTTCAATTAAACTAGCTAAGAGTTCTAGATTGTGCCCCCGATAGTTGTCATCTCGACGTAGTTCTTCATACATTTCGATAAAAGGAAGCCCCTTGGACTTGGCCAATTCTAACTCCGCTTCATAATCATAAGAAACTTTTCGGAATAGAATATTTACCAATTCCCCATCTTCTACTTCTATCACGGCATACTGGGCACGGTGATTTTTTAACGCCTCCCAATCAAAATAGGGCATGCCAATCGTACCTGGGTTGATGATTTGTTGCCCTTGACTACCGTAACGAAGCAACTGCTTGTGGACATGACCATAAACTGCCACGTCCGTTTCCTCGTCTAGGAGTTGGTCAAATTTATCTGTGTTATTCCCAACAGACAAGTCACCACCATAGTTCTTATTTGGCAAATTATGAGAAAGAGAAAAGCGCAGTCCATCAACTTCTTTCTTTTCTAGCAAAGGTAAGCTTCGTAGCCAGACAATCGTTTCAGGATCCATTCGCTCCATCAAAAACTGGGTCAATCGCATGAGCTGGACTTCCTGTGGGTCTTCTAAGCCATATTGCCCATCTAAAGCCTCTAAGACACAATCATCCCAATTGCCTCGAACACTTGCCGTGATAGGAAGATTCTTTAGCAGAGCGACCAAGTCATTTGCACCTGGACCGGGAAGAAAAATATCTCCCAGAAGCCAGTATTCACTGACTCCTTGATTTTTAGCATCTGCAATCACTGCTTCTAGGGCAGTTGTATTGCCATGAATATCTGATAAAATTGCGATTTTATGGTTCATGATGGTCTCCTTCTGTTTGGTAACCTACTTTTTCTTCCGCTACTTGAGGTAGATCTAGTGTTTCCTGCGGATTCAACTTCCTCTGAACAGCTTCTGCGACTGCTCTTGGCACACCAACTTCGACAATCTCATCCACACTAGCTTCCTTGATTTTAGTCAAAGACTTGAAATGCTTCATGAGATTCTGCTTGCGTTTAGGTCCCAGACCGTCAATCCCATCCAGTTGTGATGAAAAAGAATTTTTTGAGCGCAGTTGGCGGTGGAAGGTAATGGCAAAGCGATGTACCTCATCTTGAATGCGTTGGAGGAGGAAAAATTCCTGAGAATTGCGAGATAACTCCACCACTTCCAGCGGATCTCCAAAGAGCAACTCGTGGGTTTGGTGCTTATCATTCTTTTGCAGACCTGCAATTGGGATATCCAAACCTAGCTCTTCTTGGATGACCTGCTTGGCGATATTAACTTGACCTTGTCCTCCATCGATGACAATCAAATCTGGCGGGGTCAAGGCCTCACGTTGAACTCGGCCATAGCGTCTGCGAATAACTTCTCTCATACTAGCATAGTCGTCTGGTCCAACAACCGTTTTTATCTTGTACTTACGGTAATCCTTCTTACTGGGTTTACCATTGACAAAGACTACCATGGCAGACACCGGACTGGTTCCCATGATATTAGAGTTATCAAAGGACTCGATGCGGACTGGGGTCGGAATTTGAAGCAAGCGTCCCAGATTTTCAATAGCTCCTTGGGTCTTTTCGACAGATTTTTCTAGCAGATTGAATTTTTGCTCCAGACTAACACGGGCATTTTTTATGGCTAGATTGACCAGCTGTTTTTTCTCACCACGCTGAGGTTTGAGAATCTTGGTATCCACCAAGGCCTTGACGGCTTCTTCATCGATATCCTGCGGAATCAATACTTCATTGGGAACCAGGTGGGATTTTTCTTGATAAAACTGCCCCACGTAGGTCAAGAAGTCCTCATCCGGATCATTGTAGTAGGGGAAGAGATTGACGTCCCGCTCAATGAGCTTGCCTTGACGAACAAAGAAAACCTGGACACACATCCAGCCCTTGTCGACATAGTAGCCAAAGACGTCCCGATTTTGCAAATCTTTTGCCATGACCCGTTGCTTAGTCCGAAGCGTTCCAATGGCCTGAATCAGGTCACGATATTCCGCTGCACGTTCAAACTCCATACTTTGTGCTGCGGATGCCATCTTTCCCTTGAGGTCATCGATGATTTTGTCATCCTGTCCTTTTAAGAAGTCAGAAACCTCCTGAGCCATGGACTTGAAATAGGACTCATCTTTTTTACAGATAGTATGGGCCATACACTGGCCGATATGGTAGTAAAAACAAACCTTAGACGGCGGGTTGGTACATTTCCGAAAAGGGAAAATTCGGTCCAGTAGTCGCTTGATTTCATTGGCTGCCCCCACATCTGGATAAGGACCAAAGTAAAGACCACCGTCCTTTTTGACCTGACGGGTGATAATCAATCGAGGATAGCGCTCATTGGTGATTTTGATGAAGGGATAAGACTTGTCATCCTTAAGCATGATATTGTACTTGGGCTTATTTTCCTTGATGAGGTTGATTTCTAGGAGAAGTGCCTCAATATTGGACTCAGTGACGATAAATTCAAAATCTACAATTTCAGACACCAGTGCCTCCGTCTTGGTATCGTGACTTCCACGGAAGTAGGACCGCACGCGATTGCGCAGATTTTTAGCCTTTCCTACATAGATAATGGTGCCATTTTTATCCTTGTGAATGTAGCATCCAGGACTAGTTGGCAAGAGCTCCAGTTTTGATTTGATCAAGTTATTCATAGTTCCATTATAGCAAAAAGCCTGTAACAGGACGAACAAAAAGCCCCCACCAATCGCTTGATAGAGGAACTTTGATTTCTTTTTAGACTACACCGACTTCATCTAGTCGCTACTGGTATAGAGTTCTTGAACAGCTGTCACATCCTGAGGCTGAATTCCATAGTAAGAACCTGCTGGCTGCATGACTGAAGTTTCGTTGGTATGATCCAATCCGATGGCATGCCCCAGCTCGTGCTCCGCCGTGTGCACGATCCGTTCATAAGAATAACCATAGTTTGGATTGGATAGATAATAGTGATTCAGGCGAACCGTTACAGATATAAATTGTTTGGTTAACAAATTGGTTTGACTCTCGGCTTGACCTGCTACAGCGGTCGATCCATCATTCATCTCACTTGCCACAATATCTGCCTGGCTAGGATCCGCAACCACCTCAAAGGTAAAGGCTCCCGTTTGATTCCAGTTTTTTATAGCTTCTGCATAGGCACCTTGGAAGGTCTCATCCATTTGAGGTTCAATATAGATGTGAGCTGAGGCTTGAGCCCACTTGCCTTCTGCATGTTGGTGACTGTCTGTCTGAGACAAGACTTCCAGCGTTCCCGTCTCCTTCCATTGATTCCAGCCACCTTGACCAATTTTACTCATTTTTTCAACCTGATTGACCGCAGAATGAAAATCACCTGTCAGATACCAAACCACTCCAAAGGCAATGAGCAGTAGAATGACCACAGTCCAAACCAGACGCCAGAAGAAACGCCAAATTCCCAAAAGAAATCGGAAGAATAATCGAATAATCCAGAACATGACGTCCCACCTTTCATAAAAATAAGAACCTATCTTGAAATTACATTCTCCTTGATCAAGATAGATTCTCTATTTTACTGAAGAAAGCTGAAAGAAACCTAAAACTAAGATAAACGTTCTTCCAAGACAAAGTCAATTGGTAGAGTAGCTAAAAAACGTTCCAATTGTTTTTCCCAGTAGTACCACTCGTGCTTACCTGGACTATGACTATAGGTCACCTCAAAACCAAGATTTTTGAGGTTTTTCACTGCGAGATTATTGGCAGAGTAGAGATAGTCTTGCTCCCCACACCAAGCCCATAGTTTGGTCTTTTTATCGGATTTTGCAGCCATGCTTTCAAGCGAATGAGGGCTAGCTGCCCAGTCTTTGATTTCTCCAAAGACTCCTCGCCAGTAGGCAAGAGAGCCCAAATCCTGGCTTTCAGGAGAAAATTCTTGAAAACTGAGTGCGCCAGAAAAACTAGCCGCATGAGAAAAACGATTGGTTGCGAGAGCGAGTTTGAAGGAGCCGTAGCCACCCATGGAGAGACCAGCTATAAAGGTCTTTTCTCGCTTGCTGGTCATATTGGGGAAGAAACGTTTCATGACTTGGGGGAGTTCTTCTGCTAGAGCAGTATAGTAGTTAAAGCCATACTGAGTATCTGTGTACCAGCCATTGCTAGTATTGGGCATGATAACAATGAGATTGGTTCCACGCAACAAGCGTTCGACATTGGTACGTTTGAGCCAGCTATTTTGATTTCCTGACATTCCGTGCAAAAGATAAAGAACAGGAATATCTGTGCAATCTGGTTCAGTCACCCGACTAGCATCTGGATAGAGTACGGTAACACCCCACTCCATATCCAAAACTTCTGAGTAATACTCAATATTCATAACTGCCATGGTTGTCTCCTTTTACTATTCTATAAGAAAAAGCCGAATTTCGACTTTTTCTGTAGGTATTCTGCTTATCATTTTGCTTCCATCACGACTGGCAAGATTGCTGGACGACGCTTGGTTTGATCAAAGAGGTACTTGGTCAAATTGTCACGAACCTTCCCTTTGAGATCTGCCCAGTCAAAGTCATCCCCTTGAAGATATTCTTCTACCGTTTGGTTAATCAATTCTGAACTTTCACGGAGAATATCGCGGCTCTTCTTGAGATAAACAAATCCACGTGTATGGACGCGAGCCTTGGCCACAATTTTCTTCTCACGACGGTTGACAGTGATTGCCACGATGAAAATACCGTCCTCTGACAAGACCTTACGGTCTCGAAGGACGACATTTCCAACATCCCCGATGGCATTTCCGTCAATCAAGACATCCCCTGCAGAAACTGCTCCAGCTGGAACAAAGTCTCCATGTTCATAAGACATGGTCGTTCCCTTTTTAGGGATGAAAATGCGTTCTGGCAACATCCCAACTGCCATGGCAGCCTTGGCATGCGCATCCAGCTCACGGTACTCCCCTTGGATAGGGAAGAGGTAATTTGGTTGCAAAAGATTGATCATCAACTGCAAATCACGCGCATTCCCATGTCCGGATACTCGCAAGCTTTGGGTAATGAGTTTCACCACACCACCAGCTTGGTAGATCATGTTTTCCACACGCGCCATGACGGCTTCTTTGGCGATAGATGGAGTCGTTACGATATAAACCAAGTCTCCATCTTTGATTTCTACATAGCGGTGGCGTCCAATGGACATCTTACGAAGTCCATTAATAGGCTCACCCATACGACCTGTCTCGAGAATAATCAACTCATGGTCTTCAAATCGAGACATTTCTTTTGGTTTAATCAAGAGACTTTCATTAGCTAGAGATAATTTTTTGAGACGAATCGCAGTGCGGACGATATTTTCAATATCAAATCCAGTCAGAACAACTCGGCGACCTGTATCTGCTGCAGCATCAAAAACCTGCTGGATCCGAGAGAGGTTGCTGGCAACTGCTGCAACGATGATACGACCTTCCCAGTCTGCAATGGTCTGGGTAATTTCGTCTCCAACTTCACTCTCACTCGCCACCTGGATATTGCTGTCTGCATTGGCTGAATCACTGAGGAGCGCCAAAACACCATCACGACCGATTTCTGCCAAACGAGCAAAATCCGTCGCATAGGATTCGCTAGCTGTCTGGTCAAACTTGAAGTCCCCTGTGTAAACAATGCTACCTTCAGTTGTTTTCAAAACTACTCCCAAACTTTCTGGGATGGAGTGAGTTGTACGGAAGAAGGAAACCACAGTTCCTCCAAAGTCGATCTCTGTATCTTCATCAATCACATGGAAGTCATTGAATTTCTTAACCGTATCATTTCCTTTGACAAAGAGTTTGGCCAACTCAATGGTCAGCTCAGAACCAAACACAGGCACCTTAGCCTCTGCCAAAAGATAAGGCAGGGCACCAATGGCATCCGCATGTCCGTGGGTCAAAAAGACCCCTGCGATACGATCGCTATTTTCAAAAAGGTAGTCCATATTTGGAATGACGACATCAACACCTAGTTGTTCATTTTCAGGGTATTTAAGCCCCGCATCCAAAACAAAAATAGAACCATCGATTTCAGCGATGTACATATTTTTACCATTTTCTCGTACACCACCTAGTGTTGTTAAACTAATATTACTCATTTTTCCTCCGAAACTTCATTTATCTTGATTATAGGGGTTAATTTACCCTCTTATTCTAAAAGTTCTAAAACTTTCAGCCGAATCTTTTCCTACCATTATACCATTTTTTTGATTATTTTCAAAACGAAGATTGGTTTTTAACTAGAGATTAGTCACTACTGTGAATCGAATCTTTTTACTTTGACTTCTCTTTTGGAGGCTTCATCGAAGATAATAGAACGATTGTACCATTAAAAATACGGATTTTCTGAATCATTTTGATTTCAGATACCTTTCTCGAACTCTAAATTTCTCTTTTAGTTCAAAAAACTTACTTTTACCTCTCGACTTGAGAACTTTTTCTACAAAGACATGATTTATCTACATGCAAAAGCGAGAATTTCCTGTTCGCTACAGAATCTAAAAATTTCAGCAATTAGCCATTAAGATGGAGGTTAACGATAGGAAATTTCTTCAAAAAGAAAAAAGACTTAGAAATTCTAAATCTTTTTATCATCTTTAGTTTGGATAGATATAAGTGACGTTACCTAAAAATTCATGTGGATTAAAGAAGCCACGGTAATTTGCAATCTGCTTTTGACGTCTGTAGTTTGCTTCCAATACCTGGATAGAGTTTTCACTTTGAACATCTGTCACATAAGCAACGTGTCCATATTCACCACCATCCCAAACGGCGATTGCTCCTACTACTGGAACACTTCCTGTCTTATAACCTTGAGCACTCGCGTAGATTGCCCACGTGTTGGCATTTCCCCACCAGTTGCTTGCCCAAGGAGCCAATTCTTTCACGCCCCATGTACACTGACCAACAGGATAAGAGTTTCCATAGTTTGTTGGTGTCTTTTCGACAACATCTTCTGTATCTGATACCACGTTCGCAGTGCTAGCTGGAGCACTGTAGGTAGGGCTAGCCTGAACAGAACCACTCACTTCCAATACGTCCCCTGGGTGGATAGTGTCAAAGATGGTTTTTCCATTCAAAGCTGCCAACTCATGCGGATCCATGCCGTTTGCAGTTGCAATGGCATAAAATGAATCACCGTCTTGGACAACATAAGAATTCGCATGAACCGTTTGAGCCCCAACTGTAGCCAAAATAGCGGTAGAAGTCAAACCAAGAGTCAGTTTCGTAACTGTTTTTTTCATAACTGGATTCCCCTTATATTTTCTTGATAAGAAAATCATACTTGATTTACATGTCAGTTAGTTTAGAGTTATATTTTAGTCATGTTACAAAAATTTATACTTTTACTACATAAGGTTTAAAAGCAGACATCGTATAAAGTGATAGAAGAGAATAAAAAATCAATCATTTCCCCAATCTTCACATCGGTAAATCACTCAAAAGACCGTCTTATCAACAACTCCCACATCAAGCATTTATCCGACAAAAAGAGACCGAGATCGGTCATCTCAGTCCCTTTCCATCTATAATTCCATTAAAAAATCATATATTTCTTGCACGGTCCCCAGTGCCATCATTTCTTGATTTTTTACAGTTTGTTTGAGATTTTGGTAAATCTGACTTTCAGCAATTTCCCTTTTCGGCGCTTCTTTATTGACTGTCATGACACCATCTTTGATCGTCACAAAGCCCAGCTCTTCAAATACTTGGATCATCTTGACCAGCAAGATTTGTTGGATATTGAGATAAGCCGCCAAATCTTTCAGCTTGTAGCGAATATCAAACTCTGGGAACTGGTAAATAGTCTTGTACAATTTTGCAAACTGTTCTCTAGTCCCGTAACCTGTCAGATAGTAGGCCTTATCGATGTCGTTTTTGAAATAGACAACTGAGAAATCCTGTTCCTGAAAAATGGTCTTCAGCAAGGTAATATCCTCGGGAATGGTTTTCACAACCACAGCTTTACTGGTCGCTAGATCTGGCAATTCTCCAGCAAAATCCAAGACTGGAACCCCTTCTGGCAAGGCTGCATTTTTCCCACGGATGTTAAAGAGCTGAACGCCCTCCACACGCGCATCTACCATCATCAACTGGAGGGCAGTTTGCCCATTCCATTGGTTGACAGACAAGGTGACTGCCAATTCTAAATTCTTGGTTTGAGAAAATTCTGTCGCCCATCTACCTTGTCCAAAGGCCACTACTTCGAAACTCGCCTCACCCTTGGAAATTTTTAGTTTGAGGTGGGCATTGCCTGCTCCCATAGTACGGGCACTTTCGACATGAAAATCCTTGATATAAAAGACAGGTTTCTGATTGTCCATTCCAAAAGGTGCCAAGCGTTCAAAACTTTTAACCGTTTCTAAACTAAGAGTCTCCAAATCCAACTCTTCATCTAGATTTAACTTATTCTTACCACTAGCATCTGCACCTTTTTCACGAACATAGTCTTCCAAAACCTGAGATAAATCTGAGAGTTTCTCCACTTCCAGCGTCATTCCTGCTGCACCAGCATGGCCACCAAATGCGATAAAAAGGTCTCGATGGGGATCCAGAGCTTCAAAAATATCGACCGCTTCCACACTACGAGCACTGCCCTTGGCACGACCGTCCTCTATGTTAAGAACGATGACTGTCTGCCCTAGTTCTTCCAGCAAACGACCAGCAACGATACCCAGAACGCCAGGATTCCAGCCTTCCTTGGCCAAAACCTGGACCTTCTTCGCAGGATCCACCATGGTCTTAGCTTCTTCATAGATTGACTGAACGATTTCCTTGCGCTCTTCGTTTTTCTGGTGAATCATGAGGGCAATTTCATGAGCTTCCTCGTCGTCAAACCCAGTCAGCAAATCAATGGCAGGATTGGGATCATCCAATCGCCCCAGGGCATTTAAACGAGGGGCAATCTGGAATCCAACCGTTTCTTCTGTTACTTCATTAGCAGCAATCCCAGCCATGTCTAGCATTTCTTGCAGACCGATGCGCTGAGTATGCCCCAACATTTCCAGGCCATATTGAACCAAAATACGGTTTTCATCCGTCAAGCTCACCATATCGGCAATGGTTCCGATAGCGACCAAATCGAGTAGCTCCACTTGCACTTCTTCTAAAAGGGCGCAAGCCAGCTTGAAAGCCACTCCGCATCCGGCCAAATATTTGAAGGGATAATCCGCATCTGGATGCTCGGGATGAACAATCGCATAGGCATCAGGAAGGGTTTCCGGCATGGAATGGTGGTCGGTCACAATGACATCCACTCCCATAGACTGGGCCAGTTCAATGGCTTCATGACCTGCAACCCCATTGTCCACTGTCACAATCAAGGAAATTCCCTCTTGCTCGATAAAGTATTTATAAACACTGGCATTGGGACCATAGCCATCGGTAAAACGATTTGGCAGGTAAACACGGCACTCGGCGCCCAGCTGTTCCAAACTTTCCTTCACAATCGACGCTGAAGTCATGCCATCCGCATCGTAGTCCCCATAGATGAGAATGTTTTCCCCTTCTTCAATGGCCTGACGAATCCGTTCCACAGCCTTATCCATATCATGGAGCAGATAGGGATCATGCAAGTCCTCTAAAGAAGGTTCTAAAAACTTCTTGAGACTTTCTTCATTCTGAATCCCTCTTTCAAATAATAACCGAGCCACCTCAGGACCCAGTCCAGCCTTCTTGGCTATCTTTGTAAAATCCGCATCTTCAACCTGCGGGGCAAACTGCCATTCATAAGTAGGAGTTATCAAAAAAACATCCACTCTTTCTAAGAATTCTATCGTTTCATTATAACATGATTTAGGCTTTTTCTCTATTCAGATTGCTTTTTTATAACATTTTAGTGAATTTTTTTCAGATATGATTTGACAAGAACATTCTTTCGGTGTAGAATTATGTTATAAAATCTAACACAAAGGAGATCTCTCATGACTTTAGTAGAATTTAAAAACGTCGAAAAATATTACGGAGACTATCACGCACTCCGCGACATCAATCTCCGTTTTGAAAAAGGACAAGTCGTTGTCCTGCTTGGACCTTCCGGTTCTGGGAAGTCCACTCTTATTCGTACCATCAATGGTTTGGAGGCTGTTGACAAAGGAAGTCTCCTAGTAAATGGACACCAAGTAGCAGGTGCCAGTCAGAAAGATTTAGTTCCTCTTCGTAAGGAAGTCGGCATGGTTTTTCAACATTTTAACCTTTATCCACACAAAACAGTGTTAGAAAACGTGACACTTGCGCCCATAAAAGTTCTAGGGATTGATAAAAAAGAAGCTGGAAAAACAGCCCAAAAATATCTGGAATTTGTAAATATGTGGGACAAGAAAGATTCCTATCCAGCCATGCTGTCTGGTGGACAAAAACAGCGGATCGCCATCGCTCGTGGTCTTGCCATGCATCCGGAGCTCCTCCTCTTTGATGAGCCAACATCTGCCCTTGACCCTGAAACCATCGGAGACGTTCTAGCAGTTATGCAAAAATTGGCCCGAGATGGTATGAATATGATTGTCGTTACTCACGAAATGGGCTTTGCCCGAGAGGTTGCGGACCGCATTATCTTTATGGCCGACGGAGAGGTTTTGGTAGATACGACAGATGTCGATGACTTTTTCGACAATCCAAGCGAACCTCGTGCCCAACAATTCCTCAGCAAAATTATCAACCACGAAAGTGACAAAGTCAAATAAGGAGGCGCCTATGAAAAAGAAATTCTTTTTATCCGCATTATTGATTAGCCTTTTCAGCCTTGCTGCTGCCAAACCAGTTCAGGCTGATACCACTGTCGCAGACATTCAAAAAAGAGGCGAACTAGTTGTCGGTGTCAAACAAGACGTTCCCAATTTTGGCTACAAGGATCCCAAGACAGGGACTTATTCTGGTATCGAAACGGACTTGGCCAAGATGATTGCAGACGAACTCAAGGTCAAGATTCGCTACGTTCCTGTTACCGCGCAAACTCGTGGACCACTCCTAGACAATGAACAGGTAGACATGGATATCTCAACCTTTACCATCACAGATGAACGTAAAAAATTATACAACTTCACCAGTCCCTACTATACGGATGCTTCTGGATTTTTGGTCAATAAATCCGCCAATATCAAAAGCATTGAGGACCTAAACGGAAAAACTATTGGGGTTGCTCAAGGATCCATCACCCAGCGCTTAATTACTGAACTGGGCAAAAAGAAAGGTCTAACCTTTAAATTTGTCGAACTTGGTTCCTACCCAGAATTGATCACTTCCCTTCACGCTCATCGTATTGATGCCTTTTCTGTAGACCGTTCTATCCTGTCTGGCTACATTAGTAAACGGACAGAACTACTAGATGATAGTTTCAAGCCATCTGACTACGGTATCGTTACGAAAAAGTCAAACACTGAGCTAAACGACTATCTTGATACCTTGGTCACTAAATGGAGCAAGGATGGTAGTTTGCAGAAGCTCTATGACCGATACAAGCTCAAACCATCAAGCCATACCGCAGATTAAGGAGGACACACCATGACAGATTTATCATCTTGGACATCCTATTTTCAGGATTTTGGACAATTTTTCAATGGTTTCCTCTTCACCCTTGCCCTAGCAATCGGATCCTTTATCCTCGCCATGCTTTTGGGCATCTTCTTCGGGGCCATGTCAACTAGCAAACGCCCGTTCTTGCATGTTTTGGCTCGTATCTTTGTCGAATTTTATCAAAATACTCCCCTCTTGGTCCAGTTTGTCATCGTCTTTTATGGTTTGCCTCTTATCAGTGACCATACCATCATGATTCCCATTTATTGGACAGCTGTACTTTGTGTGGGACTCTATCACGGCGCTTATATTGCTGAGGTTATTCGATCAGGGATTCAGTCTATTCCTAGCGGTCAGATGGAGGCCGCCTTGTCGCAAGGTTTTACCTATATCAGTGCCATGCGCTTGATTATCTTGCCTCAGGCCTTCCGTATCATTCTCCCTCCATTGACCAACCAAATTGTTAACCTCATCAAGAACACCTCTACAGTTGCCATCATCTCTGGAGTGGACTTGATGTTTGTGACTAAATCTTGGTCTGCTCTCAACGGAAATTATATTCCAGCCTTTTTAGGTGCTGCTCTTCTCTACTTTGCCCTATGCTTCCCTGTTGCCCAGTTTGGTCGCAAGATGGAGCAAGCCAACAAAAAAGCCTATTCACTTTAGGAGGTTACTATGGAATCTATTTTAGAAGTTTTGACCCCAGATAACCTAATCTTTATCTTTAAAGGATTTGGCTTGACCCTTTACATCTCTTTGATTGCTATCATTCTCTCTACCCTTATCGGAACTGTGCTAGCTGTTATGAGAAATGGGAAAAGTCCTGTTTTACGGATCATCTCCAGCATTTATATCGAGTTTGTACGTAACGTTCCCAACCTCCTCTGGATTTTCACCATCTTTTTGGTGTTTAAGATGAAGTCCACACCAGCTGGTATTACTGCCTTTACCCTCTTTACCTCAGCAGCCCTGGCTGAGATTATCCGAGGTGGTCTTAATGCTGTGGACAAGGGGCAGTACGAAGCAGGAATGTCGCAAGGATTCACTTCTGCGCAAATCCTCTACTATATCATTCTCCCACAAGCGATCCGCAAAATGCTGCCAGCTATCATTTCACAATTTGTAACTGTGATCAAGGATACCAGTCTTCTCTACTCTGTTATCGCCCTACAAGAACTCTTTGGCGCTAGCCAAATTCTCATGGGACGCTATTTCGAACCAGAGCAGGTCTTCAGTCTTTATATCCTGATTGCCTTGATTTATTTTATCTTTAACTTTGCTATTTCCAGCCTTTCTCACAAGCTAGCAAAACGTTGGCAACAAGCTGCAGAATAAAAATCCAGCTCTCCGCAAAAATGGAGAGCTGATTTTTTAATTACCATAAAATACCTCTATAAGAGAAAATCAGAGCTAAAATTAATAAAATATAGAAGGCGATAAAAAGCCATCTCATCTTCACACATAGAGCAATATATTCTCTAATAAAGGCCGATGGAATATAGTAGGCAGCTGTACGGCAACCAAGGCCATCTCCCTTCATCCCAATACGGCGAGCATAGGTACTGGTACGAAAAACATGGTAATCATTGGTCACAAAGAGAAAACGTGGACTAGCCACCAGCTTCTCACCCATTTCTTTTGAGAAGAGAAGATTCTCATAGGTCGTCGTTGAGCCTTCCTCTATGAGAATCGCTTCTCTCGGAACATCCGTCTCTTCCAACAAATAATTACAAATCGCCTGAGCTTCGGATATCTTTTCATCTCCACCTTGACCACCACTTGCGATGATTTTAACATTGGGATTGAGAGACTGGTGATAAGCTTCTACTGCCTTGTCAATGCGACTCTTCAGTAAGGGAGTCACTTTTTCTCCATTCAATAAGCCTGCTCCGTGAATGATGATAAAATCATAATATTTTTTCTTGGGAATAAAAAGATACAGAATAGAATAAAGCAGAAATCCTGCAAAAGCAAAACCAAAAATCAAATACGAATAAATCAAAAAGAAAAAGATAATATTCACTAGATGATTGGTATAGAACAAGCCCTTAGTATCGCTCACTCGAATCGCCATGATTACAAAAAAGAATAGAATCACGCACCCTAATCCTAGAGACAAATAATTTGCCTTGGATTTTCCTTCTTTTTTCAATAACACAAATCCGTTATAAATAAGGAAAAAGCCACTTAGAAAAACTAAAAAAGGGAGCAAGAGAAAAATCACTGCAAAGAAAATCATGTGCAATTCTTCTTGCCCAGCCTCATAAAAAAGATTGGCAATAGACAGGTAAGAAAAGAGCAGAGATAAAAGCAAAAGAGCCGGATTCCAGAGACTGCGATTATCCCTAAAAAATGAAATCAGAAAAAGTAGGATAAAAAATCCTGTGATAAAGTACATAGTCTCCTCCTTTGATGACTACATTGTACCATAATTATAGCAATAGAAAAAGAGAACCTTAGTCCTCTCACTTAGACAGTTTATTCTGAGCATCGGCTACAACCTGAGCCAGACTTGTCTGACGCAGTTGGTTTTCCATAGCTGCTTGAACATCGAACAGCTTTTGGTCCAAAACTGCATGGATATTCGCACCAATTGGGCAATTAGGATTTGGATTGTCATGGAAACTAAAGAGCTTACCAGATTTTCCTAAACACTCCACAGCTTGGTAGACATCCAACAAACTGATATCCTGAAGGTCTTTTATTATCTCAGTTCCTCCCGTACCACGAGCAACTGAAATCAATCCAGCTTTTTTGAGTTGCGATAAAGTCTTACGGATAATGACTGGATTGACTCCGACACTGGCCGCAAGAAAATCGCTGGTTACCTTACTGTCTGTATCCTGCATTGCAATAATAATCATCATATGAGTCGCAATTGTAAATCGGCTTGAAATTTGCATCTTCTTCTCCTTTCATTGATATTTTATTCATCTTTTCCCGTATAAACATTATACCGTTTTTGGTTTTCCTGTCAAATATTATAGACTAATTATCTTCTCCATGTAAAAAGTCCTGTATCCCTCTTGGCAACCAGAACGGCGGAGGACATACAAAGACTTATTTTTTTATGCAATTTTACGGACAATCCCTTTTGTTTTATGACTTGACCAAACCGAGCTGATAGACACCCCAGCACCAACTAAGGTAAACACAGCTAACATAGCTAGATTATAAAAATAGTTATCTGGAAAATCACCGCTAAAGATTAATTGATTCACCACTCGGAAAGCAAAGGCAAACTCAACCCCTAGTTTGGCAACGACTTCCATCACCAAATCAATTTGATTCACTAGAAAGACAGTAATCACCATCCAAATAGAGGAAATCACAATCCCCTTTCGAGATACCTTTCTTCCAAGGATTTCATATCCTTTAATGGTACAAATCCCTAGAACAATACCCGCTACCATAGCTACATAACCTAGACGTGCGATAAATAGAGCAACTGCTCCACCAATCAAGGCTCCCAGCAAGGCACCAACTGCTCCAAGAAGAACGTTTTCCTTCTGGTTTTGATAAGAATCCACCTCAATCTGAAGGTTGCTCTTCAGCAATTGATAGCTTTCCTCGTTGATAAGAAAAATTGAATCACCTAATTGATAGAGACCAACGGGACCCTCCTGACCGCTATAGGCACAGACTTGGACGAAATGATGGGTTTCAAGGAAGGCAACGAGGTCTGTTATGAGCGTCTGTAACTTTTCAATTGTTTTTGATTTGCGCATGGCACCTTTTACGACAAAAGAAACAAGGTACTGGTTGATAGACAAGGTCGACAAGTTTGGAAGAGATTCACTCTTAAACTCATCCCAAACCATTTCGTTTTCTTCTGAATCCGCAGGATTGCCATTCAAACTCACACTGACACAAAGTCGAAACTGATTTTTCACGTCAGTTTCTTGCAGGAAAAGTAAATAGCCTGACTGCGTGCCATAAATACAACGTGAATCTTCGTCAAATTGCAAGCCCAACTCCGAGGCAATAGCGTGTAACTCTTCTGGTTTCATTATCTGTCTCCTCTTATTTTGAATATCAATTAGTATGAGATTCAAATTAGTTTTATTCCGTTATTCTAACATAAATTTGAGAAGCCGTCAATTCGTATCCAGTTCGACTTATCGCAAAACAGCAGTCACTAGACTATCTTATTTCTAGCTAGAAATCCTCTTAAAACCAATCTTTCTTTTCTCTTTCCATCCAGAGTTCAACATCCTGATCATAGCCTTCTTGTTCACTGATTTGACCTAACAATTCGTGGTTATGAGTATGGTGAATCCCATTTACCATACTTTCATAGTAGATTTGGAAATAGGGGAGCTTCAAATCCTTAGCCAACTGCAATTCAGCTTCTACATCATAATCCACTCGACGAAAATCAATATCAGCCAAACCAGTTTCATCAAACTCTAAGATCATATACTGAGCCCGCAGGTCCTTACGCAACTTCGCATCTAGAAAGAAAGGTTGCCCAATGGATCCTGGATTAAGAATCAACTGTCCGTCACTTCCATAACGAAGCAACTGTTGGTGGATATGGCCATATACTGCGATGGAGGCGTGTGGATTCGTCACCAATCTATCAAAATCTTCTTGTTTTCCCGTATGGATCAATTCTCTTCCCCAGTTTTTATCAGGGAGATGGTGAGTGATTCCCACCATCAAATCACCAAACTGACGATGAACTTGCATAGGTTGATTATTGAGGTCTTCGATTTCTTTAGGGCTGACCTCCTCTAAGATGTACTGACTTAGGCGCAGGAGATAACGATGGCTCGCTTTTGTAGGATCTAACTTGCGATGCAGACCTCGCCAGAGACTATTCTCCCAATTTCCCAGCACTCTTACAGTGATAGGCAAACTTGCTAAGAGATCCAAGATCCTTCTACGTCCTGTTCCAGGCATGAGAATATCTCCCAAAAGCCAGTACTCGTCTACCTCTGCCGCTCTTGCATCAGCCAGAACAGCTTCCAAAGCTGTCGTATTTCCATGTATGTCTGAAAGAACTGCTATTTTGGTCATTCTTTCTCCTTACCCTTTTACTTCTTTTGTTAGTATTATAACAGAAAACACTCGAAAAGATCACTATCACTGATCACTGGATTAAATTGTAAGAGCTCCTATATCGTGCTATAATATAAGTAGAGATTTCCCCTTCATTTAGGATTATGTGGTCTACAATATCTATCAAATATCTCTCAATTTTTGCAGATTGGAGGATTATTGCCATGCGGAATTATCTTAAGTATATTCCATACTACCTTGTCATTTTCTTCTTTTACTGGCCACTCTATGAACTCCTCTCTCTATGCATCTCTGACCCATATACACTGAAGGGACTGTACATCTACAACATCATCCTTTTTGCACCTCTGGTAACCTTTATCGTATCGCTACTTTATAGCTATCGATTTCATTTCTCACTTTGGTGGCTACTCGGTATTGGTCTGCTCTATTGTTTTACCATCATCACCTTTGGCGAGTTCATCCTGCTTTACTTCCTAGCCTATGAACTCTTTGCCCTACTTGGCTTGGCTTCTGGTGTGGGTATCAAGCATCTCTTCCAGCGAGCAAAAAACAAAAAAATTATACAAAAACCTTGAAAATTCTCGCAATCATGCTATAATAATGCATAGAGACAAGTCACTTAGTCCCTTTCTACTAGAGAGTGCGTGGTTGCTGGAAACGCATAGAAAGCCTAAACTGATACTACTCTACTGACTTTTATGAAAACATAAAACGGTGGCCACGTTAAAGCCAATCTGAGGTGTCCCTCTTTTTTGAGGAACATGAATGAAGGTGGAACCACGTTGCGACGTCCTTTTGAGGATGTCGTTTTTTGTTTGGAGAATAGAGATATTGCCAGGTTAAATGAAACATAGCTAAGAAAAGAAGATGGAGGTTGATATGAATAAATCACTGTCTTGGGTGATTCCCTGTGCCTTCCTTATCGTCTATGTATGGCTAATGAAAACTCTCAGTCTATGGGGGTTAGAGTACATTGTTGTCTTTTCATTTTTTGCATTTGTTCCTCTTTTGCCATTTCTTGCTCCTTTTCTTGGCATCTTAATGTTTTTTAAGAAAAAGAAACTCATCCTATCAGGATATTTTCTAAGTCTAACTGCTGGTATTTATTTAGTTAATGCTATAAGAAACTATCCACTAAGGATATACATGAGAGGTGAGATGACTGATGAACAATATCTGTCTCTAATCCTTTCCTTAGTATGCTATCTATTCATTTCTACAGCTTTCTTTATCTTTAGCATAAGAAAGTTAAACTATCATTTGTTTAGATAATCAATTGTTATCATTCTTTGTAGATATCGAATTCTCTATTTCTTCAACCTCAGCTTTTAAATATGATAAATTTTTAAGGAGAAAACCATGATTAAGATTACTTTCCCAGATGGCGCTGTTCGTGAATTCGAATCTGGCGTTACTACTTTTGAAATTGCCCAATCTATCAGCAATTCCCTAGCTAAAAAAGCCTTAGCTGGTAAATTCAACGGCAAACTCATCGACACGACTCGTGCTATCACTGAAGATGGAAGCATCGAAATCGTGACACCTGATCACGAAGATGCCCTTCCGATTTTGCGCCACTCAGCTGCTCACTTGTTTGCCCAAGCAGCTCGTCGCCTCTTCCCAGATATTCACTTGGGTGTCGGTCCAGCTATCGAAGACGGCTTCTACTACGATACAGACAATACTGCTGGTCAAATCTCCAATGAAGACCTTCCTCGTATCGAAGAAGAAATGCAAAAAATCGTTAAAGAAAACTTCCCATCTATTCGCGAGGAAGTCACTAAAGACGAGGCTCGTGAAATCTTCAAGAACGACCCTTACAAGTTGGAATTGATCGAAGAACACTCAGAAGACGAAGGCGGGTTGACTATCTACCGTCAGGGTGAATATGTAGACCTCTGCCGTGGACCTCACGTTCCATCAACAGGCCGTATCCAAATCTTCCACCTTCTTCATGTAGCAGGTGCTTACTGGCGTGGAAATAGCGACAACGCGATGATGCAACGTATCTACGGTACAGCTTGGTTTGACAAGAAAGACTTGAAAAACTACCTTCAAATGCGTGAAGAAGCTAAAGAACGTGACCACCGTAAACTTGGTAAAGAGCTTGACCTCTTTATGATTTCACAAGAAGTGGGACAAGGACTTCCATTCTGGTTGCCAAACGGTGCGACTATCCGTCGTGAATTGGAGCGCTATATCGTAGACAAGGAGTTAGCTTCTGGCTACCAACACGTTTACACTCCACCACTTGCTTCTGTTGAACTCTACAAGACTTCTGGTCACTGGGATCATTACCAAGAAGACATGTTCCCAACTATGGACATGGGTGACGGGGAAGAATTTGTCCTTCGTCCAATGAACTGCCCACACCACATCCAAGTCTTCAAACACCATGTTCACTCTTACCGTGAATTGCCAATCCGTATCGCTGAAATCGGTATGATGCACCGCTACGAAAAATCTGGTGCCCTCACAGGTCTTCAACGTGTGCGTGAGATGTCACTCAACGACGGTCACCTCTTTGTTACTCCTGAACAAATCCAAGAAGAATTCCAACGTGCCCTTCAGTTGATTATCGATGTTTATGAAGACTTCAACTTGACTGAATACCGCTTCCGTCTCTCTCTTCGTGACCCTCAAGATACTCACAAGTACTTTGACAACGATGAGATGTGGGAAAATGCCCAAACCATGCTTCGTGCAGCACTTGATGAAATGGGCGTGGACTACTTTGAAGCTGAAGGTGAAGCAGCCTTCTACGGACCAAAATTGGATATCCAAGTTAAGACAGCTCTCGGAAAAGAAGAAACCCTTTCAACTATCCAGCTTGACTTCTTGTTGCCAGAACGCTTCGACCTCAAATACATCGGAGCTGATGGTGAAGAACACCGTCCAGTCATGATCCACCGTGGTGTTATTTCAACTATGGAACGCTTCACAGCTATCTTGATTGAGAACTACAAAGGTGCCTTCCCAACATGGCTTGCACCACATCAAGTGACTCTCATCCCAATATCTAACGAAAAACATGTGGACTACGCATGGGAAGTTGCTAAGAAACTCCGTGACCGCGGTGTCCGTGCAGACGTAGATGAGCGCAATGAAAAAATGCAGTTCAAGATCCGTGCTTCACAAACCAGCAAGATTCCTTACCAATTGATTGTTGGTGACAAGGAAATGGAAGACGGAACAGTCAACGTTCGTCGCTATGGCCAAAAAGAAACACAAACTGTCTCAGTTGATGACTTTGTTAAAGCTATCCTAGCTGATATCGCCAACAAATCTCGTGTTGAAAAATAAGAGATAAAACCTGGGATAAAATCCTAGCTACCTAAAAAGCAACAACTATTTCAGTTGTTGCTTTTTTATATTTTATTTAACCCGAGCTAGTAGTGATTGGTTAAACCACCACAAATGGTATCCTCATAAACAATCCTTTCTATCCACTAGTTTTTGGATATAGGTTATCCTCCCAAGATTTGCTTTCATGAGTGAGATAAGTTCAATATCCTCAATCCTTGTCTGCTTCATTTTCTTTTACGAGATCTTTTTGTGAATCTTTTTCAGAGAGTTTTTGATCGATATACTTGTTAATGGTTTCATAAAATTCCTTGGTGGTATCACTGTCTAGTTTTGTCGAATTATGGACTTGATTGACTTTCAATTGGACAGATTGAATACCGTAAGAGGCTTGTTTTTGGTGGATCCTTTCTAATTCTTCTTCTGAAATCGGATCTCCAACAACCGTCAAGACTAATTCATTGTCCCTTGACTTGTAGACTTGATTAATGACCGTGTGATTGGCGAACTCTTTTCCTACAAACTGTTTGATTCCTTCTTTTCGCGCTTGATCTATCGTCAGAGTGACTGCTGAATAACTAGCTGGAAGAATCAATAATACAATCAAGGATATCAAGCCAATTCTCATTTTAATGTTTAGCTCTTTAAATGAACTTAAGGGAGATTTCCTCATCAAAATTCTTGTTCCAACAATGTTTGTTAACATGATGAAGACACAGTTGATCAAGAAAAGATAGAGAGCCCCAAATAAAAATCGTACATTTCCATTAGCTAAACCATAACCTGCAGTACAGATAGGTGGCATCAGAGCTGTTGCAATAGCTACTCCTGGAACAATATTGTTTGCTTCTTTTTTCCTTGACCCAATTACACCTGCTATCCCACCAGCAATAGCTATGAGAACATCCCAAATGGTTGGAGAGGTTCGTGCAATCAATTCGCTACTTTCATAAGATAAGGGAGAAATCCAGAAATACAGAGCCGAGACAAGCAAGCTGACCAATACTTGAGTAAATAAAACCCCTAGAGATTGTTTGATTAAACGGGTATCAAAAATAGCTAAACCAAAACCCAGTCCAACAATCGGTGTCATAAGAGGGGAAATCAGCATGGCTCCAATAATGACCGCTGTTGAATTCATATTTAGACCTATAGAGGCAATAAAAATCGCACACATCAAAATCACTGTATCTCTTAATCGAACATGAAGGTCATCATATAGTTTCTCGCGGAATTCACGTGTTGAATAGTTTCTGGACATTGGTTACTCCTTTTATTTCATATACTCTTGTTTCTGCATGGATGATGGTAGAGGGACTTCTGTCCAATCTTACATATTTTTAATTCTCACCTGTTATGTTTTTGAAAATTATCCTTTAAGCATCCGTCAGTCTATCCTTAACATTATATCAAAAATTTTACAGTCTTTCTCCAACGAAATCTATCAATTGAACAGATAGAGAAAGGAAGAAATTTTTGTTTCCTTATACGAAAAAGAAAAAAACGGTATCTCCTCTGAAAGAAGATGCCGTTTTAATCTTTAAATATGATTGGTGTGTTCGACAATCCATTGCTTCATTTTGATTTGCAACCAGAAGCCATAGATTCCAAACGTGATGATGGTTAGCAGAAACCACTTGATCCAGTTACCGAACAGTTGTGCTCCAGTTCCGTCAAAGTATAGACGTTGCCCATCCACTACTGTGTGGTTGGTTTTCAATTTTGCATCATGCAAATCGCCCAAGGTGTTGCGATCCCCAAGGTAAGCCCGAAAATTATGGCTACTAAGATGGAGCATCCAATATAATCTATGATTCCTCCGTCAAAATAACTTTCTTTCATTTTTATCTCTTTTATTTTTTGACTATATTCTAGTCGTTTCCTAGTGTAACATTTTTTACATCTGGACAATCTTACGGTAGCTTCTAGACGTTATCATGAAAATAGAGATATAGACTAGAACAAAAATTCCACAGATGGATAAGGTTATCATCAACTATGCTCACTCAATCATCAGATTCCTATTGGAAAACTTGATGCGAACGGTTGTTCCTTTTCCAACCTCAGACTCGATACGAATCTCGTGGCCCAGTTCTTCAGAAATTTTCTTGGATAGGTAGAGGCCAAGTCCAGATGACTGCTGGGTTAGACGACCATTATAGCCCGAAAAGCCACGTTCAAAGACTCGGAGAACATCGCTGTTTTTAATCCCGATTCCCGTATCCTTGATACAGAGCTCCTGACCTTCCATATAAATCTCTAGCCCACCTTCCTTGGTGTATTTGAGGCTGTTTGAAAGGATTTGTTCAATGACGACCAACAGCCACTTCTTATCGGTCACGATGATTTTGTCAAGGTCATAGAGATTGAGCGCCAGTCCTTTTTGGATAAAGAAAAGGGCATACTTGCGAACCACTTCCTTCACCAGATCCTCAACTTGAACCTTTTCAAATACCAAGTCATCATGGAAGCTTTCCAAACGAAGATACTGCAACACCAGATTGGTATAGGAGTCAATCTTAAAGATTTCCTGTTCCAGTTGCTGCTTGACCTCACGATCAGAGACTTCTGCCACTAATAGTTGACTAGCCGCAATGGGGGTCTTGATCTGATGAACCCACAAGGTGTAGTAGTCCAGTAAATCCGTAAGCTTGCTCTGTGCTTCCGACTTCTTTTGATACAATTCAGACTCACGCTCTTCGAGTTTTTCTGCTAGCGCACATTCCAGAGGAGACTTGGGGTCTCTCTCAGCATAGAGTACTTCCTGCCGGTAAACCCGAGCTTCTGCAAAAATATCCCAAGCCAAAAATAAGAAGGTCAAAAAGCCACTGAGCAGAAAGAAGTAAAGAAAATAGGTCCCTAGACTAGCAAATAAAAACTGAAAGAGAAGGACGAGAAAGCCTAATGAAAAAATATAGACAAAAAGACGACTGCGAGAACGCAGATAGGCTAGAAAAAATGATTTCCAATCAAGCATGTTTCAGTCCGTATCCTATCCCTTTCTTGGTTTCGATAAATCCTGCCAATCCTTGCTCCTCCAACTTTTTACGCAAACGAGCAACATTGACAGACAAGGTATTGTCATCGATGAAAAAGTCGCTGTTCCAGAGCTCTCGCATCAGGTCATCACGCGCCACGATATTGCCAGCATGTTCAAACAAGACCCGCAAAATTTGAAATTCATTCTTGGTCAAACTCAATACTTCCCCCTGATAGTGCAGGTCCATAGACTTGGTATTGAGGATCACACCCGCATACTCCAGCAGACTTTCATCACGGCCAAACTCATAGGAACGACGCAACAAGCCCTGAACCTTGGCAAGGAGCACCTGCTGGTCAAAAGGCTTGGTCACAAAGTCATCCGCTCCCATATTGATTGCCATGACGATATCCATCGCCTGGTCTCTCGATGACAGAAACATAATGGGTACCTTGGAAATCTTGCGAATCTCCTGACACCAGTGATAACCATTAAAAAGAGGCAGGCCAATATCCATGAGGACCAAATGAGGTTCTGACTGAACAAAAAGGCTCAATACTTCCATAAAATCTTCTACCAAAACGACCTCAAATCCCCACTCAGAGAGCAGTTTTCCCACTTGTTGTCGAATAACTTGGTCATCTTCTACTAGTAAAATCTTGTGCATGCGCTCCTCCTTTACTCTTGTTCAAAATATCAAAAACCTTAATAAAAAATCTATGAATTAGTAACTCAACTATTTGGCTATTTATCTTTCAAATCCAGATTCGGAAACGAAAGCTAAATAGAGAATCATCCCTTTGATATCATACCTTATTTTTAGGTATAGTTCCAGCCTTATCCTACATTTTCCTTTTTGTGTTCATTTAGTTAGCCCTTCTTTCACTTATTTAATAGATCTAGCCTTCTCATTGACAAGCTAGCCATGATTTGTTAGAATATGAATGAACAAATAAATTTATTCATTCATAAAGCGAAGGAGGTTAAATCCTATTGGACAAAAAACAAGCTTTAAAGACAGCGGCTTATGACGTTTTTTCGAAAAAGGGTTACAAGGCAACAGGAATTTCAGAAATTGCTAGGCAAGCTGGTGTTGCAGTTGGTTCTTTTTATAACTATTACGAGAGTAAAGAAGCCATTTTTCTAGACATCTATATAGATGAAAACAACCGTGTTCGCCAAGCTATGATCGAAGAACTGGATTGGGAAATTGACATGATCGACCTCATTGGTCAACTATTTGCTCAGTCCAGAACTCTCGTTTCTTCCAATAAAATCCTTGCAGAATGGTACAATCCTGCCATCGCAGATGAGTTGCACAGCTACTATTCCTCGGAAGAAGGCAAAGTCGCAAATCCTTTTCATCAGTTTCTAGTTAAAACTTTTACAAATCGTATGCAGACTGAAGGGTACTCGCCAGAAAAGATTCAAGATATTTTACAGGTTTATAATCTGTTTTACTATATGGATATGCATATCACAGAAAAAGATTTTCCAGATATTGGCAAAACTGTTGAAATACTTGCAACCAACTTCATTAAAGGAGTTCTAAAATAAAGAATGGATTTCTTTATTTTTTGAAAAGATATGAATGAATTATTTTATAGTTCATTCATAAAATTAAGAACAGGAGTCATAAAAAATGAAAAGAGGTAAAAAAATGTTTATTATCATTCTATCAACACTTGGAGCGCTATGTATTATAACTTGGGGTGCCATCGCTTATCTTGGACGAAGCCAGACATTATCGATAAAATCCATCGAAAACCCTAGCGGAGATCTATATTTAATTCATATCACAAAACCGAGTCATCAAATCTGGAAAGCTGGGGCTTATGCTAAGTTTACACTCCCTGATACTTCGTCTACTGCTAAAAAATATGAAGCTACGGGAGAGCAAACCAGTCGATGGCTAACCATTGCCTCCACACCTGATGAAGATGAAATTCTCATTTTGACTCATAATAGTGGAAGCAACTTTAAGAACACCTTGACACATTTACCGGCTGGCAGTGAGATTGAGATGAGTTGGTTGGATTCCTCTTTGACTGTTAAAGATACGAATAAGCCACTAGTTTGCTTTGCATCTGATGTCGGCATTTCTGCTCTACGCCCCCTTATCAAAGAATGGGCTGGTAAATGTCCGATTATTCTCAACCATTTTGACAAAGGAGTTACTATTTTCGATAATGAGATGAAAGAACTGGCTCAAAAAACACCGAATTTTACTTATAAAACTAGCGAGGAACTTTCTCAAAGTCAAGAATTTTTAAAACATGCTATTGATGAATACGGCAATCAAGCCAACTATCTCATCACAGGTCAGCCTGATGATGTAAATGAGATGAAGAATTTTTTAAAGGAAAATGGGATTGATAGCAAAAACATACAAGTAAGCTCGTTTAGAGGTTTGAAATAGGAGCAATCTATCTTCTATGTATTTCAATCAAACCCTACTAGGTCATTCTAACAAGCCCACTAGCTAATTCTAGGTAAATGTGGTAGGATAAACATAGAGAAAGGAGCTTTTATGGCCAATATTTTTGACTACTTAAATGATGTAGCATACGATTCCTTTTATGACCTCCCCGTGAACGAGTTAGATGTTCTTGCCTTGACTGAATTAACCTACCTTGCTTTTGATGATGTAGTCACCCAAGAACCAAAGCGTCTCATAGATCTTGCACCTCAAATCCCTAGAGACACGACGATGTTGACCAATAAAAATCGCCTCCAGTTGTTGGATCAGCTCGCTCAACACAAACGCTTTAAAAATTGCAAGCTCTCAGACTTTATCAACGATATCGATCCTGAATTGCAAAAACAGTTTGCAGCCATGACTTATCGTATCAGTCTCGACACCTATTTGCTTGTTTTTCGCGGAACGGATGACAGTATCATTGGTTGGAAAGAAGATTTCCATATGACCTATATGAAGGAAATCCCTGCTCAAAAACATGCCCTCCAGTATTTAGAGAACTTTTTTGCCCAACATCCTAACCAAAAGGTTATCCTAGCAGGACACTCAAAAGGAGGCAATCTAGCTGTCTATGCTGCCAGTCAACTTTATCCAAACTTGCAGAAAAACATTGTCGCTGTCTATACTTTTGATGCCCCTGGGCTTCACAAGGAACTAACCGAAACACCAGGCTATCAAAACATGATGGAAAGAACGAAAGTGTTTATCCCGCAAGGGTCTATCATCGGAATGATGCTGGAAATTCCAGATAAAAAGATCATCGTTCGAAGCACCGCCTTAGGTGGCCTTACTCAGCACGACACCTTTAGTTGGCAGGTTGAAGATAAACACTTTGTCCAACTGGACGAGACCAATAGTGACAGCCAGCAAGTCGATACTACCTTCAAGGAATGGGTTGAGACGGTCCCTGATACGGAACTGCAGCTCTACTTCGACCTCTTTTTTGGAATCATTCTCGATGCAGGCATCTCTTCTGTCAACGACCTTTCTTCCTTCAAGGTCATTGAACACATTCACCATCTCTTTGTCCAAGCTCAATCCCTCACTCCCGAAGAAAGAGAAACCATGGGACGCTTAACCCAACTCTTGATTGATACTCGTTACCAAGCTTGGAAAAATCGTTAAGATAAGAAAGTCAATGAACCACCCGATTCGTTGGCTTTTTTAGAAAAAAGGGTCAAAAAAGTTAGCCTAAATCACAAACCTTGACGACAGATTCATTTTTTGTTAAAATGTAACAAACCTTATTACATCTAATATAAGATAAATCCATGAAAGGACTTCTACTATGAAATCATTAAAAGGTATTTTATTTATCGGACTTAGTATGCTTCTGACGATCCTAGCTTGGCTCAGTTCAGGTGCTAGTCAGTTTCTAATCCCTGGTTTAGCTCTCACTACCCTCTCACTTACTTTTATACTAGCTAGCCGTTTACCCTTGCTTGAGGCTTGGTTCAACGGACTTGAAAAGATGTATCTAGCTCATAAATTCACGGCTTTTCTATCCATTCTCCTACTAACCCTACACAACTTTAGCATGGGCGGTCTCTGGGGTTCGCATTTGGCCGCACAGTTTGGAAATATCGCTATCTATATCTTTGTCAGTATCATTCTGGTTGCCTATCTGGGACAGTACATCCAGTATGAAGCTTGGAGATGGATTCATCGATTGGTTTATCTAGCCTATATCTTTGGCCTTTTTCATGTTTTGATGATCATGGGAAATCGCCTCCTCTCCTTTAGTTTCCTAGGTCTTATCTTTGGAATCTATGCTATTTTAGGCTTGCTTGCAGGTTTTTATATTATTTTCCTTTATCAAAAGGTCGGTTTCACCTATCTTGGAAAAATCGTAGGAATCAAACGCCTCAACCACGATACGACTGAAATTGAAATAGAACTTAGCCATCCTTTCACCTACGAATATGGACAATTTGCCTTTCTAAAAATTTTCCAAAAAGGTTTTGAGACTGCTCCACACCCTTTCTCCATCTCTGGAGGACAAGGACAAACTCTTTATTTTACGATTAAAAACTCTGGTGACCACACTAAGAATATCTATGACAATCTTCAAGTTGGTAGCAAGGTTGCGCTTGATCGCGCCTATGGACATATGACTATGGAACACGGTCCAAAACAGCAAATCTGGATCGCAGGTGGAATTGGAATGACACCTTTCATCTCTTATATCCGGGAGCATCCTATCCTAGACAGGAACGTCCGCTTCTACTATAGTTTCCGTGGAGAGGAAAATGCTGTCTACCTAGATCTACTTCGTGACTACGCCCGTCAAAATGCTAACTTTGACCTGCAGCTGGTCGATAGCAATGAAAAAGGATACCTGACTTTGGATCAAGAAGAAATCCCTGACCAGACTACAGTCTATATGTGTTGACCTCTTCCTATGATGAAGGCCCTTGCCAAGCAAATCAAGAAAAAGAATCCCAAAGCAAAACTCATTTACGAAGGTTTCAAGTTTAAATAAGATCATTGTCCCTCTAACACAAAAGAGGGACTTTCTTTTCACTTTATTTCCCTCTTCTATGCTATACTTAGTTTAGTACATTCTTTGAGATTGGAGCTAGTATGAAAATCCATAAAACCGTGAATCCCGTTGCCTATGAAAACACTTATTATCTAGAAGGGGACCAACACCTGATTGTGGTTGACCCAGGTAGCCATTGGGAAGCTATTCGCAAGACTATTGAGAAAATCAACAAACCCGTCTGCGCGATTCTCCTGACCCACACCCACTACGACCACATTATGAGTCTGGACTTGGTCAGAGATACTTTTGGAAATCCCCCTGTTTATGTAGCAGAGAGTGAAGCTTCTTGGCTTTATACACCTGTAGATAATCTCTCTGGTCTCCCTCGTCACGATGATATGGCAGATGTGGTCGCAAAACCTGCAGAGCACACCTTTGTCTTTCATGAGGAATACCAGCTTGAGGAATTTCGTTTTACCGTTCTACCGACCCCAGGGCACTCTATTGGCGGTGTTTCCCTGGTCTTTCCTGATGCTCATCTAGTCTTGACGGGAGATGCTCTATTCCGAGAAACCATCGGACGGACAGACCTTCCTACAGGTAGCACGGAACAACTCCTCCATAGCATTCAGACGCAACTCTTCACACTTCCTAACTACGATGTCTATCCTGGGCATGGTCCAGCTACGACTATCGCTCACGAAAAGACTTTTAATCCCTTTTTCTAGCAAGCAAAAAACCAAGGATAACATCCTTGGTTTTTGTCTTACCAAATAATCACACGATCCTCTGGTGAACGCCACATACCGTCGCCTTCTTTGACATCGTATGTTGTAAAGAAGTCATCGAAGTTTGGTACTTGCACGTTGACACGGAGTTTGGCAGGCGCGTGCACATCGACACTGGCCATAAGTTTCATCAACTCAGGACGGCCTTTCATGCGCCAGATACGAGCAAAGTTGTGGAAGAATTCTTCAGCAGAGAAGTCTGGTTCTCTCTTAGCAGCTTCAAGGGCTGCAGCAATTCCTCCTAGGTCGGCAACATTTTCTGATACAGTTAGTTTCCCGTTAATCGTTGCGCCGTAAGATTCTTGGCCATCAAACTGGTCGATAACTTTCTGCGTTTTTTCTTTAAAGGCAGCATAGTCACTCTCTGTCCACCAATCCTTGAGACTACCATTTTCATCAAAGGAAGCACCATTTGTGTCAAAGGCATGAGAAATTTCATGGGCAATAACTGCACCAATCCCACCGTAGTTGGCCGAAGACGACTGATGCAAGTCATAGAATGGAGCCTGTAAAATAGCCGCTGGGAAGACAATCAAGTTCTTCTGAGGATTGTAGTAGGCATTAACCATGTGAGCTGGCATGCCCCACTCCTTGTAGTCAACCGGTTGGTTCCACTTGCTCCAGCTGTGTTTGATTTCTACACGCGCAAAGGCTAGGGCATTCTCAAAGAGACTGGCAGTTTCGTCCACTACTTTGTCCTTGTAGCGTTCTGGCAATTCCTCTGGATAACCGATATAAGGCTTGATGACATTGAGTTTGACAATGGCCTTGTCACGTGTTTCAGGCGTAAGCCAGTCATTCTTAGCCAAGCGTTCCTTATAAACGTCAATCATGGTCGCTACTTTTTTCTCTACGTCAGCCTTAGCTTCTGGGGAGAATTTTTCATGCGCATACCAGAGACCAAGAGCTTGCTTGAAAGGTCCTTGGGCCAAGTGATAAGCTGCCTTGACCTTGTCCTGAGCTTCTGGCACACCTGAAAGGGCACGACCATAAGCACCTGACAAGACACGAATCTCATCTGTCAGATAGCTGGTTGAAAGATTGACCACACCCAAAATCAAGGTTGCTTTGAGTAGAGGCCACGCTTCTTCACTATAGAATTGCTCTGCTGCTTGCCAGAAACGTTCTTCGTCTACGATAACCTTATCTGGAGTTTGTCCAAGAACTGTTTGGAAGAAATCATCCAGAGGTAGGGCAGGAGCGAATTTCTTGAAATCTTCATAAGCGTATGGATGGTAGAGTTTGGCATACTCTGAACTTTCTTCGTTAGAAAGCACCACAGCCGCAATGCGACGGTCCAATTCCAATCGTTTCTCTAGTAAGTCTGCGATTTCCTCATCTGAAAAATCATAGGCTTTGAGAAGATTCGTAGTACTTTCCTTCCAAAGAGTCAAGAGCTCCTCACGCTGAGGATGGTCTTCAGCATAGTAGGTTGTATCTGGCAAGATTGTTCCTGGTGCACTAGCCCAGAGAACATTGGTTCTGGCATCCATAAAGTCTGGTGATACACCAAATGGAAGGAAGTTTGACTTCCCTGCTAGTTCAAACTCTGCCAGTTTGCTGGTGAAATCTGCGAAACTCTTCAAGTCTTGGTATTCCTTGAGTAGAGGAAGGACGGGCTTGATCCCATCTGCTTCTCTCTTGTCAAAATCACGTACCATACGATGGTACTTAACAAAGTTTGCGAGGATGGCATCCTCTGGGACTTCTTCACCTGCCAACCACTTGTCCGTAGTTGCTAGCATTAACTCTTCAATTTCCTCGTCAAGGTCAATAAAACCACCTGTTCGAGATTTGTCAGCTGGAATGACAGCTGTTTTTTCCCATTCGCCATTGATTGCATCATAAAAATCGTCTTGATAACGTGTCATCTTGTTCTCGCTTTCATTTTTTCACTTATTCTTAGCTTAGCAAAAAACACTTGGGAATGCAATTAAAAATGGTTTCTCTTTTTTCTTCATTTTTCAGTTATTATTTTAAATTTTTCAAAAATTAACTTGACTTAATTTTTTTTTTAATGTATATTAAAAGACAGGAGGAATACAACTGTATGATACGTATCGAAAACCTCAGTGTCTCCTACAAAGAAACGTTGGCACTAAAGGATATTTCACTAGTGCTCCAAGGACCAACTATTACCGGAATTATTGGTCCAAACGGTGCTGGAAAATCAACTTTATTAAAAAGTATGTTGGGAATTATCCCGCATGAAGGTCAGGCCTTTCTCGATGACAAAGAATTTAAGAAATCTTTACATCGAGTGGCCTATGTCGAGCAAAAAATCCATATCGACTACAATTTCCCTATCAAGGTCAAAGAATGCGTCTCACTGGGACTCTATCCATCTATCCCACTCTTTCACACCTTAAAGGCCAGCCACTGGAAAAAAGTGGCAGATGCACTTGAAATCGTTGGGCTCTCAGACTATGCTGATCGCCAAATCAGCCAGCTCTCAGGCGGACAATTTCAACGTGTGTTGATTGCTCGCTGCTTAGTGCAGGAAGCTGACTACATCTTTCTAGATGAGCCATTTGTCGGGATTGATTCGGTTAGTGAAGAGATTATCATGAACACGCTGAGAGACCTTAAAAAAGCTGGTAAAACAGTTCTCATCGTCCATCATGACCTCAGCAAAGTCCCCCATTATTTCGACCAAGTTTTGCTTCTCAATCGAGAATTAATAGACCTTGGTCCGACTAAAGAAACCTTTACCGAAGCCAATCTTAAGAAGGCCTACGGTAGCAAACTCTTTTTCAATGGAGGTGACCTATGATAGCAGAATTTATCGATGGATTGCAACATTTCCATTTCCTACAAAACGCCTTGATAACAGCTATAGTCATCGGAGTGGTTGCTGGAGCTGTGGGATGTTTTATCATCCTACGTGGGATGTCTCTCATGGGAGATGCCATCTCTCACGCAGTTTTGCCCGGCGTAGCCCTTTCCTTTATCTTGGGAATTGATTTCTTTATTGGAGCCATTATCTTTGGCTTGATGGCCTCCATCATCATTACCTATATCAAGGGAAACTCTATCATCAAGAGTGACACTGCCATTGGTATTACCTTTTCATCTTTCTTAGCCCTAGGTGTCATCTTGATTAGTGTTGCCAAGAGTTCGACAGACCTCTTCCATATCCTTTTCGGGAATATCCTCGCTGTCCAAGACATGGACATGTGGATTACCATTGGTGTGGGGGCAATCATTCTCTTGATTATCGGGATTTTCTTTAAACAACTATTGATTACATCCTTTGACGAGCTCCTGGCTAAAGCCATGGGAATGCCTGTCAATTTCTACCACTATCTGCTCATGGTGCTCTTGACCCTTGTGTCTGTCACCGCCATGCAAAGTGTTGGAACCATTCTTATCGTGGCCATGCTGATCACCCCAGCTGCGACGGCTTATCTTTACGCTAATAGCCTAAAGAGCATGATTTTCCTTTCATCAAGTCTAGGGGCTCTGGCTTCTGTTGTGGGACTCCTTATCGGCTATAGCTTCAATCTCGCAGCAGGATCCAGCATCGTGCTCACATCTGCTAGTTTCTTTCTCATTAGCTTCTTTATCGCTCCAAAACAACGATATTTGAAACTGAAAAATAAAAAAATCAATAAATAAGGGGAGACCCTTTCTGGAGGAATCTAATGAAAAAATTAGGTACATTGCTTGTACTCTTTCTTTCCGTCATTGCACTGGTAGCATGTGCTAGCGGAAAAAAAGATGCTACTTCTGGTCAAAAACTAAAAGTTGTTGCTACAAACTCAATCATCGCTGATATTACCAAAAATATCGCTGGTGACAAGATTGATCTTCACAGTATCGTTCCTGTTGGTCAAGACCCACACGAATACGAACCACTTCCTGAAGACGTTAAGAAAACTTCTCAAGCTGACTTGATTTTCTATAACGGTATCAACCTTGAAACAGGTGGCAATGCTTGGTTTACCAAATTGGTCGAAAATGCCAAGAAAACTGAAAACAAAGACTACTTTGCAGTCAGCGAAGGCGTTGATGTTATCTACCTTGAAGGCCAAAACGAGAAGGGCAAAGAAGACCCACACGCTTGGCTCAACCTTGAAAATGGGATGATTTATGCTAAAAATATCGCTAAACAGCTGATCGCTAAGGACCCAAGCAACAAGGAATTCTACAAAAAAAATCTCAAAGACTATACTGAAAAACTAGACAAACTGGACAAGGAAGCCAAAGAGAAATTTAACAATATACCTGCTGAGAAGAAACTCATCGTAACCAGCGAAGGATGCTTCAAATACTTCTCTAAAGCCTACGGTGTCCCAAGTGCCTACATCTGGGAAATCAACACGGAAGAAGAAGGAACACCTGACCAAATCAAGACCTTGGTTGAAAAACTTCGCCAAACAAAAGTTCCATCCCTCTTTGTTGAATCAAGTGTCGATGACCGTCCAATGAAGACTGTTTCACAAGACACAAATATCCCAATTTACGCACAAATCTTTACTGACTCAATCGCTGAAGAAGGTAAAGAAGGTGACAGCTACTACAACATGATGAAATACAACCTTGACAAGATTGCTGAAGGTTTGTCTAAGTAAGCCATTAAAAACGTCGTTCTCACATGAACGGTCGTTTTTTTCTCTTTTAATTTCCAGTCAAATCATTGGAAAAATCTGACAATTCTCGGTAAAATAAAAGAAAAAAGAATGGAGTAGTTTCATGACCACTTTTCTCGGAAATCCTGTAACCTTTACAGGTAAACAACTGCAAGTCGGAGACAAGGCACTTGACTTTTCTCTCACTACAACAGATCTCTCTAAAAAAACGCTAGCTGACTTTGATGGAAAGAAAAAAGTCTTGAGTGTTGTCCCTTCTATCGATACCGGTATCTGCTCAACGCAAACACGTCGATTCAACCAAGAACTAGCCAACCTCGACAATACCGTCGTTCTTACTGTTTCTATGGACCTACCATTTGCCCAAGGACGCTGGTGTGGGGCTGAAGGTCTTGACAATGCCATCATGCTCTCAGACTACTTCGACCATTCTTTCGGGCGCGATTATGCCCTCTTGATCAACGAATGGCATCTCCTTGCACGTGCTGTCTTTGTTCTCGACACTGATAATGTCATCCGTTACGTAGAATACGTTGATAACATCAACACGGAACCAGACTTTGAAGCTGCTATTGCTGCAGTGAAAGAACTGGACTAAAATCAAAGCCATTAGGGCAGAGGCTAGAGAAATCTAGCTTTTTTTGATATACTAGATGGAGAGAAAAGACAAGAGGAAACGAATGACGCCAAATAAAGAAGACTACCTAAAATGTATTTATGAAATCGGTACGGAAATGCAAAAAATCACCAATAAGGAAATTGCTGCCCGTATGCAGGTCTCTCCACCTGCTGTAACAGAGATGATCAAACGCATGAAAAGTGAAAATCTCATCCTCAAGGACAAGGAGAATGGCTATCTATTGACAGATATTGGGCTCAAACTAGTCTCCGAGCTCTATCGCAAACACCGATTGATTGAAGTCTTTCTAGTTCACCATCTCGACTATACCAGTGACCAGATCCACGAGGAAGCTGAGGTCCTAGAGCACACTGTATCTGACCACTTCGTAGAGAGACTGGATAAACTGCTTGGCTTCCCTAAAACCTGCCCCCACGGAGGAACCATCCCAGCCAAGGGGGAGCTATTGGTTGAAATCAACAACTTACCACTGGCAGACGTCCAAGAAGCTGGAACCTATCTCCTGACTCGCGTTCATGATAGTTTTGAACTACTCAAATATCTAGAAAAGCATGAAATCCATATCGGTGACCAAGTCAAAGTCAAGCAGTTTGATAATTTTTCCAATACCTTTACACTGGTCAACAAAGGTGAAGACTTCCAAGTTAGCATCGATATCGCCAAACAACTCTATGTCGAAAAAATCAACTAAGCCCTTATTCCTGAAAGAAGTTCCTTTCAGGGATTTTTTGTCATTTGGCTTGTAAGTCCTATTTATTTAGTGTAGAATGAAGCTAGATAAAAGAGGGAGGTCTTCCTATGAAAAAGCTCTTTAGAATCCATTTTGCAGCCATTGTAGTCAGCGATTTGCTACTGTTGGTAACTTTCAGACCCCGATACGAACTTTCTTTGGAGAGAGGCCTGATTTTTTGCTTCATTTTCATCCTTGCTCAAGGACTACTGCTGTCTCGCTTGGTCTTCCAACTCAAAAAACAGTTCTCTGAGATTTATTCTCAAATCAATAAAAAGATTCGTTTCTACTATTTAGGAGTGCTCATCAGCGATTTTCTATTATTTGTCTTTTTATCCATCACTGGCCCTCAATATTTCTACTCTCTTACTCCAGTCTTTACTTCCTGTCATTCTACTTTATATTATATAACGGCTAGCCACCTAAGAGAAAACTATCCCGACTTTTACAACAAACACATCGCCTTCTGGGAGTGTCTATAAACAAAAACCAAGCCAACTGGGCTTGGTTTTCTTATCTATTTTTAGTATCAAGAATGATGGTGACTGGTCCATCATTTACCAGCTCCACCTGCATATCCGCTCCAAAGATGCCTGTCTGAACGGGCACTTCTTGCGCTAGCATTTGATTGAGAGCATCATAGAATTCTGATGCCATATCCGGCTTGGCTGCACCTGTAAAAGCTGGACGATTGCCTTTCTTGGTATCCGCAAAGAGGGTAAACTGGGAAATAGAAAGGATTTCCCCCTTGATATCCTTGACAGACAGATTCATCTTGCCTTCTGCATCAGAAAAAATCCGCATGTTGACAAGCTTTCTCACAGCATAGTCCAGATCTTCCTCTTGGTCCTCTGGCCCAACACCGACCAGTAATAAGAGTCCCTGATTAATTTTTCCATGAACCTGACCTTCGATACTGACTTGAGCTTTTTTAACCCGTTGGATAATGATTTTCATAATAGCCTTTCTAGTAACTGAAGGGAGAATTAGCCGTTGGTCCGTTTGACAGAGTAGACCTCTGGCACACTCTTAATCTTGTCCACGACTGTGGTCAGTGTAGAGAGGTTGGAAATACCAAATGAGACATGGATATTAGCAAATTTCATATCCTTGGTTGGTTGAGCATTAACGGTTGAGATATTCTTAGTTGTGTTGGAGAGAACTTGTAAAACATCGTTCAAAAGCCCTGTACGGTTGAGGCCGTAGATATCGATGTGAGCAGTGTATTCCTTGCTTGAGAATTGATCTTCCCATTCCACATCAAGGAGACGTTGCTCATAGTTTTCTTGGGCGCGCAGGTTCATACAGTCCACACGGTGAATAGCTACACCGCGTCCCTTAGTAATGTAGCCGACAATGTCGTCACCCGGAACTGGATTGCAACACTTAGCAATCCGAACTAGGAGACCTGAAGCACCTTCAATGACCACACCACCCTCATGCTTGACCTTGAGAGTTTCTTTGTTCTCGACCTTAACTTCGCCACCTTTGACAAGCTCTTCTGCCTCCGCTTTGGCCTTGGCACGCTCTTCCTCACGACGTTCCTTTTCTGTCAAACGGTTAAAGACGGTAATAGCGCCAATTTCTCCAAAACCAATGGCTGCATAGAGGGCTTCCTCTGTCTTGTAGCTGGTCTTTTGAAGAACCTCGTCCATGTGACGCTTGTCCATGAATTTATTGGCTACATAGCCGTTTTCTTGGAATTGGGCCATCAACATTTCACGGCCCTTGTTAACGGATAATTCCTTGTCTTGATTTTTAAAGAACTGACGAATCTTGTTGCGCGCCTTACTGGTCTTGACCATGTTGAGCCAATCACGACTCGGACCAAAGGAGTTGGGATTGGTGATAATTTCAACCTGATCCCCTGTCTTGAGCTTGGTTGTCAGCGGAACCATACGGCCATTGACCTTGGCACCAGTCGCTTTTTCACCGACTTTGGTATGGATTTCATAGGCAAAGTCAATCGGTCCTGAATCTTTTGGAAGGGAGCGAACCGCACCATCTGGAGTAAAGACGTAAATCTCCTCCGCCAGATAGTTTTCTTTAACAGAGTCCACAAATTCCTTGGCATCATCAGCCTGGTCTTGGAGCTCCATCATCTCCTTGATCCAGTTCATCCCAATAGCAGATTCCTTGCTGTTGACCTGCCCTTTAATGCCTTTCTTATAAGCCCAGTGAGCCGCAACCCCGTACTCAGCCACCTCGTGCATTTCTTTAGTACGAATCTGAAATTCAATCGGTCCTTTTGGCCCATAAACAGTCGTATGAATAGACTGGTAACCGTTAGCCTTGCGATTGGCGATATAGTCTTTGAAGCGGCCTGGCATTGGTTTCCAAAGCTCATGCACATAACCTAGCATAGCATAGACATCACTCTGGGTATCTAAGATACAGCGAATGGCAATCAGGTCATAAATTTCCTCAAAGCGTTTCTTCTTATCCTGCATCTTGCGGTAAATCGAATAGATATGCTTAGGACGACCATAGATTTTTCCTTTGAGATTGCGTTCGGTAGCATACTCTTCCAACTTGGTTACGACTTCATCGACCAAAGCCTCACGTTCTCTGCGTTTTTCCTTCATCATGTGAGTGATTTTGTAAAACTCAGTTGGATTGAGGTAACGGAAAGATAGATCTTCCAACTCCCACTTGACACTGGAAATCCCTAGACGATGAGCAAGTGGTGCGTAAATTTCCATGGTTTCTCTGGAAATCCGTTCTTGCTTGTCCTTTCGCAGGTGTTTGAGAGTCCGCATATTGTGCAAACGGTCCGATAATTTAACCAAGATAACACGGATATCCTCTGACATGGCCATAAGCATCTTGCGGTGATTTTCTGCCAATTGTTCCTCGAGTGATTTGTACTCAACCTTACCAAGCTTGGTCACCCCATCAACGATAATCCGAACATCATGACCGAACTCCCGCTCCAGATCATCCAGTGTCGCATCTGTATCCTCAACCACGTCATGCAAAAAACCACAGGCAACGGTTACGGCATCCAGCTTGAGTTTAGCCAGAATGCCTGCTACCTGAATGGGATGGATAATATAGGGCTCACCTGATTTCCGAAACTGCCCACTATGACAATCAACTGCGTAAATCAATGCTTTTTGTACAAAAGCAACATCTTCCTTTGTTAAATATTCTTTCGTTAAAGCGACTACCTGATCGCCCGTCAAATTCACTTCTTTCGGCATCTATACTCTCCAATTCTTCCTACCATTTTATCACTTTTTTAAGGATATGAAAACTAGAAAAGCTCTGCAGTTCTATAATTTACTCCATTCCTTACAAGGATCTCAAAAAGAACAATAAACTTTAAACTGTTTTATTATTTCTATTTACTTTTATAATTAATGAGTGGATTTTATAAACAAACTAGCTATTTCTTATCATTTTAAACAAATTTTATAAAAAACATTCGTATTTAACTTGATTGATTGGCTTCCATCCTGTATAATAGAGTGAAACTATTTTTGAGGAGATTTTTATGTCATCATTTCGTAAACAAGCAGCCCTTTTAGGTCTGACTGCAGCTATATTTGCAGCTTCTACTGCACAAGCAGATGAAAAAGCTACAAATCTAGATACTAGCACAACACCTACACCAGTAGCAAATCAATCAGAGAAATCTGTTGCAGCTACTGGAAATGAAAAGGAAACGGCATCTGAAAAAACGGACGCCCCTGCTAAGCAAGATGAAAATGCTACTCCAGTAGCAAGCACTGAAACAACCCCTTCTAAAGAAGGAAGCCTTGCAGACGACAAAGCCCTTCAACCAACAGAAGGACAGGAAGTCGATGTCCGCATCCTTGCAACAACTGACCTCCACACCAATCTAGTTAACTATGATTATTACCAAGACAAACCTGCTGAAAATGTTGGACTAGCAAAGACAGCTGTTCTCATCGAAGAAGCTAAAAAAGAAAATAGCAATACACTTCTTGTAGATAATGGAGATACGATCCAAGGAACGCCACTTGGAACCTACAAAGCCATCGTTAACCCGGTCAAAGAAGGGGAGCAACACCCTATGTATGCAGCCCTTCAAAAGCTTGGTTTTGAAGCTGGAACACTTGGAAACCATGAGTTTAACTATGGTTTAGACTACCTCAAACGTGTCATTGATACAGCTGGAATGCCAATTGTCAACGCCAATGTTGTAGATCCTAAAACGGGCGCTTATGTCTATGACCCCTATAAAATCATCAGCAAAACCTTTGTTGATAAAACTGGTCGCAAAACGACCGTCAAAATTGGGGTGACTGGAATCGTTCCCCCTCAAATTCTCAGCCGGGATAAGGCCAACCTTGAAGGAAAGATTCAGGTCAATGACTCTGTAGAAGCTATTCAAAAGATTATCCCTGAAATGCGCAAAGCAGGTGCAGACATTACTCTTGTACTCTCTCACTCAGGCATCGGAGATGATAAGTACGAAAAAGGGGAAGAAAACGAAGGCTATCAAATTGCAAGCCTACCTGGTGTGGATGCAGTCGTAACAGGGCATTCTCACGCTGAATTTCCAAGTGGAAATGGCACTGGCTTTTATGAAAAATATGCTGGTGTTGATGGCGTAAATGGCAAAATCAACGGTACTCCTGTAACCATGGCTGGAAAATATGGTGACCACCTCGGCATTATCGACCTCAACCTTATCTACAAAAATGGAAAATGGACTGTTGCCAACAGCAAAGGCTCTATTCGCAAGATTCACACTAAGTCCAAAGACGCTGATGAACGAATCAAAGAAATTGCCAAAACAGCCCACGAAGGAACCATCCAATACGTTCGTCAACAAGTCGGAACAACGACTGCACCAATCACGAGTTATTTTGCCCTTGTCAAGGATGATCCATCTGTCCAAATCGTCAATAACGCACAAATCTGGTATGCTAAGAAAGAACTGGCAGGAACTCCTGAAGGAGATCTTCCTATTCTCTCAGCTGCTGCACCGTTTAAGGCGGGTACTCGTGGAGATGCTACAGCCTATACAGATATTCCAGCTGGCCCAATCGCCATCAAAAACGTAGCCGATCTCTACCTCTACGACAATGTCACGGCCATCCTAAAAGTCACTGGAGCTCAACTCAAAGAATGGTTGGAAATGTCTGCTGGTCAGTTCAACACCATTGATCCAACTAAAAAAGAAGCGCAACAGCTCATCAATCCAAGCTACCGCACTTATAACTTTGATGTGATTGACGGAGTGACCTATGAGTACGATGTCACCCAACCAAATAAATACGATCGCGAAGGTAAGTTGATCCACCCAGATGCTAGTCGTGTCCGCAATCTAAAATACCAAGGAAACGATGTCCGTCCAGATCAGGAATTCATCGTGGTAACCAACAATTATCGCGCAAATGGTAAATTCCCTGGCGTTCGTGATGCTAGCCTCAATCGTCTCCTCGGACTTGAAAATCGCCAGGTTATCATCAACTATATCCTCGATGTAAAAAATATCAACCCAAGTGCAGATAAAAACTGGCACTTCACAAATAGCATAAAAGGGTTGGATGTTCGCTTCTTGACAGCTGATAAGGCCAAAGACTTGGTTGGCACAGATGGTGACATTCAATATCTAGCTAGCTCCGACCAAGAAGGGTTCGGCGAATACCGCCTTCTCTATGTAGAGCCTAAGACTGAACCTGCAGAAACAAATCACCACGAAGTCCAAGATACGCAGGAACAAAATCAAGGCGATGCAATCACTCTTTCAAACGGTGGTCAAACTATTATTTTACCAAGCGCTCATAATCCAGTAGCTACTACCCTACCAAATACAGGTGAGAAAACGTCTATCCTAACCTTCCTAGGTGTCATTCTAGCAGGGCTCGGACTTTCTCTCAAGAAAAAGGAAGAATAACATAATAGAAGCAAGGCGAGACTCGTCCTGCTTCTTTTTAACCAGCAAAAACACTGCCAGATTTCTCTAGCAGTGTTTTGACATTTCATTTGCTTAGTAAACTGTTTTTTCAGTTTCTACGTCGAAGAAGTGTGCTTTGTTCAAGTCAAATCCAAGTTCAACTGTCGCACCTGTTTGCAAGTAGTCACGAGCATCTACTTTGGCAACAAATTCGTCTTTACCAACTTGGCAGTAAAGGTGAGATTCTGAACCAAGCAATTCTGATACTGAGATAGTAGCTTTGACAACTGATTCTGGGAATGTTTCAAGGAAAGCAGGTTCTGCATTCACGTCTTCTGGACGGATACCGAAGATCAATTCTTTTCCTTCGTAGCCTTTTTCACGAAGAACTTTCAAAGCACCTTCTGGAACTTTCAAGCGGAAACCGTCTGAAACAATTTCATTGCCTTCTAATTTCACATTGATGAAGTTCATAGCTGGGCTTCCGATAAATCCTGCTACAAATTTATTAACTGGGTTTTTGTAAACTTCTTGAGGAGTTCCGATTTGTTCAACACGTCCGATAGTACCTGTACCAGCAGGGTTCTTAGTTGCTGACATGATAACGATACGGTCTGCAAGAGTCATCGCTTCTGTTTGGTCGTGGGTTACGTAGATAGTTGTAGCTCCGATACGACGGTGAATCTTCGCAATTTCAGCACGCATCGATACACGAAGTTTGGCATCCAAGTTTGACAAAGGTTCGTCCATCAAGAACACTTTTGCATCACGGACGATGGCACGACCCATGGCAACACGTTGACGTTGACCACCTGAGAGGTCAGCAGGTTTACGATCCAAGAATTCTTTCAAACCAAGGATTGCTGCTGCTTCTTGTACACGTTTGTCGATATCTTCCTTGCTGTATTTACGCAATTTCAAACCGAAAGCCATGTTGTCATATACAGTCATGTGTGGGTAAAGAGCGTAGTTTTGGAATACCATGGCGATGTCACGGTCTTTTGGAGCTACGTCGTTGACAACCACGCCATCGATAGATGCAGTACCTTCTGTAATGTCTTCAAGACCAGCAATCATACGAAGAGTTGTTGATTTACCACATCCTGAAGGACCTACGAAAACGATAAATTCTTTGTCTTTGATGTCCAAGTTGAAGTCTTCAACTGAGTAGTGTTCGCTGTTTGGATATTTTTTGTAAATGTTTTTAAGATTTAATTCTACCATCGAGGTGAACTCCTTTTGTCTTTTGATAGTTTTATTATAGATGAAAACGCTTTACTTTTCTATGGCAAGGTGACCAAAAAAATAAAAAAGTTCTGTGCAACTTGCACAAAACTTTAGAGAATATCTGGTAAAATCAACTGATAACACAAGGTCAAGTCGGTCAATTCCTTCAACTGTAGCCCTGTCAATTCTTCCCATCTATCAATCTTGTATTGGAGAGAATTGCGGTGCAGATAGAGTTGCTGGGCTGTTTTAGTTAAGACCGCACTGTTTTCCCAGAGAGAAAGGATAATTTCCTGAATCTGATCCTGATCCAAAATCATCTGATGCAGGCATTCTTTAATGACTCTCAGTTCCACAAGTCTTTCCCCCATACTCCATAGATAGAGCTGTGAAAAGGTGTGAACACCTTGATGACCTTGGCGCCACCAAGTCTTAAACAAATCTCGCTCTGCTTTGATTAAGTCTGATAGGGCTTGATGTCCTGTCTGAGACCACACCTGGCCTAACATGATAGAGAGACGAAGTCCAAAATCGTACTCCACTGCTTCAATCGTATCACTTAAAATAGCTCTTACAGAAGTGTACTTATCTTGTTGAAGCACAAAAACATAGTCCTGAGCACCGACTTGTAACACTGTCTGGCAGTTGGGAAAGAGAGTTTGCATCATATCCAGCCAAGAGGCTAGATTTTCCTGTTGGTAATAAGACAGATGGCAATAAACCAGCTGAATCTTTTTAAAAGTTTGAGGCGCCTGCCCCTTCCCCTCAATCAGATAGGGATACCAAGGATTGAGCGAATGAGCCTGATCCTGCTGGGTCAAAAGGGCAACCAGCTGCTTTTCACGCTCGCTGAGCCCAGCTTCCTCCAGCAAAATCCACTGCTGAGAAGACAAAGGGAGAGTGAGATAGCCTGGTTTCTCTACTGGTTGATCTAAAATCTGAGCCTCAGGAAACCAGTCTTGTAGTTCTTTTGCAATCATGCCCTAGCCCTCCACTTTTTGGATGCACCAAGAAATTAAGGTCTCTAGACGCTCCACATTTTCAGTCAGATGGAGATAGCCCATGACCGCTTCAAAGCCAGTAGACATGCGGTAAGTCACCACATCAGCATTTTTAGCCTTTGTGTGGCTATTGGTATTGCGACCACGTTTATAGATTTCTTCTTCTTTTTCAGTGAGAATATGGTCCTCTAGCATGAGAGAAATCAAGCGAGCCTGAGCCTTGGCTGAGACATACTTGGTCGCCTCTTGGTGAAGTTTATTGGGTTTGGTCATACCTTTGAGGATGAGGTGGCGGCGAATATACATAGAATACACCGCATCCCCCTCAAAAGCTAACGCAATCCCGTTAATGAGATTGACATCAATCACGTGTCCACCTCACTCCATCCTTGGTGTCAAGGAGCTTAATTCCTTGAGCCGCCAATTGGTCACGGATTTTGTCTGCTGTCGCAAAGCCACGATTGGCACGCGCTTCTTGGCGTTTTTGGATCAAGGCCTCGATATCTGCATCCAAAACTTCCTCGACAAAGACAATTCCGAAGACTTCTAACATATCCGCAAGAGCTTCCTTAACACTTGCATCATAGTTGCCAGAATTGATCCATTTGGCCATTTCAAAGACTACTGTGATACCGTTGGCAGAGTTGAAATCCTCATCCATAACAGCTACAAACTTATCTTTAAAGGCTTGTAACTCTTTGACATCCACTTTTCCTGTAAATGGTTGCTCATAAGTGTTCTTCAAATACTTGAGATTGGTCTCAGCGTCTCGCACTGCTTTTTCCGTAAAGTTGATTGGCTTGCGGTAATGCTGAGTGGCAAAGAAGAAACGAAGCACTTGCCCATCAATGGTTTTGAGGGCATCATGGACTGTGATGAAATTCCCCAAGGATTTAGACATCTTGACATTGTCAATATTGACAAAACCATTGTGCATCCAGTAGTTGGCAAAAGTCTTGCCTGTTTTAGCTTCTGACTGGGCAATTTCATTGGTATGATGCGGAAACTCCAGATCGGCTCCACCACCGTGAATATCAATGGTATCTCCCAAAATCTCTGTCGACATGACCGAACACTCGATATGCCAGCCCGGACGACCAGGCCCCCAAGGACTATCCCAAGAAATCTCGCCTGGTTTTGCAGCTTTCCAAAGGGCAAAGTCTACAGGATTTTCCTTGCGAGCCGTTTCTTCATCGGTACGACCTGAAGCACCCAGCTCCAAATCTTCCAAGGTTTTATTGGCCAATTTAGCATAGTTGTGGGATTTTTCCACACGGAAGTAAACGTCCCCTTGACTCTCATAGGCAAAGCCTTTCTCGATCAAGTCTTCCACAAAACGGATGATGTCCTCCATAAACTCTACTACACGTGGATGGCGAGTCGCAGGTTTTACGCCCAAGGCTGTCACATCCTCACGAAAGGCAGCGATGTACTTATCCGCAACCTCCTGAGGCGTGATGCCTTCTTCCTTGGCACGGTTAATAATCTTATCATCCACATCCGTAAAGTTGGAAATATAGGCAACTTCGTAACCGCGGTATTCAAAGTAACGACGAATGGTATCAAAAGCCACTGTTGAACGGGCATTCCCCACATGGATATAGTTATAGACGGTTGGCCCACAGACATACATCTTAACCTTGCCGTCCTCGATAGGGACAAATTCTCGCAAATCACGAGACATGGTGTCATAGATTTTAATCATTCACTGTCTCCTTTCTGTTTCTTGTTTATCGTAAAAAGTAGTTTCAATCCAACTCTCTAGCAATTACTAATGCTATCTCAAAGAAAGTCATAGCATCTGCTTTTCTTTCTTCATGTCTTGCATCCCACTCATGATTGTGATGGTCAACATAATCAGCCGTATAAAAAAATTGATAGACTTTTGCTTGTCGAAATTGCGTCCAAGCAATGATTGCAGAAGCTTCCATATCCACAACAGTCGCACCTGCTGCTAATCTACGTTTGACCTTATCGGCTGTTTCACGATAGAAAGCATCAGTCGTCCAAGCCTTTGTTCGAATGTGCTCAATGCCAGATTTGTTCAAAGCTTCTTCCATGGTTAAGAGCAAAGTTTCGTCATAAGCTATCTCATCACTTGGAGGAGCGTAATGGTAACTTGTACCTTCATCACGTAGAGCTGAACTTGGTAGGATAATCTTATCTGCCTGAATAGACTGATCTAGAACTCCGCAAGAACCCAACACAATAAAGTTCTTAAATCCTCTTGCTTTGAGTTCTTCTAAGAGTCCAACAACCATCGGGGCTCCAATCGTAGCTATAGCAACTGCTACCTTACTCCCATCTTTTTCATAGATATACCATGGAAGTCTGCCATTTAGATTGGTTAGATAGCCACCTTCATAAACATCTTCAAACTGCTTTACTCGTTCAACGATTTCTCCATTAAAAGATAAAATAATCGTGTCACAGACTTCTCCACCATCACGAATACTTCGATCAGTTGGTTCGATAACCGCAGGTACATTTTCGAATTCTTCTAATAGCATTTTTCTACTCTTTCTCATTCAGATAAACTACCTGTGTCTGTTTGACAAAGCCGATTTTTTCATACAAGCGCTTGGCACCTACGTTGCTATCTTCCACTGCAATCTGAAATCCCTTATCATTTTGCTCAATTAGTTGGTTGACAAGGGATTTTGCTAAATAGCTTCCATAGCCTTTTCCACGTTCAGGTTCCGATATTGCCAAACCATAGAGGTAATTCGTATTAGTCGATAAATCTACCGTGCAAGTTCCAATAACCTGACCGTTTTTTAATAAAATATATAGGCGACTTTCTGGATCTTTTAGAGCTTCAGCAACATATCTATCCGCAACTTCTCTCGATTCATGCTCCTCTGAAAATGCCTGAAATTGTAACTGGCTAATTTGCTCCTGATATGAACTATCTGCTAACAAAACTTCAAGATTGGAAAGTTTTGCTAACGGATAAGGTCTTCTATCCTTACCTAACCAGATTTCTGTATTTTCATCCTCGACCAATCCCCAGTTGCTGACAAAATCAGGATGACGCTCTAGAAAAATACGTTCTGTCTGAAAAGTAACTGAACGAATAGGAAAAGAAGCCGTTTCTTTCTCAAAACTCGTAAACAAAGCACGCGCAATTCCCTGACGGCGATGATTTGGATGAACCAGTATCGTCACTTCCACATCTTGGTCATCAGCATAGACAGTTAATAGACCAACAAGTTCGCCTTTTTCATAATAAAGGAAAAAGGCGGGCATGTTGGGGTCAAAATTAAGCATGTTAGAAAGATAGGGAGCACGATAAGTTCCATCATAGGCTTGGCAACAGTCAATTAGTTTTTTCGCCTCAGATAACTCCTCTTTGCTTAACTTATTTCTTGCTTGAATCATATAGCTATCCTCTACAAACCAGACGATCTGTGACTGGCTTCTCTAGCCTGCTCGAGTTTATTGACGTAATACTCACGTTTTTCTTCAACTTCGTGGATGATAGGCTCATCTTTCTGTCCATGAACTCGGACGATCTTAGCCGGGATTCCGACAACCGTTACATCACTAGGTACGTCTGCCACGACTACTGCGGCAGCACCGACTTTGGCATTTTCACCGATTTCTACCGGTCCAATGACTTGGGCATGGGCTGATATGAGAGCTCCTTTACGCACAGTCGGATGGCGTTTGCCAACATCCTTCCCTGTTCCACCAAGGGTTACTCCGTGATAGAGAAGAACGCCTTTTTCAACAATCGCCGTCTCTCCAATCACCAGGCCTGAACCATGGTCAATAAAAACACCTGAGTCAATCTGGGCACCCGGATGAATCTCGATTTGAGTCCAAAAGCGCCAAAACTGACTGTGCATACGAGCCAGGAGTTTGAAGCCATGATTCCATAAAAAATGCGAGAGACGGTGGGCAGCTAAGGCCTTGACACCTGGATAAGTCAGCAAAACTTCTAAACTGTTGCGTGCCGCTGGATCATTTTCTTTTACAATATCAATGGTTTCGCGCCACCATCCCATACATTTCTCCTTTTCTTATTCTGAATCTTTTGGTGTTTCTGTAACTTCTTTCTTAGGTTTGTGGTCCTTGTGATGACGTGGACGGTGAGGTCGCTCAGACTTTTCACTTTTTTCATCATGCTCAGGTTTTGGCGGACGAGGAAGAAGAACTTTCATAGAGGCATCGATACGGCCTTTTTCATCAATCTTGATAACCTTAACATCGACTTCATCACCGATAGCTACCAAGTCCTCGACACGGTTAGTACGAGTCCAAGCCATTTCAGAAATGTGCACAAGTGCATCTGTCTTATCAAAGAGGTTGACAAAGGCACCAAATTTCTCGATACGAACAACCTTAGCATGGTAAACTTCATCTACTTTGGCTTCACGAACTAGACCAGCAATGATTTCTTTGGTACGGTTAATAGCATCTTGGTCGCTAGAGTAAATAGAAACATTACCTTCTTCGTCGATATCAATCTTAACGCCTGTCTCAGCGATAATCTTGTCGATGGTTTCTCCACCCTTACCGATGACAATCTTAATTTTGTCCACATCAATCTTGATAGTATCAATTTTCGGTGCAGTTGGAGCCAATTCTGGACGAACTTCTGGAATAGTTGCTTCAATCACATCAAGGATTTCAAAACGCGCTTTCTTGGCTTGGGTAAGGGCCTCAGTCAAGATTTCTGCAGTAATTCCTTGGATCTTGATATCCATTTGAAGGGCTGTAATCCCGTCACGAGTTCCTGCAACCTTAAAGTCCATATCACCGAAGTGGTCTTCCAATCCTTGGATATCTGTCAATACTGTATAGTTATTTCCATCTGAGATAAGTCCCATGGCAATACCAGCTACTGGCGCCTTGATTGGCACACCCCCAGCCATAAGGGCAAGCGTTCCCGCACAGATGGAAGCTTGAGATGAAGAACCATTTGATTCCAAAACCTCAGCTACCAAGCGGATCGCATACGGGAATTCTTCCAAACTTGGCAAGACTTGAGCAAGAGCACGCTCACCGAGAGCACCGTGACCAATTTCACGACGACCTGGTGCACCATAACGACCTGTTTCCCCTACAGAGTATTGAGGGAAGTTATAGTGGTGCATAAAGCGTTTCTTGTACTCTGGGTCCAAACCATCAATGATTTGCGTTTCACCCATTGGTGCCAAGGTCAAGATAGAAAGAGCCTGAGTTTGTCCTCGCGTGAAGAGACCGGAACCGTGTACGCGAGGAAGGTAGTCCACTTGTGCATCCAATGGACGGATTTCATCAACCTTACGACCGTCAGGACGCACCTTGTCTTCTGTGATCAAACGGCGCACTTCAGCGTGTTCCATTTGTTCCAAGATTTCAGCCACATCACGCATGATACGATCAAATTCTTCGTGGTCTGCATATTTTTCTTCGTAAACAGCAGTCACTTGGTCCTTAACTGCTTGAGTTGCAGCTTCACGCGCCAATTTTTCTTCTACTTGGACCGCTTTTTGGAGATCACTGTTGTAAGCTGCGATGATTTCAGCCTGTAATTCAGCATCTACGTGAAGCAATTCCACTTCTGCTTTTTCCTTACCAACTGCTGCAACGATTTCTTCTTGGAAGGCAATCAATTCTTTAACAGCTTCGTGCCCTTTCAGAAGGGCTTCCAACATGATCTCTTCTGACAATTCTTTGGCACCAGACTCTACCATGTTGATAGCGTATTTGGTACCAGCTACTGTCAATTCAAGAAGCGATTGCTCAGCTTGTTCTTGAGTAGGGTTAATGATGATTTGACCATCCACATAACCCACTTGTACCCCAGCAATTGGTCCGTCAAATGGAATATCTGAGATAGACAATGCCAATGATGATCCAAACATAGCCGCCATTGGAGCAGAGGCATTTTCATCATAAGAAAGGACGGTGTTGATCACTTGCACTTCGTTACGGAAACCTTCCGCAAACATAGGACGGATTGGACGGTCAATCAAACGCGCTGTCAAGGTCGCATCTGTTGAAGGACGTCCTTCACGTTTCATAAATCCACCAGGAAACTTCCCAGCCGCATACATTTTTTCTTCGTAGTTGACTTGAAGTGGGAAGAAATCCCCAGTTGCCATTTTCTTAGACATGACGGCTGCAGTCAAGACAGTTGACTCACCGTAACGCACGACAACTGCGCCATTTGCTTGCTTAGCAACCTGGCCAGTCTCTACGATCAACTCACGACCCGCAAAAGTCGTTTGAAACACTTGTTTTGTCATTTTAATCCCCTTTGGATTGCTGAAATTATACGCCTTGCCTACAAAAATCAGGATACAAAGGGCGTAAAGAATCCCGTATGAAAATAGGAGATTGACGCAGTGTGCAATGCACACCAGGAAATCTATCTTTTTCACTAGGGATTTAGCCCGTGTTCAACTACCTAAATACCTTGAAAAGTTTAAAAATATTATTCTTTAGCATTTGTATCTTTTATAGCATAGCAGATTTGAATAGCTAAGAATATGTTTATACCCTCATCTTTGTATCAAGTACGTACAGAGTCTATTTTATCATATTTTTCTTAAAAAGTGCGGGCTTTTCTATTAAAAAGGAACCATTCCCCCATAAAAGAGGAATGGTTTGTTGTTTATTTTATTTAGCAAATCCTTCGGCTTTCGCAACTGTCATTTTTCATTTAAAAACAAGTAAATGACAAGCTGTCGTCTCAGTGGTTAAAGAATCGATTACCCTAAAGACTGATGATTAAACAAGGCATGGGTTGCTTGGTGGATGTATTTGGCTGTTTCAGCATTGTTCATGGTGTAGAGATGCACACCTGCGACATCTTGAGTTACCAAGTCCACGATCTGATCCACTGCATAGGCAAGTCCTGCTGCTCTGAGCGACTCAGGGTCATGCTCATACTTGTCCAAGATGGCCTTAAATTTACGTGGAAGATGGATATTCTCACATGTTTTCAAGAGACGAAGCGCTTGGTTACGGTTAAGAATGGGCATGATCCCCGCATGAATGGGAACATCAATCCCTGCCAAGGTACACTTGTCTTGGAAATCGTAGAAACGCTCATTGTCAAAGAAAAGCTGCGTTACGAGGCTGGAACAGCCTGCATCCACTTTCTTCTTGAGATTTTGAATATCTGAGATTTGGTTTGGCGAGTCAGGGTGCCCCTCTGGGTAGCAAGCGCCAATAATATCAAAGTGAGGAGCTTGTTCCTTGATGAACTCGATCAAATCCGTTGCGTAGCGGAAATCCTTTTGTGGTTCCACATCAGGGATAATATCCCCACGCAAGGCCAAGATTTTCTGTACCCCAACCTTATCCAAGTCTGCAATTGTTTCAGCAACCTTGTCCTTAGTCAGATAGATGGCTGGCAAGTGGGCAATGGTTGGAATCGCCAAGTCATTCTGGATAAAGTCAGCCAAACGAACCGTTGTTTCCTTGATATTAAATTTATTATTGCTGGCAGTCACACTGATAAAGTGCGGTGTTAGCTCCCGCATATCCTGCAAAGCTGAAATAATTTTATCATTACCCACAGCTGGGTTTGGAGGGAACACTTCAAATGAAAGTGACGGTGTTTGGCGTGACATATATATTAACCTTTTCTAGTTGATTTCTTACTGATCAACCGTGTAGGGAGAAATGGGTTCTTACAATTTCTCACGCGCAGCTTTAGCTGCTTCTACAAGGCGGATCAAGCTTTCTTTTGTTTCTGGAATACCACGTGTTTTCAAACCACAGTCAGGGTTGATCCAAACTTTCTTGCTTGGTACTTTGGCAAGAATAGCATCAATTGTGTGGTCGATTTCGCCTTCATTAGGCACACGAGGAGAGTGGATATCGTAAACCCCAGGTCCCACTTCTGTTTGGAAGTTTTTTGCTTTGAGTTCGTCCAAGATTTCAAGATTTGAACGGCTTGCTTCAAAGGAAATAACGTCCGCATCCATGTTGTCGATGGCTGGGATGATATCTGTAAATTCTGAGTAACACATGTGAGTGTGGATTTGTGTGTCTGGTGCTACTGTAGAGTGTACCAAGCGGAAGGCAGGAATTGCCCAGTCAAGGTAGTCTTCGTACCAGTCGCTGCGACGGAGTGGCAATTTCTCACGAAGAGCAGCTTCGTCAATTTGGATGATTTTCACACCAGCAGCTTCAAGGTCAAGAACTTCATCCTTGATGGCAAGAGCGATTTGAAGAGTTGAGTCCTTGATAGAGATGTCTTCACGTGGGAATGACCAGTTGAGGATGGTAACCGGTCCAGTCAACATCCCTTTAACAGGTTTGTCTGTACGGCTTTGTGCGTAGCTAGACCATTTGACAGTGATTGGGTTGAGACGAGTGACGTCACCCCAGATGATTGGTGGTTTCACCCCACGCATACCGTATGATTGTACCCAACCATTCTTAGAGAAGAGGTAACCGGACAAGTTTTGACCGAAGTACTCAACCATGTCGTTACGCTCAAACTCACCGTGTACAAGCACGTCGAATCCAACTTCTTCTTGCCATTTGATCCATTCGTCGATGGTTTCAGCAAGGAAAGCGTCGTATTCTTCTTGTGACAATTCACCCTTACGGTAAGCCAAACGTTTAGCACGGACTTCCTTAGTTTGAGGGAATGAACCGATGGTTGTTGTTGGAAGGGCTGGAAGTTTAAAGGCTTCTTCTTGGATAGCTTCACGTTCTGCAAAGGCTGGCAAACGAGTGTAGTCAGCGTCTGTCAATCCAGCGATGCGCGCACGAAGTTCTGCATTTTCACCCACACGCTCAGTAGCAAAGAGTTCTTTGTTAGCTGCAAGAGCTTCTTCACCTTGACCATTGCGGATAGCATCCAAGTCACGAAGTTCTTCCAATTTTTCAACCGCAAAGGCAAAGTGGTTCAAGATAGCTGGCTCAAATTCTTCGTTAGCAGTTGTAAATGGCACATGAAGAAGCGAGCATGAGCTAGTCAAAACGATGTTTTCAGCTGGGATTTGCTCAAGAACAGCCAAGCTCTTTTCGTAATTGTTGCGCCAGATGTTTTTACCATTGACAATCCCTGCATAGAGTGTCTTATCAGCTGGAAAACCACCTTTAACGAGTTCAAGAGTTTTCTTACCTTCAACGAAGTCAAGACCAATGGCATCTACTGGCAATTTCACAAGGTCAGCATAAACGTCACGAACGTCTCCGAAGTAAGTTTGAAGCAAGACTTCAAGACCTTTTTTGTCAGCCAAGAGTTTGTTGTAGAGGTTCAAGAAGAGAGTTTTTTCTTCAGCTGTCAAATCTTTGACAAGAGCTGCTTCGTCGAGTTGGATGCGAGTCGCACCAAGCTCAGCCAATTTAGCAAAAACTTCTTGGTAAGCAGCTACTAAGCTATCTACGAAGTCTTCTGCTTTCACGCCTTCCTCAAAGTCTGATAATTGAAGGAAAGTGAACGGACCTACAAGGACAGGACGAGTGTTCAATCCAAGTTCTTTGGCTTCTTGGAACTCATCAAAGATCTTGTGACCAGCCAATTTAACTTGAGTGTCTTTTTCAAATTTAGGCACGATGTAGTGGTAGTTGGTGTTGAACCATTTCTTCATCGGAAGGGCACGAACGTCCCCTTTTTCTCCTTGGTAACCACGTCCCAAAGCAAAGTAGCGTTCAAGTTCTGATAATTCCAAGTTTTGAACAGAAGCTGGCACCACGTTAAAGAGGAAAGCAGCATCTAGGAAGTTGTCATAGTGAGAAAAGTCATTTGATGGAATTTCAGTAATGCCTTTTTCTTTGACAATGTTCCAGTGTTTGGCACGCAAGTCTTTTGCTGCTGCTAAAAGTTCTTCTTCTGAGATTTCTTTTCTAAAATATTTTTCAGTTGTAAATTTCAATTCGCGGAATTCGCCCAAACGAGGGAAACCGATGATTGTAGTTGACATGATGTGTCCTCCAAAATTTGTTGTTGAAACTATCTTAACAGAAAAGAAACTGTCTGTATAATTGTAAATAATTAGGCTTTGATATAGTTTGAAACTATATCACTCTTTTGGTCAAAAGAAAAAGACTTGAGACCAGCGTCTCAAATCCTTTGTATAGCTTGTTTGGTGGCTGTATTTTAGTTGGAATGCTCAAACGAGCTATTGACGATTCTCATCAGTGACTATGGCTTGTTATTAGAAAAGACTATAGGTTGGTTTTCTTTTGTAATTCTGATATTTCCCTGAAAAAGTGCGGACGGGAAGTAAAATTATCCAGTGGATGGTTTTAGCCAACCAAGTAATTTCATCCCTATCAACCTTTTTCCTGTTCAAGTGGTACGACTGCTAGTGTCTTTCCTAAACTGGCTAAGACTTTTAAGACGGTATCCAACTGAGGACTGGTCTTGCCAGTTTCCATCCTAGCTATGACAGGCTGGCTCACTCCACTGAGTTCTTCTAGTTTTTTCTGACTGATACCTTGCTCATGTCTAGCCTCGATTAATTCACTCATGATAGTCACTCGCATATCACTCTCAAGGATTTCCTCCTTGGTGAAGAGTTCTGTCCGAACATCCTTCCAATTACTCCCAATAGCACTATTCTTCATCACTTAACCTTCTTTCTTTTAAGTCCTTCAATTCACGCTTGGCTTTTTCAATTTCTCTTCTAGGAGTTTTCTGAGTCTTTTTGGCAAAATGATGTAAGAGAACGAAACTCCCACCAAGCCAAGCTACAAATAATATCCTATCCCTAAGAGGTCTAAGCTCCTAAATCTCATCTTCCAAATGTTTGATATAGGGTTCACCTACTCTAGTCCCATGCTGACTAAGCAACTCGATATAGTCATTTAGTTTATTGAGTTTGATGCGACTGTCCTTACTCTTCTTTCTAGCCAATTCTCTCATATAATCTAAGACTGGCTCATTTCCATTTTTGTCCTTATAGAAGTAAATTGTATGCACCAAGCAACCTCTTTTCAATTTAATTATAACTTAAAAGTTATTAAAAGTAAATTCTAATACCCATAAAAAGGAGACCTTAGAATCATTCTAAAGGTCTCATCTTTATTATTCGAAAAAATTACGAGAAGAGTTATAATATGGAGCTAATCCTGACTCTTACTCCAGCTCAATGCCTTTCTCACGGAGATTAGCCAAACATTCCTCATAGTATCCTGCATCATGCTCACTATAGATGGGCTTGCCTAGCTTCTCCTCTGCTAACTCTTGATAAGAAGGGCAAGTCTTACCACGGTAGTTCTTGTCCAACCATTCTGGACTCACCTTATAGTCTCGATTAGCCATCTCTTCCATGATCAAGCGATGATAGGCATAGAGACGATAGGGCGAGTGAGTAAAGACATAGTCCACCGTCGCATGCTTTCTGCCCCAGCCATTGCCACGTAGGGCGCAACACTCTCGATGTTGCCCCAAGAGTTGAGGACGGGGAAGTTGTGAAATCAAAGCCTCATGCCAAAGTCTCATGGGCGTCTCCTTTCAGTAAAGTCGAATGTTGCAAGTAGGTATTGGGATAGCGATCTAGCAAGTCTCGAGTTTTAACGATCAAGTCCTCCTTAGAAACCTGACCAAAGCGGTAGCGATCCAGCAAGAGCATGTAGTCCTTGCGCTCGGCATCTGTCGCTTTCTTTTTGAAATAGCCCCAAATATGCTGAAAGGCATTGCAAACCTGACCCCTATTTTCTGGGATTTGACAGGCACGGTCTATCATCTCTTGAACCAGAACCAGACTCAGCTCCACCTCTTCATTCTTCAAGTATTGGCGAATCTCATTGTAAATATTGCTGGAATGACTCAAAACGAGGTATTTGTTTCTAGCCCAGAGTTGCTGACACTGGGATTTTGGGTTAGTTTGTTCCATGTTTCTCCTTGCTTTCTATCAGTTTCCGGGGAATATGGAAATAAAGTTATTTCTATAAAATGAGCGAATAAAGAGTGTTTTTTGTCGTTCCTGATTTTTCTAATAAACCTTGATTGACAACCCCTTAAATACCTGAATAAGTCTCTACTAACAACTGAATCTTACGTAAAACTTCTTGCTTTTTCCGTTCACGCGCTCCCTGTCTACGAGAGGTTGGTGGAATAATCGAATCCAAATCAGTCCCACTATTTTCAGCATAACCTCGTTGAATTGATTTGTCGATAAACAATTGATAGTCATCTACAAGTTTCTCAGCCTCAGCTAGGTCATGAATCGCAATTTTCTTGCGCTCCTTGCCATATTCGTAGAAAGCATTGATAATCCCTTCATGGTCTTTCAATTTTTGCAAATCGGTATCATTGATAAATCCGATTACCAACTCTTCTTTGGCACGAATATCAATACTAGAACGAATCACGCGACTAACTTCTGCTTTCATTACTTCTTTAGACTCAGAATTCTTCGATTTTTCAACAATCAATGCAAGAATGTAGTCTAGATTAATCTCATCTGTTTTAAGGTTCAAAGATTCATCTCGAATTTCTACATAAGAACTTCGTTTTTCAAGTAAATGATGTAATTGTTTTCCCACGCTTTATGAATGCCACTTCCCCCAACTCTTTCCACTCAACGGAACAGTTTTGGATTTCTTCTAGGGTGTTCATATCATACTCCCTCATTTCTTTAGTACTTCTTCCCACTCCTCCACAAATCCAATATGATGCAGATGAATCACTGTTTGATAGCGTTTAATGAGTGCTGACAATTCACATAAAAATCCTTCATTCCATTTTTTCTTAACAGGGTAGAGACTTTTAACTGCGTAAAGTTGCGCCATCAGTCTATTTCTCAATTTACTATTTTCATTCATAAGAGCAGGAAGTTGTCCAGGTATCTTTGTGAAGCTTGTGTAGTATAATCGATTATAATGGGCGCAGTAATTTCTTAAAACCACTGCAACTTCTAGATAGGTTCTAACTTGAGTGGACTTTATACCGACATTTTTAGCAATTTCTTGTTGAATATCTATCGGAGAATCTGCAAAAAATTTCGAAGTCATTCCAAAAGTAAAAAATTCTACTAGAACCCAAATAGGGAATTCTCCATCATATTTCCGCTGATGATGCTTATAAATCGGGCTTTTTTGTCTATGGCTCAATTCTTTTTCAATATCTTCTAAAAATTCATCATGTTTATGAAATTTATTAAAGTTAATCGCTTCTTTATAAGCTAAAGCTCCGTATTTGTTTCCATGATGATAGGCAACTTGAGTCCTAAAATACAACTCAATATCCTCTAAATACTTGAAAATAAGCAAGCGTAACTCTGCATCAAAACAAGCAATTCTATAGATTTTCTCCAAAGAAACCTTACTAGAATCATACTTCTGCGTGTCTTTATCACGAAAAGGTAAAAAATAAGCAGTTAGCCGATAATAATTAACCTTTTGTAAAATATCAATCGCATACTCCTTTGATTTGATATCTTTACAACCGTGCTCAATTAATTTGGCCACCTGCTCATCCCAAGTTTTAAATTCTTTAATTTTCATAATAACTTCCGTATAAAAAAATGTCCGCCTTGTCACATCAAAGAGAGGTGGGCGGTCCTATTAACTCTATTATACCGTTTTTAACAGATAATTCAAGGATTTTTTACTTTTTTTGAAATTATGACAAATTTTTTTCAAAATGCACGATACAAGATTTGACAATATCAGATATCTGACTAAATTTAGTCCAAATAAATAAGCCCGATACCAGATTAGGAACAAACTGTAGTCTCGCTCCAAGATGAACAACTTTCCCTGCTACATCAAAAATACCAACATCTCCTAATCGAAACCAACCTGGATGGAAAGCAATCAGGTCTCTGTATTCAACATTTTATTACTCATAGTGATTGCTGACCTCCTCTATTTTTAGAATTTCGATTTTTATAGCACTTGTGATGGTTCCTAAAATAACTCAAATGTAAAATTGAATTCAAAAAATTTAATCATTTATCTCAACTAAAAGTAATTTAAACAAGCCTTGAGTAACTACAATTATTATAATTACAATACTTAGTAAAAAACCTACATTGATAAAATTTGGAATACAATTAATATTTAAAGATAACTCCATCATATAAAGTAAACTAACTACAAATGTATAGAAATATCTAATAATTATCTCCTCCCATTTTGATGAATAAATCTTTGATTTTTTATCATATAAAACAGATCGCATAGGAGAAGAATACAGTATAGCAATAGCAGAAAGTAAGAAACCCGTGATTACAGAAATAAAAGATACCGTATCACTATGATTTAGTAGCACATAGTCCCTTAATAAATATGATACAAACAGACTTACTACTAAAATACCACCAGAAACAATTCTATCTTTTCTTCGTAACTTTCTCATTTGCCAAACTCTCTATTTCTTTAAGCAAGATATCCTTTACCTCTGAACCTAAATATTTCCCTGTTGCCTGTTGTTTCTCGACATTAATTGAAATCTTTTTGATAAAAGTACCACGGTTAAACACATGTTCAAATCCAGCATCATCGTTTCCTCTAATTAAAATACCTGAAAGTTGATGATTCTCAGACTCTTTTACAATTTTTCTGAGAAATGCTTTGATGTTATTTATTTTCATACTAGAGAGTTTTACGTTCAGAGTTATATCTTTTAAACCATCAGTTTCGAATAAATCATATAAAGCTTCGCGTTTTTGTGATAAAGTTGAAAAAATATCATCTTTTGAAGTAAATTGAATTTCATCAACACTAGACAATATTTTTAAAAATTCCTCTTTATCTTCGTAAAAACCTTTTATACTAAACTCAACCTCTGTTGTATCTTTAAGAATTTTTTCTAGCAAATTACGGTGTCTCACATCCGAAAAGTACAATAAATTATTATCTAAATCGAATAAGACAAAGAATTGCTTCAAAAACTCCAACTCCGTTTCTGATTTAGGATTTTCGCGTTTTTGATTTGTATAGTAGTCCGTTACAGTAGTATCTCTGGGCTCTAACTTTCCAGATTCTATAACTATAAAAACATAATGCTTATTTTTATCAACCTCTATATGATATAACCCTTTTTCGTGCTTTAAATCACATGGGGTCAACTTATCAAAAGTCTTTAAAATAGGCTGTAACCACCGCTCCCCTCTTTTTTCACTTTTAATAAATGGTTTCCATATAGAAAAAGTAAGCTCTGACATTTATTTGCCCTCAAATTCTTTCGACTTTATAATTCTAACTGCTATTCCCTTACTCCACCTTCACCTGTCCATTCATCAACATTGGTAAGAGCCAGTCGCGAAGTTGGGTGAGTTCTTGGTTTTGGTTTTCTAGAATCTGTTGTTTTAACATTATGGGTTGTAGTTTGGCATCTAATTTTGAAATAATTTCAATCGGTGGAACTACAATCTTAGCCTGCTTTAAATGGTCCTGAGTAATATGTCCCATAGTTGTTTTTCTCAACTCAGCAATTGCTTTAAATACCTTCAAATAGCTTTTCAATTCAAAGTAGATGAAGGATTTTGGATAAGTATCCGAGGTAACTTTAAAAATATGTTGATTTAAAGCTCCTCTCTCTTTCCCCCAGATTATAACCTCTAATGTTGCAGACCAAGAAAATAATATGTCTCCTCTCTCTACAACTGCTTCTGTGGGAATATCTAATCTCGCTTTTTCTGTATCCTTTGAGAAGTCGTTCATCATTTCTCGAATTTTAATAACTGGAAGGTAATCATCTTCATTTGTATCTGGTCTATATTTTTGCATAGCAAGACCATTATAAAAATTCGCTATATTCCATAAAGAATCCACTCCCCACCCCTCTGGGATTTCGCGTTTAAGTTCGGGGTTATAGACCATCTTTCCGCCTGATGATTTGTAGGGTTTGCCATTCTGGTCTGGGAAATCAAACTGCACAAACCAGTAGTCATAGAGGGTCTTAGCCATGGCTTCCAACTCTTGGTTGATTTGGTTGTTGATTTGGATTTTTTTATCTAGTATACTCAAAAAAATCGCAATATTTTTCTGAGTTTGAATTTTTGGAATATCTACTTGAACATCATAAATTTTCTCTGGCGAAGTATGCTTAACTTTTGTTCCAGATGCAGAACGACTTATCTGCTGTCTAACTGATTGTGTCATAAATAAATAGTAAGCAAAATCTTTATTCAAGGATTCATTACAAGAAATCAATCCTATTCGCTGATTATGTAAATATCGATTATCTTCAGGAACTATCGCTGTACTACCTAATAAACCAGCAGCTTGTTCAGTCATTGCAACAACCAAATCCCCTTTTGAGCATAAGTATTCTTTCGGATAATCTCCACTATAAAACCTATCTTTCGAGGGATTTGCTTTGAAGCCGCCAGATTCATAAAAGTTTCCCGGAGTTAATATACTTTGAACTCCCGTATCTGAAAAAAATTCTCCTTTAAAAGCCCAACCATGTTTCACCCTAAGCAGCTCACCTAATTTATACCTTTTCCACTCACTCATACTTCAATCCCTTCATCTGCTCTTCAATTTCCTGCTCCAATGCATGCGATTGCTGGAAGAGGTCTGAGAGTTTGTCTTGAAAAGCGGTCATCTTGGCTTCAAACTCTTCTTCTGTGATATCTACATAGTCGATCTTGATATCAAAGTATTGACCTGCGCTGAGAGAGTAGTTTTTCTCCTTAATGTCCTCATAAGAGACGGTGACAGAAAAGTCCTCGATGGCTTCTTTCTTGATAAAGGTCTCGACGATCTTCTGCTCTTCCTCAGGAGATAGCACAGTCTTTTGATTCTTGCCTTCCTTGACCTTGGTTCCGAGGTTTGAGGCATCGATGAGGACGACATCGTCCTTGTTTTTCTTATCGATAAAGAGGATAGAGACGTTGGTACCTGTCGTCGCAAAGATATTAGACGGCATGGAAACGACACCCGCCAGCATTTGATTGTCCACCAAGTATTGACGGATAGCCTTATCAATCCCTGACTGGGCAGTGATAAATCCTGTCGGCAGGACAACAGCTGCTTGACCATCTGGCTTCAAGGAGTAGATGATATGCTGAACAAAGAGCTCGTAAATCGCCATCTTGTCCTTGGACTTGGCTGGAACCTTTGGCACTCCTGCAAAGAAACGCTCACTGGCTTCTGGCAAGGTCTCTACTTGGTCACGCCACTCTGAAAAGTCCAGCTTAAAAGGCGGGTTAGACACGATATAGTCCATTTTTTCAGGATGACGGTTGGCGATGATTGTATTTCCCTGTACGATATTATGGATGGAATGTTGCAGTCCATTCAAAATCAGGTTTAGACGGAGGAGATTAGACGATTTTTGCGAGATATCCTGACTATAGACAGTGGTCTTATCCACACCGATACGACTAGCCAAATTCATAAGCAAGGTTCCCGAACCAGCCGACGGGTCATAAATTCGTACGTTTGATGGTTGGTTATTTCCCACAAGGATATCAGCGATAATCTTAGCCACAGAGTGGGGCGTGTAGTACTCAGCATACTTGCCTCCACCGTCTTTGTTGTAGTCCTTGATCATGTATTCAAAGAGGGTAGAGAAAAAGTCGAAACCTTGTGAAAAGATGGTCTCATCAAACTTAACGCGCGCAAGGAGATTGATGATAGCTTTTGCCACCTCGTTGCGCTTACTGCCATCTGATATGTTATCGGTAATCAGACGCTCGTCAAAGAGACGAATGGCCGTATCTCCATCCGTATGAACAGAGAAAATATCATTATTTTCGATGGCGATTTGGTTGAGGGTATTTTCAAAAGTCTCGTAGAAAGTCGCTTCATTTTGCTGACGGTGGAGGGTTTCGATCAACTGGTCTGGCTTGAGCCAAGCTGTGCTGGTACCGATAAATTTTAGAAGCCAAGAATAATCTTCTTCACTCATATCAATTAGTTTTTCATAACTATTAGAAGCATCAATAGCTTTTGCCTGATATAAAAATTTGTCGTTTAAAAACTTATAGAGGAAAGATTGGGTAAGAAGTTTATATTCAGCTGCTTCTCCACCTAATCCAACATGCGTAAAAACAGCCTTCAAATCATCTACTAAGTCTTTAATTTGAGATTTAAATGTTTCACTCATAAAAGTTAATACTCCCGTTCATATTCTTCAAACAATGATTCAACCACACGATCAACATCTTGCATTGATAATCTTTTATCAGGTTGACTATCCAAGACTCCATGTGTGATTTCTTCTTCAATCAATCTTTTTAAATATCCTTCATTTTCTAATATTCCTTGGTTTTGACCTATTTTATGATCTAGTCTGACTTTAGAATCTTTGATGACATAGTAAATTGCAAGAAACTCACTGACCGTCGTTGAGTTGGTCACATGCTTGTATGAACGAGCAGCCATTTCATCTCCGTTAAAGTTCATGGTCAAGCGTCTCATACGAGTATGATAGTTTTCCACGGACTTAAAGAGTTCTTCATAGTCTTTTTGTGTTTCCTTGATATTTTCCATCGTATAGCCTTCTTGGCCATAGATAAAATGTTTTTGCATGATGCGTTGGAATTCTTCGTAGAGAGAAACCCACTCAGGATCCTTTTCATCACGCTGTTTTTTAATCTTACCAGCTACCCGACGTCTCCAATCCTCCAGGTCATTAGCTGCTAGACGAAGTTCTTCCTCTGCAATCTTGACAAAACTAAAACTAGTCTCAGACATCGCTAAATTTAAGAGCGTTTGACTAGAAAAGTCTGCTGGTTTATCAATCAAGGACAGTGTCAACATCCGTCTAGAGAGGATGTTGAGCAAGGTTGCGACCTGAGCAATGTCAATCTGCTCAATCAATTGATGGTAACCAAGGAGACGAGCAATATTGTAATACTGCTTGATTGACTCCAAAGCTTTTCGTAGATCGATTAACTGCTTTCTATCCTTGATATCATTGATAGCTTGGGAAAAGTATTCCAGATTATCCGTTGGATAGTCAAGCAAGATTAGCTCAGTTTTGCTTAATTCGTGAGAAATCTCGTCTGCAGGGACAAATAGAGAGCCAAAAACATCCTCTCCATTTTCCCCAGTCAAGGCTGTATCATACTCTTGATTGAGTTCTTCCAGATAGGCACGATTGGTCCTGTCAAACTCCTTAGAAATATCCGCGAAGTCAATGACATAGCCAAAGAGATAGTCCTTGTAAGGTCGATTGACACGGGTTAGAGTCTGTAAAAGGTTATGAGCCTTGATTTTACGCCCTAGGTAGAGACGTTTGAGACGAGGGGCATCAAAACCTGTCAAGAGCATGGAATAGACGATGATAAGGTCAATTTTGCCTTCTTTGTAAGCATCTACCTTGTCTTTCTTCTCTTCCTTATCTCCCTCATCATGGAGAATCAATGCAGATGTCAAGTTGATTGTTCCAGCTTTACGACGTTTTTCTAATTGCTTTTCAAGCTCACGCGCCTGCTTTGACGAGTCACAGACGATCATGCCACCAATCGTCTGATCATCAAAAATTACATCACGTGCTCGATTAAAGTCCTCGATGATAAAGTCTAACATAGGTTCTACATAACGAGGGTGAGCAAAGATATCCTCCTTGGACAAGCCTCCACGTTGGATCTCTTCATTGATGGATCTGAGATTGTCTTTATAAGAAGTTTCGATATCTTCTCGCATCAGGCGTAGGGTAAAGCCATCATCGATAGACTGGTTGTAGTAGTATTTGTGGATATAGTCCCCAAAAATATCACGTGTGGTCGCATGATTTTCCTTGGTCTTGCCATCTTTCTTATAGGTAATCAATGGGGTCCCAGTCAAAGCAATCTTGATTGCATTGGTGTCTGCCTGATAGAGATTTGGTAGGTAGGAACCACGTTCATTATAAGAGCGATGGGCTTCATCGATAAAGTAGATATTTTGACGATTGAGGTCATAACCAGAGCGGTCAGTCAAGTCTGAATTATCCTTGAACTTCTGGATATTGACCACAGCGACATCATAGCCATCTTGTTTTTGATTGAGCTCTTGAGGGCTGTTGATACGCTTAACCTTGAGACCACGTTTGGTAAATTCTTTAAAGGCTTGGTCTGCTAGATCCAAACGATCCACGACAAAATAAAACTGAGGGACAATTCCCTGTTTCGAGAAATAATTGGTCAGATAGCGGATATTGAAGAAAGCCAAGGCTGTCTTCCCTGAACCTTGTGTATGCCAGATAATGCCTTTCTTAACACCTCTTGCAATTGTTTCTTCAATGGCACGTGTCGCAAAATACTGAGGGTAGCGCATGACGTGCTTCTGCAGTTGCATCTGACCATCCTTGCTCTCTTCCTCTACATAGACTAATCCAAAACGAAGCATAAAGAGCAGGCGTTCTTTCTGATACAAGGAGGACAGAAAGGCATTACAAGGTGTGTCAGGGTTTAGGTTTGTTTTGAATTCTGGCTGGGACTTGAGGGCAAAGTGGTTCATGTCATCTAAAACGAAGTCGATTTGGTCCTCTGTTAAGGTTGCCAAGGAATGAAGGAAATCTTCTTCTCTTTCTTCCTTGAAAGCATTAAACTTAGTTTTTGAATAGGCATTTGAACCGTAGTAAGAACCCTGTTTCTGTTGACCTTGCCCACTGATATAGGGCAAGTTATCAGACAGAGCTATCAACTGGGTGATATTGTTAAAGCGGCGGAACTTGCGATTTTCAAAGCGTTGTCTAGTTCTGTCTTGCTCCGACTGAATTCCTGTTTTCCCATCTCGAATCGCATTTGGCTGTTTCACTTCGATATAAGAAAGAGGCAGACCATTGATAAATACGACAATGTCAGGACGGAATTCATCCTGGCCATTTTTACAAGTGACTTCAAGCGATAGATGAAAAGTATTGGCTTCAGGGTTTTCCCAGTCAATATAAACGGTATCTTCTTGACCTTGCAGGCGTCTAAAGAAAGAACGTCCCAAGTCATTTTGATCTAGTTCCAACTTGATATTGGCCAGTTCTCTCTCAAAGTCTTCCTCTGTCAGGTAGTTGTTAAATTTTAAAAATTGCTCCTTAAAAACAGATACGAGGATATTGGTATCTGGATCTCGTTCTGCAATCTCCTTCCCATTACGTGGAAGATAGGTATATCCCAGTCTCATAAGGTGTAGAGCTGCTGGAATTTGTACCCTGGTTAATTCAGAAAAATCTTTTTTCTTTGCCATCAAAAAACCTTTCTTAAGCTTTGTAAGAATAGTTTATTCTAAATGCTTCATCCTATTCAACTGTTTCAACTATTAAAATTTATTTTCTCTATTATTATATCATGTTTCAGATAGATTTTTCCATACGCCCCTACTCCAACTGGCTTTTAACCTTCTTCTTAGTCAAGGTACGGTCGTTTTTATTGGAGAGTGCTTTGATACGAGCTTCGAGAAGGGTTTTCCGTCCGGTCTCTGTTCGTGTGTAGACGAGGTGATAGCGTCCGATAGTTGGTGTCAGAAAGTCGAGGAATTTCTGCGCTTCTTCCTTGCGCTTGTCAAAAAGACTAGGCACGGCATAGTAAGGTGACTGACCTTGTCGGACTTTCTCTGCCTTCAAGAGATAGCGCTGGTTGTCCACTGGAGCAAAGAATTCTCCCACAGTCTGTGCAAACAACTCTTTGTCTCTCATGCTTCCTCCCTTGAGATAGGCAAAAACCATGTAGTTTTCCTTGTCCTCCTCTACCTGAACACGGGATTGATCGTCTGTTAGATACCCCGAATCTAGCAGAGCTTTTCGGATCTGCTCACCTAGAGACTGCAAGCGTTTATAGGGACTCTTATAGCGGAGGTAGCACCAAGATGCAAAGGCCAAAAAGAGGAAACAGGCTGCTGTAAGCCACCAAACACCGATCAGTCTTAGTCTAAATAGCAAAACCAACAAATCCACTGCTAACAAGAGCAATGACATGCGAACCCATTTTAATGCATCAAGCAGGAGCATGACTGGGATCTTTTGTTTTTGGGTTGCGACTTCTGTAACTATCTCAAACTGATCCGCTACGACAAGAGCTTCTTGCCATTTTTGTCTCAAGTCTGCTCGATCCTTGGAGAGACTCTTAACTCGCTCATTATACTCACTAATTTGCTTTTTCTTAAAAGGGGGCTTTGGAAAATCCAAACGATCCAAACCAGTCTCAATACTCTCCTGATTATAGGCCAATCCAAGAAAATGCTCCATCCGTCGCGACAAGGTTTGCAGATCCTGATTGCTCTCTGGTCTAGGCTCCTCACTAGGAAGAGTGATGAGTGCTTGCGCTTGAACGGCTACCAGATGCCAGATGGTGCTGGTCTTTTCTGGATGTCCCGGCCAGATACGAATGGCACGTCCCCGCATCTGGTTACTCAGCATAAAGCTCCCCACAAAGCTTCCGAGGATTAAGGAATTAACACAAGGAGCATCCCAACCCTCTCCGAGGAGAGATTTGGTTCCGACTAGGACTTGAATCCGTCCTCGTTGAAAAAGCTCCGTCACTGCCGCTACGATTCCCTTAGCTGAGCTTGGAAAACCAACCCGCACATAATCTTTTGGATCCAAGTGACCAATAGATGAGAAACTAAGAGGAACCTGAGGTACGAGTTCCTTCAACTCTGTTACCACATCGGTAGGCAAAATAACGACACTACCTGACAAGACAGTCAAAGACACAGGTATTTCTTGCTCCTGAGCTTTTCGACGAATGCTTTCAAAATAAGGGAGAACCCCCAACTGAGAAATGGTTGCCTGATTATCTCCCAGATAGGTGGCAAAATCCTTGCGAATATAGTCAGCTAGTACTAACTGTCTCAGTTCCTGACCTAGGCTCTCATACTCCGTCAAAAAGATATCGGCAATGGCAGACAACTTCCCCAGAGATTGGGTTAAAAGCTGGTCAGAAGCCTTGGACTTAACTAGATAAACCTGACGTTTTTCCACCAACCCACGCGCCTTCAAGTCAGCCTCTAACTTTTTCCTATATCCATCTGGATCCTCATACCAATCTGGTATCTGATAGAGTATGCTCTGCAACAGCGTCTCCAACCAGTAGGAGGTCAATGCTGGAAGCTTCTGGGTTCCCAGTAAATTTTGTAAAGAGGGAGGAATCGTTAACCCCTGAGAATGCATATAAATCAACATAGCAGACAAGTACTCGGGATCTTCTAAAAGCAAATCAGATGAAATATCCCCTTTGAGGACCTTAGACCCTGCTACAAATGTTTGAAAATCAGGATCGACTATAAGGTGATGAATATAGTCCCACTTAGTCTCCTCAAACCGTTTGAGACGTTCCGCCTCTTCAGCTGTTGGTGAACACATATAGACAAAATCCTGATGAGGGCAAAGGGTGTCTTCCTTGACTAGTTCAGGCACTGTTATTTCTTGGTCGATTTCCCCACACATACGGATATAGCGTTCCCATAGTTCAGGCTCGCTGTCATATGGTGGTGTGGCTGTCAGGGAGATGACTTGCAGCTGTTCATACTGCTTGCGAAAGGCTTCCAGACTTTTCCACCATTCATTACGCAGGTGGTGGCATTCGTCCAAGCAAAGAGTCGCAACTTTCTGAGTTCTTAGACTTGCAAGCAAATCAAACCCCATAAAATCCTCTGCTTCTCCATCTTCTTGTGATTGCAATTGGTTCATGGCGCTATGAAAAGCCTGATAGGTCACAATCGTTAATACCTTCATCTCCTTTAAGTTTTGGGAAACGATGTCTGAAAGCCTCTGACCATCCTCTAGAAAAGCAGTTTGGATCCTATCTACCCATTGTTCACGAATGGTGACAGTCGGAACTAAGATGAGGGCTGGGTTGCCAAAACGAGCGATTAGCTCGATACCAATGGTTGTCTTTCCAGACCCTGGAGCTGCCACTAGATGAACATGACCGTCTGCTTGATAGTCCTGAAAACGATCCAAGACCTGTTTTTGATATTGGCGCCATCTTCCTTTAAAGTTTAAACCTAACATGATACTCCCTCATTCTATACCGTCATTTTCTTATTCTCATTTTACCACACTTATTTCACCAATCAGATAATCCAGATAGTTTTTCTCCTCAAAATATGGTATAGTAGAATCATACTATCTATGAGGAGTTTACATGTCACAGGATAAGCAAATGAAAGCTGTTTCTCCCCTTCTACAGCAAGTCATCAATATCTCATCTATCGTCGGGGGAGTCGGCACCTTGATTTTCTGTATTTGGGCCTATCAGGCAGGAGTGTTACAGTCCAAGGAAACCCTATCAGCCTTTATCCAGCAAGCTGGAATTTGGGGGCCACCACTCTTTATCTTTTTACAGATCCTACAAACCGTTGTTCCAATCATTCCGGGAGCTTTGACCTCAGTGGCTGGGGTCTTTATTTACGGCCACATCATCGGGACTATCTATAACTATATCGGCATCGTGATTGGCTGTGCCATTATCTTTTACCTCGTGCGCCTCTACGGAGCTGCCTTTGTCCAGTCCGTCGTCAGCAAGCGCACCTATGACAAGTACATCGGTTGGCTAGATAAGGGCAATCGCTTCGAGCGGTTCTTTATCTTTATGATGATTTGGCCAGTTAGCCCAGCTGACTTTCTCTGTATGCTGGCTGCCCTGACCAAGATGACCTTCAAACGCTATATGATTATCATCATTCTGACCAAGCCCTTTACCCTAGTGGTTTATACTTATGGTTTGACCTATATTATTGATTTTTTCTGGCAGATGTTTTGAGAGTAGAAAATAGCCTGATACTAAAGATAGTTTGGTATGGAAATCATCCTTTTTTTGCAAGTAAAGTGAGAACTTACCTAGCCTTTCCGCCGTGATAAAAACACCTGAAATCTAATGGTTTCAGGTCTTGGGAAACTTTGAGACATTGGGCTCAAAGTTTAGGTATGGAATTTCGAAGAAAGTCGCTACCGTCCGTCATCACTTAAGGAAAGGCTCAAAAAAATTGTCTTCAAACAAAAAATCCGTTTGGTTGCCCAAGCGGATTTTCTGTTTGTTTTATTTTGCGACACTCTTAGCAAGGACAAAGTTCCCAAGTGTTGCGGAACCATTTCCAGCAACTGCTGGAGTCACGATATAGTCACGCACATCTGGTACTGGTAAGTAGCCGTTGAGAAGAGCTGTGAATTTCTCACGCACACGGTCCAGCATGTGTTGTTGGGCCATAACCCCACCACCAAAGACGATGACGTCTGGACGGAACGTCACGGTAGCATTGACCGCAGCCTGAGCGATATAGTAGGCTTGAACATCCCAGACAGAGCTGTTGAGTTCGATGTTTTCGCCACGAACACCTGTACGAGCTTCTAGACTTGGTCCAGCCGCAAAGCCTTCCAAACAACCCTTATGGAAAGGACAAACGCCATTAAATTCTTTCTCCACATCCATTGGGTGTTTAGCCACATAGTAGTGACCCATCTCAGGGTGACCCACACCACCGATAAACTCACCACGTTGGATAACACCTGCACCGATCCCTGTACCGATCGTGTAGTAGACCAAGTTTTCGATACGACCACCAGCATTGTTACGAGCAACCACTTCACCATAGGCAGAGCTGTTTACATCTGTTGTGAAATACATGGGTACGTTGAGGGCACGACGAAGGGCACCAAGTAGGTCTACATTTGCCCAGTGAGGTTTTGGAGTCGTTGTGATAAACCCATAGGTTTTTGAGTTTTTATCATTATCGATAGGACCGAAGGAACCGATGGCAAGACCTGCAAGATTATCGAATTTTGAAAAGAATTCGATGGTTTTATCGATAGTCTCGATAGGAGTTGTTGTAGGAAACTGTGTTTTTTCTACAACATTAAAATTTTCATCTCCGACAGCACAGACAAACTTTGTACCGCCCGCTTCTAAGCTTCCATATAATTTTGTCATGATAAACCTCTTATCTTTGTTTTCTCTATTATAGCACATTTTAAAGGGCTAGATTTCTCAATATTTTAGATTTTCCTCTGTAAATCTTACCATCCAAGTAAAAACGAACAAACATAATATTTGTTCGTTTTGTTTTTAGATCTGGTTTTCGAAGAGGACTAGGCTTTCACTTCGATGATAGCGTCACCCTTGACAACTGAACCACTTGCGACTGGTGTCACAGAAGCGTAGTCTGCTGTGTTGGTTACGATAACCATTGTTGTGTCGTCAAGACCTGTAGCGACGATTTTGTTTGAGTCAAAGGTTCCGAGAACATCACCAGCTTTGACCTTGTCGCCTTGAGCAACTTTTTGTTCAAAGCCTTCACCGTTCATAGTCACCGTATCGATACCAACGTGGATCAAGATTTCAGCTCCATTTGCTGTCTTCAAACCGTAAGCATGTCCTGTAGCAAAGGCGATCGATACTTCTGCATCAGCTGGTGCGTAAACCACACCTTGGCTTGGTTTTACAGCAATCCCTTGTCCCATTGCACCACTTGAAAAGACTGGATCATCAACATTCTCAAGAGCAACTACGTCCCCAACGATTGGAGTTTGGATTGTTTCATTTTGAGGAGCTACTGGAATGTTACCAGTTGTTTCTTCTTGAACCAAACGTTCTGTCGCTACTTCAGAAGCAACTTCTTTTTCGTCCTCGTAACCAAACATGTAAGTAAGGGCAAAACCAAGAACGAATGATACAGCTACCATAAGAAGGTATTGGAACAATTGACCATTTCCAACGTACAACATTGTACCAGGGATGATGGTGATACCATTACCAGTACCAGCGAGTCCAAGGATAGAAGCCAATCCACCACCGATAGCACCAGCGATCAATGAAAGGAAGAATGGTTTACGGAAGCGCAAGTTCACCCCGAAGATAGCAGGCTCTGTAATACCGAGGAAGGCAGAAAGAGCAGCTGGGAAAGCAAGTGTTTTCAGTTTAGGATTCTTCGTTTTAACACCAACGGCAACAGTTGCAGCCCCTTGAGCTGTCATCGCTGCAGTGATGATAGCGTTGAATGGGTTCGCATGGTCCGCAGCAAGCAACTGCACTTCAAGCAAGTTGAAGATGTGGTGTACACCTGATACGACGATCAATTGGTGAACCCCACCGATGACCAAACCACCAAGACCAAACGGCAAGCCAAGAATTGCCTTTGTTCCGAGAAGGATGTAGTTTTCAACAACGTGGAAGACTGGTCCGATGACAAAGAGTCCAAGGATAGACATGACCAAAAGTGTCACGAACGGTGTTACCAAGAGATCCAAGACATCTGGAACCACCTTGCGGAGAGCTTTTTCAAACTTGGCTCCGACCACCCCAATGATGAAGGCTGGAAGAACAGAACCTTGCAAACCAACAACAGGAATGAAGCCAAAGAAGTTCATAGCTGTTACTTCACCACCTGATGCTACAGCCCAGGCATTTGGAAGCGAACCAGAAACCAGCATCATACCGAGGACGATACCAACGGCCGGATTTCCACCGAATACGCGGAAGGTTGACCACACAACCAAACCTGGCAAGATGATGAAGGCTGTATCTGTGAGGATTTGGCTGTAAATGGTAACATCTTCTGGAAGTGTCATTCCAAGAGCGTTCATGAGACCACGAAGACCCATGAAGAGACCAGTTGCCACGATAACTGGGATGATTGGCACGAATACGTCACCGAAAGTACGGATAGCACGTTGGAACCAGTTTCCTTGTTTAGCAGCTTCTGCTTTCATGTCTTCTTTAGAAGATGTTGGTAAACCAAGTGCAACGACTTCGTCGTACATCTTGTTTACTGTACCAGTACCAAAGATGATTTGGTATTGACCTGAGTTAAAGAAAGCTCCTTGAACTTTATCCAAGTTCTCAATCACTTCCTTATTGATTTTCCCTTCATCTTTGACCATGACACGTAGACGAGTCGCACAGTGGGCTACACTGTTGACATTTTCACGTCCGCCAAGGGCTTCGATGACCTTTTTTGCAATATCCTGATTGTTCATTTGCAAAAATCTCCTTATAAAATTTTGTTCTTGTTTGAAAGCGATTTTATTCGCCCTACGACTATTATTTTATCATGTTTCTAAAATATGTCAAGCGTTTTGCATAATTTTTTATTTCCTTTCTTTTATTCCTGATTATTCTTGATCGTTTTTGAAGGATATTTTCTTTTTCCTCAAAAAAATATCTTTATAATTGAGGAATCAAGGCTTTCATTTACATTTTCTTTCATTTTTTCGTGAAAATTTGCTAGATTTCCTTTACTTGATTTCTAGCAATCGTTTGACATATTTTTCTTTTTTTTAACATAAAAGACTTGCTTTTTTTGCCGAAAACGTTTACTATTAATAATAGAATAGAACTTATGGAGGAAAGATAAAATGGAATGGACAACCGAGCGCCGTTACAGACGCTATGAAAACTGGTCTAATGATGAAATCAAGCAAATCAAGGAAAAGATGGCACAATCTCCTTGGCATACTCGTTACCATGTCGAGCCTAAAATGGGGCTTCTCAATGACCCAAATGGCTTTTCTTATTTTGATGGCAAATGGATTCTCTTTTACCAAAACTTCCCCTTCGGTGCAGCCCATGGGTTGAAGTCTTGGGTGCAGCTTGAAAGTGATGATTTGGTACACTTTACAGAAACTGGAGTCAAAGTTTTGCCAGATACTCCATTGGATAGCCACGGTGCCTACTCTGGTTCTGCCATGCAGTTCGGCGATCACTTGTTCCTATTTTATACTGGAAATGTCCGTGATGAAAACTGGATCCGTCACCCATACCAGGTTGGCGCTTTGATGGATAAGGATGGCAAAATTACAAAGATTGACAAGGTCTTGATTGACCAGCCAGCAGACTCTACTGACCACTTCCGCGACCCGCAAATTTTTAACTTTAAAGGTCAATATTATGCCATCGTAGGTGGACAGGACTTGGAGAAAAAAGGCTTCGTCCGTCTCTACAAGGCTGTGGACAATGATTATACAAACTGGCAAGCAGTTGGCGACCTTAACTTTGCTAACGACCGTACTGCCTACATGATGGAATGTCCAAATCTGGTCTTTGTAGGGGAGCACCCTGTCCTTCTCTACTGTCCACAAGGATTGGATAAAGCTGTTCTAGACTACGACAATATCTATCCAAATATGTACAAAATCGGGGCTTCCTTTGATCCTGAAAATGCCAAAATGGTAGATGTATCTCCATTGCAAAATCTAGACTATGGTTTTGAAGCCTATGCGACTCAAGCCTTCAACGCTCCGGATGGACGTACATTGGCAGTAAGCTGGCTTGGGTTACCAGATGTTTCTTACCCATCTGACCGTTTTGACCACCAAGGAACCTTCTCATTAGTCAAAGAACTCACTATCAAAGATGGCAAACTCTACCAATATCCGGTCGCAGCCGTCAAAGAACTTCGTTCTTCTGAAGAGGCCTTCTCAAATCGTACTCAAACCAATAACACCTATGAACTCGAGCTCAACTTGGAGGCCAATAGCCAAAGCGAGATTGTCTTGCTCGCTGATAAAGAAGGCAAGGGGCTTTCCATCCACTTTGACCTTGTCAATGGACAGGTGACAGTGGATCGTAGTCAGGCTGGTGAACAGTACGCCCAAGAATTTGGTACTACTCGTTCTTGCCCTATCTATAACCAAGCTACTACTGCCACTATCTTCATCGATAAGTCAGTCTTTGAAATTTTCATCAATAAAGGAGAAAAAGTATTTTCTGGTCGTGTCTTCCCACATGTGGATCAAAACGGTATCCTCATCAAGTTTGGAAACCCAACCGGAACTTACTATGAATTAGATTATGGTCGCAAAACTAACTGATGTCGCAAAACTTGCAGGCGTCAGCCCTACTACCGTCTCACGGGTCATCAATAAAAAGGGTTATCTATCTGAGAAAACCATCCAAAAGGTTAATGAAGCCATGCGAGAGCTAGGCTACAAGCCCAATAATCTGGCTCGAAGTCTTCAAGGAAAATCTGCCAAGTTGATTGGACTTATTTTTCCAAACATCAGTCATGTCTTTTATGCGGAGTTGATTGACAAGTTGGAACACCAACTCTTCAAGAATGGCTACAAGACCATCATCTGTAACAGCGAACATGACTCTGAAAAAGAACGGGAGTACATTGAAATGCTGGAGGCCAACCAGGTCGATGGTATCATTTCTGGAAGTCACAACTTGGGAATCGAAGACTACAATCGTGTGACAGCACCGATCATTTCCTTTGACCGAAACTTGTCTCCAGACATCCCTGTCGTCTCCTCTGATAACTACGGTGGCGGGGTCCTCGCCGCCCAGACTTTGGTCAAAACAGGCGCCCAGTCTATCATCATGATTACAGGAAATGATAACTCGAATTCACCTACTGGACTGCGCCATGCTGGATTTGCCTCTGTTCTCCCGAAAGCACCTATTATCAATGTTTCGAGTGACTTTTCTCCCGTCCGAAAAGAAATGGAAATCAAGAATATCTTGACCCATCAGAAACCAGATGCGATTTTTGCTTCGGATGATTTGACAGCTATTCTGGTGATCAAAATCGCTCAAGAGCTGGGAATTTCTGTTCCTGAAGAGCTCAAGGTCATCGGCTATGATGGAACTTACTTTATCGAGAACTACTATCCTCACCTGACAACGATTAAGCAACCTATGAAAGAGATTGCCCAACTCACTGTTGATCTCCTCTTGCAGAAGATTGAAGGTAAGGAAGTTGCGACAACTGGTTACTTCTTACCCGTCACTCTATTACCTGGAAAAAGTATTTAATACTCAATGAAAATCAAAGAGCAAACTGGGAAGCTAGCCGCAGGTTGCTCAAAGCACAACTTTGAAGTTATAGATAAGACTGATGAAGTCAACTCAAAACACTGTTTTGAGGTTGCAGATGGAAGCTGACGTGGTTTGAAGAGATTTTCGAAGACTATTAGCACAAGAAAACTCAGACTGATTGGTCTGAGTTTTTTATGATCTTAAATTTTCGAGATAGCGCTGGGCTGTCTCTAGGTTAAAGGTTTTGTCTGCAATGAGACGCTCAACGAGAGGAGCAACCTCGGACTCACTAGCACCAGCTAAGAGAGCTAGGGATTTGGCCTGTAATTTCATGTGGCCTTGCTGGATGCCCGTACTGACCAAGGCTTTGAGGGCCGCAAAGTTTTGGGCAAGACCGATGGACACGATAATCTGAGCCAATTCCTTAGCTGAAGGATTTCCCAGTAGTTCATGACTGAGAGCTACACGAGGATTGAGTCCGATAGAGCCACCCTTTGTCGCTACCGGCATGGGCAGGGTCATCTCACCGACCAATTCTTCTGTGTCCCTATCTAGACTCCATCGACTGAGACCTTGATAGTGTCCATCTCGACTGGCAAAGGCATGGGCCCCAGCTTCGATGGCACGCCAGTCATTACCAGTGGCAATCAAAATGGCATCAATACCGTTAAAAATCCCTTTATTATGAGTAGCCGCTCGGTAAGGATCAGCCTGCGCAAACTGGCTAGCCAAGGCTATTTTCTCCGCAATTTCTCGTCCTTGGTCCCTTTGGGGACTCAAGTAGCGAAAGGCGATACGACAACTTGCTGTCACCAGAGAATCAGTCGCGTAGTTGGACAAAATTCCCATAAGACTCTGTCCTTGACTGAGTTCTTCTAAGACTGGCTTCAAGGCTTCCAGCATGGTGTTGAGCATATTGGCTCCCATAGCTTCCTGGGTATCGACATGGAGATAGACAACGAGAAAGTCTGTTTCACCTTTGATCTGCTCTACATGCAAATCACGCGCCCCGCCTCCACGTTTGACGATAGAAGGATAGGCTTGATTGGCAAGTTCCAAGAGTTCGGCTTTCTTGCTGGAAATCTTCTCTTGCGCTTGTTCAGGTTCAGCAACTTGATAAAGTGCTACTTGACCGATCATCTGGCGCTCATGTACTTGAGCAGTAAAGCCACCTGACCGCTTGATGATTTTGCTGGCATAGCTGGCTGCAGCAACCACTGAGGGTTCTTCTGTCACATAGGGAACTGTGTAGTCCTGACCGTTCACCACAAGCTCTGGAATGATCGAATAAGGCAGAGAAAAAGTTCCTACCACATTCTCACTCAGCTGGTCTGCAACTGCCAAGCTGACTTGTTCATCCTGCTCGAGACTCGTTTGCTTCTCAGGACTAAGGAGCGCCTGAGCTTTCAACAACTCTAGGCGCTCATGGTATGATTTTTTAGAAAATCCATTCCAACTTATCTTCATTATTTTTCAACCTTGCTATAACGGCGTTGGTGGTCGACAATTTCAACCAAGGCATAGTCTTGATGTTCATAACCTGCAAATTGGGCTGAGCCAGACTCATCCAACTGCACCTCTTCGAAGAAGACTTTTTCATAGTCTGCAACAGACAATGCTGTACGTTGTTTAAGTTTGCTCAAACGATCCTTATCAAGGTAAGCCTTATAGCCTTCGACCAATTCACCACTAAAGAACTCTGAAACCGCTCCACTTCCGTAACTGTAGAGAGCAATTTTATCTCCAGCCTTCAAAGTCTCTGCATTTTCCAAAAGGGAGAGAAGACCGAGGAAGAGGGAACCTGTATAGATATTCCCAATCATCTGACTGTAGAGAATGGACTTATCAAAGTTCTCTTGCAAACTATCCTGTTTTTCTTTAGACAAAGTTTTGTCCATCATCTTGCGCAAGCCTTTTAGGGCCAACTTAGGATAAGGCAAGTGGAAGCAGATAGCCACAAAGTCATCCATAGTCCAATCGTAGCGCTTCTTGTATTCATCCCAAGTTGTCGTGAGACTGTCCAGATACTGCTGGGTTGAATAAACACCATTGACATAAGGAGTCGTTGAATAATTTGGACGCCAGAAATCCATGATGTCGCGCGTTTGAGCAACATTATCATTGTTAAAGGCCATGATGCGCGGATTCTGGGTGATTAGCATCGCTACACTTCCAGCACCCTGAGTTGGTTCACCTGGAGTTCCTACACCATACTTGGCAATATCACTGGCAATGACCAAAACCTTAGACTCTGGAGAATTTTCCACATGCAATTTAGCATAATGAAGGGCAGCTGTCGCTCCATAGCAGGCTTCTTTGATTTCAAAGCTACGGGCGAAAGGCTGAATGCCTAACAAGCCATGAACAAAGACTGCCGCTGCCTTACTCTGGTCAATCCCTGACTCGGTCGCCACGATGACCATATCGATTTCTTCTTTTTCTTTGTCTGTTAAAATAGAGTTGCTTGCACTAGCTGCCAAGGTAACAATGTCCTCAGTCAATGGCGCAATACTAATTTCATTTAACAAGAGTCCCTTGCTAAATTTTTCGGGGTCAACTCCCCTCGCTTCTGCTAAGTCTTGTAATTTCAAGACATATTGACTGGTCGCAAAACCAATCTTATCAATACCGATTGTCATATTTACCTCTGTTTTTTCATTCATTGTAAAAAATCGTTTCATTCTATTTTATCACAAATAGGAACAAAAGAGAGAAAAAAGACTTGATTCAACAAATCAAGTCTTTGCTTTGATTGTATTAGGAAGAGATTCCTCGTTGTTTGCGGATGTAGTAATAAAGCTTTAAAATCACCGTTCCACTTGCCATTCCAATAGAAATAACAAGGGCTAACATAACCACCAAAGTCGCGCTGGCAATAGCATGGCTGTAATCGCCTGTCACAAAGAAAGCTGTCGTTCGATAGGATAAATAACCTGGCACCAAGGGAGCAAGAATGGCCAAGACAAAAACTACCGCTGGTGTCTTATAGACAATACTTAAAATCTGACTGATGCAAGAGCCAATTACTGCTGCGATAAAGGTCGCAATAATAACATTGGTTGGTTCTTTGAGCACGAGATAGAGGAGCCAAACGCCCATTCCCAAAACACCACCAGGTAGGAGCATGGAGCGTTGAACATTCAGTACGATTAGAAAGGTGATAATGGCGAGTAAACTCGCCACTGCTTGGAGCAAAATACTTGTTAGAGTCATCTTATGTCATCAAAACCAGGGCGACAGATGTGCCTGCCCCTAAAGCGAGGGTAATGAGCAAAGATTCAAACATCTTGCTCATACCAGAGTTGATATGGTTGGTCATGATATCCCGTACCGCATTTGTCAGAGCAATCCCTGGAACAAAAGGCATGACCGCTCCTGCTATGATTAGGTCTGCCGTCGAAGGAAATCCTGTGTAGCGGGCCCAGAACTGGGCGATCAATCCGAAAACAAAGGCACCCGCAAAGGCCGTTACAAAAGGAATGCGGACAAACTTCTCTACGTAGAGAGAGAAGGCAAATCCCAATAAGGTCGCAATAGCTGCGCCAAAAGCGTCATAGACATTGCCCCCAAACATAATCGAGAAGAAAGGGGCACTGAGGGTCGCTGCTACGGTCACTTGGAACTTGGTATAAGGTAAGGCTTGATTGCCGATTTCTTTCAGCTTTTTAAAGGCTGTTGAGAGATTGATTTTACCGCCCACAAGCTCCCGTGATACTTGGTTGACATCACAGACTTTTTCAATGTTATAAGAGGACGAGGTTACCCGTTTCATCCGAGAAATATTGGTATTTTCAATAGAAAAGAAAATAGCTGCGGGCATGGCAAGAACATTGCAATCCAATATTCCCTGCGAATGGGCAATACGGATCATAGTATCCTCAACCCGATGAATCTCTGAGCCACTTTTCAGGAGAATGGTTCCTGCTAGCATAATCACATCAATGACGGCATTCAACTCTCTCGATTCGTCCATTTTCTCCTCCTTTTTTCTACTTCCTATATTTTATCACAAAATCTTGTGAAAAAAAATCTTTGTCATGAAATCATGACAAAGATTCGTTTAATCTCGAGAACTTTCATGAGTTCCTTCACTATTGGATGAACTGCTAGAAGGAGTATTCCCTTGTTGATTTCCTTGTTGGTTCCCCTGGTTTGGACTTGTAGGAGAACCCTGGTTTCCTCGTTGAGCAGGGTTAGAGGATGAAGTTGACGGCGGTGTTTTTGGTTTGTAGATGGAAAGTTTGATACGCGTACTTGCAAGATCAACCTGTTCTCCTGCTCTTGGCGTTTGACTTACAACAGTTCCTTCTGCCGTTCCTTCAGGAGCAGTCGATACTTCTACAACCTCAATATTTGCTTCCTTCACACCGACAATCTGAGTCAAGTTATTCTTTGTAAACTCGAGACTTGAACCGATGTAGTTCGGCATGCTGACACTAGTCACCTTCTTAGCCACTGTTAAGGTAATCGTAGTGGCTTTTGAGAGATCATAGGTCGAACCCGATGCAGGGGTCTGTCTGAGGACGGTTCCAGGTTCGCTTTCATTGGATTCTTCCTCTTCCATCTTGATTAGATTTTCAGGAACCTTCTTCTCCTTGAGTTCAGCTACAACTTCCGTATACTTGCGTCCGACATAATTGCTTAATTGGAAGGATTGCTTACCAGAAGAAACGATCAAATTGACCTTGGTTCCTTCTTTTCGGCCACTACCAGCTTCTGGATCCGTTCGAATAACACGTCCTTCTGCTACGGTATCGCTGGCTTCTGACTTTTCTTCACCGGCTTCAAACTTGGATTTTTTAAGAGCTTCCTTAGCCTCTGCAACGGTTTGTCCAGCCACGTTAGGAATAGCAATCGTTGCTGGTGTTCTTGACAAAATCCAGACCAAAGAGGCTGCAACCAATAGAAGACTGGCCAAAAGAATCATATAGCGAGCCTTAAACTTCCGTTTCTTGGCTGGCTTTGGCGCTGGAGCCGGCTCTGCCACTGGTTGAGTTGGTTTCTTTGGCTGAGGGCGTTCTTCCTGCGCCGGAGCTTTAGGAATCGATGTCAGTGTACTTTGTGGAACTTTAGGTAAAGTCTTAGTGTCTGCCTTACTCGCATCGTCAAAGACCAGTTTCGGTTCATTCCGACGATTATAAGACAAGCTAGTTGACAAGTCCACATACATTTCTGAAACAGACTGATAACGGTCTGACAACTTCTTAGCAGTTGCCTTGATGACAACATTTTCTAAAGCCTGAGGGACAGATGGATTTTCAGCTATGACGGACGGTAGTGGCTTCTGGAAATGCTGGAGGGCAATCGTAACCGCACTATCCCCATCATAAGGGATATGTCCCGTTAGCATCTCATAGAAGATAATCCCCATTGCATAGATATCACTCTGGAAGGTCGCTTTAGAACCACGTGCTTGCTCAGGTGACAAATAATGAACAGAACCCAGCATTGAGTTCGTCTGGGTCAGACTGGTCTCCGCAAAGGCTACTGCAATCCCAAAGTCCGTGACCTTAGCTGTGCCGTCTGGTGTCAAGAGGATATTTTGAGGTTTCAAATCCCGGTGAACAATTCCTCGAGTATGGGCTAAGCGCATGGCCAAGAGGATTTGCCCCATGATCCGAACTGCTTCTTCGTTTGAAAGAGGATAGTGTTCTTTAATATAGCGCTTGAGGTCAAGGCCTGCAACGTATTCCATAGCTAGGTACTGTTGACCGTCTTCCTCACCAATATCTGTTATCCGAACGATATGAGGATGGTCCAGATCCGCCATGGCCCTCGCTTCACGCTGGAAACGTGCCACAGCAATCGGGTCTGTCTGGTAGTTGGTCCTCAGGACCTTCACTGCCACTTCTTCCCCGTCTAGGATCAAATCCTTGGCCAAGTAAACATCTGCCATGCCTCCTCGACCAATCTGCTTGACAATCCGATACCGCCCGGCAAAAATCTTGCCGATTTGGATCATTCTGCTGCCTCCTCGTTCATGTAAACAAGGGCAACCGTAATGTTGTCTAAACCTCCTGCATTGTTAGCGAAGCGAATGAGGGTTGCCGCCTTGTCTGCTAGGGAAATATCGCTGGTTACGATATCATAAATCTCGCTTGCCGAAATCATATTGGTCAAACCATCACTATTGAGCAAGAGATAATCTCCTGACTCCAGTGTAATCATCCCAAAATCTGGCTGGATTTCATCTTTTTGTCCGATAGACTGGGTGATGATATTCTTTTGAGGGTGAGTTTCTGCTTCTTCTGGAGTCAATTGACCAGCCTTGAGCAATTCGTTGACCAAGGAATGGTCACTCGTCAACTGGTGGTATTCTTCTCCACGAATCAAACCGATACGAGAATCACCAATGTGAGCATAGATGGCTTGGTTGTCAATAAACGCAACAGCTTCTAGCGTTGTTCCCATACCTCTGTAAGCTTCGTCCTGACCTAGTTGATGAATTTTTTGATTTTCAATCTCCAGGTAGTGGGCAAACCACTCACGAACTTCATTGACTGAGTCAATTTGGGTATCTACCCAAGCCACACCGAGGTCTGTTACAGCCATCTCACTAGCGATATTTCCTGCACGGTGTCCTCCCATCCCGTCAGCCAAGATGATCATAGTGCGTCCTGCTCGGTTGACAAAGTGATTGACATAGTCCTGATTATTTGTCCGTTTCTGACCAACATCTGTTAATAATGCTATTTCCATTGTGTCAGTTCCTTCCTATTCTGATATCTTGCGAAATTGGCTGATAAAAAATCCATCACTTCCATACAATTCAGGAGTGATCAGGATACAGCCATCTTTCAGGATATCTTTACATTCGTGTTCTAGTTTAACCTGCTCGAACTCGGGATGACTTTCTAAAAACGCCTCAACGACTTGAAAGTTCTCCTCAGAGACAATAGTACAGGTACTATACGTTATTATACCACCTTTTCGTAGTGTTTGACAAACACTACCTAATATTTCCAGCTGAATTTCCTGTAAGGATGTGAAATCTGCTGTTTCTTTATTGTATTTGATATCTGGTTTGCGACGTAAAAGTCCAATCCCAGAACAGGGAGCATCTACCAAAATCTTATCAAAAGAATCCCGACCGAAAAACTCATGAACCTTTCTGGCATCCAATTTTTGTGTTTGCACTCGATCTGCCACACCTAAACGCTCCGAATTTTCTTGGATCAAGTCCAACTTATGATCATAAAGATCCAAAGCCGTCACCTTACCGGATGTGAGATACGAAGCCATATGGGCTGTTTTCCCACCCGGAGCGGCACAGGCATCCAGGACCTGTTCATCTCCTTGCAAATCAAGAGTCGGAGCAACCAATTGACTGGACTCGTCTTGGATGGTTATAGCCCCTTCTGCGAACAAATCATGACCTGCAAAGTGGCCTTGCTCCTTGACCAGACCAGAGCCAGCCAAAGGAGAATCAGCCGCCTCTAAAACGGCTTTGATTTCCTCTTTTCGGCTCAAATCGGCTACACGAATACTGGCTTTGCTGCGCACCAAGAGACTTTTAAAGATGGCTTGTGCTCGCTCTTCACCGTATTCTTCCTTGAGCTTAGATACTAGCCAAACTGGGAGAGAATAAGCAATGGAATCACGCTTGTTTTTGCGTTTGATACTGTCAATGTCTGGCCAGCCTTCTCGCAAGATACGACGAAGGACGGCGTTGACTAATTTTTCACTGCCTTTTTTACGCTCTTTGGCTAGTTCCACTGCTTCATTAACAACAGCGTGATTAGGAATCTTATCCAGATACCGAAGTTGGTAAGCGCTCAGGAGGAGCAGGATATAGAGCCAGTTATCTAGCTTATCCCGGTCTTCGATAAAGTGGGACAGGTACCATTCCAGAGTCAGTTTTCGGGCTACCGTACCGTAGACAATTTCTGTCACCAAGCCCTTATCTGCTGCTGAGAGTTGACTCCCCTTAAGGTGTTTGTTTAAGGCAATATTGGAGTATGCTTGGTTGACTAGAACATCCTCTAGCACTGCTAGAGCTAGACTTCTAGCCGTTTCTACTTTAGTCACCAAATCGTTCTCCTACAGTCAATGTACGTCCAACTCCGTTGAGGAAGGAAGCAATGTCCATCTTAGGCTTACCAGCTGGCTGCACTTGCTTGAGAGATAGAGCACCTTCAGCCGTTGCGACGATTAATTCCTTTTTGCCAATAGAGAGAATCTCCCCTGGATTTCCCTGACCTTCTACTGGTAGGGCTTCATAAATCTTAAAGCGGTCGCCTTTGAGAAAAGTATGGGCAACAGGCCAAGGATTCATCCCACGGATTTGGTTGAAGAGTTGGCGATTGGTTTTAGTCCAATCGAGTTTCTCTTCTTCTGGCTTAATATTTGGCGAGAAAGTGACTTGGCTTGGGTCCTGAGGCACAGGTTTGATCTCCCCAGCAATATAGCCAGGTAGCGTATCCAAAAGCAAGTCACGACCAACAATCGCTAATTTTTCAAATAAGGTTCCAACATTATCCTCATCAGTGATAGGAATACTGCGACGGGAAATCATGTCTCCTGCATCCATTTCCTTGACCATCTCCATAATGGTCACACCAGCTTCCTCATCCCCTTGAATCAAGGCATAATGAATGGGTGCGCCACCACGGTGTTTGGGAAGAAGGGAGGCGTGAACATTGACCGCAAAATCCATGCTATCAAGGAGTTTACTTGGGAGAAACTGTCCAAAAGCAGCAGTGATAATCCCATCTGCCCCTAAATTCATAATGGCTTCCATCTCTGGACTTCCAGATAATTTTTCAGGCTGGTAAATGGGAAGGCCTGCTTCTTTGGCAGCCTGCTTAACTGGGGTTTCTTGGATTACTTTTTTACGGCCGACAGCGCGATCTGGCTGGGTCACAACAGCTAGAATCTCGTAACAGTCGTCTGATAACAAGCCCTTCAAAACTGTCGCTGAAAAATCAGGTGTCCCCATAAAGATTAGTTTTGTCATTTCTTCTCCTTCTTATAAAAATTGCTGTGGTTCGTGGTCAATGCTGAGACGAAGCTCGCTATTTTCCCGTTCTTGAGTCAAGGCCAAGACCTGGTTGAGGGTTGGGCCCAGCTCATCTTCTAAACGGTATTTAATCAAAATCTGGTAATGGTAAAGGTTGTGGGTACGGGCAATGGGTTTTGGTGTCGGTCCAAGGATTTTACTAGTTTCCGATAAACCTGATCGCAAAATTCCCATAACTTCATAGGCACGTTTGACGACCTCTTCTTCTTTCTTGTGAGAGAGGGTAATCCCAATAGTGAAATAATAAGGCGGATAGCCGAGTTGGCGCCTGATACTCATTTCATAAGCATAAAAACCTTCATAATCCTGTTCCTTGGCAAAACGAATGGCATAGTGCTCAGGATTGTAAGACTGGATCAAGACCTGACCAGCTTTTTCCGCTCGACCTGCACGACCAGCCACCTGAGTTAAGAGTTGGAAGGTTCTCTCAGAAGAACGGAAATCAGGCAGATTCAAGGCCGTATCTGCATTAAGAACTCCGACCAGAGTCACATTTGGAAAATCCAAGCCCTTGGCAATCATCTGAGTTCCCAACAAGATATCTGCTTCCCCTCGGCCAAACTGGTCAAGAAGAGCTTGGTGACTACCCTTCCTGCGGGTCGTATCCACATCCATCCGCAGAATGCGAGCCTGAGGAAAGAGCTCTGCCAGCTCATCGTAAGCTTTCTGAGTCCCTGTACCGTAGTAGCGAATGCTGCGACTCTGACAGTTGGGACAAACATGAGGAATCCCCTTAGAAAAGCCACAGTAATGGCAGTTCATGGTCTTGGTATCCATGTGCAAGGTTAGAGAAATGTCACAGTTGGGACAACTATCTACCGTCCCACACTCCCGACACATAACAAAGCTAGAATAGCCCCGACGGTTGAGCATAAGGACTACCTGCTCTTTTTTATCCAGACGGTCTTGGATAGCTTCTAGCAAAGGAGGGGTAAAGTTTGATGTCTCATTCTGCCCGATATAGTCCCGAAAGTCAATCACTTGAACCTCAGGAATGGTGGCTAAAGGATTGGCCCGTTGGGTCAGACGTAAGTGTTGATAGACACCTTTTCCAGCCCGCGCACGGCTCTCTAAGCTCGGTGTTGCCGAACCAAGGACCAGGGCCGCTTGATTGTACTGGGCCCGTAAGATGGCGACCTCTCTGGCATGATAACGAGGATTGCTGTCTTGCTTGTAGCTAGCTTCATGTTCCTCATCGATAATCATGACACCCAGATTTTTCAGAGGAGCAAAGATGGCTGATCTGGCACCAACAACAACTTGGGCATCGCCACGTTCAACCTTGCGCCATTCGTCGTACTTTTCACCATTGGACAGGCCTGAATGAAGGATGGCTACTTTCTCGCCGAATCGGGCAATAAAACGCTCCGTCATTTGTGGCGTCAGAGAAATCTCAGGCACCAGCAAAATAGCCGTCTTACCCTTATCCAAGGCTCCTTGGATAATCTGCAAGTAAACCTCAGTTTTCCCACTTCCTGTAATTCCTTGAAGGAGGAAAGGAGGCTGTTGACTGCCAATAGCACTGACAACGGCATCACGCGCCTGTCTTTGTTCAGGATTCAATTCCAAAGGTTGGCTGACTTCAATGCCTTCAAAATAAGCGGCTGAGCGTTGCACTTCCTTTTGGACTAGAGTTAAAGCTCCTTGCTCCACAAAAAAATTGACTTGCTCGCGTGAGTAGGACTCTAACAAACTAGCCAGAGGAGCACTCTCAGGATGAGACAGCAGATAATCTCTCAGCTCTGCCTTTTTCTTAGCACGCGCAGAAATCTCAATCCGCTCTAGCTGAGTAGCATCAACCTCATACCAAGACTGGGTCTTGACCTTCTTTTGATCGACTGCCTGGTATTCTAAACGGAGTAGCCCTTTTCTAGTCAAGCGCATCATTTCTGCCTGTTTGGCCAAATCTAGAGAAGAAAAGGCGAGCGAATCTTCTGAACCAAACAAACGCTCTCGGTCTGCCTGACTCAGACCTTCCAGAGGATAGAGAATCTTATCATAACTGGAGTTTAAAAATCCTGGCAACATGGCTTTTAGGATGGAGATTTTGTAAGAAAAGACGGACTTGCGTAATTCCTCAGCCAACCAGAGTTGCTCTTGAGTGAGAACCGGGGAAAAATCCAGCACCTCCGCAATCTCCTTCAAGTCCTGATCAGCCACCTCTTCATCCGACTGGGACTCCATACCTAGCACAATCCCTTGTATCAAACGATTGCCCTTACCGAAGGGGACATGGACCCGCATACCGACTTCCAACATCTCTACAAATTCCTCAGGAACCTTGTAGCTATAGGGCTGGTCCGTCTGCATAAGGGGAACATCTACGATAATCTTTGCAATAGCCATCTTCTCACCTCCTTCTTGTCAGTAAATTCTTGCAATAGAAAAAATAAGATTGAGTCCCCCCAACCTTAAATTTTTTCACCATCTTCTTTTTCTTTAGCGATTTGCTCTTTGATTTTCTTTTCTTCTTCTTCTTTGCGGCGTTTTTCTTCTTCGATACGGAGACGAACCGCTTCACGTTTTCCTTCTGGATCTGGGTGAATGGTTACATTGCCTGACTCGATTTCTTCCAAGGCGCGAAGAGTTGATTTTTCAGACTTAAACTCTTGAGTTGCTGGCGCACCTGCTTCTAGTTCGTGGGCACGTTTTGCTTCCAAGATTACGAGTGAATATTTTGATGGCACCTTGTCTAGCAAGGTATCGATAGAGGGTTTTAACATCATTTGCTTGTACCTGTTTCCTATAGTTTATCGAGTAGTTGGAGATTTTGGCAACATCTCCTGGTAGTGACCAATGACACGGTCCACACGGAAGTGTTCTGCTTCGATCACACGCTTGACACGTTCAGCAGCGAGGGACACCTGATCGTTGACAATGGCATAATCATACTCACGCATGAGAGCAATTTCTTCCTTGGCTTTTTCGATTCGTTGGGCAATCACTTCAGCGCTATCTGTTCCACGACCTACCAAACGATCTTGCAATTCATCCAAATCTGGTGGCGTTAGAAAGATAAAGACAGCATCTGGAACCTTTTTCTTAACCTGAAGAGCTCCTTGGACTTCAATCTCAAGGAAGACATCGATTCCCTTATCTAGGGTTTCGTTGACATAGGTCAGCGGAGTTCCATAGTAGTTACCGACATATTCTGCATATTCCAACATCTGACCTTGACGGATCAGCTCTTCAAACTCTTCACGAGTACGGAAGAAATAATCCACTCCGTCCACTTCACCAGGACGTTGCGCACGCGTCGTCATCGATACAGAGTATTGAAATTGATTCTCAGAATTCTCAAAAATCTCTCTTCTAACCGTTCCTTTCCCAACTCCTGAAGGACCAGAAAAAACGATTAGCAAGCCTCGGTCTGCCATTATGTCTCCTTTAGTTAGTCTGTGAAATAAAGTAAAATTTCTCTCGGATAGTGATGATAGCGTCAGTTATCCTTCTACAGTCTTTCTATCTAGTGTAACAAAAAAGCAGTAATTTTTCAACTGCTCTTTCTTTTTTATTTAGCATAATCTACTGCACGAAGTTCGCGGATCACGGTTACCTTGATATTTCCTGGGTAATCGAGATTATTTTCAATTTTCTCACGAACTTTGTGAGCCAAGATTGTGACTTTGTCGTCCTTGATTTGTCCTGGATTAACCATGATACGGATTTCACGTCCTGCTTGAAGGGCAAAACTATTTTGCACTCCTTCAAAGCCATTGGCGATTTCTTCCAAATCATGGAGACGCTTGATGTAGCTTTCAAGAGACTCGCTACGAGCACCTGGACGCGCTGCACTCAAGGCATCTGCTGCAGCAACGATCACTGCAATGACGCTTTCAGCTTCGACATCGCCGTGGTGGCTAGCAATGGTATTCACCACAACTGGGTGTTCCTTGTACTTACGAGCCAATTCCGTACCAATCTCAACGTGGCTACCTTCAACCTCGCGGTCAATAGCTTTCCCGATGTCGTGAAGGAATCCAGCACGACGGGCAAGAGCTGCATTTTCACCAAGTTCACTCGCAATGATACCAGATAACTTAGCAACCTCAATCGAATGACGCAAGACATTTTGTCCATATGAAGTACGGAACTGCAAGCGCCCCATGATCTTCATCAAGTCTGGATGGAGGTTTGGCGCACCAATCTCATAGGCAGCAGCCTCACCATATTCGCGGATTTTATTGTCAATCTCCTGACGGTTTTTTTCCACCAACTCCTCGATACGAGCTGGATGGATACGGCCATCCTTGAGCAACATTTCCATGGTCATACGAGCAATTTCACGACGAATCGGATCAAATCCTGACAAGGTTACCACTTCTGGCGTGTCATCGATGATCACGTCGACCCCTGTCAAACTTTCAAAGGTACGAATGTTTCGACCTTCGCGTCCGATAATGCGTCCCTTCATGGTATCATCTGGTAGGTGAACTGTCGAGTTTGTTGACTCTGCTACATAGTCACCAGCGATACGCTGCATAGCCTGAACCAAGATATCTTTCGCAATCTTGTCTGAACGTTCCTTGACTTCTTGCTCAGCCTCACGAATGCGGCTAGCAATTTCCTTAGTCAAGTTTTCCTCTGTCTGAGCCAAGATAATATCTCGAGCCTCAGTTTGGGAAAGGGAACCGATACGTTCAAGTTCAGCTTCTTTTTGTCTTTCGACTTCCTCTAATTGCTCTTCACGTGCATCAAGGTTTTTTGCTCTATCAGAAATACTTTGTTCTTTTTGTTCAAGTGTTTTTTCTTTGTTCGTCAAATTGTCGTCTTTGCGGTCAAGGCTCGCAGCTCTCTCCGTCAAACGACTTTCAAGTTGCTTGAGCTCCTGACGTTCTGACTTAAATTCAGCGTCCACTTCTTCACGGTATTTTCTGGCTTCCTCTTTGGCCTCCAATAGTGCTTCTTTTTTAAGAGACTTGCTTTCGCTCTTGGCTTCATTTAGCAATAAATCCGCTTCGCGCTCAGCTTGTCCTCGTAAATTAGTTGCTTCTTGTTCAGCATTTAGAAGCATCAACTCTGCAGCCTCTTGAGATGATTTCATCTTAGCTGAGATGCTGACATATCCAATGACTAAACCAATGATGACGGCAAAAACAGCAATCGCAAGTGTCATGATTTCCATGTTTTTACCTCATTAAATTTGTTTATCGAATGACATACATTCCTTAATATTCTATCATAAAAAACCGATTTTCACAAACCCAAATTGAAGAGTTTTGTGTGAATTTTGGAAGAAACCCCTTAGATTTCCAAGCAAAATAAAGATTCTTTTAAAATTTAAATTTTTATGAAAAATGAAGCAAAAAAGCCTACCTCCCAGTAGACTTAGTAATGATCTTTGAAGGACAAGAAAGCCACGCTATCTCCATCTATCATATAAATCAAGCGATTTTCTGCATCAATGCGCCGCGACCAAGCTCCTTGGTAGTCATACTTGAGTGGTTCTGGTTTCCCCATTCCTACAAAAGGATCGCGTTGAATATCCTTGATTAATTTATTGATTCTTTTTAATGTTTTCTTATCTTGATTTTGCCAATAGCAATAATCCGCCCAGGCATCTTCTGTAAATTTGAGCAGCATTTCTCACTCCTCAATCACATGTACCTGAGTGCCTCCAGCACGAACTTGAGCCATTCCTCGCAAGACCTTGTCAGAAAGTTCCTTATTTTGAGCGATTCTCAGGGTTTCCTGAATACTATCCCACTCGCTCTTTGAAAGGACTACAATATCCTCATCTGGATTTTTATTGACCACCGTCAAAGGCTCAAATTCATCGTTTACCTTCTTCATGTAGTCTTTTAAATGATTTCGGAATGTTGAATAAAGAACTGCTTCCATAACCATACCTCATTTTACCTCTTTTCCACTATTATACACAAAAAGAAAGAAATTGTCAGGAACTTGTACAAGATTTTTCTTTTCTATCTATTTATTCGAAAATCTTCTAAAAAAAGCCTACCTTTCAGTAGACTCAGTTTGTTTCTATTCTAATCGGCACTCTGCCGAAATTCTGCTCTGCTATTCTTGGCTGTCCTAGTTGGTAAATCTGGTCTGCCTTTTGAGTCATAGCATCCCAGGGTTCTTTGCCAATTCGGCTGACTAGATGGACCTGTTCTTTCAGAGACTTGAGGTGTTGTCTGCCTTTTTCAGTAAAACCAAGGACATGGATGGCTTCTGGCAAGTCGCTTTCTCTGGCCTGCACCAAAATATAGGTCAAGAGGCGTCTGACACGCGCCTTGGTATAACGCTTGGTCGCAACTGCCTCGACCAATTCGTCAACAGACTGGGCTGTTTTGATAGCTTCCTTGATGCGCACAGCCATTTCTTGATTGACCTGATAGATCGTTGTTAGGTCTGGATTTGACAAAATTTGATAGCGGAGCAAGGGAAAATAGTCGTCCCAACTCACCTTACTGGCCTGCTCAAAGAGAGCAACGGAAGGCATAAAGCGTTCTAAGAAATCTTGGTCTGATTGATGCTGGCGGAGCGCTGTCGCTGAGGCAAAGGCCACCTCCTTGTCCACAGAATGGTAACCAGCTCCCTGACGCTGAATCGGCTCAAGCTTGATGTTGCGTCCTGCAACAGCCTTGGCATAAGCTAGAGCTAGAACATGATTGGGGGTGTTGCCAGAAAAATCAAGATCTGCAAATTCCTGCCACATGGCTTGGGTTTTCTGGGGGTAGGAGAGTGAATCAGGCAGATTTTCCACAAAATTCTCCATCTCTCTACCTTGCTCTGTGTATAAGTCAGCAATTTTCTGATAATCCAAAACTTCCTCTGTCCCAAAAGCTAGCCTATCAATACCCAAGCGAACCAAGATATCCACAGCCCCTTGACCGAAGAAATCTGCCGCCTGAACACTGACTAAAAAGGGCAATTCCACTACAAGATCCGCTCCGTTTTCCAGCGCCATCTGAGCCCGTGTCCACTTGTCCACTATAGCAGGCTCTCCACGCTGCATGAAATTCCCAGACATGGCAACGATTTTCAGTCCCTTCGCCTGCTCAAGCAAGTATTTGTGCCCATTATGAAAAGGATTGAACTCTGCGATAATACCTGTGATGGTCATGATGTTCTCCCTTTCTAATGACGAAATCTACGATACCGCTCAGGCAATCTTCCTCTCCAGTTAAGCCATTGTTTTTCTCCTACTGGAAGGATTTCTGCCAGTTGTTCATTACTATAATTTTTTTGTAACTCAGGATAAGCTATCAACATAGTTGGTCTATGGCATCCAGCAACTGTCATTGGCCATGTTCCATACATCAGCATATGTCGGATATCATCCTCCGATTTTATTTCATTTACTAACATATCAAAAAGTTTCTTAGACATATCGTAAACGACTAACTCCGAAAATACAGTTCCTTCTTCCTGAACATAGAAGTATTGCCCATCTTTCTCCCAAAGCGTTCCATTTTGACGAATACGATTAAACTGCGAAACTTCTTCCCAAGAATATTTTGATCGAACCATATCCATCTCCTACTTCTGCGCGACAAAAAACCAACGGGTACTGGTTTCTGTTGGTTCCTTGTCCTCAAAGTCCGCATAGAGTTTGAAAGACTTGAAACCAGCCTGTTCCAGCAAGATATCATAGGTCAAGACTTCATATGTACGCTCCTCATGCACTTCATCGTGGCGACTAAAGGAACCGTCCGCTTCCTTGACAAAGAAGGTCAACTCATGCACGATGGAGTGAGGAGCCGCATCCTCATAGGTGTCCCAAAGCATGGCAAAATCTTCCGCATTTTCATGGTAAGAATAGCCTGGAAAAACCTCATCCGTCTGGTAGATCGAATGCACATCAAAGATAAAAATTCCGTCTTCATTGAGGGCATTATAGACTTCCTTAATGACGTCTCCTACCTCCACCTCATCCTGCATATAGCAGATAGAGTCCGAGTAACACGTAACAAAGTCGTATTGACCTGCCTTAGATAAATCCAGCATATTGCCTTCAATAAAATCAATCTTTTGCTTGGCTGAAGTAGCTCTTTTCTCCGCAATCTTCAGCATATCTGCGCTCAAGTCAAGCCCCGTCACATCAAAGCCTGCTTGAGAAAAGCGCACAGACTGGATACCTGTTCCACAAGCCAATTCCAAAAGCTTCTTTCTCTCCTTGGTCTTAGGCAAATGACGCAGAGAAAAATCCGTCCATTTATCATATAAACTATCATCCATCACAGCATCGTAAACAGCCGCAAAGGTTTCATAAGTTGCCATAATTAAGATACAAAGAGCGTTAAAAGCAAGGAGAAAATAGGAAACTTTCTGCTGTATCGTCAGATACAAAGGAAGTTACTCTTTTTCTCGCAGCTTTTAGCTCGTGTTCAGTTTCGAGATGAACAAAACACGACGCCCTCACCTTTCTATCCATTTTTTCTAAAATAAGCAAATAAAACCCAGTTGAGTGCAACTGAGTTCATCTACTAGGCCAAGGCTTCTGAAATATCTACAGAAGCCGCCTCATGCCATAGTTTTTCTAGGTTATAGTGGGCACGCATTTCTTCTGAGAAGATATGCACAACGACAGCACCGAGGTCTAGCAAGACCCAACCTCCAGCTGCATCGCCTTCAACATGACTACCTTTAAAGCCAGCTTCGGCTACTTTTTCACGGATATTATCTGCGATTGCGTCCAACTGACGGCTATTCATCGAGCTAGTGATGACAAAGTAGTCCGTCACGCTAGTCAAATCTTGTACGTCAAGTGCAAGGATATCCTCCGCACGTTTCTCATCAGCCGCTTTCACGACTAGTTCTAGTAATTCTTTTTCGTTCATTTAGTCCTCTTTCTAGAAAATATGTTTGTAATCTAGGACATCTGCAAAGCGCCCCTCCCAAATGCCCTCATAAAATTCATTTATCGTTTCTGCTGGAATGTCTTTCCCATCAAATGTTGTGCAAGTTCCTTCTGGAATAATAAGCTGATAGCCATATTCAAAGGCGACCTTGACAGAGGTATCCACACAATATTCTGTCTGCATACCACATAAAACTAATTTTTCAATCCCCTGTTTATCCAAGTATTCTTTTAAACCAGTTTCTTTGAAAATACTGTTATACTTCTTCTGAAAGACCTTTTCATTAGGTTTTCGATTTAAAAACTCAGATAACTGCCAATCTTCTGATGTTTGAGCTTCAGAGTCCTCAATATGTTGAACATAGATAATTTCGATATTCTTGCTTCTAGCCTGGTTTTGTAAATAAGAAATTTTTTCCAATAGACTATTTGTCTGAAAACCGGTTTCCACTAAAATATTCTGAACATCAATGATGATAAAAGCCGTCCTCATTTAGTCCTCTTTCAAATAGCGCACAAAGGCGTTATAGGTTTCCAGGGTTTGGGGATAGATGGGGAATCCCTGATGAGCTAAATGCTCCACAGTTCGTGCCGTTTCGTAGGCCACTGCCTTATTAAGTGACAAACTTGCAATTTCACGTGCCATATCCACACCTGGAAAGGCGCGGTTATGCTCGATATAATCTGCAACGTAGATTACCTTATCAAGATTGGTCATCTGATCAGCTCCGACTGTATGGATTTCAATAGCTCGCAGGATTTCAGAATCATGCAAATCCAAATCTTCCTGAATCTTGTAGATACCAACCATTCCATGCCAGACATTATTGCCCCAGTTTTTGAGGTCAGGGTCTAGCTGATAACGGTCAATCAAGTCTAGAAATTCCTGATCTGACAACTTTTTAGCATAGTCATGAAGAAGGCCCGCTAGACCCGCTTTCTCAGCATCAACTCCGAATCGCTTCGCTAGCTCTACGGCTGCACGCTCCACACCCAAACAATGGGTTAAACGTTTTTCAGGTAGAAGCTCTGCCATTTTTTTCAACAAAGCCTCGCGGGAGCAGTTGATATAGTCTTGGTATGCCATCAGTAAAGCCCCTCCTTCTCGATGTAGTCTAGCACTGGCTGAGGTAGGAGAAAGTTAGGTTTCCGACCTTGAGCAATGAAGTCACGCACCATGCTGGACGAGATGTCCATGAGAGGCACATCCACCCAGATAACAGGATAGGAAGTTCCAGCCTTGTAGCGTGGACGCTGAACCCCTACAAACTGAACCATGTCGACCAGTTCATCAATTCGGTACCACTTAGGCAGATAATCCACCATATCAGCCCCGATAATGAAGTAATAATCCGTATCTGGATGTTGCTCTGTCAAAATCTTCATGGTGTCGTAGGTGTAAGAAATGCCCTTCCGCTCTAGCTCGATGGTTTCAATGGCTAGACCTTCAATCCCCTCAATCGCTAACTCAAGCATCTTGAGACGATGATGCTCAGGTATGGTTTCCTTTTTATCTACATGAGGAGGTTGGTATTCGGGCATGAGCAGGACCTGGTCCAGTCCTAACTGTTGTCGTACTTGGTCTGCCACAACAAGATGGGCATTGTGAACAGGGTTAAAATTTCCCCCTAAAATCCCGACTTGTTTGCGTTTTTTCTCCTTGATTTCTGGTTCCAACTCTACCTTGGTAAAGGGAGTCAATAATTCGATTGCCATAGGCTCGTCTTCCTTTAATTCTCTGTAAAAACAGTTGTTTGGAGTAGATTTTTAGATTTCTTTAACTTTCTTGGAAATCTTGCGATTTTCTTTCTTGCTGGATTGTTTAAACAAAATCAAGATGCGTCCAATTTTTTGGACAGTATCTACACCAATTTCTTCTTCCAAGATTTCAGCTACTTCGTGGATGTTTTCATCTGTATTTTGTAAGAGTGTAACTTTAATCAATTCACGAGCGTCAAGAGCCTGACGGACGCTGGTTTTGATTTGGTCGTTGAGACCATTTTTCCCGATTTGGATGATGGGTTTGAGGGTGTGTGCCTGGCTGTTGAGGAAGGCACGTTGTTTTGAGGTTAATGACATATTCTTTCTTCCTTTTTTGATAGTTATTTTAGGTGGTGAGGGACGGTCGGAACTAATTTTCCAAAGATATCATCTTTGAAAAATGGATTTCCTGACCTCACAATTGAGCCTAGGTCTCAATTGTGCCCCTTGCCAATCTATCGATTGGCAATCACACCACGGCAATAACTATCGCTATATGAGCTCACTTTGTTCGCTCAGCTATTTTATTTTAAATGATTGCTTTTCGTGTGACGACGGCGACGCCTTCTGGTGCCCAGACAGCGACTTTGGCGGTGCCTGTTACTCGGATCCAGCCTAGGCCTGAGATGACTAGGTCGGTTTTGTCCTTGATGGTAAAGACATGTTGAACTAGTTTTGGAAAATCTTCTTTCTCCTTGCTATTTGGTGGTGTCAAAAGAGTTCCAAGATGTTTGTCATAAAAGGTACTAGCGCCTTCTAGCTTGGTACGGTGAAGTTTGAGTTCATTGTCAAAGAAAGCAGTAAATCCTTGCTTTTCTCCTGATATAAAGTCAAACCGTCCGAGACCACCTAGAAACAGGGTTTGTTCAGGATTGAGTTGATAGGTTTTTGGCTTGATTTCCTTTTTAGGGCTGACATACTTGAGGTTTTTAGCCGTCAAGTAGTGGGCCATCTGGTGACGGTGGATAATCCCCGGTGTATCGTAGATATAAGATCCGTCATCAAGCGGAATCTCAATCTTGTCCAAGGTTGTTCCTGGGAAACGCGAAGTCGTGATGACATTTTGGTCACCCGTGATTTCTTGGATAATGGCGTTGATGAGGGTTGACTTTCCAACGTTGGTAACACCAACTACGTAGACATCACGGCCCTTGCGATAGTGCTCGATTTTATCAACGACTTCCTTAATAGCATGCTTATTCTGTGCCGAAGTCAGGATGACATCAACAGGACGAAGTCCTTCTTCATGGGCACGCTCCATGAGCCACTGGCTAATCTTGCCCGGTTTAACTGACTTGGGCAGGATATCTTTCTTATTTCCGACCAAGAGAACATCATTGCCCGATACAAAACGTGGTAAGCCTGGGATGACAGAGCCATTAAAGTCAAAAATATCTATGACATTGACCACCAAGGCATCACTGTCTCCCACTTCGTGCAAGAGCTTGAGGAAATCATCGTCCGTCAACTGAACATCCGTGATTTCATTGTAATGGCGGAGACGGAAACAGCGTTGGCAATAAACTTCGCCAGTCTCCAAACCTTTTTCAAGCGCCGACTGGGGAGTAAAACCAAGACCAGCCTTGTCTGTCGTCTGAATGGTTGCTCCACAACCAATACAGAGAATTTCTTCCATAGTTAAATTCCTTTTTTATATGTAATCGGTCCGTACTTTTCAGTGATTTGCTTCATGACACGGCGCTCGCGAGCTCGGTTGATCTGCGTCTTGATCGAGTCGTGTTGGACCAAGGGTTTGACTAAGATCGAGCGAATGCCTGCACGGTGGGCTGCTCGTATATCCGTCATGAGTTGGTCGCCGACCATGACCACTTCATTTTTCTCATAGTGGAATTCCTTCATGGCACGGTCAATCCCAAATGTGAAGGGCTTCAAGGCCCAATAAACGTAGTCAATCCCAAATTTCTCAACTGCACGTTGAACCCGTTTTTTGGTGTTATTTGAGACCACGATGATGCGGATACCCGCGTCACGGAGGTCATGTAGCCATTGCTTCATTTCTGGCGTCCCATCAGGGTTGTTCCAAGCAATGAGGGTATTGTCCAAATCAACCAAAACAGCCTTGATCCCCTGCGCTTGCAGGCTTGGGACTGTCAGATCATAAACTGCTTCCACGGCAAAGTCTGGCATGTATTTTTCAATCGCCATTCTGGCTCCTTTTCTTTTTAATTTCTAGCAATATTCTTTAAACATTGGGCTAAGACTACCCATAAAATGAGACTAGCTATCAAAATATAAATCCAAGCATTTGGTTCATCTGCAAACGGTAGGGGAACATTCATTCCGAAGAATCCTGTAATAACCGCAAGGATAGCTAGCAAGACTGAGATAATGGTCAAAGTTGTCAAATTATCATTTAGATTATTATTTAGGATGTTGTTGTAAGAGGCTGAGAGTTGTTGCAAAACTTGAGAAATCAAGTCTGTCATCGAAACCAACTGATGCGCTTCAATCATGGCATCGTCAAACTGCTCTCTTTCTACCTCATTAAAATTGCGATAAAGAGCATGCCCTTGAATGTGTTCCAAGAGGAGACGATTTTGTTTGGCAGCTGCTGTCAGGTAAACCATACCAGTTTCCAAGTCAGAGAGGGCAAAAAGATTCTTTTTAGTTGTTTTTTGACGAAGAAGTGCACTGATTTCATCCTTACTTTTATCCATCTCTTCAATCACTGGATAGTAAGCATTGCTGATAATCTCTAAACTGGCAAAAAGAAATTTGTAGATTGAAACAACTTCATGGCTTTCGAGGTAGGTTGCCATACGTTTAATCACATAAGTATTCTTATGATTGCTGATAGTAATCAGCCGTTGTTTTTCAACGATAAAGGTCATCGGAATCGCTTCATAATATTCTTTATCTTTTTCTAAGTCAAGAACATTATAAATGAAGGTGACCGTTCCCGTTTCACGGTGATAGTCCATGTGGGCACGCTCATTTCTATCCAGGGCATACTCGATGGTTTCCTTGTCCAAGCCATAGACATCCGAAAGGTCTTCCATGTTTTTAATCTTGTCTACATCAAGGTCTATCCAGGTACAATCGTGACCTAATTTTTTCTCTACAAATAGCATACTCTCTCCTTTACCAAACTCCTTCTATTGTACCACAAATCTGCTAAAATAGCCGGCCTATTCAGTACGAGATAGATTGCTAACGACGGTGATATTGCGATTTGGTACAAAGTGAAGGGCTTGATCGTCACCTCGCAGTTGCGTTGTACGGATCCCTACGCTAACGACCTTTCCAGAAACGGTAATCGGTCCATTTGTGAGAACGACTTCATCACCCACATCAAGCTGGCGTTCAAAAAGGATGAAGAAACCATTAATGACATCGGATAGAAAGCCTTGCGCCCCCATACCAATGGCCACCCCAGCAATCCCCGCACCGGCAAGGAGGCTGGAAACTGGCAGTCCTAAAATAGACAGGATACAGTAGAGCAAGAAGAAATAAAGAATGTAATTAAAGACATTCTCTAGCAAACGCGAGATGGTCTTTTGTCTTCCTGCATCTCGATTTGAAAATTTAAGTGAGGGTTTGACAATCTTTCGTACAGTCGCATGAAGCATCTTTTTAGCTATATAAAATAGTAAAAACAAAATCAAAAGAGAAATCACCTTGGTTAAGAGATTCTCTAACATGGTTGTTAAATCAAGTTTATCAAAATAGCGTTGAAAAAAATCTTGCATATAAAACTCCTTTCCCCTATTATACCATAAAATCGTCCTTCTCTTTTCTTTCATAATTATTCAATTATCGGCTCTGTTTTCAAAATATCACTTGCCTCTATAGCATATTTATACTATAATTATAAACAATACATTTGAAGGAGACTGCTATGAAACGAATCATTAGAGCCTGGATCAAGGCAAGCCTCATCAAACGAATCCTTATTGGAATGATTTTGGGAGCGACATTAGGGATGCTCTTTCCAAACCTTACAGGAATTGGTCTGCTTGGAGACCTCTTTGTAGGCGGACTGAAAGCCATCGCTCCTATTTTAGTTTTTGCCCTTGTTGCCAATGCCCTTTCCCAACACCAAAAGGGGCAAAACACCAATATGAAGACAGTTATTTTCCTATACTTGCTCGGAACCTTTGCTGCTGCATTGGTAGCCGTTCTAGCTAGTTTCTTACTGCCTGTGCAAATCACCCTGACCAGTGCAAATACAGAAGTTGCTGCTCCTGACGGTATCGGTCAAGTCCTCAGCAACCTCTTGCTCAAACTGGTGGATAATCCTTTGAATGCCATTGTTGAAGCCAACTATATCGGGATTCTCTCTTGGGCAGTCGTCTTTGGTCTGGCTATGAGAGAGGCAAGTAAACACAGTAAAGAATTGCTGAAAACCATGGCGGATGTCACCTCTAAAATCGTGGAATGGATTATCAATCTAGCTCCCTTTGGGATTTTAGGCTTGGTGTTTAAGACCATCTCTGACAAGGGCATTGCCAGTTTGGCTAACTACGGTGTCCTCCTAGGACTTTTGATTGCTACCATGGCCTTTGTTGCTCTCATCGTCAACCCACTCATCGCCTTTCTCTTTATGAGGAAAAATCCCTATCCCCTTGTTTTGAAATGTCTACGTGTCAGTGGTATTACAGCCTTTTTCACTCGTAGCTCTGCCGCCAATATCCCTGTCAATATGAAACTCTGCCAAGACTTGGGACTGAATCCTGACACCTACTCTGTCTCCATCCCGCTTGGATCGACCATCAATATGGCTGGCGCTGCTGTTACCATAAATGTCCTAACCCTGGCTGCCGTCAACACACTTGGAATCTCGGTAGACTTTGGGACAGCATTTGTGCTCAGTGTCGTGGCTGCCATTTCTGCCTGCGGGGCCTCTGGAATCGCTGGGGGATCCCTTCTCCTCATTCCTGTGGCTTGTAGCCTCTTTGGGATTTCCAACGACTTGGCTATGCAGGTTGTCGGAGTCGGTTTTGTGATTGGGGTCGTTCAAGACTCCTGCGAAACAGCTCTGAACTCTTCAACAGATGTCCTCTTTACAGCAGTTGCTGAGTATGCTACAAACCAAAAACTTCGCCCCTAGTCTCTGATTTCTCGTTAAACACTTGATTCTATTAGTTTAGGAAATTTTCATGTCCCTCACTCAACGTACGACCAAACTGATCTTAGCGACCTGTCTCGCTTGTTTTCTCGCTTATTTTTTAGATTTATCATCAGCAGTTTCAGCTGGAATTATCGCTCTCTTAAGCCTCTCCGACACGCGCAGAAGCACGCTGAAATTAGCACGTAACCGCCTCTTTTCCATGCTCCTAGCGCTCGCTATCGGTGTTCTAGCCTTTCAGCTGACGGGCTTTCACATCTGGAGTCTGGGCCTCTACCTGGCTCTTTATGTCCCTCTAGCTTACAAAATGGGCTGGGAAATCGGTATCACCCCTAGCAGTGTCTTGGTCAGTCATCTCTTGGTACAGGAGTCTACTTCTCCAGAGCTCTTGCTTAATGAAGTACTCCTCTTTCTCATCGGGACAAGCTTTGCCCTATTGGTCAACCTTTATATGCCGTCTCGTGAGAAAGCTATCCAAAGCTACCACCTTCAGGTCGAAGAAAAGTTAAAAGACATCCTGCTTCGCTTTAAATACTATCTGTCGCGAGGAGACGGACGCAATCAAGCCCAACTCGTTGACGAATTAGATAGTCTTCTTGAGGAAGCCCTCAAGCTGGTTTATTTGGATCACTCAGATCATCTCTTTCACCAGACGGACTACCACATCCACTACTTTGAGATGAGACAGCGACAAAGTCGTATCCTGCGAAATATGGCCCAGCAGATCAATACCTGTCATCTGGCCGCAAGTGAGAGTTTGATCTTGGCCCAGCTCTTTTCAAAGATTGCTGCTCAGCTAAGTCAGACCAATCCTGCTCATGACCTACTTGATGACATCGAACGCTATCTGCAAGTCTTCCGCAATCGGAGTCTCCCGAAAACACGTGAGGAGTTTGAAACCCGTGCCACCCTCCTGCAACTACTACGCGAAGCAGAAACCTTTATCCAAGTCAAGGTCGATTTTTACCAGAAATATGGAAACTAAAACGCAAAGAACCTCAGAGAATTCCTCTGAGGTTCTTTGCTGATAGGTCACCAACATAAAAACGAGGAGCAATACAAACAAGGCTAGGCTAATCAAGAGGGTCACCATTTTTACCAAGCGGTTGTTCTGCCAGTAGCCTGGTTTTCCGATATTGCTAGTCGCATCCATGGAAAAGAGTTGGCTTTGGCGAGGTTGGATGAGAACCAGGACAATCAAGGCGACGGCTAGGACTATCCCTACAATCATTAAAACTTCCATCATTTTCACCTCAAGATTCCTAATAATGTAAAGATCAGGGTAAGAAGGATAAGCAAGCCGAGTAAAATGGAGAAGGTTTTACTGATCTTTTCTCCTCGGGTAGGCTTTTCTTTCTTAAGCGCTCCTTGCTTTAACTCTTCCATGCGTCCTTCGACATCCTTGTAAAATAAATCTTTTTTAGTCATGGCCTTCCCCTATTATCCTTTCCATCCTCTCTCGGTAAGTAGCCAAGTCCACATAGTTAGCATGACGACCTTGATGCCCAAGGGCTTGCCCCATCTTGTCAAGACTGCTGAGAGCTTCTTGAATCTTCGCAATCATGTCTCCAACAGCCTGCACATCAAAGAGGTGTTCTGGAGCTGTGTAAGGTCTGTTATGAGCTGTCTGATCAAAGGCTAGGATAAGCATATTGTGCTCGAAGGCTTGACGGACAGCATCCAAAAGCTCGTTTCCGTAATTGATATCTAGATAGAGATCCGACAGCTGGTAGAGTTCTCGAATCTTTTGCGGACTGGCGTTTTGATAGAGAACGACATTGGGATAGGAAAGCAAGGTCAGCAATTTGGATGACATTTCAGTCACTGCCGCGATTCGGAAGGTCACCATTGGCAAGGACTCAATCAGGGTTTCGATATGCTCGATCTGATCTGAGTTGGTAACGATCAAGGCATCTGGTCGAACGAAGTTTTCTCTTTTGAACTGATAATGATAACCTAGATGGACAAACTTGCCATAATAGGCTGGATTAGCCAAGGCCAAGGCTTGTTCATAGGTAGCCTTATCTGGTATGAGGATCTGCTTGGCTCTCAGCTCCCCTTGCTCCAGTAGCAGCTGCATATTTCCAGGAAGACAATCATCTAGTGGTTCTTGCCAGACTAAGATATCCTGTCCAGTCTTATCTGGATAATGGTATGAGACCAAGAAAGAGGTGGCGAGTGTGTTAAAGAGAAGGTAGCGAGTGTCGATTCCCAAGTCCTGCAAAAAGAAGATCGTGAACTCCACTCGATTGTTAAAATGGCGCAGGGCTTGTCCGGGCAAGGTTAGGAGGATATCACCTGTTACATGATTTTCTAGGACAATTTCCTGTCCCTTTGCATCCTGGTACTTGGTCAAGATAGCCTGTCCATCTGCACTATAAGTGGTCTTGGCAAAGCAGGCTCCGCATCGGTTATAGTGGTCTGCTTGGTAGATGCGACCGGATAGGTCCTTCCAGTCGACTTGCTTGACCCAACGGGCCTGAGGAGCCTCCACATAGTGAATCACGCCCCTCTCCCGAGAATCCTCTAGGATATGCGCAGACTGGTTATTGCCCGCAATCTCCCAAAACTCAGGTACAGCTACTTGATTGAAATAAAGAGCTTTTCCCGACTCGTAACCTAGATAGTAGGTAAAGGGAGAAAGAATCCCATCTGGGAGAAAGCCATCTGGCTCGATCACAACTGTGACATGGGACAGACCAGCAACTTCTAGACTTTCATGTAAATCTCGACTTTCCTGGCCATATCGATCAAATAGTTGAATCATGCAGGACCTCCTCTATCGTTTTCTTCCACTTGTCCCTTACCTTGTCTGTTAAAAATCCTCTAGCTAGGTCATAAGATGCTGTTCGCATAGCTGGCAAATGATTTTCCTGATAGAGCTGGCAGATCTTTTCCGCAAAGGCACTTTTAATCGCCGTTTCAACATGGTCATCCGAACTTGGGATTAAGTAGCCATTTTGACCGTTCTTGATAAAGGTTTGATTCCCATAAGGAACATCAAAGCCAATCAAGGGCAAGCCTGAACCAACTGCCTCCATCAAGGTCAGACCAAAGCCTTCACTGGTTGAGGCTGTCAGATAGACCTCATACTGGGGATAGATCTGAGCCAGGTCTGCATGCCCTTTGAGCTGGATATAGTTCTCCGCTTGGTGAGATGTGATGATTTCCCTTAAAAGGGATTCCTCACCCCCACTGCCATAAATGTCAAAGGTAAGCTCTGGAAGGACTTGATGCGCCTGGATAACCGCCTTGACGAGCCAGTCGATGTGTTTTTCCTTGGCCAAACGCGAAGCGGTAATGAGAGAAAAGGGCTTGCGTTCCCTAGCAGGTTCCGTCAGCTGATCAATGCTCCCAACTGGAATCGTGACGATTCGTGGACGATGCTGACTGTACTGGGCAAATTGACCTTCGAGAACTTCCTTCTGCCGATCCGTAGACACGATAAAACAATCGACCTTGTCCGCATTTGTAAATTGATACTCATAGTAGTTGTTCCAAAGGAGATAGTCTTCGTTACTAGCATTTTCACTATAGTGCTCTGCGTGAACGACAACTGCTAGATGGGCCTTTTGTGCTTCTTCAAAAACAGCCTGACCAATCCCTGTTTCCCTGTCCAAGATGACCAAATCAGACTTGCTCAAGTTCAAACTTTGCATAAAATAGCGCATAAGGGCTGGCTTTCCGTACAGAATCCGGTCCTTAAATCGATAGACCTCTTCTTGTCCTTCAGTCAGCAAGATATCGTAAGCAGTGCTGCCGTCTTCATTGAAAAAGCTTCGTTGATAGAGTCTAGCCACTTGGTCTTTGGGCGCGAAATATTCTGTACAGTAGCGTGTGTAGGAGAAATAATCCTTGCGAATCAAGTTCCCTCCAAACACATACTCTGCATGCTGTACTAGATTCTTAGCCGAGTCTACCAAGTAACAGGTCACAAACTTATCCTCATCTGAAAAGTAGACACGCAAGACCTTGCCATCCTGCTCCCTATGACTCTCAAGGCCACCGAAAGCGGCCAAGACCTCGTCAACTGTAACACTGGTCGGTGCTAGCTTGATATCTGTAAAATGATTGTAAAGCCAGATTACCTGATCATCCGCAAAGCCGATATTGGCCGTTAAATGCTGGATATTGTCTGCTAAAATCAAATCTGTAAAGATAAACTGAGATGCTAGGTCTAAACTTCTAAAAATCCCTGCTCGGTAGGCCTGGGCATACTCGACACCACTGCTCGCCCAACCGATCCCTAGATTTATATTGTAAATTGTCATATGATCCTCTTTTTATGGAAAATGGGTGAGAATCTCACCTTTGGGCGTTACTTCCACAATCCCCATGAGAAGATTGCGTACCATATCTGTACGGATTTGTTGCTTCATGGTTTCAAAGCCTGTATAGGCCTCCTGATAGTACTCCACGATAGGGTTCTTTTGAGAAGCAGACTGGCTCCCGATTGCTAGACTGAGCTGTTGGAGATAGTCAACTTGCTCAACCCAGTTGTCATCAATCGCCTTGAGCATGGATATTCTCAGAAAAGAATCATAGAGCTGGTGAGGTTGGAGAAGTTCCTTTTTAGCTGCGATTCCCTTGGCTATTATTTGCTCTAGTAACTCCCGAATCTGATCTGCATCAGCTAAATCCAAATCAGCTGGTAATTCTCTCATCCCAAAGCTAATATTGGTCACGATGAAATGAAAGAGCTCTTGGGAGCTGCTATAGGCTTTTTCTGAGATTTGTTTGGTATAGTCTGCCAGTATATCCTCAAGGATATGCTCTAGATCACGGCTTCCATCCAGCAAGCGATCTCTTTCTTTGTAGACCATCTGGCGCTGGATATTGACGCTTTCCGCATACTCTAAGGTTTGTCTGCGTGCTGAGCGACTGGCACTATCACTAGCCTCTTGGGCTTTTCTGACGAGATTGCGGTACTTGCGAGCCTTGAGTAAGATGGGTTTACTAATATCTTCCACTTGGTAGTCTTGATACAGGTCATGAACCCAAGACGGCCCGAACTTTTTGATCACATCATCTTCAAGCGATACGAAAAATTGAGACATGCCTGGATCACCCTGACGGCCAGAACGACCTCTGATTTGCAGGTCAATCCGTCGGCTCTCCATTCGCTCGGTACCGATCACAATCAAACCGCCCAATTCTGCAACACCTGGACCGAGTTTGATATCTGTCCCTCGACCTGCCATAGAAGTCGCAACGGTCACTGCCCCCATCTGTCCAGACTCTGCAATGATCTGGGCTTCACGTGCCGCATGATTGGCATTGAGGACATTGTGGGAAATCCCCTCTCGCAAGAGCAAGGACGAGTATAGCTGGGACATTTCTACAGATCCGACAAAAATCAGGAGTGGATTGCCTTTGGCGTGGTAGGTCTTGATAGCTTCGAGAGAAGCATAGACTTTCTCAGGGAGGGTCACATAGAGATTGTCCGGATGGTCCATTCGCCTAAGTGGGCGATTGGTTGGGATGCGAATGACAGACATGTTGTAAGTTTCGAAAAATTCTTTCTCTGCCACCTTTCCAGTTCCTGTCATACCTGAGATTTTGCGAAACATCTTAAAGAGACTCTGGTAGGTGATTGAAGCCATGACTCTGGTTTCAGGAGAGAGCTTCACATGTTCCTTAGCTTCGATGGCTTGGTGGAGACCACCTTGAAGTTTGGTCATTTCCATCAGGCGACCTGTTCCCTTGTCTAACAAGACCATCTCTTGCCCTCGAACCAGGTAATCCTTGTCCTTGGTAAAGTGCGTATGAGCTCTGAGCGCATAGACTAGATGTCGAACATAACTGGAGTACTCTTCCTTATAAAGATGATCGATTCCTAGGAATCCTTCAACCGTCTGGGCCCCCTTTCGGGTCAACCAAACTTGGTCTTTTTCTTCCTTGTAGATGTAGTCCACTCCCTCAACCAAGGTCGTCACTAGGGTATCAATCATCCCATAATAGTTAGACTGGACACGGGGAGAGCCTGCGATAATCAAGGGAGTTTGGGCACTATCGAGTAGAATGTCATCGATCTCATCGATGATGACATAGTTAAAGGGAGGCAGGAACTTTCCTTCACTAGTGGAGGCAAGATTGTCATTGAGATAGTCAAATCCCAGTACACTATTGGTCGTGTAGACGATGTCTGATGTGTAGATCTTTCTTTTCTCTTCGGCAGTCAAGTCCTCTTTTGGATCCTCTGAAAAAGGCAGACCGACAGTTAGACCTAAAAATTGGTAGACTGGACCCATTTCACTTGCGTCCCGTCTAGCCAGATAGTCATTGGTCGTGACCAGCATGCTGCCTTTTCCCGTTAGGGCATTGAGGTAGAGGGGCATGGTTGCAGTCAAGGTCTTGCCCTCACCCGTATTCATCTCAGCCACATTTCCTTGGTGGATCACGATGGCTCCCATGACTTGCACATCATAGGGAAAGAGACCCAAGACCCGTTTATCGGCCTCACGAACAAGGGCATAGGCTTCTACCAATAGCTCATCCAAGGTTTCTCCCTGAGCAAGGCGCTGGCGAAACTCCTCTGTCTTTGTAGCCATTTCCTCATCACTGAGAGCTGCCATCTCTTCTTTGAGGGCATTGATTTGGCTTAAAAGTTTCTTGACCCTTCTCAGTTGTCTTTCCTGATACAAACGATTAAACACCAGCATCCTCCTCAATAGAAAACGAAACAAAGTCAAGAGCCTCAAAACCTGCACTAATCAAGGAAAGGCGGTAGGTGTAGGCCGTTTCAGGATAGGTGAAGCTAAAGGAAAATTGCCTTTCAATCTTCTCCTCTATGATTTCCTCATAACGGTTTAAAAAGGTCAGTTTGAGATAAAGTCCATTGGCCGGTTGAACCCGCATCTTCATGGATAAGCGATAGGTGTTGTTTTTCTTGAGAAGAGGGAGGCTAGGCTGGCTTCTAGTAGCCTGATAGTTGACACTGGAAAACCAGGTTTTAAGGGTTTCACCTGAAGCCAGCAAAGGATTTTTCAGGGTAACATGACCATCTGCATGATAGGTGATCTGGCTACCGTAAAGATAAGTAGCTCCCATCTCGCCCCATCTAATATCCTCTCTCTTGATGATAATCATGTCTCACCTCTTCCGTATTCTTCTAGTATCATCTTGTAAAAATGAATAAACCAGGCAACGTTTGTTCCTGTGTCATCATTGTGTCGACCTGCTGTCCCTTTCGACAAGATCTTAGCGCCTGTCTGGCAGAGGGTCTCCACTAGCTGGTCATAGGCACCACTATCCATATCCTCGTCCTTCATGTAAGAAAGGCCAAAGGTCGTTTGGGAAAAATCAGCTTGTTTAAATCGGGTCCAAAAGCGTTGATCCAAGTCCTTCATGTCTTTCTGGCTCACTCCTCCAGTCTGAAGGCGCAAGACATCAAAGCTAGTTGGAAAGACTCCTGGCGCCTCTAGTCGCCCCCGCTGTGCGATGGTTCCTAGATTGGTCAAGGGTTTTCCGACTACGATTCCTTTGGGTTCAAAGTGGGCTCCATAATAGAGGGCTGGGAAGGTTCCCATTGACAGCCCAGATAGGATCAAGTCACTTCTATCCAAGCCTAGATAGTCTAGATAGTGTTGGATCGTTGCTTGTATGCTGTCTTCTAATTCCTCAGTTCCTAGGTAAAAGGCTCCTCCTTCTAATCGAGGGTCCGAAAAGAGGAGAAAGGGGCATCTGAGATTCTTCATCATCCAGTAACCCTCAAAACCTTCCGCCGGACGGTAACCTGAGAAATAGACTGCTAGAGGTGGCTTGAAATCCCCTGGGTGAAAGAAATAGTTGATTTCCTCACGTTTTTTGTCATGTAGGATATTGCCTCCGAGAACAAACTTTCCAAACTGTTTCCGGCTCCAGCGTTGGTGGAGATTGCCGATGTTGACCTTCCCCTGACCACTCGCTTCAAGAGAAATGCTCAGATAAGCGTCATAGTCTTGTTCCACGATGATTGCTGAGGCAAAGTCTACTTCCTCAAGGAGAATGTCCTGTTTTATCTCTGAGATAGCCCCTGTTGGAATTTTTCGCAAACGCAGGCGCAAGTCCACTGGTCCACTCTTTTCATATTCGAGCCAGAGTTCGATTGGCGAATGGGCTTGGACAGTCTGATTATAGGCCCAAGAGGCTAGCTGGGTATTGGTCTTGCCAAATTCTCCTTCTAACTCCAGGTGCTCAAATCCTTGATAGGAGATGGAGCCTTGAAAACTCGGGTGAATCCGTATCGTAGCTGGGCTCAGCTTGTCCCCATAACCACCTTCAAAGAGAGAGGTGGAAAGGTCTCGAACAAAGCCCTGTCGGTCTGACAGGTCCATCACCTGCATGCAGTGCTGTTTGATGAGGTTTTGAAGACCTTTATCCTGACTTGCAAACTGTTCTGGATAGAAAACTGTATAGGGTTCCAAGCTAGATGCAAAAGGCAGCAAATCTACTAGATAAGCCCCATCCGTGAGAATGACAGCATGAAAGTGATCTAAGTCATTCTCATCCATGATTTTCTGGATGGCAGACGGTGTGTTGGGAGGGACATGATACCAGTCTAGTTGGGCTGGTAGGGCAAGTGTATCTCGCCAATCCTCTGGACCGATTTGCAAGATCTTATACTTCTTTTCCATAAGTCACCTCCTCCAACCACTTTTCTAGCTTGATTAGGAATTGCTCCCCGGTATGTTCCTTTATCTTTTCAATCGAATGGATCAGAGCATCATTCCACACCTGCAGGCTATCGAGATAGTAATGGGCCGCTTGAGCAAAATCAGCAGTGTTTTCCAACAGATAGCCATTCTTCTGATGGCTGACATACTCTGTTTTGACCCTGTTGATTTGAGGGATACCGGCACTAATGCCTGCTATCTGGGTATAGAGGAGAGGCTGCCTGTTCAAATCGACAATCAAACGAACAAATTCCAGCTGCTTGATTAACTCCGATTCATCCTTCATATTGACAAACGAATAGCGCTTGCTCTGATGGCGATTGTCCTCAAGCGGATTTTCAGCTCCTTGGTAATCAACTTCCTTCTCCAGTTCCTGGTCTTGAAACTGCTCTGCAATTATCTCAGAAACACGTGTTTCCAGCTGCTTCATTTTTTCTTGACTAGCAGCAAAGGCTCCAAAGACCAGCTCCGTATCTTTGTTTTCAGAAAGAAAATGCAGGACCTGATAGAGCGCTTGGTCGTCTATCCCCTGCTCAAAGTCCAGTTGATAGTAGAGGAGCGACTCCTTCCGAGTCTGGCTCTTTCCTAGCTCCAAGCGGGTATCAAAAGGCGATAAATGGCGAAACTTATCTGCTTGATTTGGAAAGGCAGACTGAGTCAAGTGCAAGGTGTCCTCTCTATCAACCAGAACAAGGTCCACCTTATCCAGCAGACCTGCCAGTTGCGGTAATTGCTCTTGAGGATTTCGTCCGATAAAAAGGCTGAGAACCTTGGTGGTTTGATGAGGCAATCGTTCTAAAAGGAAAGCATTGTGCTGGTCACATGCAGGCAGAAAATAGGTCGCTCCTTCCTCAGGGAGTTGAGCTATTTTCTTCTCAAAAAACTCCGCAATCAATTCTCCCATATCTCGGTAGGCCTCTTTTTGAAAGCGAAAAGCAAAGATAGGATTGACCTCGATACGGCCCCCATCTTGCAAATACTCTCTAAACTGCCACAGTCCCTTGGGATTGAGGTAGTCTTGGTAAATCGCCTGACCGTCTTCGTAGTAAATCACACTGGAAACCAGCCCCCGATCATCCATCAGGTAGTTGGCAGACAAAAGCCCATCTTCCTTGAAATACTGAATCGTACTGATAAAACCTTCTATCCCATGCTCTACCTGGGCATAGGGCTTGCCATCCTTCAGCACCAGAATAGTAAAGGGACTGTAAACAAACTCGCAGTCCTCTTCCCACTCAATATCTCTGAGTTGCAAGACCTGCGGTCGAATCTCATGAAAATCCTGCAATTCATCAAATAAGGAATAAACCTGTGCTTCTAAAATACCTTGGCGATGGAGAAAATAGCGCAGATGAGGCTGATAGGACAAAAGGAGGACCTGTGTAGGAATCCCTTGGCGTTGCGTTAAGCGAATCTGATTGAAGGTGTCATCAAATTCTAGCTTAAAATGAGAAAAATACCAAGGTGTCAAATCAGCATGCCAGGGACGTTCCTTGCCATACCAGGCTGGGATAAAGTAATACATCAAAACCTCCTAGAATAGTGGCCGATACCTTTCATTTAGTCTGAGCGCTTGCAGTTCGTCGTGAATCGTAAAGAGCATGCCACTCAAAATTAAAAAGAGTCCGGGAAGCATGCTGACTTTTAACAAACTCTCATCCTTCAAGACAAACAAGATCGGAAGTCCAGCCAAGGTAACGTTAAAGACTGCACCTATCAGTGCAAATCGGAGAACCAAGCGATTGATAAAGCGACTGGTATCCTCACCAGGATAGACCCCGTAGATGTAATCTCCTGATTGCTTCATCCGATCTGCGATCTGTTGACCACTCACATTGACAAAGGCAAAGGCAATGCTAAAGACAAAGAGGTTAAGGATATAAGCGTATATCCATAAGGGTTTCCCCATCGCATACTGCTCCAGTAGGGCAGGGTAGAGGGGATTTCCCTTATCCAGATATTGAAGTAAGAGCAAGAGATAAGAAGGCAAGCCCATGAGACTCATCACATACATATAAGGCATGCCACCTGCAGGATTGAGCATGATTTCCAGATAAGAATATCGTTTAAAGCGAGAATGAAGTCCGATTTTATTGATAGGGATGCGGTATCTAGCTCGGTAAAAGAGAACAACTAGATAGGTAAAGAGGATGCCAAGTATCAGCAACAGGAAAAGCAACCAAGGAGAGATCTTATGAACTTGGACCGATTGGATGATGTCCTGAGGGAGTGAAGCCACCATACTCGCCAATAAAATGACCACAGGGCCTCCAACTCCGATAGTCGCATTGATGTCTGACAGCCAAACCAAGAAGAAGGTCCCCGCAACCAAAATGCTGGTATTGAGGAGAAAGACCAAGAAGGGATTGTAGGGAGATTGGACAGGAAGGTTTGTAGTCAAGGCCAAGGCCTGAATCAAGGCAATTCCTAACGTCAAGTACATTTTCCGTCTATCCTGGACTTCCGAAGAAACTGAGTTTAAGCCCAGTTTCTTTGAAAAGGAAAACATCTGCCACAAGATCATAGCTGACATCCAAGGTGAAAGCCCGATGGAAAAGAGAGAGAGGCTCCGAAGATTTCCACCAGTTAAGGCTACTGGAAAGTCCAGATAGGCTGCGCCTCCTCCGAGAAAATTCCGGCTATTGAGGTCAACAAAAGGAAGAGCCAGACGACTCCCGAGCACATAAATAAAGAGCAAAAACAGAGTGTGCATTCCTTTTTTTACTGCTATCGATGAACGAAATTCTTTCACTAGCTCCTCCTTTTCATTTTTATCCTTCAATCATCCTACCCGAGGGGAATAACTCAGCATTTTTATCTTAGCATCTTCAAATTCTCATCTCAGTTTTCATGAGTTTTCTCGTCCAGGTAAGCCTTCAAAGTAGCCACCATTTCTTCCGGTTTTTCTGCTGAGAAAATACCCGCATAGGCACTTTCAGGTAATCCCTGCGACTGGGTATTGTCAAAAGTCAAGATCGGTTTATCAAAGCGTGAAATATAGTCATAAACAACACTCAACTTGTCATCGTGGTTAATATCAAGATAGACATCTGTCTGCTGGATCAGTTTTTCGACCAAGAGGGGGAAGGTGTTGGGATAGAGGGTAACATTTTTAAAACGTGACAAGAGCATGAGTTCCGGTGCCATCGTCGTATAGGCTGCAATGTAGAAATGCACCTCTGGCAAGGCTTGAACCAGATAGTCGATTTTCTCAAGATGCCAGGAGTTGGTCAAATTGACACAAGTCATAACTGGCTGATAGACTGTGACTGGATAGTCAATTCCAGCCTGACGCCATTTTTCAGTAATGGCAGACCACTCCATCAGATGATAGTGCCACCAAACCTCACGCAAACGCCCAACCGAATGAGTATTCCAAGGTTTGTCCTGAGAGAGGAAATGCAAGATAGCTGGCAGAGGCTCCAAAGGGATTTGGAAGATAAATTCATGTCCATGTGATGCAGCCCCACTGTCAAAACCAATCTGGAAATTATAGTTCTGATCCAGAGGAGCATAGCTGTCATGAAAGAGCATATTGAGGATAGACTGGTCCCCTTCACTGACATGTTGGTGTTCCCGCTCCGTCAGCTCAACTAGCTCTTGTCTCACAGCTTCTGATCGCCATTTTTTGTTATTGATCAAGAGTACACCTGCATTAAAGCCAACTCCAACTCCAAAACAAGATGGTGCCGCGGCCAAGTAGTTTTCCCCCAAGTCCATTTCAAAGAGGGGCGTCAAATCAGCCGTCACTACCAGATCGCTGTCCAAGTAAAGAACCTTGTCCTCTGCAACAAAATCAGGGATAAAATAACGGGCAAAGGTCATGTGATTGATATGGGGCAGTTTGTTGCTCCAGTTCATCTGAAACTGGGCGCCAAGCATCTTGACATCCACTAACTCACCTCCCATTTGCTCTACTATCGGTCTGAGAGCACGGAACCACTCCTGGGGAATATCCTGGTTAAAGATATAGACCTTGACATGGCTATTATGGTAGCAGAGAGACTTGAGCGCTGTTTCAATCTGACGAATATAGGCATAATCTCCTGCAAGAACAATTGTTTTTTTCATTTAGTTTCCTTCAGTTTACAACGACTGCTTCTTTGATTCCAAAAGCGTGCGGATAGACTCGATCATTTGATCTACGTCTGCTGGTGAGTAGACATGACTGCAACCACTCGAGTCATGACTAGTGGTCTCAAAAGCAAATATAGGGATTTCTCTTTGCTGCACTTCTTGGATAATGTTTGCAATTTCATCCTCATGATTGATATCCAAGTAAAAATCAATCTTTTCCAAGACTTTTTTGACATTCATGGGATTAAAGTAAGGATAGAGGCGTACGTTCAGATGCGATTGCAAATTCATAATCTCCGGCGCAAAGTTGGTATGAGCTAGGATAGAGAACTCTACATCGGGCAGTTCTTGGATTAGGTGTTCGATTCTCTCTATGTGACACGTATTGGTAAAAATAGCGGTCGCATACTGGGGAGCTTGAACTAAAGATGCCAATCCTTTATGGAAATCACATTTTTTCATGACGATATCAGACCACTCTAGTCCGTAGTAAAACCACCAGTCCTCCCTAAAACGGTTGAGGTTGATTTGGTACCAAGGCTTGTCCCCTGTATAATGAATAATCTTGGCTGTCTTCTCAGTAGCAAGAGAATCCCTATACCAAGTATCCATCTGGTAATTTCGAGCCACTGTATCCATACCAACCATAAAATTATAGGTAGCTGACAGAGGTTTCCAACGACCTTCAAAGAGGTGATTTAACACGCCCTGATCGCCAAAAACTTGGTCATGCAGTTGGTCTGTCAAGCTCAGCAAGTGCTCCGTCACCTTTTCTTGACGCCAGAGAGCCACATTAATCAGCAAGACACCTGCATTAAAAGTGCTAGGAACTAGAGCATCTGCTACAGCCGCTACCGGCCAGTCTGCCATGTCTTCTAAAAAGAGTTGATCTAAGTTTGATCTAACGATGATATCCGAATCCAGATACAAGGCTAGGTCTTCGTTGACATACTGAGGTATAAAATAGCGAAAGAAAGTTGCATAACTTAGGTGAGCTAGTGGCAAACTATACCCTTTCAAACCTTGATGACTAATCTTGACATTGATGATTTTTGAGGCTAGAGGTTCTAAACGTCTCTCCATGAGCTGAAACCATTCGGATGGCAAATCATCATTGAAAACATAAAAAGTCACTGCTCGGTTATGGGCGCAGATTGACTTGATTGTTGTCTCAATCTTGTCCATATAAGCATTATCACCACCAAGTACAATGGCTTTTTGAAGCTCTTTTTTCATTTAGTCCCCTTTTCTTTTCACATTCTTTTGGCTACTTTTCTACTACTGTAGTTCTGATTTTTTCGATGATTATCTCACCTTCCTATTATACCTTTTCCCCTAGTTTATTTCAAACTCAAAAGAGGATTTTCCCCTCCACACATATAGAAAAAACCTTTGAAAAATCATGTTTTCAAAGGTTTTCCATTTTACTATTTATTCATTGATTTTTATATCTTATCAATGACTTGATTCATCGTCATTCCGACCCTTCTTTGCAAGAAGACCGATACCTGTCACAGCTGCCAATGCTCCCAATAAAGCAGATGCTACCGAAGTCGACGCTCCTGTATTTGGCAAGACTTGTTTCGGCTTGCTTGAAGCGGATTGACCTTGGCTTGCAATGTTTGCCATTGAAAGAGAGGTGCTTGTTGAAGTAGATACCAGAGCACTTGCTGACGCAGATCTACTAATAGAATCTGAAGTTGAGAGACTAGCGCTAATCGACGTTGACTCGCTCACTGACATACTTGCTGAAATCGAAGCGCTTGCTAGAGTCGATTCACTGGCTAACATGCTAGCTGAGAGTGATTCGCTCACTGATGTACTTGCTGAGATCGAGGCACTTTCCAATGCTAACTCGGCTGCTAGCATACTTGCAGAAGTTGAAGTACTTGTTGAAGCGGATTCGCTTGTGCTCACTGACACAGATTGACTCGAACTTAATGAGGCTGATTGGCTCGAACCTACTGAAGCCGATTCGCTCGAGCTTGCCGATGCTGACTGACTGGCGCTCAATGAAGCTGACTGACTCGAACTTGCTGAAGCAGATTCGCTTGAGCTTACTGAAGCCGATTCGCTTGCGCTTACGGAAGCGGACTGACTAGCGCTGACTGATGCTGACTGACTCGAACTTGCAGATGCAGACTGACTGGCACTCACTGAAGCCGATTGACTCGAGCTCGCTGAGGCAGATTCACTTGCACTTACTGAGGCTGATTGACTCGAGCTTGCCGATGCGGACTCACTTGCACTCACTGATGCGGACTGGCTAGCGCTGACTGATGCTGACTGACTAGCACTTACTGAGGCTGACTGACTAGCGCTCGCTGAGGCTGATTGGCTCGAGCTTACAGACGCTGATTGACTCGAACTTACCGATGCGGACTGGCTTGAGCTTACAGACGCTGACTGGCTCGCACTTACTGATGCAGATTCGCTTGAGCTTACTGATGCAGATTGGCTGGAGCTCGCTGAAGCGGACTGACTCGAACTTGCCGACGCTGATTGACTAGAGCTGACCGATGCAGATTCGCTTGAACTTACTGAGGCTGATTGGCTAGCGCTCGCTGAAGCTGATTGGCTCGAACTTACTGAAGCCGATTCGCTCGAGCTTACAGATGCTGACTCACTTGCGCTCACTGATGCTGATTGACTTGCACTTGCCGATGCAGATTGGCTCGAACTTACTGAAGCTGATTCGCTTGAACTTACCGATGCTGATTGACTAGCGCTTACTGAGGCTGACTCACTTGCGCTGGCTGAAGCTGACTGACTCGAACTCGATGATGCCGATTGACTCGAGCTGACTGAGGCTGACTGACTTGCGCTTACTGAGGCTGACTGGCTGGCACTCAATGAAGCGGATTGGCTCGAGCTCGCTGAGGCGGATTGACTGGCACTCGCTGAGGCTGAATGACTAGCGCTTTCTGAAGCGGATTGACTCGAGCTTGCCGACGCTGATTCGCTTGAGCTCATTGACGCTGATTGGCTAGCACTCTCTGAGGCAGACTGACTGGCACTTGCAGATGCGGATTGACTCGAGCTGACTGAGGCTGATTGGCTGGCACTCAATGAAGCGGATTGGCTTGAACTTACAGATGCAGATTCGCTTGAGCTTGCAGAGGCAGACTGGCTAGCGCTCGCTGAAGCTGATTGGCTGGAGCTTACCGATGCGGACTCACTCGAGCTGACTGATGCGGATTGGCTGGCACTCACTGATGCTGATTGACTCGAGCTTACTGAAGCAGACTGACTCGAGCTTACTGAGGCGGACTGACTCGCACTTACTGACGCTGATTGGCTGGCACTCATTGACGCTGATTGGCTGGCACTCATTGACGCTGATTGGCTTGAGCTTACTGAGGCTGATTGGCTCGCGCTCGCTGAAGTTGATTGACTCGAACTTACTGATTCAGACTGGCTCGCACTTGCTGATGCTGACTGGCTCGCACTCACTGAAGCGGATTGACTCGAGCTCGCTGAGGCTGATTCACTTGCACTTACTGAAGCGGATTCGCTGGAGCTTACAGACGCGGATTGGCTAGCGCTCACTGAAGCGGATTCGCTGGAGCTTACTGAAGCTGACTGACTTGCACTCACTGACGCTGACTGACTCGAACTTGCCGACGCAGATTGACTAGCGCTGGCTGAAGCGGATTCACTTGCACTTGCAGACGCAGACTGACTAGCGCTGGCTGAAGCGGATTCACTTGAACTTACCGATGCAGACCGGCTGGAGCTTACTGAAGCGGATTGGCTAGCGCTCGCTGAGGCTGACTGACTAGCGCTCGCTGAAGCAGATTGGCTTGAGCTTGCAGATGCAGACTGACTTGCGCTTATTGAGACTGACTGGCTGGCGCTCGCTGAAGCGGATTGACTGGCACTCAATGATGCTGATTGGCTCGAACTTACTGAGACAGACTGACTTGAGCTTACGGATGCTGATTGACTGGCACTTACTGATGCAGACTGACTAGCGCTCGCTGAGGCGGATTGGCTTGAGCTTGCTGAGGCGGATTGACTCGAACTTACTGAGGCAGACTGACTCGAGCTCACTGAAGCTGATTGGCTCGAGCTGGTTGAGGCGGATTGGCTAGCGCTCACTGAGGCAGATTCGCTTGAACTTACTGAGGCGGACTGGCTGGTGCTTGCTGAAGCTGATTGGCTTGAACTTACAGACGCAGATTGGCTCGAACTCACTGAAGCGGATTGACTTGAGCTCACTGACGCTGATTGACTCGAGCTCGCTGAGGCAGATTCGCTTGAACTTACTGAGGCTGATTGGCTAGCGCTCGCTGAAGCAGATTGGCTCGAACTTACTGAAACAGATTGACTAGCACTTACTGAAGCGGATTCGCTGGCGCTTACTGAGGCGGATTCGCTGGCGCTTACTGAGGCTGATTGGCTAGCACTTACCGAAGCTGACTGGCTCGAACTTACCGATGCTGATTGGCTTGAACTTACCGATGCTGATTGGCTAGCACTCGCTGAAGCGGATTGACTAGAGCTCACTGACGCTGATTGGCTCGCACTCGCTGACGCTGACTGACTCGAACTTACCGAAGCTGATTGACTCGAGCTCACTGAAGCAGACTGACTCGAGCTTACCGATGCAGACTGACTTGAACTCACTGACGCTGACTGGCTCGAGCTTATAGATACAGATTGGCTGGAGCTCACTGACGCTGATTGGCTCGAACTTACTGATGCAGACTGACTCGAACTTACTGAAGCGGACTGGCTTGAGCTGACCGATGCGGACTGACTTGCACTTACAGATGCCGATTGGCTTGAACTTACGGAAGCTGACTGGCTGGCGCTGACTGAAGCAGATTGGCTAGCACTTGCTGAAGCCGATTGACTCGAGCTTACCGATGCAGACTGACTTGAACTCACTGACGCTGACTGGCTAGAACTTGCAGATGCTGATTGGCTGGAACTTACTGAAGCAGACTGACTCGAGCTTACCGATGCAGATTCACTCGAACTTGCTGAAGCCGATTGGCTCGAACTCACCGATGCTGATTGACTTGCACTCACTGACACCGATTGACTGGAGCTGGCTGATGCAGACTGGCTAGCGCTGGCTGAAGCGGATTGGCTATTACTTACTGAAATTGACGCTTGATTTGGCGTAATTTGCCCATTAAACACATCTGAAATCAAACCATCTACTGTCGTACTAGCAGTCACTGGTCCACTTGGAAGTCGTCCTCCATTGCGATCATATACTTTCTTCAAGTCAGTTGCAGTAAAGGTTACACTGGTAGAACTCCCTGTTGCCTGTTTGGTAAATACTTCACCTGCAATTGTTAAAGTAACTGTCCCACCTGGAGCAACCCCATCTACCGTAATCGCTTGATTTGAGAGCCCACCTTTTTCGTTAAGATATTGATTCTCTATCCTCGGCGTCTGAGGACGCACAGTAAAGCTCACGTCAATTTCATCCGTACTTCCATCTGGATATGTCACCACGGCTGTTAACTTATGACGACCAGCTGGTAAATCTGTATTGGTTCCAGATTTCCAAGTATAGGTAGTTTTAGTTCCCTTAGTAATTCCTGTAGTAGGTAATTCTGGCGTCCCTGTAGCATTCGTGATGTACTGACTGGCTTCACCAACAGAAACAGTCCCTGAATTGGCCGTTAGAGTAAAGTTTCGACTCACCTCAGCATTGATAGCTGGTTCGTACTTTTCAGACTGAGCATGGACTTCAAATTGAATTGCGGCAGGGTTGGCTGTTAAATCTTTTACAAGACCTACGTCAGTAGTATTTCCGCTAAAATTACCTTCCTGATCATAGGTGAAAACATAACGGGTCCACAAACTATTTATTGCTTGATTTTTTCCAACAGAACCCGTGATTGAAACGGTGAAAGGATTTGATGCTGTAGCATTTCCATCTTTGGCTAGTTTATTTGTTGGAACAATCATTCTGATACTTTGACCATTACTCGTAGTGAATGAGACAACAGTTGAAGTAGCCGGATAGGCCGCGGGAACAGCAGTAGGAACAAATTTTGCATGTTCAATTCGACCACTGTTATCAGTAAACTCAATGGTCGCAGAAAAATTTTCTTCTCGATAAATTTTAAATTTTTGTCCTTCTAGAACTGCGCCACCTGTAACGGTTATTTTCTGAAGTTCTGGCTTCTCAGTATCCCTAGCAGCTCTGAAGCTAGCGGTATTTGAAGCTTTGGTCAGAGCTTGTCCATTTCTGCTGTCACGAAGTCCAGAGTTGGCACGTAACACAGCATTTGCAATGCTATTTCGAGCTTCTGTAGCTTTTTGTAAGATAGCGGCAAGGTCAGAAACCTCCCCTTTCAAGGATTCTACTATCTCATTTTTCGCTAGACTAGCCTTCGTGATTGCCTCATCCGAGTTTGGAAGTCCCTGCGCTTGAGCTAGAAATTGCCCAATCTCGGCTGATAAGGATTCTAATTTCTTCCGTTTTTCTTCATTTTGTTTTTCCGTCATGGCAACGGAAGTCATTGTAAGACCTGATTCAGCCGTCGCACCTTCATTCTTTACAAGACCAGACTGACTTTGAGGCAAGGATTCTGTAGAAAAATCAACTGCTTTTAATTCTTTTGAAGGTTGTGATTCTTTCACTGTCTCCCGAGCTGACTCACTTGCTTGGTACTGACTTTGAACACCAACTGAAGCTCTCTCTGACAGAGCACTATTCGCTTGATTTCGTGTTCCAAGTGATTCACTTGAACTAGCAGTTACACTTTGACTGTTTACCAAGGATTGACTAGTAGCAGCAGATTGGCTCATAGACTGGCTTACGCTAGAAGAGCTTGAGGCACTGATAGACTGACTCGTAGAGGCAGATTGACTGGCACTCTGCGAATTGAATTCTGACAAGGACTGTCTTTGACTAGTAGACAAAGACAGACTCGCAGTATCCTGATGATCCTGTGTCGTCCCCAGTACTACTGAATCTCTCGTCGCCAGAGTATCTTTTGATTCGACAGTCTTTTCAACGGCGACTGCATCATTGGCATAAACACGCGTTTGCGTCGCAGCAAAACCACCTAAGATCGTCCCCGTAGCTGCTATCCCTTTCAAGACATCCAAGCCGGTCAACTTCTGACCTTCTTGCCTTTCAACCATTTCTGTCTTTACTTGGCTCGCATCCGCGCTTCCACGCATCACCTTAAATAAGCCAAAAAGGGAAGTCGAGGCCCGTAGCCAATGCTTCCCTGATTTGATTAATTTAAACCGAGTTACACGGTCTGTTTCTCTATATTCACCCTTCTGGCGTCTAAAAAACATGTTCATCCCCTCAACTTGAAAAAGATCTATTCACCTATAAAATACTATCTTTTTATTATATACCAAATATACCGACAATTCAATATCTATAACACTCTCTAAAGAAAGAAAATGATTTCAAAAATGACTTTATTTCAAATCTATTCTGTTTTTTCAATATAATTTCCATTTTATTGTTCTGTTAATATATTTTATTTATTTTTAACCATTTCTAAATGCTTTAAAAATTGAGCAAATAATTCCAATCACTCAGGGAATTGATTTTTATTCAAAATATAGAAAAAGTCCATGAATCAATAGCATCCACAGACTTTTAGGAGTAGAGTATTTAAAGGCAGTTTCACAAATGAATCAATGAGGCCGGTAGCCGAGGTAACTTTCTATCCTTTCCAACAAAAAAATCCACGAATCGAAACCATTCGTGGGATTTTTTACGAAGCATTAAAGTAAAATGCCATACTGATTAGTAGACACAAAGAGGCGAAAACGATTATTTTTCGCCGATGAATTAGTGAGGCAGGTTGCTAGCCCTCTCACTACCCGTTACAACGGAAAAATCCACGAATCGATAATATTCGTGGATTTTTCCTAGTGAAGCGTTTAGGTAAGCCGATTTTACACTACGACACGGAGTTTGGCAAATCGGTTCTATTTGCCAAACGTAGTTAGTAAGGCAGTTAGCTAGTTCGCCAAATAGCGACTAGCGTCCAACAATTAGGAACTTTAGTTCCAATTGTTGGTGCTGAGTTACATCTTTTCCTCCAACTCTACGTCTGGATACTTGTCCGCAAACCAGCGAAGGGCAAAGTCATTTTCAAAGAGGAAGACTGGTTGGTCAAAACGGTCTTTGGCCAAGATATTGCGGCTTGAGGACATCCGTTCATCCAAGTCCTCAGGCTTGATCCAACGAACGGTCTTTTTACCCATCGGGCTCATGACTACTTCCGCATTGTATTCGCCTTCCATGCGGTGCTTAAAGACTTCAAACTGGAGTTGTCCGACAGCTCCTAGCATGTACTCACCAGTTTGGTAATTCTTGTAAAGCTGAATGGCTCCTTCTTGCACCAATTGTTCGATACCCTTGTGGAAGGATTTTTGTTTCATAACGTTCTTAGCAGAAACTTTCATGAAAATTTCAGGGGTAAAGGTTGGCAGTGGTTCAAACTCAAACTTGTTTTTTCCAACCGTCAAAGTGTCTCCAACCTGATAAGTACCGGTATCGTAAACTCCGATGATATCACCTGCAACAGCATTGGTCACATTTTCACGACTTTCGGCCATAAACTGAGTGACATTAGATAGTTTGGCAGTCTTCCCAGTACGAGGCAGATTGACACTCATTCCACGCTCGAATTCACCTGATACGATACGAACAAAGGCAATGCGGTCACGGTGACGAGGGTCCATGTTGGCTTGGATTTTAAAGACAAATCCTGAGAAATCCTTGTCATAAGGATCCACAATTTCGCCATCTGTTTTCTTGTGGCCATGTGGTTCTGGAGCAAACTCAAGGAAGGTCTCAAGGAAGGTCTGCACCCCAAAGTTAGTAAGAGCCGAACCGAAGAAGACTGGTGTTAATTCACCCGCTAAAATAGCCTCCTCTGAAAACTCATTTCCTGCTTCTTGCAACAGTTCGATGTCGTCCTTAACCTGAGCATAGAAAGGATTGCTTCCAAAGAGCTTATCCCCTTCTTCCAGACTGGCAAAACGCTCATCTCCTTTATAGAGTTCCAAGCGTTGGTTATAGGGGTCATATAAGCCCTCAAAAGCTTTCCCCATCCCGATTGGCCAGTTCATAGGATAGCTCGCAATGCCAAGGACTTCTTCTAGTTCTTGCAAGAGGTCCAGTGGCTCACGACCGTCACGGTCCAGCTTGTTCATAAAGGTAAAGACTGGAATGCCACGGTGCTTCACAACCTCAAACAATTTCTTGGTTTGGGCCTCGATACCCTTGGCAGAGTCCACGACCATGACGGCAGCATCCACCGCCATCAAGGTACGATAAGTATCTTCTGAGAAGTCCTCGTGTCCTGGTGTGTCGAGGATGTTCACGCGCTTGCCATCGTAGTCAAACTGCATAACAGATGACGTGACCGAAATCCCACGTTGTTTCTCGATATCCATCCAGTCAGACTTGGCAAAAGTCCCTGTTTTCTTCCCTTTAACCGTACCAGCCTCACGAATCTCGCCCCCAAAGTAGAGCAACTGCTCAGTGATGGTTGTTTTCCCGGCGTCCGGGTGGGAGATGATGGCAAAGGTACGGCGTTTCTTGATTTCTTCTTGAATAGTCATAAGTTCTCTTTCTTTGATTTTCTATTTTTAGTTGTTTCAGTAGCTAAGAATGATGTTTACATTGGATTTTACCATTCCTTTCAACTCTCCATTATAGCGGATTTTGGGGAGTTTTTCAATTGCTCATCTGATGAAAAGGCGAGCTAGAGCACAGATTTCACCTGATTTCTCTTTTTCCACCGTTTCTTGAACAAGATATCAAAAAGAACCAGAGCCAGTGAGAGGATGACGGACACAAGAAGATACTTTAGCCATAGAGGAGCATTCGAGATAAACGGGGTATCTCTTAACAAACCATAATTTCCACCCGTCAGCTGATTAATCCCAACTAGAAAGAGATTGAGAATAAAGGTATAGGCTACAATCATATATTTCTTGAGCAAGGTCTTGTCATAGTGATTCATCAAGTAAACCAAGGAATTCACTAGAAGGGCATAGTGCCCAATCAAAAATGAAAAACTGGTGATATGGGGGAAATCATAGGGATCAAAAACTGGGTAAACCAGTGCAAAGACCGCTCCACTAGCTCCTAAAAGAGCAAAATACTGCTTGCTCCGCCATTTATCTGGCAAGAAAACCACCGCAAACATAGCCAAACGGCAATGATAAAAAGGAAGGCTATTAGAAAAGGGAATTCCAAAGCCAACATACCAACTGTAAAGAGCTAGTAACTGGAGAATCTGAATCCCCTTAAACAAGCGAACAAATTTCGGATTCTTGTGATAAGCAAGTGCTCCATAAATACAAAGCACTAAAGTAAGCATCATAATCCCATACCAAAAGAGGGAAATGGGAGGAGGAACCGTCTGAGATCTGGTGATAAATTGATGGAGCATATTTCTATCCTAACTTTTATTTTTTCTATTCTCTAGTTTAACCATTATAGCGAATTAAAAGCGATTTTTCAATTTCTATTTCTTTTCAGTTTGGCTCCCTTATTTATAGGAAAATATGGTAAAATAGAACAGACTAAAAATCATCATTTCACGAAAGGATGCAAGATGAAAATTACGCAAGAAGAGGTAACACACGTTGCCAATCTTTCAAAATTAAGATTCTCTGAAGAAGAAACTGCTGCCTTTGCGACAACCTTGTCTAAGATTGTTGACATGGTTGAATTGCTGGGCGAAGTCGACACAACTGGTGTCGCACCTACTACAACCATGGCTGACCGCAAGACCGTACTCCGCCCGGATGTGGCCGAAGAAGGAACAGACCGTGACCGCTTGTTTAAAAACGTACCTGAAAAAGACAACTACTATATCAAGGTACCAGCTATCCTAGATGATGGAGGAGATGCCTAATGACTTTTAATAACAAAACGATTGAAGACTTGCACAACCTCCTTGTATCTAAGGAGATTTCAGCTACTGAATTGACCCAAGCAACACTTGAAAATATCAAGTCTCGCGAGACAGCTATCAATGCTTTTGTCACTATCGCTGAAGAACAAGCCCTTGCTCAAGCTAAAGCCATTGATGAAGCTGGAATTGACGCGGATAATGTCCTTTCAGGAATTCCACTGGCTGTTAAGGATAATATCTCTACCGACGGTATCCTTACAACTGCTGCCTCAAAAATGCTCTACAACTACGAGCCTATCTTTGATGCGGCAGCCGTTGCCAATGCCAAAGCTAAGGGTATGATTGTTGTCGGAAAAACCAACATGGACGAGTTTGCCATGGGTGGTTCAGGTGAGACTTCCCACTATGGTGCCACTAAAAATGCTTGGGACCACAGCAAGGTTCCTGGTGGTTCATCAAGTGGTTCAGCCGCAGCTGTAGCTTCAGGGCAAGTCCGCTTGTCTCTTGGATCTGATACTGGTGGTTCCATCCGCCAACCTGCTGCCTTCAACGGGATTGTTGGTCTCAAACCAACCTACGGAACAGTTTCACGTTTCGGTCTCATTGCCTTCGGTAGCTCATTAGACCAGATTGGACCTTTTACACCAACTGTTAAAGAAAATGCCCTCTTGCTCAATGCAATTGCTAGCGAAGATGTCAAAGACTCTACTTCTGCTCCTGTCCGCATTGCTGACTTTACTTCCAAAATTGGGCAAGACATCAAGGGCATGAAAATTGCTTTGCCTAAGGAATACCTTGGTGAAGGGATTGACCCAGAGGTTAAGGAAACCATTCTGAATGCAGCCAAACACTTTGAAAAGCTTGGTGCCATCGTCGAAGAAGTCAGCCTTCCTCACTCTAAATACGGTGTTGCCGTTTACTACATCATCGCTTCATCAGAAGCCTCATCAAACTTGCAACGCTTTGACGGTATCCGTTATGGCTACCGCGCAGAAGATGCAAGCAACCTTGATGAAATCTATGTAAACAGCCGTAGCCAAGGTTTCGGTGAAGAAGTGAAACGCCGTATCATGCTAGGTACTTTCAGCCTTTCATCAGGTTACTATGATGCCTATTACAAGAAGGCTGGACAAGTTCGTACCCTCATCATCCAAGATTTCGAAAAAGTCTTTGCGGATTATGACTTGATTTTGGGACCAACTGCTCCAAGTGTTGCCTATGACTTGGACTCCCTCAACCACGACCCAGTTGCCATGTACTTGGCTGACCTTTTGACCATCCCAGTCAACTTGGCAGGTCTTCCAGGGATTTCGATTCCTGCTGGATTCTCTCAAGGTCTACCTGTTGGTCTGCAATTGATTGGTCCTAAATACTCAGAAGAGACCATTTACCAAGCTGCTGCTGCCTTTGAAGCAACAACAGACTACCACAAACAACAACCCGTGATTTTTGGAGGTGACAACTAATGAACTTTGAAACAGTCATTGGACTTGAAGTCCACGTAGAGCTCAACACCAATTCAAAAATCTTCTCACCTACTTCTGCCCACTTTGGAAATGACCAAAATGCCAACACCAACGTGATTGACTGGTCTTTCCCAGGAGTTCTGCCAGTTCTCAATAAAGGTGTTGTCGATGCTGGTATCAAGGCAGCTCTTGCTCTTAACATGGACATCCATAAAAAGATGCACTTTGACCGCAAGAACTACTTCTATCCTGATAATCCAAAAGCCTACCAAATTTCCCAGTTTGATGAGCCAATCGGCTACAATGGTTGGATTGAAGTGGAACTAGAAGACGGTACGACTAAGAAAATCGGTATCGAACGTGCTCACCTAGAAGAAGACGCTGGTAAAAACACCCACGGTACAGATGGCTACTCCTATGTTGACCTCAACCGCCAAGGGGTGCCTTTGATTGAGATTGTATCTGAAGCCGACATGCGTTCCCCAGAAGAAGCCTATGCTTATCTAACTGCCCTCAAGGAAGTCATCCAGTACGCTGGTATTTCTGATGTTAAGATGGAAGAAGGTTCGATGCGTGTGGATGCCAACATTTCGCTTCGCCCTTATGGTCAAGAAAAATTCGGTACCAAGACTGAATTGAAAAACCTCAACTCCTTCTCAAACGTTCGTAAAGGTCTTGAATACGAAGTTCAACGCCAAGCTGAAATCCTTCGCTCAGGTGGTCAAATCCGCCAAGAAACACGCCGTTACGATGAAGCTAACAAGGCAACCATCCTCATGCGTGTCAAGGAAGGCGCTGCTGACTACCGCTACTTCCCAGAACCAGACCTACCCCTCTTTGAAATCTCAGATGAGTGGATTGAGGAAATGCGCACTGAATTGCCAGAGTTTCCAAAAGAACGCCGTGCACGCTACGTATCTGACCTTGGCTTGTCAGATTACGATGCTAGCCAGTTGACTGCAAACAAAGTCACTTCTGACTTCTTTGAGAAAGCTGTTGCCCTCGGTGGTGATGCTAAACAAGTCTCTAACTGGCTCCAAGGTGAAGTTGCTCAGTTCTTGAACGCCGAAGGCAAAACACTGGAACAAATCGAATTGACACCAGAAAACTTAGTAGAAATGATTGCCATCATCGAAGACGGCACGATCTCTTCTAAGATTGCCAAGAAAGTCTTTGTCCACCTGGCTAAAAATGGCGGTGGCGCGCGTGAATACGTGGAAAAAGCAGGCTTGGTGCAAATCTCAGATCCAGATGTTCTGATTCCAATCATCCACCAAGTCTTTGCGGATAACGAAGCTGCCGTTGCCGACTTCAAGTCAGGCAAACGCAACGCAGACAAGGCCTTCACAGGATTCCTTATGAAGGCAACCAAAGGCCAAGCCAACCCACAAGTTGCCCTTAAACTCCTTGCACAGGAATTGGCGAAGTTGAAAGAAAGTGAGTAATTCGCTAGTAGCCACCCAGTAGTCTAGCCAACTACCTTTCCAATCATATAGTTAGGAGACACATGAAGAAGTTTTATGCTCTTTTAATGACCTGTTTATTACTTGTTTTTCTATCCGTGCCTCAAATCGTTGATGCGGGTGTCGGACATTCCAGAAGTGGAGGGAGTAGCCGCAGTAGCTCCAGAAGTAGCAGCCGCTCAAGTGGAGGTGGAAGTCGTTCTGGTGGCTCATCCTACCACTACTACCGCTCTGGATATGGATCATCCTCTGACAGTTCTGCTAGCTCTCCCTATCTAGGATTTATGTTCATATTAGTCGGAGGAATCATACTAGTTGTTATCGTCAAATCCTTGCAGAATAAATCTGGAGATTCGAGTTCAACCTACACTAGTAATGATTATCAAACGCTCCATCGTCGAGTTGAACAAAACACACTGGCCATTAGTCGTGTGAAATACGGGGATCCAAACTTTGACGCGGAAGCCTTCACATCTTGGGTTAAGGAAGTCTACCTTAAATTGCAGGTTGCCTGGACTGAAAAAAATTGGAACTCTGTCCGCGCTTTAGAAAGTACCAGCCTCTACTCTCAACACAGTACCCAACTTGAGGACCATATTCGAGCTAAAACCACTAATGTTTTAGAGAAAGTTTGTATCGAAAACGTTCGCATCAAGGAATTCATTGAAAATCCTGACGGAAACGATACCTTAGTGGTGATTTTGTCATCTACCTTGCGGGACTATGTCATTGACGATGAGACTCGCCGTGTCCTTGAAGGAGACCCTAAAAAAGATCTCTTCACCGTGTATCAATTAAACTTTATCCGTCAACACGGTAGTCAAACGCAAGCAGTCAATCCAGACGAAGTTGTGAGCGACCACTGTCCAAACTGTGGCGCCCCTTTGAAAATCTCTGCAGTTAGCGAGTGCGACTACTGTGGTGCCAATCTCTCTCGCAGTCCAAACCAATGGGTACTCGATACCTATGATGTTGTGGATGAAGACGAGCTTTATAATTAGGAGGAATTATGGGATTTATACGTGCAGCCTTATCAGCAGGCTTAAATAGTTTTAATGATAGTAAATTCAAGGAAGCCATTGTCCTTCCAGATAATGTCTCTGGCGACGCCTTGGCCGTCAAGGGACAATTGCTCACTAAAGATCCAGATGGACGTTCTCGTCACAGCAATCAAAATACTGGACTTTTGTCAGATGGCAGTGTGGTTATCGTTCCTCAAGGTTATACTGCTGTTTTGGTAAACAACGGTACCTTCCTTGGTGAAGTCCTCGAAGCTGGTAGCCACGAATGGCAAGCTGGTGATAACGCCTGGCTCCTTGAAAAAGGTGGTTTAAAAGGCACTTGGGAAAACTTTAAAAACCGTTTCTCTTTTGGTGGACAAGTCATCACCCAACAAGAAATTATCTTTATCCGCATGCAACCTATTGCAGGTAATAAGTTCGGCACACAAAATGCGGTCGAATACTTCAGCGAACGTTACCAACAACTGCTCAACATCCGTTTCTATGGCTTGTTTGATGTAAAAATAGCTGATCCAGTCCTCTTCTACGTAAGTTCTGTTAGCCGTCAAATTACTGACGGACAGCCATTTACTCTCCAGGATGTAGCTCAAGGAACGCTCCGTCAAAATATCGCACCGAAAATCGCGATTGCCATTGCCAAATATACCAACGAAAACAAGGTTGATATCTATAGCCTCAATGCCAACCAAGACACCTTTAACGAACTCGCTAAACAAGAGGTCAACAAGGTTTGGACAGGTCTCTACGGGATTGAAGCAACTAACATCTTGCTTGAAGATCTCAGCTACGACCAAGAAAGTCTTGATATCGTTCGCAAGCTTGATAGTGAGCTCGTGGCAATGAAGTACAACACGATTGAAATTGAAGAACGCCGTGCTCGAAACGAAGCGCTCATTGCTGCAGCTGCCAATGAAGGGAATGGCAATGGGATGAACATGTTTATGGGCATGAATCTTGGCCAAACTCTTGGTGGTCAACTAAGCCAACAAGTCCAAAATCAAGCACCGGCTCAAAATACTGGACAAACTGCCAGCAAGAATTTTTATATCGAAGTCGATGGAAAATACGTCCTCGTCACCAAAGACGAAGATGGCAATATCGTACCAGTCAACTAATTAAGATCCTTTCGACATTTGAGTAATGTTGTCTTTTATGGTACAATAAAGAGTAAATTATTTTATTAAAGAGGTAAAAACATGATTGAAGCAAGTAAATTAAAGGCTGGTATGACCTTTGAAACAGCTGACGGAAAATTGATCCGCGTTTTGGAAGCTAGCCACCACAAACCAGGTAAAGGAAACACAATCATGCGTATGAAATTGCGTGATGTCCGTACTGGTTCTACATTTGACACAAGCTACCGTCCAGAGGAAAAATTTGAACAAGCCATCATCGAGACTGTCCCAGCTCAATACTTGTACAAAATGGATGACACAGCCTACTTCATGAACACAGAAACTTACGACCAATACGAAATCCCTGTAGTCAACGTTGAAAACGAATTGCTTTACATCCTTGAAAACTCTGATGTGAAGATCCAATTCTACGGAACTGAAGTGATTGGTGTTACCGTTCCTACTACTGTCGAATTGACAGTTGCAGAAACTCAACCATCTATCAAAGGTGCTACTGTTACAGGTTCTGGTAAACCAGCAACGATGGAAACTGGACTTGTCGTAAACGTTCCAGACTTCATCGAAGCAGGACAAAAACTCGTTATCAACACTGCAGAAGGAACTTACGTTTCTCGTGCCTAATCTCTAGAAAGAGGTCATTCTATGGGAATTGAAGAACAACTTGGCGAAATCGTTATCGCCCCACGTGTACTTGAAAAAATCATTGCTATTGCTACTGCAAAAGTAGAGGGTGTTCACTCTTTTTCAAACAAATCAGTGTCTGATACCCTTTCAAAACTTTCTCTCGGCCGTGGTGTTTATCTTAAAAATGTGGACGAAGAGCTCACAGCAGATATCTATCTCTACCTTGAGTACGGAGTAAAAGTTCCTAAGGTAGCGGTTGCGATTCAGAAAGCTGTCAAAGATGCCGTCCGCAATATGGCTGATGTAGAACTCGCTGCTATCAATATTCACGTTGCAGGTATCGTTCCAGATAAAACACCAAAACCAGAATTGAAAGATCTATTTGACGAGGACTTCCTCAATGACTAGTCCACTATTAGAATCTAGACGCCAACTCCGTAAATGCGCTTTTCAAGCTCTCATGAGCCTTGAATTCGGTACGGATGTCGAAACTGCTTGTCGTTTCGCTTATACTCATGATCGTGAAGATACGGATGTGCAACTTCCAGCCTTTTTGACAGAGCTAGTTTCTGGTGTTCAGGCTAAAAAGGAAGAACTAGACAAGCAAATCACACAGCATTTAAAAGCAGGTTGGACCATTGAACGTTTAACACTCGTGGAGAGAAACCTCCTTCGCTTGGGAGTCTTTGAAATCACTTCATTTGACACTCCACAGTTGGTTGCTGTTAATGAAGCTATCGAGCTTGCAAAGGACTTCTCAGATCAAAAATCTGCCCGTTTTATCAACGGACTGCTCAGCCAGTTTGTAACAGAAGAACAGTAAATAGAAAAAGTGTTTGACAAATATCAAACACTTTTTCTTTGACTCCTACTATCTAAAAAAATGATAATAGATATAATTGTAAACAAAAATCCAGATGGGTTTTGCATAAATGAGAAAGTTGAAAAAACTATGGCACAGGATGGTAATTTTTAAGTTCCTTGTCCAACGGTAGACAAGGGCATAGAAGAGACCGCCTAAACTATAAATAATCAAACTGATAGGATCTCGGTGAGTTAGGATCAAATGACTAAATCCAAAGATAAGAGCAGATAGGATAACATCCAGATAGTACTTGGACTGGGGGAAAAAGGTATTCATAAAATACCCTCTATGAATCAGTTCCTCTAATATAGGTGCGGCGACTACTGTTAAACTAAAACTGAGAACAGTTGATAGAAAAGTTGGTTGCCCATTGGAGTATAGAATCGAAAGAAGGTCTTGAAAGATATACTTGTTATCAATTAAGTGATGAAACTGTAACTGAAAAGCATCCACCAATTGACGATCAAAATAAGTAGCTACTAGACCAACTACAAGGTAAAAGAATCTTGACTTCTTTGAACCCTTTTTTTCAAAAATATAGAGCATCTCTTTCTTTTTGAGCCAGTAGATAAATAATAGCAAAAGAGCTATTACTTCAACTGTTAAAAAGATAAAATAGCCATCTATCCCCCATCCCAAAAACTTAGTTAGATGCATAATCCCTAACTCTGGTAGATAAATCGATAGAAATACCAGTAAGATAAAGACTCCCAAATGCCCTAGTTTTTTCATACTTACCCCTTTAAATTATTAGACTATTAAGGTATAATTCCGTTACCATAACCAGTCATTCTATTACGTATTGTACTCGAATCAGTTGCAATGCTATATGCATAAGGCCAACTCCAATAATAATCATCAACCAACCAAATCATGCCACCACCTGAAACTTGCTCTAAGTCCTCAGATGAAAGAACAGTAAATGTATCTGTACCTGTCCTATCAAGTAGCTCCTTAAAATAAATTATTGTAAGCTTACATCCACAGTATACATCTTTTTTGTCTATTTTATAGCCTATCTCCTCAACTGTCAATTTTTCACCCTAAATGGTAGCTTTACTCATTGAGAAATAAGAAATTGATAAAAGAGATTTCTCTATCTTCCCATTAAATTAGAAAAAAGTGTTTGACAGCTATCAAACACTTTTTTCTTTACTTTCTACCATCTAAAAATCAAATAATAGATATAAAATAAGAGCGACGGAGCATAGGGAATAACATTATAGAAACTATGACAAACAATGGTAAATCGAAGACTACCCGTAACTCGATAAGCGACTGCAAATAGAAGACCAAGAATACTATAAATGATGAGACTGATGGGGTCACGATGGGATAGAACCAAGTGACTGAGTCCAAAGATGAAAGAAGACAAGATCACATCCAAATAAAACTCCGACTTCGGAAAGAAGGTATTCATAAAATAACCTCTATAGATTGTCTCCTCAACAACAGGTACAATCGAAATGTTAAAGATTAAAAATATAAGACTTGATAGAGTCGTTTCTCTTCCGTTTAAGTAAAGTTCCGAAAGAAGGTCTTGGAAAATAAAGCTATGGTCAATCAATCGAATATTCTGCATTCTAAATCCATTTAAAAAAGAATAGATAAGAAAGCTAGCCACTAAGAAAGCGAGATAAGACCAGCGCCAACTCTTTTTCTCGAAGATAAAGAGCATCTTCTTCTTTTTCAACCACAAAACGAAAAGAAAGAAAATAAGCAACACTTCTCCAACTAGGAAGATTATATAGCTGTCCATTCCTAAACCAAAGGTCCTAGCTAGAGTTATAGCTCCTAATGGCGTTAAATAAATGTACAGGAACATTAAAATCATACAGATTCCTAAATGTATTGTCTTTTTCATTCTTGCTCTCCTAATGGTAAACTCTCTATTAGGGCAATATAGAGGATATACCATTGATTGTTTTTCTTATTTATCTAGAGTATTCATGTTTATCCATGCTCTATTATCAAAATAGCTAGAACAAATTGTTCTAGCTTTTAAGTTTTCTTAGTATTTTCTAAAGCGTTGGTAACGTTCTTCGATAAGTTGGTCGAGTGGTAGTTCTTGCAACCTATCTAGTTCTGCACACAATTCATTTTTAACGCAACCTAGCAGTTCTTTACTTGACAGCCCTGCTTCTGAGATTACCTTGTCTACGATTCCCATTTCTAGAAGTTCATGTGAAGTGATTTTCATCAACTCCGCTGCTTCCATAGCACGACTTCCATCTTTCCAAAGGATAGAGGCAAATCCTTCAGGGCTAAGTACGGCGTAGATTGAGTTTTCTAACATCCAGACACGGTTAGCTACTGCTAGAGCGAGGGCCCCGCCAGATCCACCTTCACCGATAATAATCGCGATGATTGGAACCTTGAGGTCACTCATTTCCATCAGGTTTCGGGCGATTGCTTCACCTTGTCCACGTTCCTCAGCTCCAACACCTGGGTAAGCACCCGCCGTATTGATAAAGGTCACAACTGGACGGCCAAACTTTTCTGCCTGTTTCATCAGGCGAAGAGCCTTACGATAGCCTTCTGGATGTGGTTGCCCAAAATTTCGTTTGAGGTTATCATGAAGACTTTTTCCCTTTTGGATACCAACGACAGTTACTGCCTGTTCACCTAACCAGCCAATTCCACCGATAACCGCACCATCATCACGGAAAGAGCGATCTCCATGCAATTCGATAAACTCATCAAAGATTCCATTGGCAAAATCAAGTGCGGTCAAGCGACTCTGCTCGCGTGCCTCTCTGACTATTTTTGCAATATTCATCCGCGACTTCCTCCATGCAATCTCACTAATTTAGCAATTGTTTCAGGCAATTCTCTCCGTTTGACAATTGCATCAACAAATCCATGTTCAAGCAAAAATTCTGCCTTTTGGAAGTCATCCGGCAAGGTCTCACGAACTGTATTTTCGATAACACGACGTCCAGCAAAACCAACCAAACTCTGTGGCTCCGCTAGGATAATATCCCCTTCCATAGCAAAAGAAGCGGTCACCCCACCTGTTGTCGGATCGGTTAAAATAGTTAGGTAAAAAAGTCCTGCCTTGGAATGACGTTGAACTGCCGCAGAAATTTTAGCCATCTGCATCAAGCTCATGATTCCTTCTTGCATACGGGCTCCACCAGAAGCTGTGAAGAGAACGACTGGCAAGTTTTCTACCGTTGCATATTCAAACAAGCGCGTGATTTTTTCACCCACAACGGTTCCCATAGAAGCCATGATAAAGTTTGAATCCATGATCCCAAGGGCAACTTTTTGTCCCTTGATGCTAGCTGTACCAGTTAGTACTGCTTCATCCAAACCTGTCTTTTCACGCATTGTTGCAAGTTTTTTCTGGTAGCCAGGAAAGTTTAATGGATCTTGAGTTTCAATACCTGTAAACATCTCCACAAAGCTACCAGAATCAATCGTCAAATCCAAGCGTTCCTGAGCTGAAATACGGAAAGTATAGCTACAATGGGGACAAATTCGTTCGCTCCCAAGATCCTTTTGGTAAATGGTGTGTTTACAACCAGGACACTGGGAGAAGAGTTCATCCGGAACCTCAGGCTTGGCTTGTGGTTTCTGCCTTACGGAACGGTTAGGATTGATCCGAATATACTTATCCTTTTTACTAAATAGAGCCATAACTCCCCCTTTTAGTTCTCATACTATTTGAAAGTCTATTCTTTTTCTTGGTATTTTGGCAAGAAAGTTTCCATCAAGAAGGAAGTATCGTAGTCACCAGCGATAACTCGGCGGTCTGAAATCAGATCCAACTGGAAGTCTGCATTGGTTTGCACTCCTTCAATATCAAGTTCATAAAGTGCCCGTTGCATCTTCATAAGAGCATCAAAACGATTCTCCCCATGAACAATGATTTTGGCAATCATACTATCATAGTAAGGGGGAATGGTATAACCTGGATAAACTGCTGAGTCCACGCGCAAGCCAACTCCACCACTTGGTAGATAGAGATTGGTAATTTTCCCTGGGCTTGGGGCAAAGTTAAATGCTGGATTTTCTGCATTGATCCGGCACTCGATAGCATAACCTCGTAGGACGATATCTTCTTGTTTGAAAGGTAAAGGTTGACCGGCAGCAATGCGAATCTGTTCCTTCACGATATCAACACCTGAAACAAACTCTGTGACTGGGTGCTCCACTTGCACACGAGTATTCATTTCCATGAAGTAGAAATTGCCACTCGCTTCATCGAGAAGAAATTCAATCGTCCCTGCATTTTCATAGCCAACAGACTCTGCTGCACGAACGGCTGCAGCACCAATTTCATTACGAAGGGTTTTGCCAATCGCAATGGATGGGCTTTCTTCTAAGACCTTTTGGTTATTCCGTTGGAGTGAACAATCCCGTTCACCAAGATGGACAACATGACCCTCTTGGTCCGCAAGAATCTGAACTTCGATATGGCGAGCTGGATAAATCACACGCTCAAGATACATAGCGCCATTTCCAAAGTTGGCCTTGGCTTCACTGGATGCTGTTTCAAAGGCTGCGATCAAGTCTTCTGCCTTTTCAACCTTACGAATCCCTTTTCCACCACCACCTGCCGATGCCTTAAGCATGACTGGATAGCCAATTTTTTCTGCAACTGCAAGCGCCTCTTCAGCTGTGTGAACTTCACCATCAGATCCTGGGATAACTGGAACCCCAGCCTTGATCATTTGCTCACGTGCATTGATCTTATCTCCCATGGTGTCCATCACAGCACCAGAAGGACCGATGAACTTAATTCCCACTTCATCACACATCGTGGCAAACTTGGAGTTTTCGCTAAGAAAACCAAAACCTGGGTGGATGGCTTCTGCTTCTGTCAAGACTGCAGCAGATAAAATAGCGTTGATATTGAGATAAGATTCTGTCGCCTTACCAGGTCCGATACAGATAGCTTCATCCGCTAGGAGTGTGTGAAGAGCTTCCTTATCAGCAGTTGAATAGACTGCTACGGTTGCAATGCCCAATTCACGCGCAGCTCGAATAATGCGAACCGCAATCTCACCACGGTTGGCAATCAAAATTTTACGAAACATGGAGAACCTCCTTAGTTTCCAATTGCAAAGGTAAGAGTACCACTCGCTGCAAGCTTACCATCTACTTCAGCCTTTGCTTCAACCACAGCAATCGTACCACGACGTTTAACAAAAGTAGCCGTCATGACTAATTGGTCACCTGGTACAACTTGCTTCTTGAACTTAACCTTGTCCATGCCAGCGTAGAAGACCAGTTTCCCTTTATTTTCAGGTTTGGACAATTCCAAGACACCAGCAGTCTGAGCCAAGGCTTCCATGATAAGAACACCTGGCATGACTGGGTATTGTGGAAAATGACCATTGAAGAAAGGTTCGTTGATGGTCACATTTTTAATGGCAACAATGGTATCCTCGCTCACTTCCAAGACACGATCCACTAGGAGCATGGGGTAGCGATGGGGTAGAGCTTCTTTAATTCCTTGAATATCGATCATTTGATACGTACCAATCCTTTACCGAACTCAACCATTTCTTCATTTGAAACGAGAATTTCTGTCACCACACCATCCTTAGGTGCAGGAATTTCATTCATGACCTTCATGGCTTCGATGATCACCAAAGTCTGACCTTTTTTAACACTGTCTCCAACTGTGACAAAGGCAGGTTTATCTGGTCCAGCAGCCAAGTAAGCCACCCCTACAAGTGGACTTTCAACGACATCACCCTCTGGAGCAATAGTCGTATCAGCTGGTGCTGGTGCTTCTTCTACTGCACTCTCTACTGGAGTTGAAGGGGCAGAAACTACTGGACTTGCAGCTACTGCTGCTGGCGCTGGAACAACTTGAGCTGGTGCTTCAGAAGCCATTCTTGCTTCATTCTTACTGAACTGCAATTCGTCCGTTCCATTTTTATAAGAAAATTCTCTCAAACTTGATTGGTCAAATTGAGCCATCAAGTCCTTGATCTCATTTAAATTCATAATTATTTATTCTCCCAACGTTTGAAAGCAAGAACCGCATTGTGTCCACCAAAACCAAAAGTGTTTGAAATAGCATAAGGGATTTCTTGCTCCAAGCCTTGTCCATAAACGACGTTTGCTTCGATATAGTCTGATAACTCACTTGTTCCAGCCGTCATTGGTACAAAGTTATGACGCATAGCTTCGATGGTAGCGATGGCTTCTACTGCTCCTGCAGCACCAAGTAAGTGTCCTGTAAAGGACTTGGTTGAAGATACAGGTACTTCTTTACCAAGAACAGCTACGATCGCACCACTTTCTCCTTTTTCATTAGCAGGAGTTGAAGTTCCGTGGGCATTGACGTAAGCTACTTGCTCTGGAGAAATTTCTGCTTCTTCCAAAGCCAACTTCATAGCCTTGATTGCACCTTGACCTTCTGGATGAGGTGAAGTCATATGGTAAGCATCACAGGTATTTCCATAACCAACTACTTCAGCCAAGATAGTTGCACCACGTTTTTCAGCATGTTCAAGGCTTTCAAGAACCAACATCCCTGAACCTTCTCCCATCACAAAACCATTACGGTCTTTGTCAAATGGAATAGAAGCACGAGTTGGATCTTCCGTAGTTGATAGGGCAGTCAATGCTTGGAAACCAGCGATAGCAAAAGGAGTGATAGATGATTCTGATCCACCAACTAACATGACATCTTGGAAACCAAACTTGATAGAGCGGAAGGCATCCCCAATGGCATCGTTTGATGAAGCACAGGCTGTATTGATTGATTTACAGATACCGTTTGCTCCGAAGCGCATAGCAACATTTCCTGAAGCCATATTTGGCAAGGCTTTTGGAAGTGTCATTGGTTTAACGCGTTTTGGACCTTTTTCATGAAGACGGATAACCTGATCTTCGATTTCTTTAATTCCCCCAATACCAGAAGCAACGATGACACCAAAGCGATCTTTATCGATTGCTTCTACATCAAGATTTGCATTTGTCACCGCTTCTTGAGCCGCATACAAGGCATACAAAGAATAGTTGTCAAAACGGTTGGTATCTTTTTTGACAAAGTATTTATCAAATGGGAAATCTTGAACTTCTGCCGCATTGTGCACAGCAAATTCGCTGTGATCAAATTTAGTGATTTCTCCAATTCCAATCTTACCAGTTTGCAAACTGTTCCAAAATTCTTCTGGAGTATTTCCGATAGGAGAGGTCAATCCGTAACCTGTTACTACAACTCGATTTAGTTTCATCTGTCTTACCTATATCTTTCCTTATTTTTTACATGCTAAGTCCGCCATCAACAGCGAGAACTTGTCCAGTCAAATAATCCTGTCCAGCTAGGAACACTGTAGCATCTGCGATATGTTCTGCTTGACCGAAATGTTTCATTGGGATTTGGGCCAATGTCGCTTCCTTGACCTTATCAGACAAAACAGCAGTCATATCTGACTCGATCATTCCTGGTGCAAGAGCATTTACGCGCACATTGCGATTGGCAACTTCACGTGCAACTGACTTGGTAAAACCAATCAAGCCTGCTTTAGAAGCTGCATAGTTGGCTTGTCCGATATTTCCCATCAAACCGACCACACTAGACATGTTGATAATCGCACCTTCACGTGCCTTGATCATCTGTTTCAAGACTGCTTGCGTCATGTTGAAAGCACCTGTCAAGTTGATCTTAATCACTTTTTCAAAGTCTTCTTCGGTCATCTTGAGCATAAGCGTATCTTGAGTGATCCCAGCATTGTTGACCAATACATCGACAGAACCGAGTTCTGCAATCGCTTGATCTACCATACGCTTGGCATCTGCAAAGTCTGAAACATCACCTGAAATCGGTACTATTTTGACACCATAGTTTGAAAACTCAGCCAGCAATTCTTCTGAGATTGCTCCGCGACTATTCAAAACTACATTAGCGCCTAGTTGGGCAAATTTGTGAGCAATGGCAAGTCCGATACCACGACTTGAACCTGTTACAAAAACATTTTTGTTTGTAAGTTGCATTCTATTTCTCCTATTTCCTGTTGTATTTTGTGGGAGAAGGGATCACTAGTTTCCTAACAGAGCATCCAAGCTTGCTTGGTCTTCAACGTTAGCTAGCTGAGCTGATTTATCGATTTTTTTGACAAAACCTGATAGGACCTTGCCAGGACCAATTTCAATAAAGTTGGTTACCCCAGCATCCTGCATCACAGCAATACTTTCATAAAAACGAACAGGTTCTTTCACCTGACGCGTCAAAAGCTCTTGGATTCGACCTTTTTTCATAACAGCAGCTTCCGTATTGTCGACTAGTGGGCAAGTGAAATCAGCGAAACTCACTCCCTCAAGAGCTCCAGCTAGTTGCTGACTGGCTGGCTCAAGAAGGGCTGTATGGAAAGGACCCGATACATTTAAAGGAATCAATCGTTTTGCTCCTGCTTCCTGCAAGAGTTCAACTGCGCGGTCAACTGCAGCCACCTCACCACCGATGACGATTTGGCTTGGGGTGTTGTAGTTAGCTGGAGTGACTACTCCAACTTTAGAGGCTGTTTCACAAGCTTCCTCAATCACTTCAACTGGAGTATTAAGAACGGCAACCATCTTCCCAGAGCCTGCAGGTGCAGCCTCTTCCATATAAGCACCACGTTTAGCAACCAAGGCAACTGCATCCTCAAAGTCCAAGGCACCACTTGCTACAAGAGCAGAATATTCCCCAAGAGACAATCCTGCTACCATATCTGGCTGATAACCCTTTTCTTTCAATAGTCGGTAAATAGCAACCGAAGTCGCTAAAATAGCTGGCTGCGTATAGCGAGTCTGGTTTAACTTGGTTTCTTCCTTATCGATCAAGTCACGAAGGTCATAACCCAAAACCTGACTGGCTTGGTCAATTGTTTCCTTGACGATAGGGTAGCGATCATAGAGATCACGCCCCATTCCTAGATACTGAGCACCTTGACCCGCAAATAGAAAGGCTGTTTTAGTCATTTCTTACAACTCCTGCCCAACGAGAGGCTTCTTCTTGAATTTTTTTGGCTGCGCCATAGTATAAATCTTTTAGGATTTCTTCGACAGTTTCCTCTTTAGATACCAAACCAGCAATCTGACCTGCCATGACAGATCCACCTTCTACATCTCCATGAACAACGGCTTTAGCAAGAGCACCAGCCCCCATTTGTTCAAAGATTTCTAAATCTGGATTTTCTTGTTTAAAGGCATCTTTTTCAGCCTGCTCAAAGTCACGTGTCAATTGGTTTTTAATGGCACGAACAGCATGTCCAAAGTGTTGAGCTGAAATAGTCGTATCAATGTCACGCGCTTTTAAGATTTTTTCCTTGTATTTTGGATGGGCGTTAGATTCCTTAGCTACTACGAAACGCGTACCAACTTGAACAGCCTCAGCACCAAGCATAAAGCCTGCAGCAACACCTTCACCGTCCGCAATTCCTCCAGCTGCGATAACTGGAATTGAAACAGCTGCAGCAACTTGGCGAACCAAGGTCATCGTCGTCAATTTACCAATATGTCCACCGGCTTCCATTCCCTCTGCAATAACCGCATCTGCACCAATTTTTTCCATGCGTTTTGCCAAAGCAACACTTGGAACAACAGGAATAACTGTAATTCCTGCATCATGGAAACGAGTCATGTATTTACTTGGATTTCCTGCACCAGTTGTCACTACCTTGACCCCTTCTTCAATCACGAGATCAACGATGTCTTCTACAAAAGGTGACAAGAGCATGATGTTGACACCAAAAGGTTTGTCCGTAAGTGATTTGATTTTATCGATATTAGCCTTTACGACCTCTTTAGGTGCATTCCCACCACCTATGATCCCTAGACCACCAGCTTTTGATACTGCACCAGCCAAGTCACCATCCGCAACCCAGGCCATTCCTCCTTGAAAAATAGGATAATCAATGTTCAATAATTCTGTAATACGTGTTTTCATAGTGCCTCCATCATTCCTTGCTTACGTAATAGTTCGATGAGTTTATCATTTGAGTTTCAAACTATTACCTAAACAAGAGGGAGTGGGTTTCCCCTACTCCTTCTAGTAATATGTTAATTATTTTGTTTGCTCTTCAACGTAGGCAACCAAGTCACCAACTGTTTTCAAGTTATCTTCTGCTTCGATTTGGATATCGAAAGCATCTTCGATTTCAGAGATTACTTGGAACAAGTCCAATGAATCTGCATCCAAATCATCAAAAGTAGATTCAAGTGTTACTTCTGATGCGTCTTTCCCAAGTTCTTCAACGATAATTTCTTGTACTTTTTCAAATACTGCCATGATAGGACTCCTTTAAAATATAAAAAATTTATAACTATGTGTTTACCACATGATTACCTAGATTGTAAGAATGAGTGTGCCCCATGTCAAACCTCCACCGAAGCCTGATAGGAGAATCGTCTGGCTACCATCTAAACGAATCATGCCATTCTCCACACACTCTGAGAGCAAAATCGGGATACTTGCTGCACTGGTATTTCCATACTCCATCATATTGGCAGGAAGTTTGTCTCGGTCTACGCCGATCTTCTTAGCCATCTTATCCAAAATGCGGATATTTGCCTGATGAAGCAAGAGATAATCCAATTCCGATGCTGCGATTGGACCATTTTCAATGGTTTCTTTGATTGATCTAGCAACATCACGATTTGCAAAATCAAAAACTGCTCGTCCATCCATCTTCAAAAAAGCAGGAACTGCTTCTTGATCTGAGAAAGGAGAAGCCAAAGCCGTTTGACCATAGGTCAAACACTCGCTCCGAGAGCCATCTGTATAGAGACTTTCCACAAGGAAGTGTCGTGTTTCGCTCGCTTCCAAGAGAACCCCACCAGCTCCATCCCCAAAGAGAACAGCTGTTGAACGATCTGACCAATCAACTGCCTTAGATAAGGTCTCAGCCCCGATAACAATCCCTTTTTTGAACTGCCCAGAACTTAAAAACTTTTCAGCAGTTGAGAGAGCGAATACAAAGCCACTGCAAGCTGCTGTCAAATCAAAGGCGAAAGCTCTATGCGCTCCGATATTTGCCTGAACTCGAGTTGCTGTGGAAGGCATCATCGAGTCTGGGGTAATCGTCGCTACAATGATAAAATCAATCTGATCTGCTGTTAAGCTCCCTTTAGCCAACAGGCTCTTAGCTACTTCTGTCGCCAAATCACTTGTAGACTCTGTTTTTGAGATATGTCTCTGTTTAATTCCTGTCCGACTTGAAATCCACTCATCGCTTGTGTCCATGATTTGGGCTAAGTCATGATTAGTGACCACTTGCTCTGGAACATAATGAGCAACCTGGCTTATTTTTGCAAAAGCCATTATTTCAAATCCTCCAAAAATTGATAAAGGTTCGTTAAACCTCTGCCCATGACCTCTTTTTCCTCAGGGCTCATGCCATCGATGATTTTTTCGACCATAGCCTTGTGGAACCGTTTATGAAGGCGGTGAACCAAACGACCTTGCTTTGTCAAATGCAGATAGACCACTCGACGGTCTTGGTCAGAACGAATACGCTCAATATAACCTTTTCTCTCCAGGTTATTCAAACTCGTCGTCACTGTCCCAAGAGTTACCATCAGTTCTTTTGAAACCTTACTTGGCGTTGCCTCCGGGAACTTCCCAATCACATCGATCGTGTGCATTTCTTTGATGGAGATGTCTTTGAATCGACTACCTCGTAAGCTAACCTCCTCAATCACAAGGACGTTATTAAAAATAGATGTTAGATAATCATTTACTTGTTGGTAGTCCAAACTTTTTCCCTCCCCCTCAAAAAGCTTTTACAATCAAAACATTTGATAGAAAAAGTATAACAAACTTCAAAAAATTATGCAAGTATTTTTTTATTTTCCTGAAAATTTTGGTCTTCTTCTTTCAGAATGTGCTCGAACCCCTTCTTTAAAATCTTCAGTTAAAGATAACGATTCTTGTAATTCCAATTCTAATTCGGCATAATTCTGCCAATCCTTAAATTGACTTTCCCAAACTAACTTTTTAATCGCTGCGTATGAGTTTGCTGAACCTCTTCTTAATTTTTTCAGAACTTGTTCTCTTGTTTTTTCTAATTTGTCAACTTCACAAACACGGTATACCACGCCCCATTCCAGTGCTTTTTCTGCGGTCAAGGCTTCACCTGTCATGGCAAGCTGTGCAGCCCGTGTTACCCCGATACTACGACTCAAGAGATGAATCCCACCAGCGTCTGGCGCCAATCCCACTCCGACAAAGGCTTGGATAAATTTTGCCTTGTCAGTCGCCAAACAGAAATCAACTGCTACTGCCATATTTGCTGCAGCACCAGCAACCGCTCCATCTACCTCCATCAAAACAGGTTTTGGAATTTGCTTGATTTTAAAAGAAATTGTATTGACTAATTCTGCAATCTTATTCAAAGAAGGGATATCATCTTCGTCTACTGCGCGTTTCATCTCAACCAAGTCTCCTCCAACTGAAAAGACCTTCCCATTCGCATTAATCAAGATGAACTGCACAGCTTGATCCTGCTCTGCTAGGGTCAAAGCTTCTAAAATTTCCTCACACATTGGGATATGGAAACCATTTGCCACTTCGGGACGATTCAAAGTAATGATAGCCAGATCATCTACGATCTGATATAAGATATGATTCATAGCTTCTCCTTTTCTTTTATAAGGCAATAAAATTGTTTTATCATCAAAGTATACCTTTTTTTGGATAAAGAGGCAAGGAAAAACTAAAGGAAAGTGTCTCAGCTGATTATTTTCCCATTCATTATGAATGTGAGAGAAATTTTACACACTTACTTTTAAACTGTTATTGCTTTTCAGAATAAGTTAATGTTTTCTTCTATTATAATAGGAAGTTATTTTCTTCATTGAAAAATACCCCTCTTTCTGCTATAATCGTATAAAATACTTACTTGAGGAGTCCTTATGAAGGTTGTAAAATTTGGCGGAAGCTCGCTTGCCTCTGCTGGTCAGTTAGAAAAAGTCTTAAACATCGTTAAAAGTGATAAAGAACGCCGTTTTGTAGTCGTTTCTGCACCCGGCAAACGCAATGCTGAAGATACCAAGGTAACTGATGCTTTGATTAAATACTATCGCGACTATGTGGCTGGAAATGACATCAGTGCTAGCCAAAGCTGGATCATTGACCGTTATGCCGCTATGGTTAGTGAACTAGGGTTAAAACCTGCTGTTTTAGAAAAAATCTCTAAAAGTATTCGGGCCTTGGCAACTCTTCCTATAGAGGACAATGAATTTCTCTATGACACCTTCCTAGCGGCTGGAGAAAATAACAATGCCAAATTGATTGCAGCCTACTTTAACCAAAACGGTATCGATGCACGCTATGTTCACCCAAGAGAAGCTGGAATTGTTGTCACAAGTGAACCAGGAAACGCACGTATCATTCCATCTAGTTATGACAAGATTGAAGGCTTGGCTGATAGCAACGAAGTCCTTGTCATCCCTGGTTTCTTTGGTGTGACTAAGGAAAATCAAATCTGTACTTTTTCACGTGGTGGTTCAGATATCACAGGTTCTATCATTGCAGCAGGTGTTAAGGCTGATCTCTATGAAAACTTTACGGACGTAGATGGTATCTTTGCTGCCCACCCTGGTATTATCCACCAACCACACTCCATTCCTGAATTAACCTACCGTGAAATGCGTGAGTTGGCTTACGCTGGATTTTCAGTTCTTCATGACGAAGCTCTTCTTCCTGCCTACCGCGGAAAAATTCCTCTTGTCATCAAGAATACCAACAACCCTGATCACCCAGGTACGCGCATTGTTTTAGAACACAGTAGTGATAAATTCCCAGTAGTAGGGATTGCAGGTGACTCAGGATTCGTCAGCATCAACATGTCAAAATACCTCATGAACCGCGAAGTCGGGTTTGGTCGCAAGGTTCTGCAAATCCTTGAGGACCTCAACATCGGTTGGGAACACATGCCTACAGGTATCGACGATCTTTCAATCATCCTCCGCTCCCGTGAATTGACTCCTATCAAAGAAGAAGAAATTCTACGTCAACTCGTTCAAAAAGCTGAAGTGGACCATGCTGAAATCGAACACGACCTTTCCATCATTATGATTGTCGGAGAAAAGATGAAGAGCCATATCGGGGTAACTGCTACTGCAACACGCGCTCTATCTGAAAACAAGATCAACATCCAGATGATGTCCCAAGGCTCAAGTGAAGTTTCCATCATGTTTGTTGTCAATAAAGAGCAAGAAAAGGCAGCTATCAAGGCTCTCTATCATGCCTTTTTCGATGAAAGTAAGGAAGATTAATCATGGCCCAATCACTCAATCAAGTCATTGACCTCCAAACTACTGGGACATCTTACCTCTCTATCTCTGGAAAAGTTGGAAAATTTTTAGTTGGGGATCAAGCCTTAGAGTTTTATCCTGATGTCAATGTCGAACAATATATCCAAATCCCCTGGTCCAGCGTCAATCAAATCGGAGCTAACGTAAGTGGTCGCAAGATCAGCCGCCACTTTGAAGTCTTTACCGATCAAGGAAAATTCCTCTTTGCTTCAAAAGACTCCGGAGCTATCCTCAAAATCGCTCGGGAAAAATTAGGAAACGACAAGGTCGTGAAACTTCCAACTCTACTCCAGACCATTGGACAAAAACTTAAAAATCTATTTGCAAAAAAGTAGAAACTTTAGTATAATCATAGCAACGGATAAGTAGGTTATCTCCTTCTTTCAGAAAGTCTGCGGGTGCTGCGAGCAGATAGGAGGGATAGGTGAAATTCTACCGTTGTTCACAATTAAATACTCAATCAAGTGCACACCTGTGAAGTTGGATGGAACCGTGGCCCTGCCACTCCAACACTTTATCAGATGTGCTTTTTTCATAAAGGAGTTCTTATGTTAGATATTAAACGTATTCGTACAGATTTTGATGCTGTCGCTGAAAAATTAGCTACACGTGGTGTAGATTCTACTATCTTAAATGAGATGAAAGAAATCGATGCTAAACGTCGTGACATCTTGGTTAAGGTTGAGACTCTCAAGGCTGAACGTAACACAGTTTCTGCTGAGATTGCCCAAGCTAAGCGTAACAAGGAAAACGCCGATGACAAGATTGCTGCGATGCAAACCCTATCTGCTGAAGTCAAAGCCTTGGATGCTGAATTGGCAGACATCGATGCTAAATTAACAGAATTCACCACTACTCTTCCAAACATCCCAGCTGACAGTGTTCCTGTTGGGGCTGATGAAGATGACAATGTGGAAGTTCGCCGTTGGGGTAGTCCGCGCGAATTTGACTTCGAGCCAAAAGCTCACTGGGATCTTGGTGAAAACCTTGGTATCCTTGACTGGGAACGCGGGGGTAAAGTAACGGGCGCTCGCTTCCTCTTCTACAAAGGTCTTGGCGCTCGTTTGGAACGTGCTATCTACAACTTTATGTTGGACGAGCATGGAAAAGAGGGCTATACTGAAGTCATCACACCATACATGGTCAACCATGATTCTATGTTTGGTACTGGTCAATATCCAAAATTCAAGGAAGACACTTTTGAATTGAAAGATACTAATTATGTCCTCATTCCTACAGCTGAAGTGCCTTTGACAAACTACTACCGTGATGAAATCCTTGACGGTAAAGATCTACCAATCTACTTTACCGCTATGAGTCCATCTTTCCGTTCTGAGGCTGGTTCAGCTGGTCGTGATACACGTGGCTTGATTCGTCTGCACCAATTCCACAAAGTTGAAATGGTCAAATTTGCCAAACCAGAAGAATCTTATGAAGAATTAGAAAAAATGACAGCTAACGCTGAAAATATTCTTCAAAAACTCAACCTTCCATACCGTGTCGTTGCCCTCTCTACTGGGGACATGGGCTTCTCAGCTGCTAAGACATACGACTTGGAAGTTTGGATTCCAGCCCAAAATACCTATCGTGAAATCTCAAGCTGTTCAAATACAGAAGATTTCCAAGCCCGTCGTGCCCAAATCCGTTACCGTGATGAAGCAGATGGCAAGGTGAAACTCCTTCACACTTTGAATGGTTCTGGACTTGCAGTTGGACGTACAGTGGCTGCCATTCTTGAAAACTATCAAAACGCAGATGGTTCTGTAACCATTCCAGAAGCTCTTCGTCCATATATGGGTGGGGCTGAAGTTATCAAACCATAAAAATAAGGCCTAGCTATTTCTAGCTAGACCTTTTTTCGTAACCAAATCAGATAAGCACCCAAGACAAAGAATAAAATAGTTAGGCAAATAACGGTTTCAGCCAATACCAGATAATCCAGAAATGGAAGTTTCAAAATTCCCTGAGCCATCTTGAGCGAAGTAGCTGTGATAATGGTTGGGAAAGTTAGGGCTGAGAAGGCTGGTTGAAAGCCTCGCTTTAAAATATGGGGCAGGCGAGTTAAAACAAAGAAAAAGAAGGATTGAGATGCCAAAATCATGACAATCAAGAGCCAAGTCGGTAGACCTGCTCCTCCAACTCGAACTAGAGAAGCTAAGAGTAGAGAAAAGGGAGCACAGTAGATTCCTTCCTGTCCAAGCAAGGCCACTGGGAGTGGATCTTTCTTTAAATCGCTATAAATAAGCGGATAGAGATAGAAGGTCAAGACAAAACCAAAAATCAAGGTTGCATAGGCAATTTCAATGATTCCGACAAGAGGATAGGTCAAGGCTGCTACTGCTATTCCCACATAGAGCACCGTCCAGCTTGGAGTCGCATTGACCCTCCGACCCGGACAGGCAAATTTGATGGTAAAAGTAGCAATCAAAGTCAAATCCAAGAGAAAGGAAAACCACCAGATTCCTTGTGCTAGCAAAGAAAGAGCAGGGAATACGCGAAAGACATAGGTCGATAAAATCATCCCAGCCATAGGAAAAGTGGCCATCCCAGATAAAAGAGGGGGCTTGGTCAATTCTTTCCTGATTTCTTCCCGATTAAAAAGATGAAGAATCAGAAAGAAAAGCCACAAAACTAATCCAGTCAGACTTAATAAATGCGACAGAACTGGCCAAGTATCTGCAATCAGATTTCCTGCACCTGCTAGACCTAATAAACAGCCAGAAAATACCAAGGGGAGCTTTTTCATCCGGGCCTCCAATAATCATGTTATTATTAGTATAGCATAAAAGCGCTTAAATGAGGACTTAAAAAACGAAGTTGGAAATTCAAACTTCGTTTTTATTCTACTATTTTTTAACTCGTTGCTAAGATATGGCGCAACTGAACAGCACTTGGAGAAACAATCGGAAGAAAGGCTCCTTCATTCCATCGACGGATAAAACCAGATGTTGATTTGCTAAAGTAGCCTCTACCTCCACCAGCTTGTAACTCTAATAGCAGACTCTGAGCAACCACATCCACAATGTCTATTCTTAACTGAAAGAGTTCACGTGGATTGGTAACGAAATAGGAACGGTCAGACAATCCTTGATAAAGAGCTTGCCGAATAGCCTCTAACTGCTCTACCTGATATTGCCATTCATCTGTTAATACACTTCGTTTCCCCAATTCTTTTTCTACTTCTGATAGAGAACGTTCAGCTAAACCAAAGGCTAAACCAAATTGGTAACCTAAAAAAGCGGGACGATTTTGAGTTAAAAATTCTTTAGCATTCTTGGATAGAATCCACTCTTCTTTTAAATGAACCCGATTAAAGGTCAAAGCAGCCGTGTTTCCTCCCTGAAGAGAAACAAATTCTAAGTCTTCTGAGCGACTAAAATTCTCTGCGTCCGATGGCACAGTCACCACATAGCTTTTACTTGGATCATCAGCAGAGCCTGCCACAAAAATAGTTAAGAAACGATTTCTACGGGCATTGGTTACCCATGGCAGTCGCCCTTTTAGATAAAATTGCCCATTTTCTTCGATGATATAAACATTCAGCTCTTCTAAATCAGATAAATACTTGACAGCATTAGATAGGGCGGTCGCGCCTGCATATTCACCGGACAAGAGCTTTTCCAGATAGTTTTCTTTCAAATAGGAATTCTCTGAATGGAGAATATTGTCAATTAGGGTTCGTTGTCCCCAGGAAATAAAGGAGGCCGTCAAGGAATGTTGTGCAAGTTCTGCTAGGATATCAATGACATCTTGATCACTTCCGCCTGAACCGCTAAGAGATTCCGGAACACCTACACGAAAAGCTCCTTCTGCTGCAATCCTTTCAATCAGTTGCTCTCCAGCCTCACAAGACTGTTTATCAATTTCATCAGCATGTTGGTCCAACCAGCTCAAAAACTCTTCGGAAAAAAATCCCATACTCTTTCCTCCTTTTATGCATAAGGTTGCAATTCTGGGTTAATAGGCGTATTGGCTAGGTTGTTGGCATAGTTGCAAAGACTGGCAAGACTAACACCGAGAACCACATCCAAGGCATTTTGTTGCGTGTAGCCAGCTTCCAAAAATTCAGCCAAGGCTTCATCCCCTACACGCCCTTTGGTATTGATGACTGCCAAGGTAAACTTAGCTAGAGTATCTAGTTTTGGATCTGTCTCGATTGGGGTACGGTTACGGAGGGCTTGGAGAAGATCATCATTCATCTGAATTTGTTTGATTGAAAAGGCTGTGTGACCAGCGACACAGAAGGCACAACCATTGGTTACAGCAGCTGTGATTTGCACTACTTCACGCTCTACTGGTGTCAGGCTGTTGCGACGGTTGATGGCTCCGACAGTTCGGTAGGCTTCAAGCGCGGTTGGGGCATTGGCCAAGAGACCGATTAGGTTGGGAATATAGCCATTGTTATCTTTTTGTACTGTTTCAAGAACTTCTTTCACTTCTGCTGGTGCTGATTCTACTGTGTGGATGGTAAATGTTGTCATAAGAAACCTCTTTTCATTTTATTGTCATTTAGTCTATCATAGAATTTTCCACTTGGATAATATATATTTTCAATCGCCTTGATAGGAAATGTCTATGAAATGAAAAAAATCACACTAAAAGTGTGATTGGGTTAGTGTTTAAAATACTTTTTAGTCTCAGCAATGACGACTGGTGATAAAACTAAGAGGGCAATCAAATTTGGCAAAGCCATCAAGGCATTGACGATATCAGCGATAATCCAGACCCTGTCCAGCTCGATAAACCCACCCAACAAGACCATGCTGACAAACACAATCCGATAAATCCAAATATAACGTACTCCAAAGAGAAACTCAAAACAGCGTTCTCCGTAGTAGTTCCATCCGAGAATCGTCGTAAAGGCAAAGAGTACAAGGAAGATGGTCAAAAGAGCAGGTCCAAAATGTGAAAAAACTGTTGAGAAGGCTGACTGAGTCAAGGCAACCCCATTTAAATCACCACTCCAAACACCAGTTACTAAGATTGTCAGACCTGTAAGAGTACAGATTATCAAAGTATCAATAAAGGTTCCTGTCATGGAAATCAAGCCTTGCTCGACAGGCTCATTTGTCTTAGCCGCAGCAGCTGCAATGGGAGCTGAACCAAGACCAGATTCGTTAGAAAAGACTCCTCTCGCCACACCATTTTGGATAGCCATCCGAATGCTGGCACCGGCAAAGCCACCTACTGCAGCAGCTGGACTAAAGGCTGAAGTAAAGATGAGGGCAAGTGTAGCTGGGACTTTCTCGATATTAAAGAGAATAACTGTAAGAGTTCCCAGAATATAGACAATAGCCATAAAAGGAACCACTGCTGTCGAAACTTTTGATATGGATTTGAGGCCACCAAAGACGGCAATCCCTACAAAAATGGATAAAATCAGAGCCGTGATAGCTGGATCAACTTGGGCTGTATTTTGAATGGATTCTGTAATCGAATTGACTTGGGTAAAGGTACCAATCCCTAGAAGGGCTACCAATACACCCGCTAGGGCAAAGAAGATAGCAAGTGGACGCCACTTTTCTCCCATCCCCAAAAGGATGTAATGCATGGGGCCTCCAGCTACAGCTCCATTTGCATCCTTTGTGCGGTATTTGATGGCCAGCAAGCCTTCGGCATACTTGGTCGCCATCCCAAAAAAGGCTGCCATCCACATCCAAAAGAGGGCCCCTGGTCCTCCAACCTTGATGGCAGTCGCGACCCCGATGATATTTCCCGTACCAACGGTGGCGGCTAGAGCCGTACACAGAGCAGCAAAGCTCGACACGTCACCATGTCCCTTGTCCTTGGTAAAGATCAACTGAAAGGCCTTAGGGAGACGAGCCACCTGCAAAAGGCCTAGTCGGATGGTCAAATAGATACCTGTTCCGACCAATAAGATCAAGAGGGGAGGCCCCCAAACGAAAGCATCAAGCGCTTTAAGCAATTCTAACATTTCCTACTCCTATCTTTCAACCCCAAAAGAAAGAGCACATGCAAGATACATGTACTCTGGAATGCTTAGATAAATACCCAAAACGGTCTATCTTAGCTCTGTCCTTTTACCTGAGAGTTTGAGCAGTTGCCTGCCTTGCCCCTTCGGTGCCTTCACGGTCTCTCCAGAGTTCCGTCCATTTACAGTCATGGAAAACAAACCTTTCTCCACTTCTATTAAACTTCGTTCGGTGTTGGTATTTAATTTTTTATTATTTTACAAGAAAAGTCAGCTTCTGTCAATATATTCTATGAAAATTTTTGGCTTTTCATTTCTTTTTCAGAAAGATTGACTCTTTCTTCTCTCTATCCTTTAAAGGTCACAATGGTGGCGCCACTGCCTCCAGCATTCTGTGGGGCATATCCAAAACTTTTGACATGCTTGTTTCTTTGTAGATATTTGGTGACGCCCTCACGGATGACACCCGTTCCGATACCATGGATGATGTCGACCTGCGCCATGTTATTGAGCAGGGCTTGGTCGATAAAGGCATCTAGCTCATTCATGGCTTCTTCGTACCGTTTGCCTCGGAGATCCAATCTCGCTTGCGGACCACGACCAGATGTACGTTTGACGACATTGACTTGTTTTTTCTTGACTGGGGCTTCTTGCTGACCCTGAACAAGGTCAAATTCTTTCTCTTCCAAGGTCATCTTGATCAAACCAACTTGGGCTTCCCAACGGCCGTCCTTAAGCTGATTGGTCAAGGTTCCACGTTGGCCATAACTGAGGACCACGATATCATCTCCCACCTTTGGAGCTCGTTTTTTCTTGGCCTTTTGAAGAACCTTGTTTTTAGACAAGTCGACTTTTTCAGGAGCTAGTTTTTTCAGTTCTGCCTTGGCTTCAATGATTTCGTGGGGCTTGAGTTGAGACTTGCTGTGAAGATTCTTGAGAATCTGGTCACTCTCACTTAGAGCGAGTTCCACAATCTCGGCAGCTTGTTCACGCGCCTTGTTGAGCTCAGTTTCCTTTTCACGATTGAGTTCGTTGTAGAGTTTTTTGAGCGCCCGGTTCATCTTGAGGTTTTCTTGCTCCACCTCACGGATATTGTCCAAGCGTTTACGGCTTTCAAGCGTTTGCTCTTCCAATTGTTCAATGATGCGGTTGACATCATTATCTTGATTGACCTGCTGGCTGGCATCTCCTACGATGACATCTGACAAGCCCAGACGTTTGGCAATTTCAAAGGCATTACTTCGACCAGGAACTCCCTGCATAAAGCGATAGGTCGGACGCAAGCTGGCTGTATCAAACTCCATGCTGGCATTTTGCACAAAGGCTGTTTCGATACCGTAGGCCTTGAGCTCTGGATAGTGGGTCGTCGCCATGGTCTTGACCTGACGGAGACGAAGATCCTCCAAAATAGCCATAGCAAGCGCTGCTCCTTCCTGCGGATCGGTCCCTGCCCCAAGCTCATCTAGCAATAAGAGCGAGTGCTGATTGACCTTGCCAAGAATATCTACGATATTGGTCATGTGACTGGAGAAGGTAGACAAGCTTTGCTCGATAGACTGCTCATCCCCAATATCCGCGAAGATTTCCTCGAAAACACCGACACGGCTCCCCTTATCAGCTAGAATGGGCAAGCCTGATTGGGCCATGAGTTGAGTCAAGCCCAGGGTTTTGAGCATGATGGTCTTCCCACCCGTATTGGGACCTGTAATGACAATGGCCGTTAATTCCTTACCAAAGTGTACATCGTTTGCGACAGCATTTTTGACCAAAGGATGGCGAACATGAAGGAGTTGAATCTCTTGGTTCTCTGAAAGTTGAGGAACAACTGCTTGTCTTTCTTGGATGAAACGCACCTTGGCACGAATCAGATCCAGATGGCCAATAATCCAAGCGTCATTAGCAATCTCTGCAGCATGAGGACGGACCCGTTCTGAAAGCTCCTGTAGGATGCGAATCATCTCATAGCGTTCATCAGCTCGTAAACTAGCGATTTCTTCGCTCAGCTTGACGACCTCACGTGGCTCGATATAGACCGTATTCCCACTGGCAGAGATGTCATGGACAACACCTGCAATCTTATTACGATAGGTATTCTTGACAGGTAAGACTTGACGACCATTTCGGCTAGCGATTATGCCCTCCGTCAACATCTGAGCTTTTTGTTTGAGCAAGTCTTGCAAGACATCTCGGACCTGACTCTCGCTATAATGGATTTTCCGACGGATGCGTGCTAGCTCTTCACTGGCGAAATTTTCGATAAATCCTGCATCATTTAGGGCTTGAAGACTCCCTTGCAAGTGTGGAAAATCATGTAGTTTTTCAAACCATCTTGCCAACTGCTCCAAGCGTACATTTTCAAGATTGGCATAAAAACTTTGCAACTCTCTGCTAGCCAGCAAGACTCGTTTGAGAAGCAAGAACTCCTCAATGTTGAGGTCCGCTCCCATCTCCAGACGCTTGCAAACAGCTGATATCTCACGCGTCGCTAGGATGGTAAAGTGAGGTTGCTCCACAAATAGAGCTTGCATTTCCTCCATCTCTGTAAAGGCTTGCTTGATCTTATCCACCTTGGCAGTTGGGGCCAAGCCTTTTAGCTCCTCTAGCCCTTGTTCTGTCAAAAGATGCGGTTCAAACAAGGCTTTGATTTTATTAAATTCTAAGGTTTCTAGTATTTTTGTATTCATATTCTTTCCTTGTATGCTTGTTTACAAGATTGTAGTGCCTAGAGGTTTTTGTACTTTACCTGACCCTAGTCGTCCAATCTGTAAACAAAGGGCTAGGAAAAATCCCGCCCTTTTTATCCGATTAAATTTGTCACCCAGAGTTGTTTGATAAGGTTTGTCGTAAAAGGGACACTTTGGATGATGTGTTTGGCTACTGTACTTTTTTCGAGTGAATTTTGAATGACTGCCAGAGGCACCGTTGCAAGGATGGTCAGAGCCATTTGCAAGACAAATAAGGTTACCAATAGAGACAAAATGCCTGATCCGATACGCAACCATTTGACATCGAGCTTTTTAGTTGGAATCAAGTGCAGGAACAAACCGATAAAACGTCCGATACTATAACAAATTCCGAAAACTAAAAGGTAGGCTAGGCCTGCATAAAAGACCTTGTCTAGGTGAAACAGCTGGTCTGAAGGGAAGAAAAAGGTGCCCTGTCCTTCCTGAGGATTGGCATAAGGGACAAGCAAGTGGAAATGGTCGCCCAGTGATTTATAAAACTGTCTCGCAACAAAGGCTGAAATCACTGCAACGAGGAAATAATAAACTTGCAGGACCAAACCTCTACGGTAGCCGATGTAAAAGCCCCAAGCAAGAACCAATAAGAGTAGGATTGAAATCATAGGGAATCCTCAATCTTGCTCTGTTCTTGTTTGACAGCAATTAACTTGTGGCGGAGTTCTAACAACTCTTGCTCCTTGTCATCAAATTCAATTTCACGATTGAGTTGTGTAGACAGACAGTTGACCGCCAAAAGAAGCGCAATGGTTTCATCATCCGCCCCAGGCATTTGTTCTTTAATTGCTTGGTATTTTTCAGTCGCAACCTTGGCAATTTCCTCCATAAAGAGGTTGTCATGCTCGGTTGTCAAGGTTAATGTCTTTTTCCCGAATGTAAACTTATATCGATTTAGATTTGCCATAAAATTCACCTCACGATATTATACCAAATTTCGCTAACTTTGTCAGTTTTTACCAATTCTCCTGCTTTTGTGGTACAATAGAGACTATGGCAAGTATCACACTCACACCAAGTGAACAGGAAATTCAGAGCTTTTTAAGTCAGTATCAGAAGGCTCTCAGTCCTAGTAAAAATCCCTATATCCGCTATTTTTTGCGCTTTCCTCGGGCAACGGTTTCCATCTATACTTCTGGAAAAGTCCTCCTGCAGGGCGAAGCTGCTGAGCACTACGCCAATTTCTTTGGCTACCAAGTTCAACAAGAAAACAGTGGACAAGATTTTCCTATAATCGGTACCGATGAGGTGGGAAATGGTTCCTACTTTGGGGGGCTAGCTGTTGTGGCTTCCTTTGTGACACCTGATCAGCACGACTTCTTGCGAAAATTCGGCGTAGGGGATTCAAAAACCTTGACTGACCAAAAGATTCGTCAGATTGCCCCTATCCTCAAGGAAAAAATCCAGCACCAAGCGCTCCTCCTTTCACCGAGCAAGTACAACGAAGTTATCGGAGAGCGTTACAATGCTGTTTCTGTAAAGGTTGCCCTTCACAATCAGGCTATCTTTCTCCTGCTTCAAAAAGGAATCCAGCCAGAAAAAATCGTGATTGACGCTTTTACAAGTCCTAAAAACTATAACAAGTACTTGGCACAAGAAGCCAACCGTTTTCCAAACAAAATTAGCTTAGAAGAAAAAGCCGAGGGCAAATACCTGGCTGTTGCAGTTAGCTCCATCATCGCGCGTGATCTCTTCCTCGAAAACTTGGAAAATCTCGGACGAGAACTAGGCTATCAACTGCCAAGTGGCGCTGGAACTGCATCTGATAAGGTTGCTAGCAAAATCCTTCAAGCCTATGGTATGAAGGGACTTCATTTCTGTGCCAAACTGCATTTTAAAAACACTGAAAAAGCCAAAACACTTCTAGAAAGGTGAATCATGAATTCGTTTAAAACATTTCTAAAAGAATGGGGAGTTTTCTTCCTGATTATCGCACTGGTCGGTCTTAGCCGTATCTTTCTTTGGAGCAATGTTCGTGTGGAAGGACACTCTATGGACCCTACCCTAGCCGACGGAGAAGTTCTCTTCGTTGTCAAACACCTCCCAATTGACCGCTTCGACATCGTGGTTGCGCACGAGGAAGACGGAAATAAAGACATTGTCAAAAGGGTTATCGGCATGCCTGGTGATACCATCCGCTACGAAAATGACAAACTCTTTATCAACGGTGAAGAAACGAATGAACCTTACCTAGCTGAATATCTCAACTTGTTCAAAACAGAAAAGTTACAAAACACCTATACTGGCAAAGGATTTGAAGGCAATAAGGGAGTTTACTTTAGAGAACTTGCTCAAAAGGCACAGGCTTTTACAGTTGATGTCAATTCCAATACCAGCTTCAGCTTTACTGTCCCTCAAGGCGAATACCTTCTCCTTGGTGACGATCGTCTAGTCTCTAGCGACAGCCGCCATGTCGGTACCTTCAAGGCAAGCGATATAAAAGGTGAAGCAAAATTCCGTTTCTGGCCACTTAACCGTATCGGAACTTTTTAAGATAAGGAAGAGGCCGAGAATGCTAAGTCTTAGCCTCTTTTTCTATTGCGAGAAGAAGACCTTTTAGTCTCCTAGCTTGTTGAAAGAAGCTAAGGGTACAACTCTCACGAACTCATGTAAAGGAAACCTATGGAAGTTTATTTTTCAGGCACCATTGAACGGATTATTTTTGAAAATCCCAGTAATTTTTATCGCATTCTCCTCCTAGATATTGAAGATACGGACGCAGAGGACTTTGACGATTTTGAAATCATCGTTACAGGAACCATGGCGGACGTGATTGAAGGGGAAGACTACACTTTTTGGGGGCAAATCGTTCAGCACTCCAAGTATGGGGAACAGCTTCAGATCAGCCGTTATGAACGCGCAAAACCAACTAGCAAGGGCCTCGTCAAGTACTTTTCCAGCAGCCATTTCAAAGGAATTGGTCTCAAAACGGCCCAAAAAATCGTTGATAGCTATGGTGACAATACCATTGATGAAATTCTGGAACATCCTGAAAAGCTAGAAGGCATCTCAGGACTCTCTGCCAAAAACCGTGAGGCTTTTGTTTCCACTCTTCGTCTTAACTACGGAACCGAGATGGTCTTAGCTAAACTAGCTAACTACGGCATTCCCAATAAACTGGCCTTTCAGATTCAAGACTTTTACAAGGAAGAAACCCTTGATGTTGTCGAAAACTATCCCTACCAACTAGTTGAGGATATCAAGGGCTTGGGATTTACCATTGCTGACCAATTGGCTGCAGAACTAGGCATCGAAAGTCAAGCTCCTGAACGCTTCCGTGCTGGCCTTGTTCATAGTCTTTTTCAGGGATGTATGGATAGGGGCGATACCTATATGGAAGCCCGAGATTTGCTGGAACAAACCCTGACTCTCCTCGAGTCTTCCCGTCCTGTGGAACTGGACCCCAGCCAAGTAGCTCAGGAATTATCTCATCTGATCGAAGAAGATAAGGTTCAACAGGTGGATACTAAAATCTTTGATAACAGCCTCTTTTTCGCTGAAGAAGGCATTCGCAGTCACTTGGTTCGTATCCTTGAAAAAGAAGAGCAGAAAAATCAGGATTTGGAAACCATTCAAAAGCATATCGCTACTGTCGAGCAAGAATTAGGTATCCAGTACGATGACATTCAAAAGCAGGCTATCTGTGACGCTATCCAGAACAAGGTCTTTATCCTAACAGGTGGACCTGGTACTGGTAAAACGACTGTTATCAATGGGATTATCGCTGTTTATGCCCTCTTAGAAGGGCTTGATCTCAGGAAGAAAAGTAGTCTGCCTATCCTTCTAGCAGCTCCAACTGGTCGAGCCACTCGGCGCATGAATGAATTGACAGGTTTGCCTAGCGCGACCATACATCGCCATTTGGGGATGACGGGAGACGATGATACCAGTCATCTAGAAGATTATCTGGATGCCGACTTCATCATCGTGGATGAGTTTTCTATGGTGGACACTTGGTTAGCCAACCAACTCTTCTCCAACATCTCTTCTAACAGTAAAATCCTCATCGTGGGAGACAGTGACCAGTTGCCTTCTGTTAGTCCCGGACAAGTCCTTGCTGACCTGCTCCAGATACCCCTGATTCCGCAGACGCGTTTGGAACGGATTTACCGTCAGAGCGAAGAATCAACTATCGTTACCTTGGCGAGTCAGATTCGACAAGGCATCTTGCCAGCCGACTTTACCCAGAAAAAAGCTGACCGTTCCTACTTTGAAATCGCTAGCGGCCATATCCCAGCTACCATTGAGAAAATCCTCGGTGCTGCCCTCAGAAGTGGCATTCCGGCGCGCGATATTCAGGTGCTAGCGCCTATGTATCGAGGAACTGCTGGTATTGACGCCATCAACCAACTCATGCAAGAACTGCTCAATCCTCAGCAAAAGGGGCAAGTTAGCTTTGAAGCAACTCAGTGTCACTATCGAACAGGGGACAAGGTTATTCACCTAGTCAACGATGCCGAAGTCAATGTCTTTAACGGAGACCTAGGCTACATCACAGACCTGATTCCTGGAAAATACACCGAGTCCAAACAAGACGAGATTGTCATTGATTTTGATGGAAATGAAGTCATCTACCCACGTAACGAATGGTACAAGATTCGACTAGCCTATGCCATGAGCATCCATAAGTCTCAGGGAAGTGAGTTTCCCGTTGTCATCCTGCCCATCACCAGTGCTAGCAAGCGCATGCTAGAGCGAAATCTCATCTACACAGCCATTACACGGGCCAAGAGCAAGCTCATCCTTCTTGGCGAGTTACAGGCCTTTGACTATGCAGTCAAGCATATCGGGACTGCTCGCAAGACCTATCTGATTGAACGCTTCAGTGATTTAATTGAAAATAATATTGAAGAAAGTAAACAAGCCTTCTCTGAAACTGCCACAGCAAGTGACTCTGAACACTCCTACATCCTCACCGAGGAAAACTGGTCTAGCATCCCAGCCATGATCGGGATTACAGATGCAGACTTAAAAGAGATTTTTGGAAAATAGTGCAACAGAAAACCCACCTAGACAGGTGGGCTTTTTCTCTTTTAAAATTATTTTACTGTTGCTGTGCTTGTGATCAATTCAACAGCTTTTTTAATAGTGATATCGTGTTTCAACATGTCAGCTGAAAGCAAGTTTTGTACTTGTGCAACTTCCATGTTGTAGTCTGCTGCCAATTGCTCGATTTCTTTTTGGATTTCTTCTTCTGAAGCGTCAAATCCTTCAGCTTTCGCAACTGCTTCGATAACAAGGTTAGTCTTCGTACGTGACTCAGCTTCTGCTTCGTATTGTTTGTGAAGGTCTTCTTGAGTAGTTCCAGTGATTTGGAAGTACATGTCAGGGTTGATACCTTGACGTTGCAAGTTTCCAAGGAACTCATTTACTGAGCGGTGAACTTCTTCGTGGATCATTTCTTCTGGAAGTTCTACGATTTCAGCGTTTTCTACAGCTTTATCGATTGCTGCACCTTCAACGGCATCTTTGTAAGCTTCTTCTTTCGCAGCAGTCAATTCTTTGCGGTATTTTTCTTTCAATTCGTCAAGAGTTTCCACTTCTTCGTCGATATCTTTTGCAAGTTCATCGTCAAGAGCTGGAACTTCTTTAGCTTTTACTTCGTGAATAGTTGTCACGAATTTAGCTTCTTTACCTGCAAGATCTTCTGCTTGGTAGTCTTCTGGGAATGTTACGATAACATCAACAGTTTCGCCAGCTGAGTGTCCAACCAATTGGTCTTCAAAACCAGGGATGAATTGACCTGATCCAAGTCCAAGTGAGAAGTTTTCACCTTTTCCACCGTCAAATTCAACACCGTCGATAGAACCAACGAAGTCGATGACAACAGTGTCGCCATTTTCAGCAGCACCTTCTTTGATAACCAATTCAGCCAAGTTGTTGCGTTCGCGTTCGATACGCTCTTCAACGTCAGCGTCTGTTACTTCTTTTTCTACATCTACTGATACTTCAAGGTTTTTGTAGTCACCCAATTTAACTTCAGGTTTTGTCACGACTTCAGCAGTGATAACCCAGTCTTGACCTTTTTCCATTGAAGTCACGTCAATTTTTGGTTGTGCAACTACTTCAAGACCAGCTTCTTTTACAGCTGCTTCATAAGCGTTTGGCAAAAGTGCGTTCATTGCATCTTGATAAAGAGCTTCTTCACCAAATTTTTGGTCGAAGATAGGGCGTGGAAGGTGACCTTTACGGAAACCAGGAACGTTAAGAGTTTTCTTTACTGAGTTAAATACACGGTCCAATTCTGGTTTGATTTGGTCTTGAGAGATTGTGAAAGTCAAGACACCACGGTTTGTTTCTTTGTTTTCAAATGATACAGACATTCTGTCATTTCTCCTTAAAATTTTTAATACATTCCATTATACCATATAATAGCGACTTTTTTCAAGTAATGAATGCGCTTTTCAATAGTGCTAGAGGTACTTGCTCGCTTCCTTGATACTAAGTTCAGCCATTCTTTTCTTATTTTTTTCAATAAAACGTGCTACCCATTCGGGATTGGTTTTAGAGTAGTCTCTTAGAGTCCAGCCGATGGCTTTGTTGATGAAAAATTCTGTCTGGTCCAGATTGTTGAGCAGGATCTTTTCCATCAGTTGGACATTCGTTTTCTCTTTTCTTAACAACTGGTGGTCAATAGCGACTCGTCTCAGCCAGATATTGTCTGAGAGGCTCCATTTTAAAAGCACTTCTTCAAGTTCCGGATGGTCGGCTACCAAACTTCCTACTACTCGGTCTAGGATATCTACCGTGTCCCACCAAGACTTGGTCACGACCAGGTACTCAAGCTTAGGCAAATCATCCTTCGCTAGATAAGATTGCATAGCTTTCAAATAGTTGGCAGCTACATATTGGTATTCTCTAGGCTCCTTTTCCCAGCAGATATCTACAAAATCCCAGTCAATAACTCTTGTTTTTTTCGCGCTTGGAAAGTACTTTTTATAGAGAGCATTTCTTTCAGGACCTGCAATGCCTAGAAAGGGAAATTGATGGCGCATATAGGCTTCCATGGGGCCTGCTTTTTTCGGATTTTTTGCTGCTTCTAGCTCCTCAAGTAAATCTGCAAGACTCATCTAAAATTCCTCCTGCCCGACCAAGTGGTGCTGGAAGGCATAGACCGCTGCCTGAGTCCGATCACTGACCTCAAGTTTGGCTAGGATGTTGGACACATGGGTCTTGACCGTCTTGAGAGAGATAAAGAGTTCATCTGCAATCCGCTGATTTTCGTAGCCCTTGGCGATGAGTTGAAGTACGTCTCGTTCACGCGCAGTCAGCTCCTCATGAAGCTCCATATGATTACGGTGGTATTCGACTTTCTTGCTGACCTCTTGTTCAATGGCCAGCTCGCCAGCAGCCACCTTACGGACAGCATGGAGCAATTCATCTGCACTTGAAGTCTTAAGCATATAGCCTTTGGCACCAGCATTCAAGACTGGCATGATTTTTTCATTGTCCAAGTAAGAGGTCACAATCAAGATTTTGGCTTCAGGCCATTCTTTGAGGATGGCCAAGGTAGCATCAATCCCATTCATCTCAGGCATGACAATATCCATGACAATGACATCTGGGCGCAGTTCCAAGGCCAAGTCAATACCTTGAGCCCCATTGGCAGCCTCGCCCACAACTTCCACATCGTCTTGGAGATCAAAATAGCTTTTCAAGCCCAATCGAACCATTTCATGGTCGTCTACCAGTAAAATTTTCATCTCTACTCCTTTATGATTCCTTGTCTAGCAGGGGAATACGGATATCAACTGCCAGTCCTTGCTTAGGTGCTGTCAAGAGTTGAACAGTCCCTGCCATATCCTCGACCCGCTCCTTAATATTTCGCAGCCCATAACTCAAGTCATCTAAACTCCCTAACTGGAAACCAATCCCATTGTCCACCACCTTCAGCTGCAATTCAACATCCGTCTGATAGAGGTAGACATCTAGACAAGAGGCCTGAGCATGGCGAAGGGTATTGCTGATCAACTCCTGCAAAATGCGAAAGATATGTTCTTCGATTTTCTTAGGCAATTTAGACACGTTTTGCTTGAGACTGACCTTGAGATCGCTCTTGTCCTCAAGCTCTTTTAAGAGGATTTGAATCCCCTCAACCAAACTCTTTTCTTCCAACTCTACAGGTCGCAAATGTAGTAGCAAGACCCGCAGATCTTTCTGGGCTGTCTCTAGGATGGCCGCGACACTTTGCAACTGGGTCTGCATCTTTTCTCTATCCAGCTTCAAAGCCTGCTGACTGACACCTGATAAAATCATGTGAGCCGCAAATAACTCCTGACTAACTGTATCGTGCAAGTCACGTGCTATTCGCTTCCGTTCTTTCTCTATGATTTCTTCTTCCTTGACGAGGCCTTGATTTTCAACCTTTTGAACAGCCTCAGTCAAGAGATTGAGCTTGCCAGACAAGGACTTGAAGCTGGCATCCAAGTCTGGATCTGCAAAGGAAACTACCTCTTTTCCTGCTAGTAGTCGCTTGAGATTAACCTGCATTTTTCTGCGAGAGACTTCTTCTATCACACGCCAAAAGAGGACAAAAAAGAAGGTCATGGAAAGGCTAAAGACCAAGATCAAGAAGATGAGTTTCTCTGTTTTCTCGATATCCTGTAGCAAATAGGACCAATCAAGATTTAAAATATCAAGCAGACTATTGGTTAAAAAGAGGATAAAAAGGAGAGAAGTCAGGCCGATTATCAGATAGGATTGCTTTTTCATCCTCTGACCACCTCCACATCGCCAACCATAGTAGTTAGGAAAATTTTGACGCTCTTGTTACTCTTGAGATAGTCTCTGGTCTCCTGATGATAGTGTTCATTGCGAAGGGATTTCTTAGGTTGATGAAGGAAGGTAAGATCTCCATAGAGGCAGTTGACACTGAGGCTGATTTCCACATCTACAGGTACGATAATCCTAGTCGTTCCGACCATCTTTCTAAGGATAATGACATTGTCATGATTGGTTAGGATAACTCTTTCTAGATGAATGGTGTCCTTGCCCATGAGGCGAAAGAGGTTGATATCGTCAAATTGGCAGGTCTGGTGACTAGAGAAATGATGGAGATTGCCAAACCAAGGATTGTGTTCATTTTTAACTGTTACCACCTCTTCAAAGACCAAATCCGTATCCTCTCTTTCTTGATTCATCATTGGATAGAGAAGAAAGAGACTATAGATAACTGCCACAAAGATAGCTAAAATCACAAAGGGATTGAGCATGACGATGAAAAAGAAAAGAATAGTCGCCACAAGGAGGAACACATTGTTGTCCTCTTTACCTGTATAATAGCGGAGCAAGAGCAAAAAGAGGAATAGAATCAGCAGAAAACGCGAAAAATGCTCTGATACCATCAAAATCAGAGCTCCCGTCAATAGACAGGCTTCAATAAATAAAAAGATTTGAAATTTTTTCATAGATGCATCCTCTCCCTTCTATTTTATCACAATTCAGAAAAGTCACCTCGGTCTGAGGATGGAAAAAGGAGATTGGACAGAAATCACTCCTACAAGCTAGGTTTCATCAACTCACCACAGTTGGCAAAAGGCTACAAAAAAGGGCGGGATTCTTGTCCCGACCTCTCTACATCTGATCTTTTGCTTCTTTTAGTTTACCGTAAAGAATATAGTCTACGTTTTGCAGATCTGCTATGGTTGCACAATTAAGGGCACACATGATCAAGCGCAGATCTTCTTTCCAGCCTTGGACAATGCCAATCACCTCTTCGACGGAGTAGGTTTCAATCAACTCTAGAACGATACGCGACAGTCCTACAGCCTTAGCTCCAAAGACCAGGCACTTAATCATATCAAGAGGATTTCGAACCCCTCCGCTAACCAAAAGTTCGACCTTGTCTTTCCAGTCTTGGGCATTGAGAAGGGCTTGCATAGTAGACTGGCCCCATTGATTGAGGTAATCACGCTGGCCACTGCGACGGTTTTCGATATAGGCAAAGCTGGTGCCACCACGACCTGACAGGTCCACTGTACGAACACCAAGTTCATAGGCTCTTTCGATGGTCTTCACATCCATCCCAAATCCCACTTCCTTTAAAATGATTGGAACGGGGATTTGGTTGCTATAGTCTGCTAGATGCGATTGCCAAGTTCGAAACTTTCTTTCTCCCTCGGGCATGAGTAATTCCTGCATGACATTAACATGCACTTGCAGGAGAAGAGGATTCATCGCTTCTACAGTCTGAAGTCCTAACTCAACAGGCTTGTCCAATCCAATATTGGTTCCAAGGAGGAGCTTTGGATGGCTAGACTTGACAGAAAAAGAGTCATCTGTTGGATCTTTGAGGGCTGCGCTATATGATCCCGTCACAAACAAAATCCCACAGGCTTCTGCCACCTGAGCCAGCTTTTGATTGATTTCTCTCCCCTTATCGCTTCCACCTGTCATGGCATTAATATAAAAAGGAAAGTCCCACTTTCGACCTGCAAATTCTGTAGACAAATCAATCTCAGCCAGGTCATAAAGAGGCAGGGAAGAATGAATCAACTCTACCTCATCAAAGCTGTTATAGTAACTTTTTTGCTCAAGGGCATAGCGGATGTGCTCGTCCTTACGATTTGTCGTCATGTCCAATCCTTTCTTGGTATAAGAGCTCAATCCCCAGATTGGCCCAGCGATTTTTTATGGTTTCAGTCGATTGCGCATCAAAACTCAAGGCAATGCCACAGTCACCACCACCAGCGCCACTACTCTTGGCAACAGCCTGCAAATCTTGACTGGCTTCTTTCAACTGTCTCAGCGAAGGCGTGTAAATATCTGGGCTCAAACCTTCTAAAAGTTGACTGGCTACTTCTACTTGCTCGATAACTTTTTCGGCTTTCCCCAACTCCAAGGCTTCTACCAAAGCAGACACCGTTGCTTTTGAGGAAGTTAAAAAATTCTGATTGATATTTTGCTTGATTTGCTGGACCATGTTACTAGACACAGCTACTTGCTTGGTCCATCCCACTAAGAAATCACATTCTAAGGTTGGTTTCACTTGTGAGATAGAAAAGCCCCAATCACGCTCCAAAACTGTCGCCAAGCTTTCTTCTTCCAACCACGTAGCTATCTTCTTTCGATCAAAAGACTGGTAGAGAACCAAATCCTCTGCCACAATACAGGCTAGATCTCCCATAGAACCATTGTCGCCTCGCTTGAGCAAGACCGCGCTTGCCAGCTTGAACAAGAGTTTCGGATCAACTGTAATATCATATAGAACCAGCAGGGCCTTGATCACCAAGACAACGACGCTACCACTAGAACCCAGACCAAACTTTTTGCCTTCTCGTTCCATTTTTCCACGTATTTCCAAGGAAAAAGGTCGCAAGGTCTTGCCATGGTAAGTAAGAAAATCTTCCACTAGAGCAATCGTTTCTTGAATCAAGCTATAGGCAGGATTTGGCGTCAAGTCCACTGCAAAGTCAAACATGTCTGAATAGATACGGTAGCTATCAGAAAAAGCAATCTCAGCCTTCATATAGATGGGGATGGCCTTTATCAAGGCTAACTGTCCTGGCTCTAAAATAGCATATTCACCTGCCCAGTATAGTTTTCCGCAAGTTTTAACAGCAATCATCTTGACTCAAATCCTTTGTTTTTGACACAATCAAGCGGTAACGTTGACCGAAGATTTCTGATAAATGCTCCAAGTCTTTCTCCTGACAGAGGACCTTGACATTGGGACCAGCATCCATAGTAAAGTAGCAGGCTTCTCCTTGCTCACGAAGCTGGCGGACAAAGTCCATCGCTTCATAGGACGCATCCGTCAGATATGAAAAGGCTGGCGATGCTGTTTTGGTCGTAGCATGCATAGCAAGGGCATTTTTCTCCGTTAGTTCCCCAACCTTGGCAAAGTTATTCTCTTTGAGATAAACCAGCATATCTTGATAATCTTTCTCAGACTGGCGCACCCAGTCATCAAAGGTCGTCGAGGTTTCCACACAGAGTTTCATCCCATCACGGCTAGAGATTGGTTTTTTCTTGTCTTCTAGCACCAACATAATCATAGCTAGTTTCAGGTCTGTATCTACAGGGTAAATCTCTCCACTATCCTTGTCCCAGGCACCTAGCGGACCATAAAAACTGCGAGAGGAAGAACCTGAGGCAAACTTAGCCTCCTGCGCCAACTGGCTCCGATTCAAACCAAGCTGGAAATAAGCATTGCATGCCTTGACCAAGGCGGACAAACCACTAGAACTGGATGATAAGCCCGCTGCGGTAGGCATATTGTTTTGAGTATCAATACGGACAAAACCTTCCCCAGCCGGACGGTAGCGGTCAATGATTTTGCTCATCTTGGCATGCTCGGCCTCACTCTGAAGCTGACCATTGATATAAAAGGCATAAGCAGTCGCATCCGTCGGTAAAGGCGACAAAGTCGTCTCTGTATACATGTTTTCCAAAGTCAGAGAGATGCTACTAGTAGCAGGAACCATCTCTTTTTCTTTTTTCTTTCCCCAGTATTTGATAATGGCAATATTTGCGTAGGAACGTACTGTTACAGGCTTTCGATCCATGTCTGAACAGCTCCTTTCTCTTCTAATCGTTTTGCTAGTTCTTGCGCTTGGTCCAGATTAGCTACCAAGGCGATAATACAGCCCCCAAGTCCACCACCACTCATCTTGGCACCTAGAGCACCATGTCTCAGAGCCGCTTCAACGAGGGAGTCTGCCTCAGGGCTACTGACACCAATTTCTTTTAAATGTAAATGAGCTTGACTGAGGATTTGTCCCAGTCCCTCAGCATCTTTTCGTCTAATTGCCTCTTCTGCCTGCTGGGTCAATTCTCCCAAGGCATGCAAAAACGGCAGAGCATCCTTCCTCTTGCTTTGAACGACTTGGATAGCTTCACGAGTGTGACCATACACGCCCGTATCAGCAATCACCAAATAGGCAGATAGATTCATCTCAAGTTCTGTAAAACCAAGGTTCTTGATAAAGCGAATAGGTTGGTCACTAAGACAGGTCTTGGCATCCAAACCGCTTGGATTCATATGGGCAATCATCTCAGCCCGATTGACCAGGATTTCCAATACATCATGAGGCAGGTCGGCTTGATAATAGTCAAAAACCGCTCGAATGGCTGCTATGCTGATAGCCGCTGACGAACCCATCCCTCGTTTTTCAGGGATAGCCGAGTCAATCTCACAGCGAATGCAGGCTTCTTTGATATCCAAATACTCCAGCGAAGCATAAACTGCCATGGACAAGGTATCCTCCTCATAGAGACGCCAAGGACTCGCTGTAGGAACTACCTTACAAGTCACCTCCACCTCTAAAAGAGGCAAGGAAATCGCAGGATAGCCGTATACGACCGCATGCTCTCCTATTAAAATAATCTTACTATGTGCCTGACCGACACCAACTTTTTTTGTCATGTTTTCCTTTAACCAGACGGAAAGACCGTCTCATTTCATACAGTAGTATTTTCTCCTATCTATTTTATTATATTTTCACAAAAAAAGCGATTGTTTCCTTCACAATCGCCTCTTTCATTATTGGACCCATTCGCCATTATAGTTGACTGAATAGCCTTCTACGGTCGTATTCACTGCCAAAGCACCTGAGCTGTAAGCGTAGTACCATTTGCCATTAACCTGGAACCAACCAGTCTTCATATCGCCATTACTTGCATTTAGATAATACCAAGTCGAACCTTCCTGATACCAGCCAGTCGCCATAGCTCCTGATGAACGGAGATAGTACCACTTGTTCCCAAGGTATTGCCAGCCCGTTTTCATATCGCCATTTGGATCGTCTAAATAGTACCAAGTTGAGCCTTCCTGATACCAGCCAGTGGCCATTGCTCCTGATGAACGGAGATAGTACCAGTTATTGCCAAGTTGTTTCCAACCAGTTTGCATTCTAGCAGTTGTTGGATCTAGATAGTACCAAGTTGAGTTATCATTGATCCAGCCACGTACTGGCTCCCCAACCGTTAAGCTGTCGATACGAGCATCGAAGCTACCATCCTCCTGTAAATAATACCAATGCCCTTCGTCAGAAATCCAACCAGTTTTTAAGGTATGATAGCTACGCTGATCTTCAAAATAATAGACTCGTTTCTCTGCTGGACTATCATATTGTTCCCCATGATGTTTGTTGGTATTTGTAGCAGTTTTTGCTTCTAAAACTTGCTTGCCAACAAACTCTTGTAATACTCCATCTTGACCAAAGTAAAACCAATCTGGTCTAAAAGCAACATCTTGCCTTAGAGAAGAACCAATCGTAACCCCTTTGTGTGGAGCAGGTATATATTGCCAGCCGACAACCATTTCTCCAGATAAAGGATCAAAATAATAGTACTTCCCATCAATCACTCGCCAGTAGGTTTCTTTGAGTTCTCCCTTCTTGTAGTAGGTTCTACCATTTTCTTGGACAAATTGCCAGCCTTCCGAATCAGCATCATCCGCAAAGACGGTGCTTGTCGCTAGCAAAGCAAAGAAAAAGACTGCGAGTAAAACTTGCATCATTATTTTAAATTTTTTCATTCGATCTTTCCTCCATAACTGACTGTAGCAAAGACTCTACTGTATGTCAATATATAGAAATTGCTCAAAAAAAGCAGTTACACAACTGCAACTGCTTTTCTATTCTTGCATGGTGTACCCGACACCACGCACGGTTTTAATGTAGCTTTTTTGACCTTTTACATCAAGCTTGCTACGTAGATAACGGATATAAACATCCACAATATTGGTTTCTGTCGCACTTTCGTACTTCCAAACACTTTCCAATAACTGCTCACGAGTCAAGACCTTCTTGCTTCCCATGAGAGTGGCCAAAAGGTCATACTCACGGCGCGTCAGAGCAATCATCTCCTCGCCACGATAAACGGTATGATGTTCTACATCCATACGTAAATTGCGGTAAGACGTTGGGACCTTCATCTGGCTACAGTGTTGGTCGATAAAGTCCCGACCTCGGAAAATCGCTGAAATACGAGCCACCAGCTGATCAATAATCACTGGCTTATAGATGTAAGAAACGGCGAAGCGCTGGATTGTCTCAATCTGGTCTTGCAATTCTTCGCGATGGTCCAAGACCATGATCACTGAGGCAGGTTTTGTCCGACTCAGCTTGTCTGCAAAATCTTGGACCGTCATACCCCCCAGACGAGCATTCAGTAAAATCAAGTCATAATCTGTCTGGAGAGCCATGGAGAGGGCTTTTTGCCCCTCCTCGACCAGATCAACACGGTATTGCTCTTTTTGGAGTTCCAGACTGAGAAAATGAGCGAGATTTCGTTCTTTCTCAAGTAATAAAATCCGTTTCCCCATGGCAGACCTACTTATTTTTCGTCATACCAAGAGTAGTGGAAGATTCCTTCTTTGTCTTTACGTTGGTAAGTGTGGGCACCAAAGTAGTCACGTTGTGCTTGGATTAAGTTAGCAGGAAGGTCTGCTGAACGGTAGCTATCAAAGTAAGTAATAGCTGCTGAGAAGGTTGGCACTGGTACACCAGCTTGAACAGCAAGAGCTACGATATCACGCACTGCTTGTTGGTACTTAGCAGTAACATCCAAGAAGTACTCATCCAAGAGAAGGTTGGCAAGATCAGCATCGCGGTTGTAGGCATCTGTAATCTTTTGCAAGAAACGAGAACGGATGATACAGCCATCACGCCAGATAGATGCGATGTCCGCAAATGGCAAGTTCCAGTTATTTTCTTTAGAAGCCACACGCAATTGGGCAAAACCTTGTGCGTATGAAATGATTTTTGAGAAGTAAAGGGCTTGACGGATCTTTTCGATCAACTCAGCCTTGTCACCTTCAAATTTGAAGGCAGCTGGTTTTGGAAGGACCTTGCTAGCATGTACACGCTCTTCTTTGTATGTAGAGATGTAGCGGGCAAATACTGACTCAGTGATCAGTGACAATGGCACACCAAGGTCAAGTGCTGATTGGCTAGTCCATTTACCCGTTCCTTTGTTTCCTGCAGCATCCAGGATGTAGTCTACGATTGGTCCATCTTGACCTTCATCATCTTTACGGCTCAAGATATCAGCTGTGATTTCGATCAAGTAGCTGTCCAACTCACCCTTGTTCCACTCAGTAAAGATTTCAGCCATGTCTTCTGCAGAAAGGCCAAGCAAGTGTTGCATGAGGTCGTAGCTTTCTGCGATCAATTGCATGTCACCATACTCAATACCGTTGTGGACCATTTTCACATAGTGACCAGCTCCATCAGGACCGATGTAAGTCACACATGGTTTGCCATCTTCTGGTGCTTTAGCTGAGATTTCTTCGAGAACGTCCGCAACCAATTCGTAGGCTTCTTTTTGTCCACCAGGCATGATAGAAGGACCTTCAAGGGCACCTTTTTCACCACCAGAAACTCCAGTACCGATAAAGTTGATACCTGAGTTTGCCAATTCTTCATTACGACGGATGGTATCTTTGTAGAAAGTGTTTCCTCCGTCAATCAAGATATCACCCTTGTCAAGGTGGGGAAGAAGGGCTTGAATAGTAGCGTCTGTACCAGGCCCAGCTTGAACCATGAGCATGATACGACGTGGTTTTTCGATTGAGTTTACAAAACTTTCAACGTCATAGCTTGGCACAAAGTTCTTTTCAGGATGGCAGGCAATTACGTCTTCTGTTTTTTCTTTACTACGGTTGTAAATGGCAACTGTATAGCCACGAGATTCGATATTTAGGGCAAGGTTACGACCCATTACGGCCATACCAACGACACCAAAGTTAGCTTTTGTCATGTGACACTCCTCTTATTTAATTTGTTTTATTTTATCATTTTTACCTATGAAAGGAAAGAATTTTGTAACGGACTCCTAATAGTCCAAGTCATCTGCATGACCAAAACCATTCCCTACAAAGTAACCCGTCTTACAGTTGAGGGTGAAGAGGTAGGTTCCATCTGGTTTGTAGAGGTTGTAATAGCCGTTTCCGTTTACAATATTGACACGTTCGAGAATGTATTGGTTGCCAGTTATATAGCCACGAGCACGTGAGGTTGCTAGGATTTGTTCCAATACACCATCTGCAAACGTCCAAGCAGGGTTATTGCTATCGTCTACAGCTGATTGGTTGTAGGGTACACGACTAGCACTTCTTTGAAGATTAACCCCATCGCCAGACAAACCACCATTTGTGTCTCTAGCTGGTGTCGTGGTGCTTGTTGAAGGTGTCGTACTGCTTGCATTGCTTTCTGTAGCTGAACTTGAGCTTGCTTGACTCGTGCTAGAACTTGAGCTGGAAGCACTGGTTTGTTGACTCTTACCAAGACTAATCGCCTGAGCCAACAGTTTATCGAGCTCTGTATTTCCCGTTTTAACTTCCGTGAACTTAGCATCCGCCTTGGATTTAGCATTGGTATCCAAGACACCGTCAGTAATAGCTGGACTTTCAAAGAGGGCGTTGACATCTTGAATGGCCTTGATTTGAGTTGCTAGGCTATCGTATTTTGACTTAGCAAGTGTATAATCACGGCTACCTTCTAACTTATCTAGCAAGGTTTTCAGTTGGCTCAATTTATCAAACTGGCTGTTTTTCAGAGCTGTCTTATTAGCATCCGTATAGAAAGTATCATAGAGATCATTGAAGTCCTTCAAAGCGGTTGGTGTTCCTTGATCATCCGAAGAGGCTGCTTGAGAAGACTGGATCTCTTGGTTTGAACGAGATACTTGACGGTAGACATAATATGTTCCAGCAAGCACAAGGATTGCAGCGACCACTGAAGCAATGATGATGATGACAGCTTTCTTCTTAGATCCTGTTTCAGGTTCTGTTTGAGTCGAACGTGATAGAGGTGTATAGGCCTCCTCTTCTTGTTCCTCATTTATTTGCTTGGGCTCTGTTTCTGTTAAAACGAGAGGCTCTATTTCAGCACTTTCTTCATCTTGAAGTGGTGGAACAAACTGAGTAGTCTCTTCATTATCTACCTCTTCAATAGATCCCTCAGCAACCAGGTCTGAATCGTCTACCTGATCAGAAGGTTCACTTGATTCACGAACTTCTTGGATCATTTCCTCGAGGTTTTGAGTAGAAGCTAGCTCTTCTTTTTTAAACTGACGAGTTTCAAACTTGTCAGCTTCGATTTCCTCACGGTGCTGTTTGATGTATTTGTCTAAGATATTGTCCTCAGGCAATACTCCTGCTTCAACCTCTTCATTCTTACGAATGACTTGACCAACAGTCAAGTCTTTTGCTTCGTCAAAGTCGAATTGTGGTTCTTGATGTCCTTTTTTATGACGATCACGTCTTTTCTTACTCATGAGTTCACCTTTCTATTTTACCTCTTGGCGTTTGACACGCTGACCAAAGTATTGATACAAATCCACTTTTAAGGTCCCATTATAGAGTTTTCGCTTTTTATCAGCTGGACTTCCGTACTTGCTTTCAAAAGCTTCGTCACTCGTCAGGATAAACTTACTCCACGTTTTCAGTGGTGCAAAAACCTGTCCCATCTCAGCATAGAGCTTGGTAACTCCTGCATCATCAGACAAGCGTTCCCCATATGGTGGATTGGAAATGATAACGCCATTAATCTTGTCTGTGCGCAAGTCCTGTACCCGCATTTGCTTAAAGGTGATATCACCTGCGACACCTGCTGCTTGAGCATTTGCCTTGGCAATTTCCACCATGCGAGCATCTATATCACAGCCCATGATGTCCAGCTCAAGTTCACGATCCATTTTCTTAGCCGCCTCTGTGCGAACTTCCTGGATTATCCGATCACTGACCCAGTTCCATCCCTCAAAAGCAAAGGAACGGCGAAGGCCTGGAGCCATTTTTCTGGCAATCATAGCCGCCTCGATACAGAAAGTTCCTGAACCACAGGTCGGATCAATTAAGGGCTTGTCTGGATACCAGTTAGATAGTTGTAAAATGGCCGCTGCCATATTTTCCTTGATCGGCGCTCCACCCTTTTCCGTACGATAACCACGTTTAAAGAGACTGGAGCCTGTCGTGTCAATCATGACCGTTGCCACATCTTTCAGGATAGATACCTCAATCTTAAACTCGGGACCAGTTTCCATCAAGGGAACTCCTTCTGGACGGGCATAGTGTTTTTGTAATTTCTTTACAACAGCCTTCTTAGAAATAGCCTGAACACTGGGTTCGTTGTGGAGTTTAGACTTCACACATTTTGCCTTTGATATCGGGAAACGTGCTCCTAGCGGGAGATAGTTTTCCCAATCTAGAGCAAAAACTCCTTGAAAGAGCTCTTCAAAGGTCTTAGCTGGAAAGCTTCCGACTACAATCTTGATGCGATCCGCTGCTCGAAGCCAAAGATTGGTCTCGATGATTGCCTTCACATCTCCTTGGAAGCGGACACGCCCATTTTCAACCTGGCAATCATAACCCAGGTCTCGCACCTCTCGTCCAACGACAGCCTCAAGACCCGCCGCAGCAGTTGCGATTAAATTAAATTGTTCTTTCATTTCTAGTCTTGCAAGACCTTTCTCTTGTTCACTTTAAAAAATGAGGTTGAGAAAGATTTCTCAGCCCCAACCTATATGCAATTTTCTATAAGCCATGTTTTGTTCCAGAAGTGACTAGGACCACTTCCTTCGATAATCATCTGTCTACCGCTAACAGCATAAATCTGCTAGCAGTCAGAGTACTACGTTCGTTTCCGTGCACTCCATGCCCCGACCAAAATTTGGGTTGCTAGCTTGAGGGGTTTACCGCGTTCCACTCTCTCTGTTTCCAGAAAGACTCCGTCACTGTGGCACTTTCAAGCCTATTCTGACCTATCCGAAGACTTAGCCATTTCGACTGCCGTAACGATTTCTCGTCCCTAGGCTTATGGATTCGCCTAGCACAAACACTACAGGCATCACAGCCTGTGCTAGCATGGACTTTCCTCATGAAAAGAGAACCTCTTCACGCGATTATCCAAAAATTGCACTCATTCCTTAGTCAATTATAAATCTTGGTTGTCTAAGATTTGCTTACCAAATACTTCTTTTTCGAGACGATTTAAGCGTTTCAAAATATCAAAGTTTGTCATTGAAGTAGAAGCTGTTACTTCAATAGAGTCTGGTTGAGTTGGAGCCACCTGTGGTTTACGAGATAATTCTTCCTTCAAATCAGCAATCTCTTGACGAAGGGATTTGACCAAAGCTGCGTAGGTTTCATAGTCCTTAATCACATCGTCTAGGAATTCATCGACCTCTGCTTTGCTGTATCCACGTACTTCACGTCCAAATTCTTGTTCAAAAATATCTTTCGCTGAAAATATAATACTTGCCATGTCTCTCTCCATTCTGGGTTACTAGTATTATTATATAAAAAAAGACAAGTAAAAATCAAGGTCAAAGGCTTACTTTTCAGAAAAATTTTCTACTATTTCATTCAAGTCCTCAAATGTTAATCTTCTTGTAACATAGTCCGCTTGATTTTTCATCATTTGGTAAAAATATCGTAACTTGGTTTCGTTTTCTTCGTCGTAAAAAAGGTAACAAGTATCTGTATTTTCCAGCAGAAATTTCTGATAATCGCGTAATTGTCCCTTGTGCTCATATTGTGGATAGGCGTATTTGACAAAATCAACCTGCTTGAACTCACTCAATTTCGCTTGATTTGCTTCATTCCAATTACTGCCATGGGTTTCAAAATCAAAAATGGTCGCCAGTTGAAATCCATAGTCTGCTTTCATGTCTTTTGCCACCTGAAGCGCCCAGTACTCAAAGCCCAAGGTCCCTGTAAAGACAAGCCAGGTCACCCCATCCTCTGCTAGACGTTCCAAGTCTCTCCGAATAGCTGTTTTGATAATATCAACGCGAATATCCTTGTCATTAAAGAGACCAAGGTCGAAGGCTGAATAGCCTAAAATCAAGGCTGATGTCATTTTTAACCCTTTCTTTGTAAATTTATGATATAATAGAGTGATGTTATTGTACCAATAAGGAGAATTATGGTCAACTATCCACATAAAATTTCATCTCAAAAGAGGCAAGCACCCCTGACACAAACTAAAAATTTCGCAAATCGGGGAATGTCTTTTGAAAAGATGATCAATGCTACGAACGACTACTATTTGTCGCATGGGTTAGCTGTTATTCACAAGAAACCGACTCCCATCCAAATCGTACGTGTCGACTATCCCCAACGAAGTCGTGCCAAGATTGTTGAAGCCTACTTTAGACAAGCTTCAACTACTGACTATTCAGGGGTTTATGATGGATACTACATCGACTTTGAAGCAAAGGAAACCAGGCAAAAACATGCGATTCCGATGAAGAATTTTCATCTCCATCAGATCCAGCATATGGAACAAGTCCTTGCCCAGCAAGGAATCTGCTTTGTACTTCTTCACTTTTCTTCTCAGCAAGAAACCTACTTATTGCCGGCTATTGACCTCATCCGTTTCTATCATCAAGATAAGGGACAGAAGTCAATGCCACTTGGATATATTCGAGAAAATGGATATCGGATTGAGCCTGGTGCCTTTCCTCAAATTCCCTACCTCGACATTATCAAAGAACATTTACTAGGTGGTAAAACAAGATGAACAAACAAACTTTTCTGCGAATAGCTAAATATGTCAGTATCAGTCTCTTAACTGTATTTATCGCAGCTGTAATGCTTGGTGGAGGTCTCTTCCTCTACTATGTTAGCAAGGCTCCAGAACTTTCTGAAAGTAAACTAGTCGCTACAACGTCAAGTAAGATCTATGATAGCAATGACGAGCTTATCGCTGATCTTGGATCGGAACGTCGGGTCAATGCTCAAGCAAACGAAATACCGACCGATTTGGTCAACGCTATTGTTTCAATTGAGGACCATCGCTTCTTTAATCACCGAGGAATCGACACGATCCGTATCCTAGGTGCTACCCTACGAAACCTTCGTGGGGGGGGAGGTCTGCAAGGAGCTTCAACCTTGACGCAGCAGTTGATTAAATTAACTTACTTCTCTACGTCAACTTCTGACCAAAACCTTTCTCGTAAGGCTCAGGAGGCATGGCTCGCCGTTCAGCTAGAACAAAAAGCGACTAAACAAGAGATCTTGACCTACTACATCAACAAGGTTTACATGTCAAACGGTAACTACGGAATGCAGACAGCTGCCCAAAGTTACTATGGCAAGGATCTCAAAGATTTAAGTATTCCTCAACTGGCTCTCCTTGCCGGTATGCCTCAGGCTCCAAACCAGTATGATCCATACTCGCATCCAGAAGCTGCTCAAGAACGTCGTAATCTCGTCCTCTCTGAGATGAAGGGGCAAGGTTACATTACAGCTGAGCAATATGAAAAAGCAATTAATACTCCGATTACAGATGGACTTCAAAGTCTAAAATCGGCTAATAGCTATCCTCCATACATGGACAACTATCTCAAAGAGGTAATCGATCAAGTCGAACAAGAAACAGGCTACAACCTCTTAACGACTGGTATGGATGTCTACACCAACGTTGATCCTAAAGTTCAACAACATCTCTGGGATATCTACAATACTGACGAGTATGTCAACTATCCAGATGATGAAATGCAAGTAGCTTCAACAATCGTGGATGTGACAAACGGGAAAGTCATTGCTCAGTTAGGTTCTCGTCACCAATCAAGCAATGTTTCCTTCGGAATCAACCAAGCTGTTGAAACCAACCGTGACTGGGGTTCTACCATGAAGCCAATCACAGACTATGCTCCTGCCTTGGAGTATGACATCTACGATTCAACTGCTTCGATTGTACACGATGTTCCTTATAACTATCCTGGAACAGATACCCCTGTTTACAACTGGGATAGAAGTTATTTTGGAAATATCACCATCCAATATGCGCTCCAACAATCACGAAACGTTACAGCTGTAGAAACCTTGAACAAAGTCGGTTTGGATAGAGCCAAGACCTTCCTAAATGGAATCGGTATTGACTATCCAGATATGCACTATGCCAACGCGATTTCAAGTAACACGACTGAGTCGGACAAAAAGTATGGAGCAAGTAGCGAGAAAATGGCTGCTGCTTACGCTTCTTTTGCTAACGGTGGTATCTACCGTAAACCTATGTATATCAACAAGATTGTCTTTAGTGATGGCAGTTCAAAAGAATTCTCTGATTCTGGTACACGTGCTATGAAAGAAACGACAGCCTATATGATGACAGATATGATGAAAACCGTCTTGGCATACGGAACTGGTCGAGGAGCCTACCTCCCTTGGCTACCACAAGCTGGTAAAACTGGTACGTCAAACTATACAGATGATGAGATTGAAAACTACATTAAAAATACGGGTTATGTAGCTCCGGACGAAATGTTCGTTGGCTATACTCGTAAATATTCAATGGCAGTTTGGACAGGTTACTCAAATCGTCTTACTCCTATCGTTGGTGATGGCTTCTATGTTGCAGCTAAGGTCTACCGTTCAATGATGACTTATCTCTCCGAAGATGATCATCCTGGTGACTGGACTATGCCTGAGGGTCTCTACAGAAGTGGGGAATTCGTATTTAAAAATGGTGCTCGTTCTACATGGACTACACCTGCTCCACAGCAAGCCCCATCAACTGAAAGTTCAAGCTCATCATCAGAAAGCTCAACTTCACAGTCTAGTACAACTACTCCAAGCACGAATAATAGTGCAAACAATAATACCAATAACCAGCAACCAAATACAACGCCTGGTCAACAAAACCAGAACCAAAATCAGAATCCTCAACCAGCACAACCATAACATTTATCACCCGGATTTTTCTGGGTGATTTTTTCATAGCACTATTGCATTTATGTGCTTGACAAAAGCCTGAGAAGACATCTTCTCAGGCTTTTTCTGTACTATAAACCTCATTGGGAAAGATAGGAAACGGATTTCGTAATCTTGTTAAGAGGTTTTACTAAATACTAGTCTTTCTTTGTTTTTGCTACAAAGAGAGCAGATAGGGCTAGGCTAACACCTGCTAGGAAGAGGGCCGTGTCAGATTGGCTCTCACCTGTTGCTGGCAAGCTTTGTTCAGTAGTTTCTTGCTTCGTCACTTCTTGTTTTAGATCCGGTGCCGGTGTCTTACCTTCATCTGAAGCAAGTGAGCTAAGTTTAAACTCAGGTTTCTCTACCGTTGGAGCAGCTTGCTCACCTACTGCCGCTACTGGGCCTGTGTACTCTGGTACTTCATTGACTAAGGCTTCAACTGCATTGACACCACCCTTGAACTCAGGTTTCTCTACTGTTGGAGCAGCTTGGTCACCTACTGTCGCTACTGGGCCTGTGTACTCTGGAAGGTCATGCACTAGGGCTTCAACTGCATTGACACCACCAGTAAATTCAGGAACTTCAAGCACTGGTGCTGGTTCTTCACCCTTGCTTGATTGAACAGCTTCCTCTGTTAATTCTTGATAGAAGCTTGCCAATTCATAAAACTCGGCCTTGCCACTTTCCCAGGCTAATTTGACATCTAGAAGAGTGCCACCATTTCGGATAGCGAAGGTTTGGAGACTGGATGTAATAGCACCGAGGTCTAGCCAACTGTCTTGGCCATCCTTCAGTGTTCTAGCAAGAACACGTACTTGCGCTCCTTCAGGAATACTGGAAACAAGACGAAGGTGGTTAGCTTTGGTTGGTTCAGACAAGTGATATACCAATTCGCCCTTGTCTTTTTCAGACTTGTAGCTGGTCAAGACTTTGCCGTCTACAAGATTATTATAAAGGTTGCCTTGGCTTTCTCCACTACTTCCTTCTACTGTTGGATCATTGATTGGTTTGACAAATTCACCATCGTTGATGACCAATTCTGTAAAGCCTACAAACCGGGCATCATAGTCTGCTGTATAGAGGACACGGAGATAATTAGCTTTGACTGGTGTCGTCAATTCACCCTCAATATAGCGATTTCCTGGCATCTTAGAATCATGTGTCCAACCATCTGTCAGAGAATCATCGTGTTGGCTATTGGCCACACCATCTCCTACTGTAACGACATCAGTCCAAGTTTTACCGTCTTGGCTGACTTGAATCTTACCATCACGAAGATAGTTTTGTGTTCCGTCTTGGATGTAGGCTCTGATCTTCTTGATAGTGCGTTCGCTGCCAAGTTTCAAGGTCACGTGACCATCTTTATGGGCATAGTCTGAAAACTCAACGAAGTTGTTGTAAACACCGTCAAATAGTTGATCTAGGTTGTTCAGTTTACGAACATCATTGCTTCCGTATGTTGGATGAATGCCCATAGTTGTAGATTCTAGTTTGGTTGGTTGTACTTCTTTGGTTGTCACAAGGAGAGAAGTGGCTGTCACAGCTTGTTCCTGATCTGTTTTATTGACCAGACGAACATAACGAACCAAGTGGGTTGCGACAGTTCTGTCTGTCAATTGGCTAGCTGGCGTCCATTCTTGCGCATTTGCAGAGTACTCTAGAGTAAGAGCAGGGTTGGCCTGACCTTTGAGCTGGATGCTCTTGATTTGATGGATACGGTCAAGCTTCATTCCTAGATAGCTATGAGCAGGGAGTTTGGTTCCAGCTGGAATTTGAAGCTCGTAACTGCCCAAGCTATCCACTACTGGTGTTTCCTTCAAGGCGTCGACGTTGGTGTCTGTTAACTCACTGTTTCCAGAGCGTGTCTCAACAGAGAAGTCCTGGATACGCCACCAGAGGTCGAGGGCCTTGGTATTGCGGACTCGGATGTAACGAGCGTTGATCGCTCTGGTCACTTCCTTGGTTTGTTCTCCTGATAGGCGATCCAACTCTTGCCATGCAGTTCCATCTGTAGAGTACTCAAGTACACCTGCGGCAAGCTTATCACCCGTTCCTTGGCGAAGTCGTACTTTAGTGACTGACTTGACTTCACCGAGGTCCAGTTGTGCCCAAGCATCTACTGGTGTCGTATTGCTACCGTCAGCATTTGCCATCATGGCTTCTGTATTGTCCTTGCCATCAGTGATTTGATGAGCTGAGGTATTTAGTTTGTAAACTAAGTTTGAGCTTAGACTAACTGTCGTTGCTTGTTGGCTACGAGCTTTTTCAACTGGACGGTTGACTGCAATTTCCTGAACTGCAAACCAAGTGTTCTCGCGGTCTGCTGTCGCAATCATGCGAACTGCCTTGGCCTTGATAGTGAGATTTTCAAACTTAAGTAGGGATTCATTTCCGACATAGCTTGGCTCTTTCAAGGTTATCCAGTTATCGTTTTCATCTTGATACTGCACTTCTGCCTTACTAAAGGTATCACGTGGATTTGCCTGCGTTCCCATTGCAAAGGTCAAGGTTTGGATCGCTACCGGCTTGTTGAACTTCATACCAATATAATCACCTGTCTTGATGCTGTTTGGTGATTTAATAATCGCATGAGTTGCCAAGTCGCCATCCGTTACTTCTGCCAAACCACCTTCTACACCTGTTCGATTGGTAATAAAGGTACTGATGATTTGGTCTGGATGCAAGACTTTTTGAACTTCAGACGCTAGAACTTCTTTCAAGGATAGGATAAATGGACGAATATGTTGAACACCCAATTCAGCCTTTTCCATATGGTCTACATAATGGAAGGTGTGAGTTTGAGACTGTTCGTACAATTTCAAACCTTTATAGTAACTATCCCAGAGTTTGGCTGCATCATTTGTAGCCATGGCTTCGATTCCTGTAAGGAAGGCATCGAGAGCATTCATTTGGTCGATTGCATTATCCAACCAATAGTGGATTTGGGCAACCATTTTTTTATCGCCTGATGCTTTATAGAGTTCGGCTGCTTCTTTAATCTTGGCAAATTCTGCACGCAAGGCTGCACGTTCTGCAGTCACATCCTGACCTGCTTTGAGCTTGGTCATGAAGTCTGTTAATTTTGGAGCCAAGTCTACAGATTCTTCTAGTTTGACGACACGATTATCCATGTTTTGGTTAATCATGTGCTTACCAAGTTCGCGGAAGGCTGCTGATACCTTGCTATCTTCAAAATGACCATTTTCTACAAAGTTGAAGGCAATATCATTGATTTTCTTAGCTTCTTCTTCTGATTTCCACTGTTTCCATGAGTATTGAGCTCCTGCAAAGAGGGCAATCTTAGATGGTTCAGACTGTTGCATTGGGTTCAACATGATACCAGATAGCAAGCTTGGATCTACATTTGGATGAAGGAATTTCTCACCACCACCTAGAATCAAGTGTTGTTTCGAGTTATCTGTTACAGGCCAGTTAATCCAAAGTGAAACTGGGCGATAGGTCTTGCCACCTGCGGATAGATTGTTTTTGAGAGTTGAAAGGAAGCTTTCAGAGACTTCGCCCCAAATCTTACCACCCGTCAAGGTCATGGATGTTGAACTTGGGAGATTTTCATTGAGGGATTTCAACTCATCCTCACGTCCATTACCCCAATACTGTCCAGGAACAAAGATCATTTCTTTACGAAGACCACTGTAAGTTCCCTGCATTTCAGTCAACCACTTGGTCATATCTTGCATCAAGCGGTTGTAGCTATTGTAGCCTCCGACTGGACTTGGAGCATCATCTGCAAGGATACCAAATTCGCGGACACCCACTTTCATCAACTGGGTAAATTTAGCCTTGATGGTTGCCAAATCTTCTTGGTAATGCGCTTCATTGCCAAAGCGGATGCGGTTGTTCATGAATGGATGGATAGTCCAGACATAGCGTGTTTTACTTTGATTTCCGACACGAGCAAGTTCACGAATTTCAGCTAGTTTTTCTTCTGGATAGAGTTCACGCCATTTCTTGTTGTGATATGGATCATCTTTTGGTGCAAAGAAGTATTGGTTCAATTTCAAATCGCCACCATAACGCATGAGCTCTGCACGATCGGCATTCGACCATGGATTTCCATAGTAACCTTCGATGAAACCACGGTTCTTGAGCTCTGCGTAATCTTCTACTGTCACATTGCGAAGGACTGGCACTTGGCTTTCCTTGAGCATGTGTTTCAAGGTTGTCAAACCATAGAAGACTGCATCTGTATCTTTCCCGACGATAGAAATCGAGTTATCCTTAATGGTCAAGGCATAGGCATCAATCTTGTCAAAGAGGCCTGCTGAAACGTTAGATAAGTTTTGTTCTGCTTGTGAACCTTGTCCATGCACTCCAAGATAGATATTGGTTGCGCCAGCGATTGCCGCCTTACCAGTTGTATAAGACACTTGATTGTCCTGCAAGACACTCTTCAAGCGATTACGAGTATAGATATCAAGTTGATCGCCCATGACCAGATTGACTTGCTTGCGAAGAGCTGTAACACCTTCTCCATAAGTCACTTTTTGTGGAGTTGGGAAGACCTTGTACTCTTTCTTGAGATAGTCTGCGCTCTTGCTGGCAGCTGCAATGCTATCTTCGCTAGCTGGTTTACTTGCAGTGAATTGATCTGCCAATTCAACTGTTCCATCACCGGTTTGGTCTACTTTTGGTTTTTCTGGTGTAGTTGGTTTTTCTGGTTTACTTGGTGCAGGCGTTTCTTGCTCTTCTTTGACAGGTTTCAATAGATGAACTTCGGCTGCACTTGCAAAACCACCAACGCCTTCCAATACTTTCAACTCAATCTTGTTGGTATGTACCGCCGCAAAGTTGACTGTTTTTTCTTGGGCGTTGTTGTCCCAGCTTCCTTCTGAAACCTTGACCATTTGGCCATCTTTTTGTGCGTAGATTTCGTAGCGCGTCACGACACCATTTCCACCACCTGGACGTGGGAGATACGTCAAGCCATTGACTTTTTCTGCTTCTTTCAAGGTCATAGTAAGGGTGTATGGCGCAGTGTCACCAGTCCACTTAGTATGCCAGAAGGTATTTGGATCATTGTCAAAGGCCTTTTCAACAGCGCCTTCAGTCGCGTTTCCTGGAAGTTGCTGACTGCTTGCGGTTGCCGTAATCTTATCATTTGAAATCAAACGAGGATTTACAAATGGTTTGTCTGACAACTCTGCACTATGCAAGATTCCTTTGAAACCACCAATGCTTTCAAGCGGTAGAACCAAGCTATTGTGGGCAAAACGAGGGTGGGCTGGATTTGCGATACGTTCAATCTTTTCACCATCTACATAAACTTCTGTAGATTGTGGTTTGGTCACAATAGAGATTTGATAACGTTTGTTCTTTTTAAGTTTTTTATTGAATTGAATATGGAACTGTTCAAACTGGTAAGCAAGATAGCCGTCTTTATCAGCTAGATAGATACGGTTGTCCCCACTTGTTGAGAAGGTTTGTTCTCCGTCCCCAGTGACAGTTACATCAAACTTCAAGACATGACTTGGACCAACATCACCAGCCAATCCTTCGATACTGCTGTCTTTCTCAAAAGCCAATCCTTGCTCGCTTGTCTTCACCCTCTTGCTTGCATAGTTCTTGACTGTTTCAGGATTGATGGTAAACAAGTCGCTTTGATCAATCTCTTTATCAGGATTTGACTGTGGCGCATAAGGACTCGTTGGTAGGGTGCGTTCTGCAAAGGTCGCAGCTGCACGGTCAGATCCCCAAGTGCGCTCTGCAGTGGTTTGCATGCTCTTGAAGAAACGTTTAAAGATATCATAAGAGGTCAAACCGGTCTCATGAAGGTCGATATTATCATTCCAAACTGCGTGACCACCACCAAGGATGTTTGGATTAGAAGCTTCTAGTAGTGGGCCATGGCCAGTTCGGAAATCGTTTGGTGTCCAACTATTATATTGAGTTTCATAGTTGGCATAATCACCATAACCAGCTTGACGATTATCTCCATTCGGAACGCTATATGTTGGGATATCAGTGATATTAATAATCTTAGCTCCCTGAGCAATAGCTTCTTTTGGCTGCTGCCAACCAATACTCCAGATGTCAACCTCTACATCTTTCCAATCAACCGCTGTTTTACCTCGTTTCGCACTGAGCGAACCCCAGATACGAGGGGTATAACCTTTTCCTTTAATGTATTTGATAAGGTCATTGACATAGCGGCGATAGCTTTCTCTGCTGCCATAGTATTCATCCGTTCCGATATGAACAGTTGATACCCCATGAAGCGGTGCATCTGGACCATCGAGGAGTTTGTCATAAACTGATTTGACAAAAGCCAGCGTTTCATCGTATTTATTATCTAGGTCGAGCATAGCTACGCGCTCGACATTGTGCTTGCCTGCATAATCGCTCAAACTACCTTGATACATGAGGTCTGGGCGGACTTTGACAAAGGACAAGGCGTGACCTGGTGTGTCAATTTCTGGCACTAGGTTGATATGCAAGGCCTTGGCAAGTTTAATCAGATTTTGCATTTCTTCCTTGGTATAATGCTCATCTGATGTCAATTTTTGACCATTCTTACCGACAATGTCTGTCTCCACACGGAAACCAGTCTTGGCATGTTCAAGTACATACTTGAGTTGTTCTTCTGGACTTAAATTCTTACCTGCCAAGTGTTCCTTAAGGAAGATATAGTTATCATTAAGGTGCAACTGCAAGTCGTTCATCTTGTAGTAAGCCATGTTGAGCATGATGTCTACAAGAGTGTCATAAGGGATAAATTTACGACCTGTATCCAACATAAAGCCACGGTGGCTGAAACTTGGGAAATCACGAATTTCGCCATTTTGTAGGTCTGTTTCTCCCATTTGAAGAAGAGTACGAGTGGCGTAGAAGGCACCTGTGTTTGTAGCAGCTTCTATGGTAATCACATCATTTTGGATAGTAATGCCATACCCTTCTTTACCATAACCTTTGTTTTCAACCTTTTTAAATTCGATTCGTTTTTGAGCTTGCTTGTTACCTGTTGCTAGTTCCAATCCACGGCTAGCAAGGTCTGACTGGTAGAAGGTTGCTGCTTGATCAAAGCCAGAATCACCTGTCGCAAGGACTGTATCTGAAGTGATAGAAGATTGGCCTTCTTTCCCATACCATTGTTGAACAGCTGGTGCTACTTTGGGTTTGACACCTACACCCTCGTCCTGATGTAGTCCCTTGATGACTACTTCAAACTCTTTTGTAAAGGTATGACTGTCTCTGATTTGTTGGACCATGACCTTGACACGTTGGTCTGTCAAAGGCTTATAGATGTGATTTTGAAGGTCAATCACGCCTTGCTTGTTGCTTCCGATAAGGCTAACTTTCCCTGGTAAAGTTGGTAAGACAAGAGACTGTCCATCTTCTGCTACTGTTAGTTCGGTTACTTGGCGGATATCCGTTACCTTACTATGGTCCGGAACGTTTGAATAAGCTCGAATTTCTTGGATACCAACGTTTCTCCAACCCATTGTGCCCACTTGATAGTCGTTAATTTCTAACTTAAGATATTTAGCTTGAATACTTTCAGCTAGGTCAACTTTCTCATCTAAAACAGGTTCTCCAGTTTTGGTATGAGCTAGTTTCCATTGTTTTTCTCCATTAGCCCCCACATCTTCTTGGCCTGCGTAATAGAGACTCCAAGATTTGATATTTGGGTCATTTTGCCCATTACGAAGACGACGATCCCAATCAATTTCTACATGTTTGATCAAGGTAGTCTTTGGCAGAGTCAGTTCAAAAGTTGGTTTTGGTACATCTTTGTCTGTAGCCCAACGAGTATTATCATCTCCGTCGATAGCCTTATCCGCAGTAAAGTTGGTACCAGTCTCATGGTTGCTCGCCTGAGCAGTAGCACCTTCGAGATGGTTGACATCTTCTCTATCTTCAATTTGCTTTTCAGCTGGTTTTGCTGCTGGCGTAGCAGTTTCAGCTGGTTTATTGTCTGCCTTTGGTGTTTCAACCGGTTTCGGCGTTTCTGCTGGCTTGGGACTTGTAGGACTTGTCTCTGGTTTTGCCTCTTCACTTGATGTAGGATTGCTTCCTTCGTCAGTCGCTGGAGTTTCTTCATGACTTGCTTCTGTTGCAGCTTCTGCATCCGCCTTTTTAAGCGCATTGGCTAAATCATCGGGTAACTTATCCAGTGCTTCAACATGGGTGATGCTTCCCCCTGTTTCTGAAGGCGCTGCTGTTTCTGCTGCCTGAACCATATTGGCTCCAAAGATACTAGCACCAATCATCACGGAGGCTGCACCGATTGCAAATTTTCTTATACTAAAGTGACAGCGTTTCTCAAAAAAATGTCTATCCATCTTTCTCCTATTCCTTTCATCCGCATACATGAGTAAGCGGTATCATTTCTCCTTTGAAAAAAGGAGAGAACCTAGAGGTCCTCTCCGGCTGTTTGATCCTATTTGATTCGAGATCTTTTGGACTTCTAAAACCAAATCTGTTTAGTCTTCTTTTCGTTTTGTCGTAAGAACAGCAGCAGATAAAGCGATACTCACACTTGCCAAGAAGAGGGCTACTTCTGAGCTGTGCTCCCCTGTAGCAGGTAGTTTTTCTTCATCTTTAGCTCCCGGAGTTTTGGTATCAGCTACTGGACTTGGAGTGAGCGGGTACTCAGGTTTTTCAACAGTTGGAGCTGCTTGATCTCCAGCTGTAGCCAATACACCTGTGTAGGCTGGCTTTTCATTCACCAAGGCCTCAACTGCATTGACTCCACCTCTATACTCTGGAACTTCATTTGCAGCTGCTAGAACTGAATTGGCTCCACCTTTGTATTCTGGCAATTCGTTTACCAAGGCTTGAACTGCATTGACTCCGCCCTTGAACTCAGGGACTTCATGTACAACTGCTTCTGCTGCATTGACGCCGCCTTTGAACTCAGGTACATCAAGAACTGGTGGTTGTTCTTCACCCTTGCTACTTGTTGGAGCATCTGGTTTCGTAGCAGAATCTTTTAATTGGTTGAGATAGTCTGCGAAGTAGGCCACCATTCTTTCCGTCAAGAGATGGTTATCCGTCGCATATTTCATGCTTGCCTGAACGCTAGCTACTTCCTCTTGATTGTCTTTGTCTGTTAATTTCTGCGCCTTAGCTAAAGCTGCCTCATAACCAGACATGTCAAGTGGTGTTTCTGCTACCTGTGGACGGGTAAAGATGAGTTCCGCTGCAGATTGGTATTTATCGCCACCATCTCCGTAAGTCTTGGTACCAGTAAGGACAATTTTCTTAGCCTTGATTGTCTTGCCAAAGTCAATGTCTTTTGGTTTGTTGTTATTTGGCCAATCTGTCACTGTGAAGGTATGTTCCTTACCAGACTCATCTGTGACAACCAGTTTCACATCACGCAAGTTTCCATTTGAATCAGAGGCACGTGGAACATAGCGAAGTCCAGTGATTTCAGTTGATTCTTTCAAGACCATGGTTGCAGGCTTGCCTACATCTCCACCATTCCAAGATGTATGCCATAGACTAGACACATTTCCATCAAAGGCATTCTCAAGACCTTCACCTGGTTGAGATGGCGCATCCAAACTTTCAAAGTCTTCTGCTACTAAGGCTGTTTTCTTCTGAACCAAAGCATTCTTCAAGGCTTCAATCTTGGCAATCTCTGCACGCGCTTCTTCCACGCTAATGTCATCATCTGCCTGACTGAGGTTAAAGACCGCCTCTTTCAAAGCATCCATAGACTCTTTCGTGTAGTTAGTCATGGCAACCGTTGGCAAGTAGTTCTTCAGAGCATTTTCTGTCAACATCTTACCTGTTAGGGTAATTTCCTCGATGTGAAGATTGTCCATCATGAAGTCGTTGTAACCACGGAAGTTGGCATTTCCACCAGAATCACCACGAGTATTGCTTGCGTTTCCAGTTGAGTAGATACCTACCCAAGTATCGCCTGTTTCTGCACCTGTCACGAGGAAGGTTACCTTCTTAGCTTTCTTAGAATCTGTCCAAGTATTTGGCAATTCATGCATTTCCAAGTTGCTTGCTTGAGTACCACGACGACCTGACTGGAATTCTCCCTTACCAACTACAAAGGCATAGGTATTGTCTGATCCTGCTTCGTATTCAAAGGTTACGCGATAAGTCTTACCAGCTTCAAAGCGGAAGTTTTGCGGAATAGTTTGGTAAACCAAGTTACGACGGCTCACTAGCCCATTTGTCTTGAGTGACCAATTCCCTTCGATAACATCATCGACTTTCTTACCGTTCCAACCACGCTGTGTATATGGATCGTGTTTTTCAGACAAGTGAGTGCGGTTATCTTCAACACCTTCGACACCACCTACTACAAATGGGAAGATTCCTTGAGCTACATTTTCAAAGTCTTGTTTGAAGGTTCCTTGACCTGTATCATGCTTGTCTCCGTACATGCTTGAATTATTTTCAAAGGTACGAATTTCATCAAAGTAAGTTGCTTCATCACCAGCTTCACGACTCAATGTCAGAGTGACATTTGATACGTCAGATCCAGTTGTAAAGAAGGCGTACATATTTTGGAAGTAACTTGTATCGTCAACTGTAGCATTTTCACGACGATTGTTATGAGCATAAGCTTTGATATAGTTGAGAGCGAGTGACTTATTGGTATAAGTAGTCACTTCTTTTTCGCCAGTATTCACTGTGATACTTGCCTTAGCATTACTACGGTTATCGACACCAACATAAACCGCATACTTGGTATTTGGTTTCAAGCCAGTCAGTTTCTGAGTAAGGCTGACCTTGCTCTTATTGCCTTGGATACGAAGCATTTCATTTGCGCCTTGTGATTTGACAATTTCTGCCTTGGAAGCATCACCTGAAATGGTCCAGTGTTTCAAGGTTCCACTGTTAAATCCTTGGTCATAGATGTGCATGCCTTCGCTCCATGATATTTCAGGATTGGTTTGTTTCGAACGGTAGAGAACGTATGGTTGATTTGCTAGAAGGTCTAGGGTAATCTTACCATTTGTTACAGTTAGTTCTTGCTCTTCTGTTTTACCTTGGTCAGTTAGCTTGTAAAGGTAAACCTTGCTATTTGCCCAATCGCTCGGAAGTGTCCAAGTTGTTGCACCGGCCTGCGTATTGAAGTAGTACATTTTTTCCTTATCAGTAGGAAGTTTCTTACCATTCGCATCCCAGTTCCAAGGAGTCAAGTAAGCTGAACCATCTTGGATGACACGTCCATTGAGAGTTACTGTACGTTCGCGGTATTGCGGGTTATTGACATCGTTTGACTTACGAGTCACAACCACTTTGTTACCTGCAGCATCGACTAGCTCAACCTTCATTTCTGGAGTCCATTTATAGGTGCTACCATTATCAGACATGGTAACTGGTGTACCATTTTCCCATTTACTTACAGTGAAGTGTTGGAAGTACTTAGTCATGACGTCATGAGCAAATAAGTTGGTTACATAGCCATTGTAGTCGCTTCTTCCTTGCCAACCTTCAAAGTCTTTCATGCTGTAGCCACCTAGAAGTGGGTAGTTGGCTGCACCACCGTAACTTCTATAGTCCCCAACCCAAGAATCTTTTTGGTGGTTACGGATAAAGCGCGTGATGGCGCTGTTGATACCTTTATTAGTGTAGCCACCATAGGTCAAGTCAGCTGCCCAGTGTTGGAAGGTAGAGTCGTATTCACCACCATGACCCCACTCAATCGCAAAACGCCAGCCTTGTTTGTTGATTTCTTTAGCAAGAACGTGGGTAGCCCAGGCACCGTTATCACCTGATTGACCATTGCCCCATACGTCCACATAGATAAAGTCGAGACCATCACCAAGTTTTTTCTTCAAGTCTTCCCAGCGAGCCAAGCGTCCATGTGCTAGGTCATAAGCAGCATCAATGTTGATACCTTGGTCTAGCCAGTTCCAGCCGTAGCTGTAGCTGCCATCTGGATTCTTACGAAGAATATTTTCATTAAAGTATTTAGACTCAGGATAAGTCTCAGAAGCGTTAACGTGGATGCCAAGATGAGCTCCATATTTCTTCGCTTTTTCGATCAAGGTCTTGAAGTCTTCGACACCACCAATACGTTTACCAATATCAGCATAGTTCAAGTGTCCAGAGTCATGACCTTCACTACCATAACCTTTAAGGAGAACACCTTGCCCAAGACCACCTGTGTGGAGATTGATTTTCTTGATACCATCCAAGGTCATAAGGAATGGGTTTTGTGCTTGAGAACCAAAGTTCATCGCGATACGGTAAGCAGTGATATCCTTGACTTTTTCCCAACCTTGAGGGTTGTTCATGATGCTACGATAAGCAATGGCACCATCTTGCCAATCGACTTTGTTGTCTGCATTGGCATCTTCGGTGATAACAACCTTGGCACTTGGAAGTTCCTTGGTGTATTCTGGGAAGACAATGCCCTTATAAGCCTTTTCCCATTGCCATTCAGAGCTGTGAATTCCGACATAGTTGGCATTTCCAACTGTTTCTTTATAGGCTGTCAAACGAGTCCAGTCATTCGAACCACCACCGTAGCTGTTTTGAGAGTTACTCCAAACACCTGCAGCAAGCTTATCTGTAGAAACAAATCCATACATGTAACCCTTAGCCAAATCCTTCATTGGATTGGTTACATCGATATGATCATCTCCGCTGACATGGGTATTGTTTGACATGGTTGCCCCATCAAACTTAGCACCAGCTTGATCACTAGAAACAGAGACTAAAGCATTGCCAAGGAAACTAATCGTAGAAAGCAATTTTCTTTCGTCATCAATCTTTTGACCTGGAGTGACTTGATTGTGGTTGACAATCTTGGTCACATCAAAGTGCAATTGATTGTCCACGACTTGCAAGCGTACTGTCATTTCCGCATTGATTAAGTGAGCATCATCGCGAAGCTTCATCACGTACTCTGCTGTTGTCTCATTGATTTTCTTATAAGTGACTTCAGGAGTGATTCGGTGGTTATTGATAAAGACTTGGTTGAACTGTTGCACCTGTCCTGGCAAAGTATGTCCATTCAAGGTGTATTCCTTGACACGAGGGAAGGCTTGGTCAATCACTGCCTTGAGAACCTTAGACTGGATCGTATCATAAGTCACCTTGCTATCGTCAACGGCCGGACCTGTTTCTTTCTGGGCAGGAGTATCATCCGCTTTTACACCTTCTTGATTGTCTGTTTTAACGCTGACAACCGTGCGATCATTGCTATAAGTTCCTGCCTTGAGAAGGATCTTCTTCTCATTTTTAAGATTCTCATTGACCGCCCCAGGTAGGGTCACTGTGTCAAAGAGATTTACATCATTGTTGCTGGCATTGAGTTGTCCATCTGACTTGAGAGTGATAGAAAGACGGTTTACAGAACCTGGTTCTGGTGCTGCTACACGGTTGCCTTTATACCATGTGCTATTACCTGGAGTTTTGTATTCCCAGAACCAGCCACCTTGGTCATATCCAACAAAAACATTGTTCTTGGTATCTTTAAATTTCAAGAAGACACCAAAGCGTGATTTGCCCTTTTCAGAATCATCTTTGAAGGTTAAATCAACCGTCGCATTTCCATTAGCGTCAACTGTCAATCCTTGTTTTTCAAACAAAGCTGGTTTGCCATCATTGTCATTTTGGGCCGTTGAAGACAATTGATTGTAGCGAACACCCTTTTCTTCACGAATAGTGACGGTTCCTTGTTGCTCTTTATTCGCTACTGTTTGCCATTCAGGAGTTACTGCCTTAGGTGTTTCAGGTTTAGCAGCTGCAGGTTTATCCTCTTTTGGTTTTTCTTCAGCCGGTTTTTCTTTCTCTTCCAAGTCTGCTGGTTTCACACTTGAAATTCCCTGTATGTGGTCTTGAATCCATTTTAGTTGAGCTGGTGAGAAGAGAATGCCTCCGCTCCGTTTTCCAACTACACCATTTTGGTGAACACCGACTAGTTTGCCTTCTGTATCAAAGACACCGCCGCCACTAGCACCCGGTTTTCCTCCTTGGTAACCAATCCCTTGGACACCTTCTCCGTATGGTTCCGCAAAATCAACTGTAGTATTGACAATCGGATTCAATTTTCCTTCTGGATAACCAAAGACATGAAGCTTATCTCCGATTTTCTTAACTACTGGCTTTTTGGTTACTTCAACAGGCGTATTTTCTAGAACTGTACGCAATCTCACTAGGGCCAAATCATTCTTGAAGCCTTTCAGATAGCCTTCACGATCCCAATGAATGATATCTTTCTTGCTAAACTTGACATCTGGCAATCCTGGATATGAGATGCTATAGATATCTCCATCCCCTTGGTCATTATCCACAACCTTACGGATATTGCCGTCTTGGCTATCCTTGATAAAGTTATGAGAAACCGTCAAGACAAGGTCTTTAGCAACGACAATACCGCTACCTTCTCCTGATGGCGTCTTAATCTTAACAGTCGCGCCATAGTTTAATTCCCCATTGGTAGTCTTAGCCACATCTTCTGGGACGAGCTTGCCAGTGTCTTGGGCCAATTGATCCTTGTTAACTTCGCGCCCATTGTCTTCAGCTTTCTCCAACTTATCTTCTAATTCTTTTGGCAGATTGCTTGGCTTTTCAGACTTTTCTTTTTCTTGAGCCAACAACTCTTCTTCTGTTTGAGGGCCTTCAGTAGTCTCAGCTGAACCAGGATTTTGAGCGGCAGCTTCCTTGTCAAAATCGTGCCCCTCATCACTAGCCTTCTTATCCAAATCAGCTAGTTCACTCGGCAAATTATCTGTTGAACCAACTCTTGCTTGATCAGCCAATACTGGGCTAGCTGCGAAGAAAGTCGCTCCAATCATCACCGAAGCTACTCCAAGCGTAAACTTACGAATACTGAACTTACAGTGTTTTTCAAAAAATCGTTTATCCATGAACTCCTAAATCCTTTCACTTTCCAGTAAGCGTTTACATTTCTTTTTTAAAAAATACTCCTTTCTCTGAAAGTACTCTGCTTAACTGTTATAAATAAAAAATAATTGTACTTTTAATATAACAAATAAAAGACCAGAAAGCAATAGGAAATAGGTAAAATTCACTAAAATTTTCTCTTTTCTGAAAAATCCTATCTCTAATCATTCAGAGACTTATACCAAAGATAAAAAAGGACTTAACCATCATGTCAATGGCTAAATCCTTTACTTTTTTAAAGTTATTTCACATGGTTTGCAAGTTCTTCTTGAGCCTTTTTATTTGACTCTTCTTTTTCTTTCAACCATTTCTCTTGAGCTTTTTGGTATTCGTCTGTTGTCACGGCTTTATCTTGTACTTCTAGATATTTGTACAAAAGGGCTTCACTCATACCCTTGTTACCAGAGTATGCAAATGGAAGTGTAAATGGTACCATCTTAGACAGCATTGGACGACCAGTTTGAGAAGTTGTTGGGATGAGCAAGGCACTGTCTGTCAACCAAGCTTGGGCAGCAGCATATTTCTCATAACGTTTTGAAACATCAGTAGTTTCTTCACCAGCTTCCACAACCATTTTTTCATAATCTTCTAAACCGACTTGCTTAGCAGCAGCGTTGTTTGTCCCAGAATCAAATCCTAGATATGTTTTCGTATTTTCTCCTACAGAAGGTTTGATAATATCAAGATAAGTAGATGGATCGATATAGTCTGGAGACCAACCCACGTTATCTGAGATATCCCAGTCTTCTCCAGCCGCAGTTTCAGCGAAGTAGGTAATGTTTTGAACATCATCTTTTTGAAGTTGTTGGATATCGATAACCACATTATCTGACCCTAGATTTTCTTCAACTGACTGTTTAAAAGATTGAACACGTTGAACTTTTGTTGTGTTGGTTTGGTCTACAGGCATGTCCAAGTGGATTGGGAATTTCACACCTTCCGCTTGAAGGGCTGCCTTAGCTTTAGCGAATTCTGCTTTGGCTTTGTCAGGATTGTAGAGACCATCTTGGGCATCATCCAAGTTTACGTTGCTCCACTCGTCTCCATAGGTCACTAATTTTTCTTTAACTAATTCCCCAAAGTTTTTCCCATCTGCCTGTACAAATGTAGGAGGAACAAATAAGTTACGAAGCAGTTTAGTAGCCCCGCTTGCACCATTTACTTGAGAAGCGTAGGCTGTTCTGTCAAAACCAAATGCAATAGCTTGACGGAAGTCCTTATTCAAAAGTGCCTTCTTGGTTGATGCTTTTTCCTCATCTGTTGTCTTAGAAGTGTACTTATAAGACTGGCGATCGATATTTGTACCTACTAAATAAGTAGTAGAATCTTGTTGGGTATAAACGATATTGTCTTTGAATGCTTTTTCAGTCTCTGAGTAACTAGCACTTGTTGGGAAGAGGCGAGCCATTGTAAAGCTACCGTCTTTGAAAGCTTCAGTTGGCTTATTGGTATCTTGACCATCCCAGAAGGATAATTTCACTTTATCAAGATGAACATTGTCTTTGTCCCAATAGTTTGGATTCTTTTCGAACTCGACTGATGATTTGGCTACGATTGATTTGAGTAAGAATGGTCCATTGTAGAGAATGCTGCTTGGGTCCGTACCTTTAGCAAAGTCATCCCCTTTAGAGTTCAAAAATTCTTCATTGACAGGAGCCAGAACACCCATTGTTGTCTTAGAATTCCAGAAACTTTCTGGCTTGTTCAATGTGTATTGAACGGTATAATCATCAAGAGCCTTGATTCCTACTTGAGAAAAATCTGTAGTTTCTCCTTTGACATAGGCATCCAATCCCTTGATAGATTCCTGAACCAGGTAAAGACCATCTGATTTCTTATCAGCAGCATACTTAAGACCAGTTACAAAGTCTTGAGCTTTAACTTCTGCATACTCCTCACCTTCAGATGTATACCATTTTGCATCCTTTCGGAGTGTATACGTGTAAGTCAATCCATCCTTAGATACAGACCAATCCTCAGCCATAGATGGTACAAAGTTACCATAGCGGTCATTTTCAAGCAAACCATCAATAACGTTACTAGTAATATTTGCTGTAGCTGCCTTACCAGTTGTCAAATAGTTTAGGTTATCAGGATCCGTTTCGTAAATGTATGAGAATGTTTTCTCACCTTTAGCATTTGAACTTGATCCAGAGCAAGCCGCAAGTGTCGCAGTTGCCAATAACGTCACACCCGCAAGGGCAAGTAGTTTTGAACTTTTCATTGTTTTCTCCTTTAAAACTTTCACCCCATTATAGTCCCTTTTCAGAAACATGTCAATAAAATTTTCAGAATTTTTGAATTACTTTGGTAAATTCTGAAAAATAAGTTTTCTATTATAAAATTATGATTCTCTAATACTATATTTTTATATCTTAAACCAGCAAAATAAGGGCCGAAAATCAGATTTTTTATCATTTTTTTTGCTATGATTAAATAGAAGAAAAGTTAAGGAGAAGACAATGATATTAATTACAGGTGCAAAGGGTCAACTCGGTACCGAACTACGTTATTTATTAGATGAACGAAATGTAGACTATGTTGCAGTTGATGTGGCCGAAATGGATATCACTAATGCTGAAATGGTTGAGAAAGTCTTTGCTGAAGTCAAGCCAACATCAGGGTTGACAAAGGATAGTAAATCATGGGTTTATCATAAATCGACATCAGCTGTTTTGACGCAGCCCGAGTAAGTGGTACAGGCGCGTTCCCGAACCATCTGAAAGAATAATACCTTTCATAATGAAGTAATCTTTCTAACGAACTGATCAATGAGTAGCTTCAAATTCTTACTTCAATTTAGAAATGGCCGATTTCAGATAATCTCCACTTCGAATCGCTACTCCTACTTGTCTGGCATTAGCCGACAGTTTCATGTAATCTTGATCTGTCAAATCGTCCAGTGCCTTTTGGAGGTCATGTAGAGAATCAATTGCTATACCACATTGCTTATCTAGCACAAAATGCGCAAGGGCAGACTCTTTCCAAACAACTAGAGGAAAGCCCGAAGCCAAATAAAGAGAAGCCTTGTGGGAGTTGTTAATACGTAGGTAATTTCCGAAAGAACCTTTGCAAGTTTCTGAACTATCACCATCCCACACCAAACCAAAACTACCTTGAAGAGCATTTGGGAGGTCATCTGGCATAAAGGAACCAAAGTAGGTGGTATTTTTCAATGCACGACTTTCATCGTACCCCATTCCATAGAGATTATAGGCTGGCTGTTCTGGCAAATTATAAAGATAGCCTGATTTTGTTGGAATTAGATTTCCGGCGATGATAATCGCTTCTTCTTTTTGGGGAACATTTTTTTCCTCAAAGTTCGGAATCAGATAGTCAAAAATCTCCAAGCTAACCATTTTATCTGATGGTATGCCTTGAATTGTCAAGGCATTTTTCATGATATCATTATGAACGATAATGCCATCCACTGATGTAAGAGCCGCCTTCTCTTGGAAGTAATTTCTCACTTTATGACGAATTTTCACTGCTGAATTTCCTACATGACGCAAGGTTTCAATATCATGGATCACAAGATAGAATTTGACTCCTCTATTTTGCGCCTGCTTAATGAGTTGTGAGATGAAAAATGTATGGTGTATAATCGGGAACTGAATCAGCAATTCATCTCCAGATCCTAACTGATCAAACACAGACTTGATTGCCCGATATTTGTGTTGCTGAGCTTTAAAGAAATTCATCTTATACCAATTCTCAACCTTGAGTTCCACCCCCTTATAACCCTCTGAGATTAGAATAGCTTCCACGTCATTTCGTGCCTTATTTCCTGCATTCTTTTCGTATTCATTATGCAGAAATGAATCCTTCAGATAATATTTCACCTTTTCTCCCCTTTATCTGTGATGTTCTTAGATACTCCCTAGTTCTTCCTCTACCACATCCAATGCACGTTCAATGACCACATGCATATCGTAGTATTTATAATCTGCTAAACGTCCACAGAAAATAACCTTATCATTCTGCGCCGCTTCTTCTTGATACTTAGCAAACATGGCATTGTTTCTCTCATCATTGATTGGATAATATGGCTCATCTCCACGTTTCCAATCAGCTGGATACTCACGAGTGATAACCGTCTTTGGTTGAGTACCATACTCGAAATGCTTGTGCTCGATGATACGAGTATAAGGAATCTCACGTTCTGTATAGTTGACCACGGCATTCCCTTGATAATTTTCTTCATCCAAGACTTCATGTTCAAAACGAAGGCTACGGTATTCCAACTCCCCGTGTTTGTAGTCAAAGTACTGGTCAATCATCCCTGTAAAGACAACTTTTTCAGCTGATTCTTCTAGCTCTTCACGATTGGCAAAGAAATCAACACCAAGCTCTACTTCTACATCGCCAAGCATGTTTTCAATGATGACGTTATAGCCACCGATTGGAATACCTTGGTAACGGTCGTTAAAGTAGTTGTTATCAAAGGTCAAACGCACTGGGAGGCGCTTGATAATAAATGGCGGAAGGTCTGTTGCAGAACGTCCCCATTGTTTTTCTGTGTAGCCCTTGATCAACTTTTCATAGATATCTGGACCAATCAACTTGATGGCTTGTTCTTCCAAGTTCTTGGGCTCAACATCTTTCATATCAGCCGTTTGCTGGGCAATCTTGTCCTTGACTTCTTGTGGTGTCTTAGTCCCCCACATAGCGTAGAAGGTATTCATATTGAAAGGAAGATTGTAAAGACTCCCCTTGTAGTTAGCCACTGGCGAGTTGATATAGTTGTTAAACTCAGCGAATTGGTTAACATAGTCCCATACTTTTTTATTGGAAGTATGGAAAATGTGGGCACCATACTTGTGGACATTGATGCCCTCAACATTTTCACAGTAGATATTTCCACCGATGTGATCACGCTTGTCAATCACTTTAACTTTTTTACCGCGTTTTGTAGCTTCGTGTGCGAAGATTGCTCCAGACAAACCAGCACCAACGATAAGATAATCGTACATAGTGTTCTCCTTTTTATAATTTGACGATTCGATTGAAGTAAGGAATCTTCATTAACATTCCAACAATAATAAAACTAACACTTAAAGTAAATAGAGCAAAAAGTAAATATGCTCCTACAAAATTAAAACCAAATATCCTTTCCCACAATTTCATAATATAAGTGTGTATTATGAAAACTCCCATTGTTTGATTAGAAAGGAAAACAATCCATTCGTTTCGGTTTTCATTCAACGTAAGCGTGAGGATAGTTAGAAAAATTCCTAGAGTACTGACTTTTACAAATAAAGTATCATAAAAATATTCAGCAAAAAGATTATGGTAAGTATTCTTTGCTAAGAAAAACAATATAATTGGTGAAATCAATAACAAAAGTATGCTAACTATTTTCATCCAATTTTTAAATCTATATTTGAGGTTGTCTATATTGAATTGCGCTATATAACCACCTAAAAGATAGTAGAAAAACCAAGTCCATAATCTAAAAGTTTGCATAACATGAGTTTGTATAGGCATCTGAAGGAAAATATTTGCTAATTCAACTATAAACCCAATTGCCACCAATAAAGATAGAATGTATACATATTTTCTTTTTGAATTTATAACTGTTTTCAAAACAGGCAAACATAAATAAATAAGAATCAGCGAACCAAAAAACCAAAACTGAAAGAAATACCCTTTTTGTAACAGAGAGCCTACAATTTTTTTAATTGGATTAACCGCAAAGTCTCTTTTACAGAGCCAAACGATAATGTTCCATGATGACACTGTTATTAGAATCCATTTGACTTTTTGAAGTATGTAAGGATAAGTTATTTCCCTTTTGCCTAACAATAAATAACCATTGACCATAAAAAATAAAGGGATAGAATAGGTTCCTAGGTAGTATAAATATGTCGAAAAATTCCATGAACCTGTCTCTTTAAATCCGCCCATTGTTGTATGGAGTAAAACGACCCCAATACACGCAAGCACTTTTAATAAATCTAGGCTGATATTCCGATTTTTTTTGCATTCTACTTTTTCCTAATAATTTGTTTTAATTCTTTTACATCTACCACTTTCAAAGATAGAATTGCAAAAAGATAAATGATTCCACCAAGCACTGCAAATACTAAAACATTTATGGCTGGTGAAAAATGTATAAGTGTTTTTAAACCTAGCAAGATACCATACATGATAGCTGATGCTAGAATAATTTTTGTCAAAGATCCGATAAGTGGAACTTCTTTTAGGTATCTACGGGTAAAGTATAATTGTATCGCCCATACCAACGCCTCTGTCAAAACAGAAACAATGGCTGCTCCGATATATCCAAGTTTAGGAAGGAATAGTAAGTTCAAACCTACACTGATTATTGCGGGAGCTGTTGTTGAAATCATGAATTCTTTATTTTGATTGTGAGGTATCAGGATCTGAATTCCCATGATATTGGTCCAACCGATAAAGAACATACGGAAGATCATAATGGCGATTGCATAACGTGCATCCTGAAAATCTTGACCAAGGAAAAACTGAACAAAATCATCATTGACAATCAAGATTCCTGCCATCATCGGAAAAATGACTAAATTATAAATGAGGAAGGACATTTCATGCATCTTATTGACTGCCTTATGATCACCTGTCGCTAACAAATGCGCGACACGAGGCAACATAACGCTTCCCAAGGAAGTTACCAAGGTCAGAAGGATATTTACTAATTTTAGGGCCTGGTCATAAATCCCTACATCTTTTGTAGAAGCTAAGGCTCCAAGCATGGTACGATCCAGCGTAATGTACAAAGAAATAGCTACTTGAGGAAGGAATAATAATATGACCGGCTTTAAATGATGTCTAGCATATTCTATGCTAAAATGAGAACTGCCGATAAACCCACGAGCAGGCACCCACATACTTAGTTGCCCCAAGAGTTCAAATATGGTTAGCAAAACAACATAGAGATATAGGTCATTTGCAGATTTGACAAAGAGGAAGATTGAAATGACTCCAACGAGTTTAACTGTGATATTTCGAACAGTAATCTTTCGAAAATCTTCTAGCCCTTGAAAGAGCCAGGAAATGTCTAAACCTTTTGAAACTAAACTCAAGCCTAGAATGTAGGCTACCGGATTTTGCATAAAGGGAAGAGTTAGACAAAGAAGAGCATATAAGGACAGAGAAAGAAGTGTCGCCCCTAATTGTAGAGAATATATACCCCAAAAGTTTTTATTAATCTCATTACGATGTCCTGAAATAACCTTGGTCCCATAGTTAGCAACTCCCAGCGTCGCTAAGAGGATGAAGTAGGTGACAATGGAATTAAAGTATCCATATGTCCCTAAATCATCCGAAGAAAAGACCCGTGTTACATAGGGAGTCGTAATAATTGGGAGTATAATGACCAACAATTGATAAGAAAGATTGTAGGCGTAGTTTTTTAATACTTTCATTTCAAGTCATCCAATTTAGAATTAATCAGTGAAAACAAAAAGTTTGACTGGTCATACTTATAATGGTCAATTATTCTAAAAACTTCTTTCATATTTCCTCTTTCCTACATTTTTTTGACACTTGTTGTAAATTAAATTGGATCTATGCACGATACTATCGTAGCAACAAATACAATCTAGGGTTTAACATAAAAATAAGGTATTTTAGTTTTAGTTTCCATGATAACTTATTATTTTTTAACAAGTCACTCATTTCGACTCTCAACAACTCTCTATCTTTTGAAAAATCTTTTAAGCCTGAGTCAGCTTTTGCACCAATTATTACAAAACCACCTAATAATTTTTTAGCTTGTAAAGCTTGCTTTAATTCTGGACTCTGAATGTACTCTCTTTTAATAACTTCCTCATTTTTTGCAACAGCTTCAAAGAAATCATATCTTTTTTCAGTAAATGTTGAACGAACTATACTCCCTTCCCTACGATAGTAATTGTAGGTTTCAAGCGGGCTTATCACGATTCTTTCAGCCAAGGCAAGGTGTTCTCCTACAACATAAAAATCCTCATAGATTTTCCCAACTGGAAAAGGGACTCGTTCCAATATGCTTTTTTTATAAAGCTTAGCACAGGCAGAAACCGTTGCAACTTTGTCATCCAACATTAGTTCCAGAGCCTTTTCTTTTGTAATCGGAGCCAAATCTTTATAGTCTGAGTCTTGTAATCGATAAGAAGTATAAGCATTATATTTTGAAGTAGCTTTTACCTTTGTTGAAATCAAGTCTGCTTGATGTGTTTCCTGAATTTTCACGATTAACTCTAGAGTATATTCTTCAAGATAATCATCCGGATCTAAAAAGAAAATCCAATCTGAGTTGGCTTTTGCCACTCCAAAGTTACGTGCATCAGATAATCCACCATTTTCTTTGTGGAACACATGGATATTTTCATATTGCTTTGCATAATCTTCGCATAATATGGGAGAATTATCTGTGGAACCATCATTTACAAGGATTATCTCAAAGTTTTGATAGGTCTGTTTAATTAAGCTTTCTATCGCAAAATGCAGATAGTCTGCAACATTATAAACAGGAACAACGATGCTGATAAACATCTTAAACGCCCCTCTCTTTTTCTTTCTTTTCAGAGTATTTCTTCAAAATCGGATTAAAAATTATTCCAAAAGCAAAGTTAGTCCTATAATTTAAGTAAGACCATCTGTCAAATTTTTTCGTAGGAACGTATTTATATGAGCTTTGCTCAATTTTACTATATAGCTCCTTTAACGACCTTTCCGAATTACTGACCATCCATGACAACCAGTACTTCAAATTTATTTTTATAATTCGGAAACACTTGTTGAAAAGACTCCAGCCCTTTTGAAATATACTCCTGAATATTATAACTAGGCATTACAATTGTTGATAAACAATCCTTCATCTTATCTCATAAATCGTCTCAATTAGTTCAATCCACTGCTTGAGAATTTTTTCCTTATCGAATTTATCCATATTATCCATGGCATGATTGGAGAAGGAACTTCGCAAGTTCGAATCTTCCATCAATTCAAGTATTCTATCACTCATTTTATCGGTATTATAACAATCAATCAGATAACCATTGACCCCATCTTCAACAATCTCATTTGGTCCTGTTGGACATCTGAAACTAACAATTGGGAGGTTGTATTGTTGAGCTTCCAGTAGAACTAGAGGTAAACCTTCATAACGAGAAGTCATGACATAAATCCCTTTATCTCCATAAATCAAATCCTGATTTTTTTCGAGTCCTTTTATGACTAACTTGTCCTGTAAATCATATTCGTTGATTAAATTTCTGATTTTATCCACTTCATCTTGATTGCCGGAACCGTAGATTTCCCAAGTCCAGTCAGACCTTTTCACTAACACTTTTTTCGCGACTTGAACAAGATAATCATATCCTTTTTGATAATCAAAACGGCCAACAGTCACAATTTTAGTTGATTTTTTATTATAGGACACATCTGAAAGAGAAGCCTCTTTCCAATTATAGATGTAGCAAATCCTTTCTTCAGGAACACTGTATTTTTTTATATAATTTTCACGGTCTTCTTGAGTAAGGGTCACGAGTTTATCAGCAAATTTCGCTCCAATATACCTTTGTATCTTCTTAACTTTAGTATCAATATCTACTATAGAATTTGTATGGTCGCAGGAAACAAATTTTGTTTTCAAACCAATTGTGCTTGCTACACCAACTGTATTCATACTCATTCCGATTCCAAAAACAATATCAATGTTCTCTTCTTTCAGATAGTTTCTCAACAACTTGATCGCTTCGAGAAAATTTTTACTCATAGATATTTTCTTTGATGATAAATTTTGATATTGAACTGATTGTTTCAGCGAGAAGAAATTGTTTTCTGTAGAAATCATCGAGAGAAGATGAACTTCATACATAGTTGATAACTCATTTGCAAGGCTGGTTGCTACTTTCAAGCCTCCATCTGTTCTATCGATACTCCATTTCACTAAAGCGATTTTTTTCATCTTTAAACTACACTTCCCCTTCATTTTCACCCAGTGATATAATCTCGTAGTGGTGAAGAGTTCTTTTGTCTTCTGGTGGCAATTGCATATAATCCGCTCCGTAAATGGCTGTTAGATATTCTTTGTATTTGCAAGGACAACAAAGTTTAAGATCTTCAAACTGTAATAGGACTGGTTCTCCAAAGTAATCACTCGGTACTATCTCTTTTAATTTGTAAGCTCCCGTATAATTTCCTGCATAAGCTTCATCAAACGAATATTTTTTTATCGTTTGTAAATACTTTTTCTGTGCCCAGGTAAAGGAAATAATCTTCTCAATATTAACAGCATTCGCAAAAGCAATAATTATCTTTTCAATGAATGGTCGATTTTCTTTTTTCTGATTCACCAAACTATTGAATTGCGAGAGTTGAACCATCATCCTTGCGTACAAGTATCTCAAAGAATGAATTTTTTTCTTTAAAGCGTTAGAGGGCATACCATCTAGCGGGAAAATGTCTATCCACAAACTTTCTACCAATTCTTTTTTACTATAATTCATGATGATTTTTGTAGAATCATCTCGGATCACAGAGAAAGCTTTTTTATAGTTTAATGTATCTTCGCTTAAAAACTTGTAGTTTTCTGGCAAGACATTTGAAGCTATTTTTTTAAACTTTTCATAATCTTCCCTAGGCATACCAATATCAATGTCATCATCCCAAGGAATAAAACCTTGATGACGTACCGCTCCTAGCAAGGTCCCACCTAGAGCATAGTAGGTTAGGTTATTTTCTTCGCAAATATTAATAAACTCTTTCAAAATAGATAAAATCTTATCTTGAATGATTTTGATATCCGACATACTTTCCTCCTATATAAATCGAAATAAAACCGTCTTTCCAGTCTATGCTCTTTTAAGTTCTTGTTAAATACTTTTTACCATTTCACTATACAATTTTTTCAGACGAACGTCCCCCTAGATCTTCATCGCTTTCATCAGAAAACTGATAATCCGAGTTTATTAAAACACCTACTAATATCCAAAAAATATTGTTATGAAGATAGAAATTCAAATCATCAATCATAGAGTGAAAACTCATTAATATCAAAATCAGAGCAAGAATCCACTGGCGTTTCTTAATGACTTTAAGTAGTGTCAAAGATAGAACTGAGACCATTAATCCCAGGATGAGTAGGCCAAATCTCTGTAAAATTTGGACATACAAATTGTCCACATACAGATAGGTCTGATAGTTTCTAACACCTTCAACAGTCAGACCATTCCCATTCCAGTAAACTGGTCGTCCAAAAAATCCAAAACCATAGAGATTTAAAGATTTATTAGCCAAGTATATCCGACCACCTAACATATGATTCACTTTAAAAAGAAGATCATTGATAAAAGAATGACTTGAATTGAGATAGGTAACGGAGACCCAAAAACTAATAACTGCATTTACGATAAAGGTCAGTTTAAAAGCTTTAAACACATATCCTAACTTTGAAAATAGTTTCGGAAACCATTTTATTAACAAACTGCATGCCAGCAATACACAGGAACTATAAAATGTTAAACGAGAATCCGTTTGATCATATACCCAATAAACTGATAGAGCTAACAGTAGCCATTGCCAGTATTGGATTTTGTTTTGCTTTAAATAAAACACAATAGCAACTATATTCATCAGTAAAACCGAAGGAAATAGAGCATATCTAAAGCCTAGGTAAGCCCGTACTCGAGGACCAGAAATTTCTATATAGTTCGTTATTATTCCTAATCTTGCGCTTATGATAACAAAAAACAACAAGCACATACTAACGACTAATGAAGTTTTCGCCACCTTCTTAAAGGGAATATCTCGTAAAGTATAAATAAATAATATACTTACAGGAAGTTCTGAACTGAGAGATGTCATTTTCCCCACTATAAAATAAATTAAAATCGTTGCAAACAAACCAATGAGAGTTCTATAATCATATTTTCTCTTAAACAACTCTTTTATAACCAAAAGAAAGAGGGAAAAAGCTATCGCTAATTTATAAACTGTTCCAGGCAGATACCGAGCATAAAAAGTTACATTTAATATCGAAACCGTTAAAAATATCCCTAAAGCAACAAGAGCCAAAAGTTCTGGTACAGATTTTATTTTTAGTACTAATTTCATTCTTATTATTCATCCCTATCTAAAAACTCTGTCCATATTTTTTTCCAAAGAATTTTGCTTGTAAAAAGGACTTCCCTTTTTGAATCAAATCAATTTTTTCCATATAAATGAACGGAATCTCTTTTACCCGCAAATCTTGTTTTGCCAACCAAACATTGAACAAACGTTCACTGATACGACCAAATAATCTAGCGTCAAAAGCAGAATAGTCTGTAATGTCCAATCTTCTATAGAGTTCATCGATAATTGGGAACAACCATTCACAATAGGCTGCTACATTTTCTTTGGACATGATAAACATATTGAACATATAGCCTCTGCGTTGTTTCATGACCTGATCAAAAGCTTCGATATAATCCGGTCTCAACTCGCTAACAATCTGGCGTGTCACGTCTAAATGATTGGCATCGTGAGTATGTGCATAGTGAGAGTATAACGTTTCAATATAATATTTCCGTTTTTTAGGAACGACAACATCGTATTTTGACAGAAAGTTTTTTACTTCTGATTTGGAAAGAATAATGTCATCCATACTAATTGCTTCTCTATATGAGTGTCGTTTTGATGTGAAATATCTACGGTAATGTACCAATCCAAGATAATCACATTCTAAATTTTTCCAAGCCCAATATAATCCTGTTAATTCACAATAATAAGGATTAAGGTAAGAAATATGAACTCCTTGATTATCTGGTTGATAACCTAAATCTTCCTTACCCTCACTACCAACTTGGATAGGGATATACAAGTCCTTATCCTCTGGCATTTGAAATCGTTTATGTGTTGCAACTATGATTCTATACGTTTTAGACATTTCTATATCCTAATTCAATTCCCTTCATCCATAACTAGCTCAACTACCTTTTAATCAAAATTGTAATCATTCTCTATTAAAAAATATCCAACCAAAATAGATTATCACTAAAACTATCTTGACCCAAAAAGATAAAATTGAATACCAAAGATATCCTTTTTGTATTCAATTTTATCTTTATATATTTCACTTTATGCCGACTCAGTTTGAATTCTCAATGAGCTCCTTCACGGGATAAAACTCTTCTAATGGTCAAAAAGAAGATTTTGATATCTAACCGTAAAGACTGATTTCTAGGATAATATAATTCCATCTCACATCGTTCAGGATAATATACTCCACTCCTACCAGAAACTTGCCATATCCCTGTAATCCCAGGACGAACAGACAATAAAATTTCCTGTTCATCCTCGGTATATTCGTCTAGTTCATTTTCAAGAATTGGTTTTGGACCAATAAGACTCATATCACCTAGTAGTACATTTATAAACTGTGGAACCTCATCAATACTTGTTTTTCTTATAAAATCTCCAATATTTGTAAGTCGTGGATCCTCATTTGGTGGCAATTTATAGCTATTCTTTTTATATTTTTCATAAAGTTCCTTATTCGAAATCAGAATTTCTTCTGCATTCTCGACCATCGACCTAAACTTAATAATTTTAAATTTTTTCCCTCTGAGACCTGCTCTGCACTGTGTAAAAAATATACTTCCTTTGTAACCTTTCATTTTATAGATTACAAAGATGACCAGAGAACAGGGTAAAACTATAAATACCGTTCCAAACAAGCCGATAAATACATCCATAGACCTTTTGAAGGCAATATAGATGATTTTGTTTTGTTTCACCTAAAACTCCCCCTTGTAATAATCCCCTTAGATAATTTTCCAACTACAAGATTCCCTACTTTTTCCCATAGTTCCCATATGCTCCATAGGAGCCATACTTCTCAACTGAAGTATTGAGTTTATTAAGCACAATTCCTAAGAATGGTTTGCTTGTTTGTTCGAGTTGTTCTTTAGCTTTTTGGACATCACGACGATTTGTTTCACCAGCCGCAGTTACTAAAACAGAAGCGTCACACTGCTGCGTGATAATCGCCGCATCGATAACAACTCCAATCGGAGCAGTATCTACAACGATGTAGTCAAAGTACTTGCGTAAGGTGTCAATCATGGTCGCAAAATTTTCACTTTGTAACAAAGCTGTTGGGTTTGGTGATACAGAACCCGCTTGAATGACAAACAAATTTTCAACATTGGTTTCACATAAACCTTGCGATAGGTCTGTTGTGCCTGACAAGAACTCTGTTAGACCTGTAATCTTTTCCCGTGATTTAAAGACACCTGACATGACTGAATTACGGATATCCGCATCGATCAACAGTGTCTTATAGCCTGCACGCGCGAAAGCCCAAGCAATATTGGTAGATGTTGTTGATTTTCCTTCTCCTGGTTTGACAGACGTAATAGAAATCACTTTCAAGTTATTCCCACTCAGTTGTATGTTGGTTCGAAGTGCATTGTAATACTCTTCAGCTTTTCTTGCCAAATCTAATTTTTTTTGTGCAATCTCTAACGTTGGCATTTTTCTCTCCTATTTCAATTTATCCAAATTTGGAACTACTCCCAATAGTGCAATTTGCATCACGTCCTCAATATCTTCTGGACGTTTCACTCGTGTATCCAAGAGCTCAACTAGGAGAACTGTGACAATCATTACAACCGCCCCCGCAAGGAATCCAACCATGGTATTGCGACGAATATTTGGTGAAGATGGCGATGTTGCAGGACGTGCTTCTTCAAGCGTTGTCACATCCGAAACGCGAGTGACGCTGATAATCTTTTGAGCCGCAACCTCTCTCAAAGAGTTGGCGATACGGCTAGCTTCCTCAGGTGCACGGTCTGTAACAGAAATCGATACAATACGCGTATCCACAGGAACTGTTACCTTGATTTTACTAGCTAAACCTTTTGGAGGGAGTTCTAATTTCAAATCAGTCGCAACCTTCTCTAAAACGTCTTGCGAGAGGATGATTTCACGATAGTCTTTTACCAAGTAAGATCCTGCTTGCAAGTCTTGGTTAGTCAAGCCAGGCTTATCTCCCTGATTACGATTGACCACATAAATTCGGGTCGTACTCGTAAACTCCGGCTTCACAATAAAACTACTATAGGCAAATGCTACTGTCCCTGTCACGAATGCTACCAAAGCAATTAACAATTTTCGCTTCCAAAGGATTTTAAGCAAGTGAAATACATCGATTTCCATCATATTTTGTTCTTTCATTTTTTCTCCTAAATTAATTGATCCATTATTATTTTTCGGGGATTATCCTTAAAAAGTTCCTTAGCCTTATCTTCACTGTATTTTTTAGCAATGATATCATAGGCTTCCTCCATATGAGGAGGTCTGTGATCCAAGTTGTGCATATCACTTGCTATCACGTGAACCAGATCTCGTTCCAAGAAATACTGGGCTCTCTTTTTCATAAATTTATAGGTTTCTACGAAGAGTTTTGGTTTCAAAACATGAGAACTATTAACCTGAGTATAACATCCCATATCAATCAGCTCTCGCACGCGCTTTTCATTGTTTTCTAAAGCATCGTACCGTTCAATGTGGGCAATGATGGGTGTAAGGCCTAGCATTAGAATATTACTCAGCCCCTTATGCATGTCCCGATAGGGTGTATTCATACTAAACTCAATCAAAGCATAGCGGCTATCGTTGAGGGTTGGGATTAATTTCTTTTCTAACTTCTCAACAACATCCGGAGTATAGTAGATTTCCGCTCCATAGGCAATGATTAAGTCATCCGCAACTTCCTTAGCCATTTCTCGCACCTTTAGGAAGTTGGTTGCGATTTTTTCCTCAGGAGTTTCAAACATCCCTTTTCGTCTATGCGAAGTTGAAACGATTGTTCGCACTCCTTGACTATAGGCCTCTCTTAGAAGGTTTTTACTTTCCTCTATCGACTTTGGACCATCGTCCACATCAAAAACGATGTGCGAATGGATATCTATCATGCTACTTGCCCTCCATCACATCATTGATAGCAGCTTTCGCAGCGGCCAAGCTACTTTCATCAATTTCCATCATGTAGAGGTTACTATCTGGCATAGCGTATGAAGGAAGATCCGTGCGTCCAGTTCCCTTCAAGTCTTGAGAGTTGACTTTGTAGTTCCCGCCACTCTCCAATTGAGTATTAACCAGATCCATCATAGTTTCCAAAGGCATATTGGTCTGAAGAGAATCTTGCAATCCCTTGATGATGTTATCGTAGTTTTTTAAAGCCTCAGTTGACGTCAACTTCTGAATAATAGCTACAATAACCTTTTGTTGGTTTCGACCACGGTCACGATCTCCATCTGCTAGAGAGTAGCGCTCACGGACAAAACCAAGAGCCTGCTCAGAGTCTAAATGAACATTCCCAACAGGATAATACTTCCCGTTAGTATGTGCTGTAAACTCCTGATCATTATAGACATCAATTCCACCTAAAAGGTCAATTAACTTCAAGAAAGAGGTAAAGTTTAAGCGCACATAGTAGTTAATATCCACTCCATAGAGATTTTCCAAAGTATGAATCGACGAGTCCACTCCATAAATCCCCGCATGAGTCAATTTATCCTTTTGATTATTTCCCCCATCCGCAATCGGAACATAGGAATCTCGAGGCGTTGTAGTCAGAAGGATTTTCTTGGTATCTCGGTTCACAGTCATCAAAATGTTCACATCTGAACGCGAAACGGAACTAATTGGTCCATAGGTATCAATACCACTCACATAAATATTGAAAGCTTCATTCTTCGATACCTTTGGAGCCGCAACATCCTTAGTTAATTGTTTTGTATAGATTTTTTTGATTTTTGAAGCATAATCTGGATACTCTGCTTCAATGATATTTTCAAAGACACTATTTAAGATAATTGCTTTTGTTTCGCCAGAAAGCAGACTCTTATAAGCTGCTAGATAAGAAGCACTCTGTTCAACTGTCAAGTCTTTACTCTGTGTCGTCTTAATATCCGCCACCAACTTTTGGATATTATCATTATCTGTTTCAGTTGGACCTGTTACACTCTCTAACTGAGTCACATTATTGATTTCACTGTCTTTCAAAACGACCACACTCATCGAATACTCTGAGTAGTTTGAGGTCGCATTGATATGATTGGTAAAACCGACAAACTGTTGCAAAGCATAGAGAGAAACCGAGCTAACTACGATAGCAAGTGTCAAAAAGAAAACCGTAAACTTCTCGGCTTTTTTATACACTATCAGGAGGATTGCAATTACAGCAGAAACGAGAATAAGAACCGCCGTAAGGATATTGAGGTATCGAAAAGCTAGGATATTATGTTTGAAAATCAAGAACAACAAAAAACCACTCAATAACAAATAAATGGTTGCTAAAACTATATTAATATTTCGTTTTACATTCCCTAAACGAGCTCTCTTTGAACGTCTACTCATGATAATCCCCTATACACGTTAATAGTTATAAATATTATATCACAATCATGATGGAAATTCCATCCATCCTTGCTATTTTCAGCGTTTTCATTCGCTTTTGTTCTCTTAAATTGCTCTAAAATATGGGCAAAGTTCCGAATGCCATTCTACACAAAAAGACAAGGCGCTCAGGGGCAACCTTGTCCGCAATCTTATTTTACGTGGTTTTCAAACTCTTTTTGGCTCTTTTCAATAGCCTTTTTACTCTCTTCTTCCCACTTAGCCTTGGCCTCGTCAAATTGTTTCTTGGTAACAGGGTCTTTTTGCAATCTCATGTACTTATAATTATTTCCGTCACCCTTGATCCCTACTAGGGAGTAGGCACGTGTAAAGGGAGTTACTTTGGTTACAGAGGCTGTACCACCATTTGACATAGCAGACATGACTAGAGAATTGTCAATCATCCAAGCTTGAGCTTCAGCGTATTTTTCATAACGCTTAGCGACATCTTTGTTCTCAGCATCTGCTTCTTTCAGGAGTTGCGTATAGGTATCGAGCCCCAAACTCTTAATGAGCTCTTGGTCTTCCTTGGCATCAAGACCAAAAATCTTGAGATAGAAGCCAGTTTCAGCATTGAAGGGATCTAGATAAGTTGATGGATCCTGGTAATCACCAACCCAACCATCAAAGTTTAGGTCGTAGTCACGAGCTGCTGGATTTGGTGCTAGGAAGGCAACATTTCCAAAGTCATCTGTAGAAAGCTGTTGAACATCAATGACGATATTGTCAGAACCTAGTACTGTTTCAAGGGTTTGTTTGACCGAGTTCATACCAGAGACCGCATTTTTATTCGTCTGATCAACAGGGACATCCAAATGGATTGGGAAAGTCACGCCTTGGGCTTCCAATTCCTTTTTAGCTTCCGCAAATTTTGCTTGGGCCTTTTCCTTGTTAAAGTAGGCATCTTGAGCGTCTGCCAAATTAATGCCTGACCACTCAGTCCCGTAGTTCACAAGCTTAGAAGCTGTTACTTCTCCAAAGGTCTTATCTCCCACCTGGACAAATGTTGGGGGAACCAGAGTATTACGAAGGGTTTTGCTCGCTGCTTCTTCACCGTTAGATTGAGCAGAGTAGGCTGTTCGATCAATACCAAAGTTGATAGCCTGACGGAAATTTTTATTTAAGATAGCTGTTTGAGCTGATTTCTTTTGTTCGTCCGTTGTTTTAGCGGTATGATTATAGGTTTTGCGGTTGACGTTAAAGTTAAAGTACCAAGATGTCTTGTCTTGTAAGCTATAGACGATATTGTCTTGGTATTTTTCTTTTGTCTTAGCATAGTTCGAACTATTTGGATAGACTCCTGCAATCGAGTAAGCACCACTTTCAAAGTTTCGAATGGTCATCTCCTGATCTGAACCATCAAAGTAGGCCAACTTAACTTTTTCAATGGTTACTTTATCATGGTCATAATAGTGTGGATTCTTCACATATTCGATCGAAGATTTTGATGTAAAATCTTTTAACAGATAGGGACCGTTATAAAGGATACTGTCTGGTGTCAATGTACCAAAATCTTTATCCTTTGATTTCAAGAACTCTTCGTTGACTGGGAAAAGGATACTATTGGTTGTCTTTGAATTCCAGTACGGTTCTGGTCGTGTCAAAGTGTACTCGACTGTGTAATCATCCAAGGCTTTGACACCGACAGTTGAAAAGTCATTGGTCACACCCGTCACATAGTCATTCAATCCCTTGATTGAATTTTGGATCAGATCCATGGCTTGCCCCTTGTTGTCCGCGGCATATTTGATTCCAGTGACAAAATCCTGAGCTTTGACTGAAGCATATTCCTCACCATCAGCCGTATACCACTTGGCATCTTTTCTAAGCTTGTAGGTATAGGTCAAACCATCTGCTGAAACAGACCAATCCTCCGCAAGAGCAGGCACGAGGTTCCCATAGCTGTCATTTTCTAGCAAACCATCTACGAGATTGGTAATAACGGCAGTGTTATCTGCATAATAATCTAGAAGATAGTTAAAAGTTGTCGGATTCGCACTAAATGTTGATGAATAAGTGCTAGTATCTGTGTTGGACTGTCCACATGCAGAGAGCAAAATCCCTGTCGCTAAGACAAGACCTGTCCCGATTAGTCTTTTTTTCATTTTGATCATCATTCACTCCTTTATGTCACTTTTTATAACATAACCATATTTTATCAAATTTATTCAAAAATGTAAAGTTACTGCTTTTATGACAACTGGTGTCTCAAAACAAAAAAGGAGGCACAGTTACCTGCAACTTCCTTTTCTGTTTATAGATTACTTGACGTGTTTTTCAAGTTCTTTTTGGTATTTGGCATTTGTTTCGATTTTTTCTTGTTGCCATTTCTTGAAGGCTTCTTCGTATTCTTTTGCAGTCACAACGTCATTTTGCAACTCCAATCCTTTGAACACAAATGGGTCTCCCTTGATTCCGACTTGAGAGTATGCTTTTGTGAATGGTACAGTTCGGCTAACAGTTGGAGAACCACCTGAAGAAGCAACTGGGATTAAGAGCGAGCTATCAGACACCCAAGCTTGTGCTTTGGCGTATTTTTCATAACGCTTATTAAGGTCACTGGTTTCAGCTGCAGCATCATCCAAGAGTTTCTTGTATTCGTCCAGTCCAACTTGAGCCATCACTTCTGGATCTTTTCCGCGAGTGATTCCCAAGTGTTTAAGGGCAGAACCCTTCTTAGCATCAAGAATGTTGAGGTAGGTAGCTGGGTCTTGATAGTCTGGTCCCCAACCTGTTCCGTTCAAGTCATAGTCTTTTTGGGATGGAACCTTGGCTTGAGACGTAATGCTCATTTTCTCATTATCGGTCATTTGAAGGACATCGACAATGACATTTTCAGTACCAAGTGATGATTCGATAGACTGCTTGAGTGAGTTGGTTTGTTGAACCGCGATTACATCTGTTTGTTCAACTGGGATATCCAAATGGATTGGGAAGGTAACACCCTTGCCCTGCAATTCTTCCTTGGCTTTAGCAAAGGCTGCCTTAGCTTTTTCAGGACTGTAAATCGTATCCTTGCCATCTGTAAGGGCTACATCTTTCCACTGGTCTCCATATGAAACGAGCTCTGCCTGTGCCAACTCTCCAAAGGTTTTTTCACCAACTTGAACGTAGTCATGAGGCACTAGGCTGTTACGGATAATCTTGTCCGCACCTTCTTCACCATTCAACTGAGCAGTGTAAGAGTGACGGTCAAGGGCAAAGTTTAGCGCCTGACGGAAGTTCTTATTAAGAAGAGCTTCTTTCGTTGAAGTTTTTTGAGCCTCGTCTGTCTTAGCTGTTTTATTATAAGACTGGCGATTTACGTTAACAGTGAGGTAGTAACTTGTCGCTTCTTGTGGACTGTAAACAATCTTATCGCCGTACTCTTGTTTAGTTGACTCAAAGTTTGAGCTTGTTGGGAAGAGACGAGCTGTTGTATAAGCTCCTTGTGTAAAGCTGCGAATCAAAGATTCTTGGTCTGATCCATCGTAGAAAGTTAGTTTAATATTGTCAATCTTAACATTGTCCTTATCCCAATAATTTGGATTCTTTTCATATTCAATGACTGATTTTGAAGTCAATGATTTCAAGAAATAAGGACCATTATATAGGATACCCGATGGGGTTGGTGCACCATAGTCGCTCCCTTTAGAATTCAAAAATTCTTCATTAACTGGGAGCATGGTTGCAGTTGTGACCTTAGAGTTCCAGAAACTTTCTGGTTTGTTGAGCGTGTATTCTACCGTGTAATCATCAACAGCCTTAACTCCTACGGTAGAGAAATCATTGCTCTCACCATTAACATACTCTGCCAAACCTTTGATAGAATCCTGAATCAAAGAAAGACCATCCGATTTTCCGTCAGCAGCATGTTTAAGCCCAGTAACAAAGTCTTTGGCCTTAACTTCAGCATATTCTTCTCCATCAGAAGTATACCATTTTACACCCTTACGAAGTTTGTAGGTATAAGTCAAACCATCCTTTGAAACAGACCAGTCTTCTGCAAGTGATGGAATTAAGTTCCCATACTTGTCATTTTCCAAAAGACCATCAACAACGTTTGCTATAACGTCAGAGGTTGAGCTCTTGCTCGTCACACTATAGTCCAAAGAAGATGGATCCATAGCGTAGACATAAGAGAATGTCTTGGGAGCATCCGCCTTCTTTTCACTTTGCCCACAAGCAGTTAACAGTAGGGCTACGCTCAAAACAGCACCTGCTCCTAAGAGCCACTTTTTCGATTTCATAAGTAATCTCCTTAAAGATAGTGTTTTCACCATTATACCCTATTTTTTCATAAAAGCAAGGGCTTTCGACAGATTTTTTAGAAAATTCTAACAAATATTTTTCAAAGGCTTTTCTATATAATTTTTACCAAAAAGCAAAAAAAGTGAACAATTGTCCACTGGGAAAATCAAATTTTAACAGATATACCCGGAGATTCTGAACAAAAAACATCCAAGAAAACATTCTTGAATGTCTGGGAAGATTGATGACTCCATTTGGCCTATCAGCAAACTGGAAATGTTGATACTATGGCCTCATTATCTCAAATACTGCTGTATGAATCCACTCATTATGAAGGTATAAGTCATTTTCTATCATTCTACTAAGGGTGAAGCCATTTTTTATAAGCACCCTCTGAGAGGCCAGATTATCCGTTGCCGTTCCTGCAATGATTCTATTGAGACCATAAGTCGTGAAGGCCTTGTCTAAAACGAGTTTAACCGCTTCGCTAGCATAACCTAAGTTAGTAACATTTTCCCCAATCCTATACCCAAGCTCTGCTGTTTTTCGATCATTCTCTAAAACACTTAAATTGACTCTTCCGACCATAACACCTTGCGAATCTCTGATAAGATGCATGTAGACAGCCCGATTCGTTTGTTCCGCTAACAATTCCCTCGTGATTTCTTTAAAACCTTCTAAATCAAAATAGTTAGCTGGTCTAGGAGGTAAATTTCGTTCAAAATACTCTCGATTTTCTTTTTCAAAAGAATAAACGTCTAGACTATTTTCTTCGGACAACAGCTCTAAACTAATCATTACAAAACATCCCTTCTCTTCTTAGTTAAAATATTGCTAGATAGAGTTTGACTACCTTTGATTAGGATCCCCTTTTTCCTTATTACGATAGTATGTAATAAACTCTTCCTGACTGTTGACAATATGCTCCTGCCCATCTACTGAGTTTTCCGCAGGATTTTTCACATCGTCAAATAAATTCGTTCCTTCCTTATACAAGAGCTGATAAATTGGCACTCCATAAAATGCCTCATTCACAAAAAACTGGACTAGACCTAGCAACTCCTACTCTAATTTTTGCAACAGCTTTACAACTTGCTGATTATCAATCCTCACATAGTATACACCACTATCATTGACAAGTTTATCCTCTTTATACTTAGCAATTTTGACAGCATACAGACCTCTTGGTAGGGGTTGGTTGGCAAAAAATTCCTTCATGAGCGCTTCAAGCTCTTTAAGATAGTCATCATACAAGAGATCTCTTTTTTCTTTTGGAACGAAATATTGAAATTCAAATATTGGGATAAAAATCTCTTTTTGGAAAAGATATTGAGCATCCATTGGGTACATTCCTTGCAGAGCTTGACCCTTGCTTTGATTTTCCTCCAATATTTCATTATAAAGATAAATATTATCAGATTGGTTATTAAATTCAAAACCAATACCTTGATACTTCAAATCAGGAAGTTTAGGATCTTTGATTGAACTGTCCAGTGTTTTTAAAAATTCGCTGGTGCCTGGACTAATCTCAATTCCTAAATAGGCTAATTCTGGGAAAACATCATAAATTTTTTTATAATTCTTGTAATCAACCTCTGCATCTGTTTTTCTATATGTTTCCGCTTTCGAAAAGCGAGTATAGTATTTAAATCGAGTTTTAACCTGATAGGTTTTTCCGGCTATATTTTCACTGTAGGTACCATGGATTATAAATCCTCCCACGCTTGTATAGTTTTTCTCGTAATTTTCTAACTCAAACTGTCCTGTAAGACCGTAGTTTTGATAAGAACGATGTACAGCTTGCTCAAGCTCAGTTCGACTTGCATGGGCAAACAGCCCCCACATATCCATTAGAGCAAAAATTGGACTGAACACTGTGAAGATTACGATTGGGATCACTATGGATAAGCAACCTATTAATAGCCAATTTCTTTTCTTGGCATTTCCTTCAGATTTTTTAGCAGTTTTCTGTCTCCTTTTTAAGATTAGGATGAGCAAAATCAAAATCCCTAATACCAATAAAACCAATCTACAATCTCCTTTTTATTTTGGACAGCTGTTAACAGATGTATAAGAGACTGGCAGAAATACTCATCTCACCTGCTAACTTATCCTGAATTCCATAAACTCGTCTAAAACGAGGAGCAATCCTTGTCTCATTATACCACATGAGAGATACCGTGAGAAGATGAGAGAAGCAAAAAGCACCCCATGGTGTGAACCATGAAGTGTTGTAAATGCTGTATTGTAGCAGGTTCTTAAGGTTTTGAGGCAACTGACTTTGTCAGATTGCACCAATTTAGTATGAAAATATAAAAAGAACACCTCGAAAGGTGCTCTCTGTAAGTATAGTAATTCTCTCGAATTAACGTTTTGAGAATTGTGACGCTTTACGAGCTTTCTTAAGACCTGGTTGGGGCATCACTTATTTTATCCAATTTCAAAATGCTTTAAAATCAACTTTTTCACGAATTTCAAAAAGATAAAATTTCAACTAATTTTAATCAATTTCATCAAAATAAGGTAAACTTTCAATCAAAATAAGCTAAAATCGAACCAGAATATCAAAAGTTTACCTTATTTGGTTTTTACAGATATTAACTAGGGATTTACTACACGGCAATCGACAGTAGAAGCCTTCATTTTATTTGATTTTTGAAATTGAAAAATTTCACTACTTCGTGGTACAAAGCAATCGAATCTCTACATTTTTCTCTACACTTTTTAGATAATAAAAGTAAGACAGGAGTTTTACGTCCCAACGCCAATCCGTGGCGCTACCTAAATAACGATGTCTTACGTATTTATTTTATTACATCCAAAAATAAAAGTCAATTATAAATTTTGCTTTTTTCTCTTCATTCCTGCTGCAATTCTAGATAATTCCACTGCAACTTCTTTCCCTAACATCGCTAAATCAATATAAGAATCAAAATCTATCAATTTAGGATGACTGCTATCATAAGTTGCTAAATCATGAACAATCTCATTCCTAAGTTGCTTAAATTGATATATTTTATTTTCACTAGTTGATTTATCTTTACTAAATTTCCAATCATCATAAGTTTTTGATGAATCCACAAGCATTATCTGCGAACCTATTAGTCGATAATTTAGATAACTAACAAGCTTCTTCAATTTTTTATCAATTATGCTATCCTTTATCATAATTTGTTCATAAATATATCCTATTTTGTTATCGAGCGACATTTTTTTTGCTGACTTTCCTAAATGTTCAACAATTCTCTTTGTTCTATTCTCGATAATAGCATAAGAACATGAAATTGATTCGATATAAAATCCTTCTTCAATTGCAATATTCATACGCTCTCTCAGGTGATTAACATAATCAGTTTGATTTACCATTTATTATGACCTCCAATAATTCATCCGCAACAACATCTTCAGCGTACTTCCTTATTGCTCTAACATTAGGGAGGGTATTTAGATGCGATTCAATACAAGCTAATATCTTGTCCTCATCTAGATATTCCTGATACCTTTCAGCTATATATTCAGAGCTAATAATTTTTGAATACGTCAATTTTAAAATCTGCTTTTTCTCATCAATAGATAGTGGAGAAAATTTAACAAAACCATCAAATCGGCTCAATAGTGCTATATCAATATTTTTTTCCATTTCTAAACGACTTTTAAAATTAGAGGTGCAAATAATAATTGAGTTTCTTAAATCTACTTTATAATTTTGATCTTCATAAATACCTTCATCAAACATTTGAAAGAAGGTGCTATGAAAAAATGCAGGAGCTAAAGCGAACTCATCAAGCAAAATAACATTAGATTCTCTGTTTAATAATGTTTTAGAAAATGAGTCTTCGCTATGGTTTGTTGATTTAAAATATTTTACACTTGATTCACCACCAACCATCGACATTTGTTCTCTAATAATATTGTTATTTCCATACAGTGTAAATGATAGTTGTTTTGCTGTTTCAGTTTTTCCTATTCCTGGCTCACCGTAAAACATTAGAACTAATGGTTTTGAACTCGGACGTATTAGCTGAGCAACCAGTTTTCTCAATAAACTTTGCTTAGCTTTTCTTTGACCAATTATATGTTCATTTAAGTCTTGTGTTACATCTTGGAGTTGATTTTCGTTAATCTTTTCAAAAGAACTTTGCTCAACAAATATACTTTCCGAAGAAATTCGTTGTCTAATTAAGTGGAAAAACTTTTTTGGAGGATTATGAAGGTAGACTTCTAAAACATTAGCAGTTTCAAAAATTTTGACCAATAAATCAATATTCTCAAAAACTAAACTTGTTGATAATGAATATGAGTCCATTCTAAAAATACAAATATCTTTTTCCCTAAGAGGTTCTGCTATGTCCTGAATTCCCTCTCCATTTGGCCAATTTATAAGTACTTCATTAAACGAAACATGATTATCTAATTTAATAACCCGCTCATTAAACTTTTGAACTGGTTCAAAAAAAATCTTAAATACTACCATTAAACACCTGCCACTAGAATATCATATATCGGAATTTTCTCATTATCCTTTTCTTCATCAAAGTCAGCTCCTAGTTGCGATTGACCTTGATTTGATAATCTATCTATCATCGTATTAAAACTTAAATCAATTGAATCCACTTCTCCAACCTTAATTCCATAAAGTTTGACATCCATCTTAGTTAAGTCACTCAAAGTATAATTATTACGCAAACCCGATATATTGAATCTGAAAATCATTTCTTTACTCTCTGAACTAACACACTTAATTTCATAATATCCAGAGAGCCTGTCCAAAGTCCGTTCAATATTTTTTATTTCAATGCCTTTAAAATTATTTTTATCATCATCTGTAATACTATTCATTTTAGTAATATCACTAATCATATCGAGAACAGGAGTGATGTTACGGTAAAAAGCGGGGGAGTCTTTTTCAATAAAAAGCTTAACATTATCTAAACGTTCCACTTTTGAAGAACCTTTTTTATTGGTCACAAACTTTTTAAAGTTACTTAGCAATGTAGAGGTAATCTGTGATTCTACTACACCGCTTCGTTGATATGAAGCATTGCCAGAGAGTCCTATTTTAAATCGAGTAAAGAAATTCATACCAACCTTTCCCTCGGCATCTACCTCAACCATATTTTCGGACACACGTTTTATGATATCAGATTGTATCCCATTTTGATGTAATTCTAAAAAATCAAAAACAGCTTGCTCATCAAGATAAACAATTTTCCCAGCAAAAAAATCAGCCATTACTTCCTCCTTGTTACTATATATTCAGACTATTTGAATAATCATATTATACCAAAATATCAAGTATTACTAAAAAAATACTACTATATATCCGTCAATTTAGTTTCACTACTAGCTTTAGCAGGGATAACAATTGCAGTTCTCATTATCATATTTATCTACCATAATGTCATATCTACCATTTTAGTGGTTTCCTATAAGCATATTGGACATAATTATTCATCAAATTTTATTATTTCTCGAGCTAAATCGCTATCAGGATGTTTTTTCATAAAATAACGTTCTCTTGCCCGTCGATGGGACACCACTTATTTCATCTAATTTCAAAGTGCTTTAAAATCAACGTTTTCATAAGTTTTCAAAAAGTAAAATTTCAACTAATTTAAATCAGTTTCATTAAAATAAGGTAAACTTTCATAAAAAAATAAGCTAAAATCGAACCAGAATATCAAAAATTTACCTTATTTAGTTTTTACAGAAGTGAAGTAAGCATTCAATACGAATCAATACATAAGAAAAACGCTGATTTCAAGCGTTTTTTCTTTTTTCAATTTCAATACATTTCACTATATCTCAGTCCAAACTCTACCTTTTTTAGATAAATATATCATCTGGATATTGAAGTTGAGCCCTGCTATCATTTCGATGGCAGGGCTTTTTAATGTTTGGTACACTACCTTCTTATCTATATTTTGATGGAGCTGAAGTTGACATCTACAAAGTTTAATGTTAAAATACATTCAAAAATATATTTGAATGAGGTGTTTTATGGTTCAAAATGTTGTTACTTCAATAATCCTGTATTCTGGGACAGCCGTAGACTTACTTATTATCCTAATGTTATTTTTTGCCAAAAGAAAAAGCAGAAAAGACATCATTAACATCTATTTAGGACAATTTCTAGGCTCTGTTAGTCTAATATTGCTAAGTTTACTTTTTGCATTTGTCTTAAATTATATTCCTAGTAAAGAGATTTTAGGTTTGCTCGGTTTTATTCCAATTTTCCTAGGACTCAAAGTTTTGCTTTTAGGAGATTCTGATGGAGAAGCTATTGCAAAAGATGGTTTGCGCAAAGATGATAAAAACCTGATTTTTCTAGTAGCTATGATTACTTTTGCTAGTTGTGGTGCTGACAATATTGGTGTTTTTGTCCCATATTTTATTACCTTAAATTTAGCGAATTTGATAGTGGCTTTACTTACTTTTCTAGTCATGATTTATCTCTTGGTTTTTTCTGCCCAAAAATTGGCACAAGTCCCTTCTGTTGGAGAAACTTTGGAAAAATATAGCAGATGGTTTATTGCCGTTGTTTATTTAGGATTGGGGATGTATATCCTGATTGAAAACAACAGCTTTAACATACTAAGGACTGTGTTCGGCTAGGAGAAAAAATTATGAAAAAAGATAGTATATGCCAAGTGAATATTATAAATCAACAAAATGTTACAACCGCAACGAACTACCTTGAAAAGGAAAAAGTCCAAAAATCACTTCGTATTTTATCAAAGTTTACCGATAATAAACAGATAAATATCATCTTTTATCTCCTTGCTGTTGAAGAACTCTGTGTCTGTGATATAGCCTGTTTACTAAATCTCAGTATGGCATCTGCCTCCCACCATCTTCGTAAACTAGCCAATCAAAACATCTTGGATACTAGAAGAGAGGGGAAAATTATATATTATTTTATAAAAGATGAGGAAATCAGAGATTTTTTTAATCAACTAGGATAACAACTATTTTTACTACTCTACCATTCACTCTACCTTTTATTATGTAGCATTCTAAAAACATTGATGTACCAACGTTTCTAACAGCTAAAATAGAAATTATTTAATCTTTTTATAGAGGTTAAATAGTGGGTCATTACGTTTCAGTAGAAATGAAAAAAACTTGATTTGACGCGATTCTTGAATTTTCAAAATTCAATGTATTGCAATAAAAATCAACCGAATGACCACATTTTTGACTACATTTTTTGTGAAATAAATTAGATGTTCGGATATATAGAAAACGCTCTAGTCATATTGCCTAGAGCTTTTTTGTATTGTTAGAGAAAATGAGAAGGTTTTCATGATAAGAATGTTAAGAAAATATTAGACAGGATTGAAGAGTAGATTTCTATGTTATTAGAATATTTTTTAGATGTATGATATAATAACAATAATAAAATAGAAGGGTAAATGCTTGGAATGAAAAATCTTAGTGATTATTTAATAGATAAAGATACCGATGAAATAATTTGGAAATTTGCTTTTTTAGGTAAACAAGAGAATTTAAATTCAAAACTTCAAGAACTAGCTGACCTAGCTGAAGAGGAAAATTGGACATCAGCTAATTCAGATAAGCATAATAATATTTTGTATAGTTATTTAATCCATACTTTTAATAGAGCTTTTGAACTGGGAACTGAATACGTTGTTGTTAATGAAACAGAAAAATATGCTTGTTTCAATACAGGTTTATTAACAGATAATGGTGAGGATATCATTTGTCTGTTTAATACTTTTGACAGTAGTGCTGAGTATCATTGGCATCTATATGGATTCCGTAAAGTATCTGATTGGGATTTTTTAGCTGAGTTTTCAGTCACTCCCAAAGTTCCACATTATTTTAGTAACCCTGCTGATTTATATTTTGATCCAAATAAAGAATTAGTCAAGAATTTAGATCATATTTTAGATGATAATTTCTCAAGATTTAGTGAAGATTTGCAAACTAAAGGTAAATCTTATATTCATGCTCTTCTAAATAATGCACTCGACCTTACAATCACCAAATGTAAAAGAAATTATCGTATTGTTGTTCCTCAATATTATCGAGGAAGAGTAACATATCTTTTACCGGTGACTATTGATAACGAATTAATGTCTTTAGCAGTTGAAAGTATTAATGGAAGATACCGTGTAAATACAATTTTTACTTTGGACATGGCATATAAAAATGCTAGACTTCTAATGAAACCAGAAGTAGATTGGATAACATCAGTTACTAAAAAATAAAAAAATCAACATCTATCTAGATGTTGATTTTTTGAAGTTAAAAACTTCACTCCTGCCCATTATATGACAATGGGCCACACATAAAACATTCTTAAAAAAATCGTAATTATAAACAAAACCTTCTATAAAGAGATATCGTTCACCATTATTCTATCATCACCTTGATTACTTGTCAATAGTTAAGTATGTGAAAACAAAAAAAGAAATTATTTTTAATCTACAACAAAGTAGGACTATAATTTCGTTGATTTGAAAGATATTTTTCACTATTTATAAAAATAATGTCTCAATATCCTTCCAAAGGGAATTCCCCATTTCATCGCACCATTCCCCATCATTGAGATACCAAAGTTTCTCATCATAGTCACGAATAAATGCCCATTTCACACCATGCCGTTTTGCATAGTTTTTTAGCGCTTCGTACTTAGCTGGTGCGTAGGGGTCAATATTTTTATCCTGACCGGAGTGTGTTTCACCACCCTTGGTTTCAATAATATAAATATCCTCATTTTTCATTTTAACGATAAAGTCTGGATAAAAATGACTTCGTCCACCATTGGTACCGTATGCTAGAGAGAAATACTGAGGTCCTTTATCACCATTTTTATAAACAAAATCAACATCGTCACGATTTTCTAAATATCGTTCTAAAAGACGTTCTACTAGACTAGGTCGAACAGCGATGGATGCTGTAGAGTAGCCCTCGTAAGCACTACTATAAACAGGCTCAGCTTCTATCTTAGGATTATAGGCGTATCGCTCCTCCAACGGAAGTGAAAAATCATTTTGTTGAATGTTTTCTAGTTCTAGAACCATTGCTTTTTCGACATCAATTTTTCTAAATTCCTCTCGAAGAGTTCTCCAATGATTAAGTATAAACGCTGTCCATTCTTGTGCATCTAATTGTAGAAGGGTTTCTTTCTTTGGTCTTCCATCTTTTAGGAAAAAACGTTTTAAAATTGCTTCGACTTTTGAAATTGGGAGATGGATTACACGATCAAGTTCGTGGAAGGCGTGAAGTAGATCAAGACGGTTTCCTCTATAGTCAACTTCTACTTGGCGATTAAGGTCTTGTAACCGATCAGTATGTTTTAGTGTATCAAAACGGCCTTGTTTATAGGTTGTTTTTATTGTACGTCCAATGTTTAATCCAATGTTTTCGACAGTATTTCGGTTTGCCTCGAAATTATCAGTGAGTCCCCAATCTCTTTTCAATCCTTCATAGAGGTTTTGAAGAATGACTTTTTCGCTCTTCTCTTCTGATTCATTAATAATACGCTCACTTACTAGTTTTAAACTTCTCGCTTTATCCTTTAATCGCAGAAGTGGGGTAGGAACAACAGCTCCACCTTGGGCAAAAGCACCATTCAAGAAATCACTATCAAACGTGTATAGATAAGCGTTATCTAAAACATCGACCTCGTAGTGGCCTTGTTGAGGCTGTGGCATACGACGAATACGTCCGATAGTTTGTATAGTGAAGGCTTCACCCATTTTTTCACGAATCTTAATAAGGATTTTTGCTCTGGGGGCATCCCATCCTGTGGCGATAGCTTGCTTAATAATAACATATTCGACTTCATTATTAAGATTAGTCACATCAAGATGGTTTCGTTTCTTATCAGCTAACCAAATTCCGAGTGTTCCGTCCTCATAGTTTTTTCTGAGTTTTTTATTGAGATAGTCTTCAACTCGTGTTACAAGTTCGGCTTCTGAATCGGATTTATCAGGGAGTTGAACGATAACAAGAGGATTCACTCCTTGCACATTATTATCAGAGTATGCTTGGACAATCTCTCTCCGTTTCTGTTCTGCTGCTTCAAAGAGAATTTCAAACTCATCTTTAACTTCAAGATTGATATTTATCCCTTCATTCACGACAACTGATTTTGTGATGAGCCCAGATGATATAACAGACTCTTCTGACACCTCATAAAATTCAGATAAATCGGGTGTTTTAGGGTCATCAATTGTAGCCGATACTCTAACTGTTTTTGAAGCTTTAAATCGTGAGATAATATCCCGAGCTTTCTTTGTATCATTTCTATGCGCTTCGTCGATTACAAGAATAAAATGTCTGTCTTGTTGAAATGCTTTTTCAATCTTATCATCGAGATTATCTCGTTCACTATCCGTTAGCATTGCCTTAGATTTTTTCCCGACAACACGCTCATAGTTAATAAAAGTTACTGTTCCATTATCAAATCCATGAAGCAGAGCATCGTCGACAGATTGAGGTTTGATACTTGAAAAATTTTTAGCTTTATCTTGACTTTGTTCTTCTAGTTCACCGGCTCCGGGAGTGAACCAGACAAAAGCAACGTTATCATGTGTAGTTGAAATATAATCGTTAATCCAGGATAAAAGACAGATTGTTTTTCCGGAACCCGTAGGGGCCTTAATAACGAGCTCATTGACTCGGTATTCAGGAGCAATAAAACTGAGTAATTTATCGACTATATCTTTTTGAAATTCTTTTAAAGTAATCATGACCAAAGTTCCTTTCCAAAGAAGTAATCAGGAATTTCTTGTAGAGTGATATTTAGCTGATTGAGTTTTTCCTCTTCAGTGCTATCAAGAAAAACATCAGGATGAATAAAGAGAGTTGCCCTTGAACAAGTTTTTCATTTTTCAAAAGGTCTTCCAAATGTTCCTCGGTTAGAATAATTTGAACAGAAGGGTCAGAGATGTCAACACCAAATTCCAGTTCAACAAGGGGAGTTATATATTTAAGTAATTCTTCTTCAAGTGTAATATCAGGGAATTGGCTTTTATCAACAAAGTCTGTTTTAAAATATTTTAAGTTAAAATTTTGAGGAACATAAAAATCTGTTCCCTCAGACAATTTTAATAATCTAGCGTGAGTTATTTCACTTGCAATGTTATTTTCATTGTTGGTAGCTAGAATAAATTTTCTATTGCCTCCAGCTTCAATGACAGCTTGGGCAGTTGTTCCTGAACCAGCAAAAAAATCCAAAATAATAGAATTCTCCGGGACTGTGACTTCAATCAAATATTTCATCAATTCTAATGGTTTAGGATTATTAAATTGAACAGATGGTAGTAATTTTTTTAAAAACATTGTTGTTTTTTGATTATCAAAAACTCCCCAATTTGATTTTAATGCTTTTGTTGGATTTCTCATATTGTTCAAAAATTCTTTCTGTTTAGGAAGATTTTCTTTCCAAATGATTCTATCCTCTGCTATCATTCTTTCTAATGACTCTTTTGAGAACGCCCATGTATTCGTATATTCTTTTCCTGTGTTAGGATCTTTTATTGTAAAGGCATCTTCAATAGGCTTAGTCGTGCTTTTTATATTGGATTCTCTCCAAGGTCCTCTTGGATCATTATCTGGATTCTTAAATCCTGATTCATCTCTTTTTTCTCCCAAGAATCTGAATTTATCCGATATTTGATAAGCTAAAATATACTCATGTACACCGACCATCATATTCCTTGGCGGCACACCCTTTGCAGATGATTTTTTATCCCAAACAATAGACTCTACAAAATTATTTTCACCAAAAATTTCGTCCATTAACAATTTGGGCTGACAGTGTTCGTTTTCGTCCATACTAACTAAAATGACTCCGGTATCAGACAATAAATTTTTAGCTATTCTCAATCTCTTGCTCATAAATGATAACCATTTAGAGTGTTTAAAAGAATCCTCTTTTTCAACAAAGTTGTCATTATATTTGAAATCTTTGTTTCCGGTATTATATGGCGGATCAATATAGATAACATCTATCCTACCAGTGTGTGTTTTTTCAAGTAAATGAAGGCTGTGTAGGTTATCTCCCTCTAGCAAAAAATTATAGTCAGTTGAGTTAGGATTACCTGTAATTTTTTTATTTCGGTCCTCTACAAAGACTGGAATTTTTGTTTTCATCTCTTCTTCAACAAATTCAGCATGTTCTTCCCAAACTAAACCATATTTTTTGGTGTGTAGTAATCGAATTAATTCTTCTAATTTTTCTATATCTTCGTTTCGATTATCTTCACGAGCTTTTGCAAGCAGACTTCTAACATAATGGATTGCTTCATCCTTTTCATTTTTTCGTGGACGTTCATTAAATTGTTCGACCATTATAAATAATCCTCCTTTTTTCTTGTCAATTGTACCGGTAGATCCTCTAGAAAGCTTAACAATGTTATTGAATAGTCTGTTATATTTTTTTGCAAATACGATACGCAGGCTAATCGAACATCATCTTTTACTAGTGGAGCAAAATCATCAATTATTTCTTCAATATTAAAACTATGACTAGAAAGGAAATCAACTTTGTCTTGTATCAGTTTTTCCAAAGAGTCAAGTATAGTTTTAGCAAATTTGTCATCATCACTCTTGTATATCTTCCAATTCAAATATATCACAAATTCTTTGCTAGGAACTGGCAAATTTATAAAATTCTGATCTAAAATGCTTTGCTCGTATAGAAATAAATAATATGCAGAAAAATAACTGAATCGCTCTAGTTCGTGAATAAAGATATCTTTCATTAACCTTATATTTGAAGAAAAGATATTTACAATAATGCCCATGTGAGAATCTATCTCGTGTTTTGAAGAAAGAGTAGCTTTATCTTTAAGTAACTCATCCGAATAATTTAAAATAGTTCTTTCTCCTAACATTCTTAATAGAGTTGGCGAGGATTTTAAAATTCTGTCTATTGTCGTTATGCTTTCAAGGCAAGTAGAGCGGTAAAGTTCATATTTATCAAGATTGCTATATTCTTTACGTATACTAGATTTTGCTATCTCATAGATCATATTCTTTGAAATCTCTTTCATTTCCTCCAAGGGGAAATCATTTTTCTGAACATACTCTTTTATCTCACTAATAATGCTATCTAGAGAGCGGTCTAATGATGTCTTGTTTTTGTATATTTCTTTATTAAATCTATATCTAATAGAATCGCTATGTATTGAATTTAATTTATTTAGTTTTTCTAAATTTTTATTTAACTGATAACCTTCATTATTTCGAGTATAGTATGCAAATAACGGTAGGTAGTATTCAAAAAGAAAATCTAGTGTTTCTGTTATCACTTCGTACTCTTTATTTCTTATTGATACACCTGTCTTTGAAATACTCTCTTCAGAAATATGTAGAACTTCAATTATTTTTTTTAAGGTACTTTTATGTGGTGTACTGGTTCCATTTAACCATGGACGAACTGCTCTGGTCGTTTTTCCTGTCATTTTGGCAAGTTGATCAACTGAGATATTCTTATTTTGTAAAATGGTATTTAACTTCTTATAATCAAAATTTTTACTTTCCATAATTTAATTATATCATTTTTTAGGAAGTTTCCTTTTTTAAAAAGCTACAAAACTTCCTGATCATTGATTTAATAATCTTATTGGTAGAAAAATAAATTATTTTTTTCAGATAAAATAGAATTATCAAGAAAAATCTTGATAAATAATTAAATAGTTCTTTTTGATGGCCATCAAATTGACGGATTGAAACTCAAAATATAGACAGTCATATTAGTTATCTGTATTTTGTGAAGTTTTGCCGTTTATTTGGTGTGCTTTTTTGTACCATTCGGTTAAACTCTATTAAGTTTCTTTCTGTCTTAGGACGGCAAGGAAGAAAATGACTTATAAAAAGATTATGACAAAATTGTATTGTAAGCTACTCGGAGAATCAGTACACATGCGTCTTAAAGAATTACAAATCTTGCAAAATCAAATTGGTTTTGAAACACCTGATGGAGAATTTGAACTTATATCAGAAACAACTGTCGGGCAAATTATTAAAGGGAAAAGGAATCTTAGTTTTAATGCTTCACTAGCTTTTCAAACTAGCCTCAATTACCCAACACCAAGAAAACTATTCTTTCCAAACAAAGAGTTTATGCTCCAACTTTTTCAAAACTTGATAATTGCAATTTTAACAGACCCCATTTTTGATAATAGTTTACTCAAAAAAATTTTAAAACAAAAACTTAGAAATTATTCCATTTCGTCAAACGAGCAAGTATCCGACTTTACTGACTATTATCAAGAAACTCTTATTACTTCTCTATTAAATTTTATCTCTGAGTTTCCAGAAGAAGAAACATCCTATCAAATTGCTGAAAAATTAACTGATTGGTTATCTGAATTTGCCTACCTCATATCACAATTTTAAAAATAGACTGTCATAAAAACTGACAGTCTGCTTCATGAAATTACGTTAAACTAAGATTGTTCTTAGCTAAGACAAATAATCAAACACGAGGTAAATCTAATGAAAACACGCAATCGCAAAGGTGGCTACTCAGTTAATACTGCTAATGAATATATTGACAACAAGCAGGGAATTTTCTGCTTAAGCACCGAACTAGAAACACAAATTAAATTTGAAGACGGTCAACCAACAGGGGAAATTGTCGCTTATAAAGCTTGGTTCTCACAAAAAGGGCTTCCGCCTTTCCGAGTCAAATTTGAATCTGAAGTAGTTCTACCATCATATATGTCATTAGTACAATTTGATAATCTTCAAGCTTGTGAAGTTGGCTTTAACGTCTACTTCAAAGCTGACAATGTCAAGGAGGTCAAATAATGGTATCTAGAACAACAGATACCGTCTTGCAATCATACTTGCTCCAGAGCCTTAATATGGCTCTTGGAGCCTTGATGCAAGGCGAAACAAGTTATACAAACAGTTTTAACATTGTCATTCAAGAAAACGGTTTCATCTTCATCCCACGACTTCCCTGCGCCTATATTTTAGACGATGAGCTCTATAATAAAATCTTCTTGATTGCTAACGCATCCCTATACCCACATTATACTTTATTGAAGCAAAATGCAACATACTTTGTCCCGCTAAAAACGGATGATATTCATGTTCAGCGAGGACTCTTCTTTCCGTGGAAGATGGGAATTTCAAAACGATTGGTCATTCCTGACCTTGATAGATATACAACAAGTTTGCCCAAAAACCAAATTCCAATTATGGAAAATTTTACGCTTAATTTTGATAAGGTCAATCACATTGCAATCTGTGGAAATAGTGGTTCGGGTAAATCTTATGCTCTTACTTATCTACTAAGTGTACTCAAAAATCAATCTGATTTAATTATCGTAGACCCAAAATTTGACACGCCTAGTCGTTGGGCACGTGAACATCAAATTGCCGTGATTCATCCTCTTGAAAATCGTTCTAAGTCCGATTTTGTATCAGAAATCAATGAGAAATTAAGTCAATGTCTAGAACTGATTCAAAAACGTCAAGCAATCCTATACGAGAATCCACGTCATGAGTTCACTCATATGACAATTGTGATTGATGAGGTTCTTGCATTATCCGAAGGAGTCAATAAGACGATTAAAGAATCGTTTTTCTCACTCTTGTCTTCTATCGCACTTCTTGGCCGTGCTACAAGGATTCATTTACTATTGGTTAGCCAAAGATTCGACCATACTACCATTCCCATTTCTGTTCGTGAACAACTTAATGTCCTCATCCAGATTGGCAACATTAACAAGAAGACGACACAATTTCTATTTCCCGACCTCGACCCAGAAGGTATTGTTATCCCTATTGGACATGGAACAGGTCTGATTCAAGTAATTGATAACGAACATCCTTATCAGGTACTTCCGCTACTATGTCCAACCTATTACACAAAGAAAGGAATTCTTTAATGGTGAAAAAATCTTACTTCATGAGGACATTCAACCTCAATATCAATCTAATTCTAGTTTCATTTCTAGCAGGATTTATAGGATGGTCTCTGGATTTTCTATCAAATCAGTTTAACCTAAATCCTCTGAGTTTTTTTGACCTCTCCCAGTTCAATGGCTATTTAGATTTAGGAAGTAAATATTCTTATACAGCAATGTCCTTCCTTCTACTTACACTATTTATTTCTGTAATGTTTGAAATTCTGAATCGATTTCGATTTGATAGTCTATTCAACTATTTTAAGTCCGTATACTTTACATTCAAACTTCGTCAGTTTCTAACGCAACGTGAAAAATCAGAAAAAATAACCACGATTGACAATCAGAATATAACTACCTTTAATCCCATAAATAGTAGTTTTAATCACTGTGCACATAAAAGCATCGTAGACATACGAAAAGATGATGTGACGGTTTTTGTCAAAGTTCCTCGAGACCAGCAGGGGCAAAAAATCTTGGGTGACATGACTTCTCAACTGAAAGAAGAAGTTGCAAGTCAGCATCCTGATTATTACTTTTCAGCACCTAATCGGATTCGTAATAAACTATGGTTAGTTGGTAAAAAACGACAAAAAGGGGCTATGGCTTGCGTTAAGCAGTAGCCAGATAGCCCCTTCTAGCATTTTCCAAGATAATTGGGGTTACTACGACCCCCAATTATCCTGTAATCAGTAATCAGAAAGGTATATCAAAATGGTAAAAGAACAACGCTCCAGCAAGTGGACATTCCTTTTTTACAAAGAAAGCGCCCCTGCTGACTATCTTGAAGTTCTTGAAGAACTACACATCCCCTTCATCCTGAGTCCTTGGCACGATAAAGACATTAACCGACAAACTGGGGAACTGAAAAAATCTCACAAACACGGGGCTTTCTTCTTTGATTCTCTCAAAAGTTATAAACAAGTTTCTGAGCTAATCAAGGATAAGTTGAATGGCCCTGCTCATGTAGAAATCGTACAATCACCCAAAGGACTTTTCGACTATTTCATTCATGCTGAAAATAAGGAGAAAACTCAATATGATATAGATGATATTGAAGTTGGATGTGGTTTTAATCTCGATAAATTTCTTGTAGAAAATAACTCAGATGATTTCATGCATGAAGTTGTGGATATTATTGAGCAGAATGACTTCACAGAGTTTGAAGAACTCGTCTGGTATGCACGAGCTAATCACACACCACTTCTTGGACTTATCATTGAGCGTACCTACTTTTTTGCTAAGTATTTGGATTCACGTCGATGCAATCCAATGAGGAACCAAGATAAGAAGGAGGAGAATAAATGCAAGTAATCCTACCAGATGAGCAAATTCACCAAATTCAACTATTATTATCCAATCTTATTCAAAAAGAAATTAAACAACAATTAGAAAAAAATCCTTTAAGTTGTCCCTATTTTAACAAACAACAGACTTGCGACTATTTAGGAATTTCCAACAATACTCTTGATTCATGGATTCAAAGGGGGCTTCCATCAATCAAAATTGGAAAAACAATTCGATTCCACAAAGATGCTATTGACCGCTGGCTAAACAGTAACAACTAGAAAAATCAAGATTTTTATTTTATAATGGTCATGATATTTTCTGGTTCGATATAAAGGAGAATATCATGACTATCAGTAAGACAAAAAACGGAACTTACCGCTTAAAAGTCTATATACCATTAGAAGCACGAATGCCTCTTGGTATCGTTAACAATAACTATTATGATAAGAGATTTAAAACAAGAAAGGAGGCACGACAAGCAGAGATAGACCTACTTACGAAGCTAAACCAAATTGAAGATAACGTCTTTTCGGGACTAGGAAAAGAAGATATTCTTTTCTCGGACTTCTATAATAATATTTGGTGGGAATCTTACAAAGCAGGACAAACTACATCTACTTCGAAGCCACCAAGCAGGTCAACAATTGCTAACACCAAAACATGTTTTAAAAAGCATATATTACCACTTCTTAGCAACTATACGATTCAATTTTTAAACCAAAATAAACAGGTTATTCTAAATTTGATGACGGCAAAAGCCAACGAATATGCCAACTTCAAAACTTTACGAAGTTACGTTATTTCTATTTTTGATTGGGCAGAAGAACTTGAGTATATTGAAGCAAATAGAGTTGCAAAAACTTTAAGACGAATTAAGGCTGTCAAAAAAATTCAACTTGCAGAATCAAAACGTGATGAAGATTTATATTTAACTCATGAGCAACTCCAAGAATGGTTCTCAGCCTTTAAAGAAGATTTAGAGAACGATAAATTATCACTCAAAGATTACGTCCTTTTCTATCTCACTTTTTTCCTTGGAGATAGAAAATCAGAAACATATGCTCTCCAGTGGAAACATATCGACTTTTCAAAATCTCAGATTCAGTTAATTCAGGCTCTAGATAGATATGGACAAGTAAAATCTACCAAAGGAAATAAAAAAACTATCTTTTCTATTTCTAGCGACTTACTTCAACTTCTAACCTTATGGAAAAAACAACAAAAATATGAACTAACAAAGTTTGGTATCATCACTAATCCAGAACAATTCATCTTCACTTACATAGATACCAGAGGAAATGTCAATAAACCTTTACACTCTGACTATCTCAATAATAAGATGAAAACTATCAGAAAGCGACACCCAGAGCTTACACACGCTACACCACATAAACTACGTCATACGGGAGCAACACTCGCTAAACAGGCAGGAATGAGCTTAGAAGCTATTTCCGAAGCTCTAACACATAGCGACACAGGTACAACACAGATTTATGTCAATACTTCTAATGTAGTCCCTATGGCAGTCGGTGAATTTGCCTTAAAGTCTCTAAAACAATAAGGTTAAAATAAGGTAAACTTTGAGGTGAACTTTTTCAAAAAACATAAAAAAAGCACCCATGAGGTGAACTCTTGAGTGCTTTGAAACGTTGATATAATCGTGTCGATTAACGTTTTGAGAATTGTGATGCTTTACGAGCTTTCTTAAGACCTGGCTTCTTACGCTCAACTTTACGTGAGTCACGTGTAAGAAGTCCTGCGCGTTTCAATGAATCGCGGAAGTCTGGGTCTACTTGAAGAAGGGCACGAGCGATACCGTGACGGATAGCTCCTGATTGACCAGCGTATCCACCACCTACAACGTTAACGAAAACGTCGTATGAACCTACAGTTGAAGTAACTGCGAATGGTTGGTTGATAACAAGACGAAGGTCAGCGTGTGGGATGTACTCTTCAACATCTTTTTTGTTAACAGTGATTTTACCAGTTCCTGGAACAAGGCGAACGCGTGCAACAGCGTTTTTACGACGTCCAGTACCTGCATATTGTGCTTGTGACATACTTTATTGTTCCTTTCCTTAGATAAGTCCTGAAATATCAAGAACTTCTGGTTGTTGTGCAGCGTGAGTGTGCTCAGCTCCAACGAATACTTTCAATTTCATACCTTGAGCGCGGCCAAGAGTATTGTGTGGAAGCATACCTTTAACTGATTTTTCGATCAAACGTACTGCATTTTTAGAACGAAGTTCACCAGCAGAGATTTGTTTCAATCCACCTGGGTGGTTTGAGTGAGTGTAGTAGATCTTATCAGTTGCTTTTTTACCAGTCAATTTAACTTTTTCAGCATTGATAACGATTACGAAGTCACCTGTATCAGTGTGTGGTGTGAATGTTGGTTTGTTTTTTCCGCGAAGTACGCTAGCAACAACTGCTGAAAGGCGTCCAAGAGGTACATCAGTTGCGTCAACAACGTACCATTTGCGTTCTACTTGGCCTGGTTTAGCCATGAATGTAGTTTTGTTCATGATTTCTCCTATATGAATATCGTTTTTGTTTACAGGGCGGATGTTCCGGTCCGCGGGGTATTTGAAAGGTTCCGGGGCCTTACAAATGGGGTAAACAATACCGTCTACTATCATACCAAATTTTACTACTAAAAGTCAATAGATATGAAAATATTTTTCCCTTTAATCATCAAAGAAGCTTTCATATTAATCGTTCCCAATAAGCTTTCTTTCCCATTTTTAATTAATATACTACTTCTTATTTTATAATAGAGATGTTTTTGCGTAACATTATTACAAACTATTTTGTTAAATTATATATTTTTTTTATATATCATGCTTGACAATTATTCTAAAAGAAGGTAAGCTATATATAAATTAATTATATATATATTTTTTACACAAGGAGGTGGTATATGTATTTCCCTACATCCTCAGCTTTAATAAAATTTCTTATCCTTGCCATTCTTGAAAAAGATGATTCCTACGGTTATGAGATTAGTCAGACCATTAAGCTAATTGCTAACATCAAAGAGTCTATTCTTTATCCCATACTAAAAAAGCTGGAACAAAATGATTATCTCGCAACTTATTCGAAGGAAAAACAGGGACGTAAACGAAAATACTATACACTTACTTCCTACGGATATGAATACCTACTTACTCTGAAAGAAGAGTGGAAACTTTATACTACAACAATCAACGGCATCGTAGAAGGGAGCATTCGACATGACAAAAACTGAATATCTAGCTGAGCTAGAAAAGTATCTAAAAAAACTACCACGTAAGGACTACGAAGAAACTATAGAACATTTCACTGAGTATTTTGACGAAGTAGGACCTGAAGGTGAAGCAACCGCTATTGCTGATTTAGGTAATCCAAAGGAGGCAGCTCATGAAATTATGATACACCTTTTGGACAAAAAGATAGAAGAAGATGAGCAAAAGAATAATTCAGCAAATAGTACAAAGAATATCGTTCAAATTTCTATTTTGTCAATTTTGGCAGCTCCCTTAGCTATCCCCCTTTTTATAGTAGCTATAGTCTTAACTTTTGTTTTCTTTTTATTCATTTTTACTCTGGCTTTCCTAATGGCTATTGTTAGTTTAGCTCTCTTTATATTCGGTGCAAGCTTAATCTGGGAAGCTCTCACACTAGGGCTATCTACCTCCATCCCAGCATTCCTATTTATTCTTGGATTCAGTATTATTGCCTTAGGACTCTCTGGCTTCTTCTTCTCAAATATCTCTCCGATTGTTCAGTTTGGTAAAGCTGGCTTTGTCAAGCTAGCACAAGTATTTGCAAAGAAAGGAGCACATTATGGCTAATATGAACTCAAAGAAAAAATTTTTATCTATAGCTATCTTAGCTTGTATCTTAGGCGGTGCTTTGACGGCCATCGGATCTGCAACAGGTGGATTCAATGATTTAATCAACTCTACTAAAAATAAATCAAAGGCAACAAAAACCGAAGAAAGTTTCTCTAAAATTTCTTCTTTAACTGTAAATCTAGCAATGAGAAACCTCGTTGTCGAAGAATCCTCTGATGATAATATCCATTTAAGCTATTACCAACACGACCACAACTATCAGATTAACAATGATACGTTTGGAAAACTCACGGTAAACTCTGAAAATGGAAAATTAAATATCAGGGAAGAAAATTCAGGAGGCTTTCGTATAAGCTCTGGAATCCAATCTCTCCTCAATTTATTTAGTAACGAGTATCAAGAAAAAAACATTGTTTACCTCACTCTACCAAAGGGAACCAAACTTGAGACGTTTAATAGTAGCTCTTCACTTGGAGATATTACACTATCTAATTTATCAGCAAATAACACTGAAATTACTTTATCCAAGGGAAATCTAACAATCAACAATAGTCAATTCTTGTCTAGCAAAATCCGTAACGCTCTTGGAGATATTACTCTAAACAATAGTCAAATTAGCTCTGGAGAAATCAAAGATTCTTCGGGTAATATCGGACTAAATAATAGTCATTTTGAAACTGGTGAAATCACTACTGCTCTGGGCGATATCAATCTAAATTCAAGTAAAATTTCCGACACTAGTTTAAAAATATCTAGTGGCTCATTAAGTTCCAAGCAATTAGACTTAGTTGGAAACATCTCCATCACTAATCAGCTAGGAGATGTCAACCTGCAACTGCTTCCCAATAGTTTGAATAAACTATCCTTCGATCTAAAAACAACTCTTGGTGATATTGATATCCCTAACGGTATCAATGTAGAATACACTAAAGACAGCAAGCATACTGGTAGTACTCTCGTTCACAAAATTGAAACCCCTACTGCCACTCTCACTATTACTGCAAAAAGTGGAAATATTAAGCTAAACGAATAAATCATTTTTTGCATGTATAGGTGAAAAAGGATCTATGCCTCCTTCCCTAGCACTATGTATTTTTAGTTATTGTTTCTAAAGAAAGTATTAGGATAAAAACACTCAAAAAGGATAAGATTTCACTTGAATCTTATCCTTTTGTTATTTTATATTTTCTTTTAATCCGCAAACCTATTTATAAGCCAAGGCACGTTTAAAGGTTTTCCAGATTCCCAAATCATCTGTTTGAAGGACTAGACTAGCATACATGCGTCCGATAAAGGCTGTCGCAGTAACCGCAAAAACAACCGTTATGGCAAGCGAAATCCAAGCTTCTAGATCACTTGCATACCCATTTATAGCTCTAAATGGCATAAAGAAGGTCGAAATGAAGGGAATGTAGGAACCAATTTTCAGAACTAAATTGTCCCCAGCAGCGCCTAGAGCAGTCACTCCGACGAATCCTGCCATAATCAAGATCATCAAAGGCGACAAGGCTTTTCCTGAATCCTCAGGGCGAGAAACCATAGATCCTAGGAAGGCTGCTAAAACAACGTACATAAAGAGGCTAACTAAGACAAACAATAAGGTATTGAGCGAGAAGGCCTCTCCTATATGGTTTAAAATACCAGATTGTGCCAAAATTGGTAGGTCTTTAAAGAGCAGAATGGCAGCCAGCCCACCCACGACGTAAATGCCAATATGGGTCAAAATCACAAGAAGCAAGGCAATCATGCGAGCGTAGAAATAATGACTAGCTCGGATACTAGAGAAGACCACTTCCATGATTTTGGTTCCTTTCTCGCTAGCCACTTCCTGAGCAGTGACACTAGCATAAGTAATCAAGATCATATAAAGGAAGAAACCAAGCCCCGCAGCCGCAATGGTTTGGACCATCTTTTTATTTTCTTTGGATTCATCAATCTTCTCAGTAAAGTCAACAGTTTGAGCCAAGCGTTTTTCCTGTTCTTGAGACAAATTGGCTGCCGAACGATTGAGTTGGTATTGCAGTTCATTTAGCTTATTGGTTACTGCTAGTTTGATGCCTGTTTCAAGAGAAGTTTCACCGTGATAGACGGCCTTGAGGACGCTGTCCTCTTGGTCAATGGTTAGGTAACCCTTAATTTTCTCATCCTTGATAGCAGCTTGGGCACTGGCTTCATCCTTATAATCAAAGTTGATACCATTGGTACCCTTGAGCCCTTCTTCCACAGATGGCACAGTTGTTACTACTGCTATCTTGCTATTCTTGGCCATAGAAGACCCTTGGAGATAGCCGATTCCTACAGATAAGGCTAAAAAGAGGAACGGCGAAATCACCATAAAGAAGAAACTCCACGACTTGACATGTCGAAGATAGGTTTCCTTCATTACAACCCACATATTTCTCATACTTCCACCCCTGATTCTAGTTTAAAGATTTCATCGATTGTTGGAGCTTGTTGGTCAAAGGTCGCGATGTATTGACCTTGAGTCAGGATTGGGAAGAGTTCCCTTCCAGCGCTCTCATCATCTAGGATTAATTTCCAACTACCTTGTTTGGTCAAGCTCACCTGTTTGACATGAGGAAGATTTTCCAATTCTTCCTTGCTTCGTTCACTTGAAACAAAAAGACGTGTTTTCCCGTATTGATTACGGACATCCTGAACTGGTCCGTGCAAGACCACACGCCCATCACGAATCATCAGGATATCATCGCAAAGTTCCTCGACATTTGTCATGACATGGTCAGAAAAAATAATGATTGCACCGCGCTCTTTCTCTTTCAAGATGACTTGTTTAAGTAACTCGGTATTGACTGGATCCAAGCCACTAAAAGGCTCATCCAGGATAATCAAGTCAGGCTCATGGATCAGTGTGATAATGAGCTGAATTTTCTGTTGATTCCCTTTGGAGAGGCTCTTGATTTTATCAGTCAATTTGCCCTTCACTTCCAATTTCTCCATCCATTGAGGAAGTTTCTCCTTGACCTCCTTAGCATCCATGCCCTTTAGAGTCGCCAAATAGCGAACTTGCTCAAGGACTGTCAGCTTGGGCATAAGACTGCGTTCCTCAGGCAGATAGCCAATCCGAGCGTAGGTTTCCTGACGAATCTCCTGTCCATCCAGACTGATTTCTCCTTGGTACTCTAAAAATTTCAACATACTGTGGAAAATCGTTGTTTTCCCAGCACCATTCTTCCCGACCAAGCCCAGAATCCTTCCCGGACTTGCCTGAAAATCGACACCAAACAAGACTTGCTTGGAACCGAAACTTTTCTCTAGATTTCTTACTTCTAACATTTTCCACCTCCGAGATATGTTGCACCTATTATACTCCTTTTTGATAGCCTTTACAAGGATTTATGTCCATTTTATCGGATTATAAGTAGCAAAAGTATCCTTTCTCTAATAAATTTTAAGTATTTCAGCGATAGCTTTAGTATAACTCATTAAAGACTTTCTGAGATGGCTTCCTCCTCAACTATCACTTTTCTCTTCTGAACTGTCCTTTTGAAACTAAAAATCCACCCCGAGGGATGGATTTTAGACTATTAACGCACTTCTGCATTCACTTTTTCTTCGAGTGATGCTTGGATTTTTTCCATATAGCGTGCGACTTCTTCGTCTGTCAAGCTATCTTCTAGATTTTGGAAGGTCAAGCTATAAGCCATTGACTTCATGCCAAGTCCCAATTTTTCGCCTGAGAAGACGTCAAAGAGTTTGATATCTGTCAAACGTTTCACGCCTGCAGCTTGGATAGCATCTACAACTTCTTGATGAGTCACTTCTGCCTTGAGGAGAAGGGCAACGTCACGACTAACTGCTGGGAACTTCGTGATTTCCACAAATGGAGCAGCTGGTTGAAGAGCAGCTTCGATGGCTGAAAGGTTGAGCTCCGCTACATATGTTTCTGGAATATCGTAAGCCTTGGCAGTTACTGGATGCACTTGGCCAAGGAAACCAAGAACTTGGTCACCAAGTGAAATCACAGCTGTACGACCTGGGTGGAGACTTGCAATTTCAGCTGTAGCTGTATAAGTTACTTGGAGTCCCAAACGAGCAAAGAGGGCTTCAAGGATTCCCTTAGCATAGAAGAAATCAACTGGAACTGCTGCTGTTTGGAAGTCTTTTTCTGCAACCAAGCCTGTCAAGGCAAGAGCAAAGCTATTGATCTCATTTGGTAGGTCTTCTTTTGGATTGCCTGTTTGTTCAAAGACTTTTCCAATCTCGTAAAGAGCCAAGTTTTTGTTCTTACGAGCTACGTTGTAGGCAACTGTATCAAGGATACCTGAAATCATATTTTGACGGAGGACAGAACGATCCACAGTCATTGGCCACATGAGCTCAGTAAGGTTACTCGGTTTAGCTGTGAACTCAACTGCTTTTTCAGGCGTTGTCAGAGCGTAGGTAATGATTTCTGTCAAACCTGCTCCTTCAGCGATTGTACGAACTTGGCGACGCAATTTTTGTGTCGCAGTCAATTCCCCTGCTGTACCGTCATCTTTTGGAAGACTAGTTGGCAAACGGTCGTAACCGTAGATACGAGCGATTTCTTCAAAGAGGTCTGCCTCGATAGTGATATCCCAACGACGACGGGGTACGCTGACTGTAAAGCTGTCTGCATTTCCAGAAAGACTAAAGCCAAGACGACGGAAGACATCTTCCACATCAGCGTATGAAAGCTCCGTACCAAGGACACGATTGACGTCAGCCAGAGTTGAAGAAACTTCCACATCAGAAGTGTCAAGTTCACCCGCTGAAACGATGCCCTTACGCACCGTTGCACCTGCAAGCTCAGCAATCATGCTAGCCGCAGCATCCAAGGCTTCATTGACTGTTGCCACATTGATGCCTTTTTCAAATCGAGAAGATGATTCCGAACGAAGATTCAAACGACCGCTAGTCTTACGAATCGATTTGCCATTGAAAACAGCAGCCTCAAGGACGACACGACTAGATTTTTCAGAGATTTCTGTTGCTTGTCCCCCCATGACACCTGCAAGGGCTACTGGTTTGTCAGCAACAGTGATGACTAGGTCAGTTTCTGCAAGTTCACGTTCTTCACCGTCCAAGGTCACCAATTTTTCACCAGCACGCGCTTCACGCACACGGATGTCAGCCCCTTCAAAGGTATCCAAGTCAAATGCATGCATGGGTTGACCAAAGTAGAGCAGGATATAGTTGGTCACGTCTACAACGTTGTTGATAGGACGGATGCCTTCGTTCATAAGAAGGTTTTGCAACCATTGTGGACTTGGTGCGATGGTCACATTGTCCAAGATACGGGCTGCATAGTAAGGCGCCTTATCTGTTTCAATGCCTACAGAAAGGGCATCTGCTGCAGCTTGGTCTGTTTCTATTAAGGTAAATTCTTTGAAGTTGACTGCCTTGTCATAGATAGCTGCCACTTCGTGCGCTACCCCACGCATAGAAAGGGCGTCTGCTCGGTTGGGTGTAATCGAAAGTTCGATGATTTCGTCATCCAAGTCTAGATATGAGAAGACTTCCTCACCTGGTACTGCATCTTGAGGCAAGATTTGGATGCCATCTGCGAATTCCTTTGGCACAACGGAGTCAGAAATCCCCAATTCACCAAGTGAACAGATCATTCCAAGTGACTCAAGTCCACGAATTTTCCCTTTTTTAATCTTGTAGTTGTCAGCGATACGGGCACCTGGAAGAGCCACCATGACCTTGATACCAGCACGCACATTCGGAGCACCACAAACGATTTGACGGGCTTCTTCTTCGCCAACGTTAACCAGACAGACATGCAAGTGAGTTTCTGGCACATCTTCGCAAGACAAAACCTCACCGACGACAATTTTTGAGAGACCAGCAGCCGGTGATTCGACACCTTCGACCTCAATCCCTGTAGTTGACATTTTCTCAGCCAACTCTTGTGATGGCACATCAATGTCCACCAATTCTTTTAACCATTTATAAGATACAAGCATAATTCTGATTGTAAGATCTCACCGAGTAAGACCTTTTCAATTCCTTTCTTTTTCTTCGAGTCAGTCCTCACCATTCTCATCGAGAGAAAATGACTAGGACTGTATTTCAGGTTTCAATCTTATTTAAACTGTTCCGAGAAGCGGACATCTCCTTGGTAGAATCCACGGATATCGTTAATTCCGTAACGAAGCATAGCGACGCGCTCTTGTCCAAGACCAAAGGCAAAGCCAGAGTAAACAGTTGCATCGATACCACTCATCTCAAGGACACGTGGGTGAACCATACCGGCACCCATAATTTCGATCCAACCTGTTTTCTTACATACGTTACAGCCTTCTCCTCCACACTTGAAGCAGGAAACATCCACCTCAACAGATGGCTCTGTGAATGGAAAATAGGATGGACGCAGACGGATCTGACGCTCTTCTCCAAACATTTTTTGGACGATCAACTGAAGGGTTCCCTGAAGGTCTGCCATAGAGATATTTTTCCCAACAACCAAGCCTTCGATTTGGTGGAACTGGTGACTGTGGGTCGCATCATCCGTATCACGACGGAACACACGCCCTGGTGAGATCATCTTCAAAGGACCTTTTGAAAAATCATGGGCATCCATGGCACGCGCCTGAACAGGAGACGTGTGAGTACGGAGCAAGATCTCTTCTGTGATATAGAAGGTGTCCTGCATATCGCGAGCTGGGTGGTCTTTTGGAAGGTTCATACGTTCAAAGTTGTAGTAGTCTTGCTCCACTTCAAAACCATCCACGACTTGGTAACCCATCCCGATGAAAATATCTTCGATTTCTTCACTGGTTTGTGTCAGAACGTGACGGTGACCAGTCGCTACTGGGCGACCTGGAAGTGTCACATCGATGCTCTCACTAGCTAATTGTGCAGCGACTTTCTTTTCTTCCAAGAGCTTAGCTGTTTCTTCAAAGGCTGCTGTCAAGACATCACGCGCTTCATTGACGTGTTTCCCTATGATTGGACGCATCTCAGCAGAGACATCTTTCATCCCTTTGAGGATTTCAGTAAGCGACCCTTTTTTACCAAGGACAGAGACACGCAAGTCTTGCATCTCTTTTTCATTTTCAGCAGTAATCTGCTTCAAGCTAGCCAGCGTTTCTTCACGAAGCGCTTTTAATTGTTCTTCAATAGTTGACATAATTCCTCCATCAGTCTCTTGTAGATAAAAAGAAAACCACATGCCAAAAACTCCACTCGGAGCGTTGACACGCGGTACCATCCGTTTTCATCTGACAAGTCAGACCTTCATTTCTCTAAATCCATGCGCAAGTGAATTCACCCAGCTTTCATATAGAGAGCTTGCAGTCACGGCTCTCCTCCCTGATATACTTCCCTTGAGTTACTAGTCTTGCGGATTTCTATTCAATTACTACTTAGTTTATCAGATTTTTACCATTCTTGCAAGACCTATCTCACTTCTGCTTGCCTTTAAATCGCCATTGGAAGCGAAGCTTGTCATAGAAAGGAAATTCGATAAACAAGACTCCCAAACCCACACAGAAACTGGCAAGAACATCTGATGGGTAGTGAACTCCCAGATAGACCCGAGATAGTAGCACACTGACTAGGTAGAAGCCAAGGACGATTTGAACGACTTTTCTCCAAACTGGATCTTTAATCCGTTGACTGAGAATGACAATCAGAGTCCCTACCATCAGAGTCACTGCCAGAGAATGCCCACTTGGAAAAGAAAAACCCTTCTCCTCTACCAAGTGTAAAATAGCTGGCCGTGGGCGCTGGTAGATGTTTTTAAAGGTCACGATTAAAAGACCGGCTAAGGTTAGATTACCCGCCATGAAGTAGCTTTCTATCTTCCACTGCTTACGATAAAAGATAAAGGCTGCGATGGCAACCCAGGTGATAATCACCGGGATATCAATCAAATGCGTAAGGGTACGGAACAGAACTGTCAAGTAATCTGGCAAGTCCCCACGAAGGGCAGTCTGAAGCGGTTGATCAAAACCGACCAGCGTTTCAGGATAGAACTTAACCATATAGCCAAGAAGGACGAAAAGTAAAAGGGCAAAACTGCCCTTCATTAAAAATGTTTGTTTATCTCTCATAATGTTTTAAGGTTGGTTTCAAGAGGACATATAACAACCAGAATGAAACGGCAAAGATGATACCTTCAATCAGGTTAAAAGGTAAAACCATGGTCATCAAGTAGTTAGAAAGTCCTATAATTTCTCTAATATCAAAGTTGGCAAACTGCGCGTATAAAGGAACCGCATAGACATAGTTGAGAAGCAACATAGCCACAGTCAAGCCGACAGTTCCCACTAGAGATGCCAGTAGGAAGCGAAGGGTGCTGCGTTCCTTTTTCCAAATCAAACCAAAAGCGATAACAAAAACTCCCAAGGCTACGATATTCATTGGCAAGCCAATGTAAGTATTCACTCCCTGGCTATTGAGAAGCAACTTCAAGAGTGATCGCAACAAGAGAATGCCTAGAGCAGCAGGCAAATCCATCACCACCAAGCCCACAAGGACTGGCAAGATACTAAACTCGATCTTGAGGAAGGTCGCCGCTGGCAAGAGCGGAAAGTCAAAGTACATCAGCACAAATGAAATGGCTGATAAAATCGCAATGGTCGAAAGTCGACGTGTATTTGTCATAACAGGTTCCTCCAATTTTCTATAAAATCAGAAGAAGTTGGAAAGGATCCCTCTATCTATTCTCACTTTTTATATCCCAAAAGTTCCCTCTCACTCTTTTGAGCAAGCGGTTGCAATTCATCTATAAACTCATCCGAACAGACAAAGCCATTCTTTCGTCTTCTCCCATCCAGACTATACTGTCGGTTGTGGAATTGCACCACATCAGCTTGCGCTCGCGGACTTCTTTAAAGAGAAGGAAATAGAGATTTTTCTTTTAGACTAGGCGACAAGCTGTAGGCATAACTTCTGGTTAGGCAAAGCTTGTCAACAAAGTATAAAAGGAAAAGATCATTTCCTAGTTAAAGTCACCGCCGGTCGGGAATCTCACCCTGCCCTGAAGACCCTTTAATCATAACAAAAAACGCTTGCAAGTGCAAGCATTTTGTTTATTTCAATTTATCTGCTTCATAGGTGTGAACAAGCTCAAGACCTGCAAAGTTCTGCTGGCGGAGGGCTTCATAAACAATCATGCAGACGGTATTGGAAACATTGAGACTACGAACATGTTCATCATTCATAGGAATACGGAGAGCCTTTTCGGGATGCTCCCGCATAAAGTCCTCAGGCAAGCCCTTGTCTTCACGTCCAAAGAGAAAATAATGGTCTTCGTCCGTCGATAAATCTGCCTCAGAATAGACCTTTTCCGCAAATTTCGAAATCAGATAGAGTTTACCCTTCATCTGAGACATGAAATCTTCCAAACTGTCATAAAAATAAATCTCAAGCTTATCCCAGTAGTCCAAACCAGCCCGCTTCATCTTGCGGTCATCAATCGGAAATCCCATCGGTTTAATGATATGGAGGGGAGAATTGGTCGCAGCGCAAGTACGCGCAATGTTACCTGTGTTTTGTGGAATCTGAGGTTCAAATAATACAATGTGATTTGTCATGACGGGCTTCCTTTTATCATTGCAAAAAAATAGCCACACTGCCCGGAGTCAAGCTCAGCAAACAGCGTGGTTAAGGCATCGTTAACTTACCTCACAACAGGTTTGAAGTAAATCAGCGAAACTACTTTTTTAGTATAACACTTTCAGAATCATTGTCAATAGAAACGACTTGATTTTTTTACTTTTTTTGATGATATTTTCATGTTTGCTCATTCCCTTTCTGAAAAGGTGTAGTAAAAGAGCCAAATCACTTCAAATCGGAGACATTGTCATAGAAGTTAAACAAATGCATCTTCGAAACTTGAAAAAGGCCTTTCTTCCCCTAAAAATCGCCTTAGCAAGTGCATTTTTTGCTAAAAAAGGGTATGATAGTTACATCATGAAAAAGTAGGTTTTTTATATGAAAATTGTCCTTGTTGGTGGAGGGAAAGTTGGTTTCGCCCTCTGTCGTTCACTGGTTGCAGAAAACCATGACGTTGTCCTCATCGAACAAGATGAGGCTGTTCTCAATCACATTGTCAGTCGCTTTGATATCATAGGTCTCCTTGGAAATGGTGCTGACTTTGCCATCTTGGAGCAAGCCGGTGTTCAAGAATGCGATATCTTTATCGCCCTAACCGAACACGATGAAGTGAATATGATTTCAGCGGTACTTGCTAAAAAAATGGGGGCTAAAGAAACCATCGTTCGGGTACGAAATCCTGAATACTCCAATGCCTATTTTAAAGAGAAAAATATTCTTGGATTTTCACTTATTGTTAATCCAGAGCTCCTGGCAGCGCGTGCGATCTCAAATATCATTGATTTCCCTAATGCCCTCTCTGTCGAACGATTTGCTGGAGGTCGGGTCAGTCTCATGGAATTTGTTGTCAAGGACTCTAGCGGTCTTTGTCAAATGCCAATCTCAGACTTTCGTAAAAAATTTGGTAACATCATTGTCTGTGCTATGGAGAGGGATCATCAACTGATGATTCCAAGCGGTAATGTTATTATCCAAGACAAGGATAGGATTTTTGTTACGGGAAATCGTGTAGATATGATGCTTTTCCATAACTATTTTAAATCTCGTGCAGTGAAAAGCTTACTTATCGTTGGAGCTGGAAAGATCGCTTATTATCTGCTTGGCATTTTAAAAGACAGTCGCATTGATACCAAGGTCATCGAGATTAATCCTGAAAGAGCTCGTTTCTTCAGTGAAAAGTTCCCCAATCTCTATATTGTCCAAGGAGATGGAACTGCAAAAGACATTTTGCTGGAAGAAAGTGCTCCCCACTATGATGCAGTCGCAACCTTGACTGGAGTTGATGAGGAAAATATCATCACTTCTATGTTTCTTGACCGTGTTGGTGTCCGTAAGAATATCACCAAGGTCAACCGAACAAGCCTTCTAGAGATTATCCACGCACCTGATTTTTCAAGTATCATCACACCAAAAAGCATCGCAGTGGATACCATTATGCACTTTATCCGCGGTCGAGTAAACGCTCAGTACTCAGACCTTCAAGCCATGCACCATCTAGCAAACGGTCAAATTGAAACTCTCCAATTCCAAATCAAGGAAGCTAATAAAATGACTGCCAAACCTCTATCACAGTTGAAATTGAAAAAAGGGGTTCTCATCGCAGCCATTATCCGAAAAGGAAAAACAATCTTCCCTACTGGAGAGGATATGCTTGAGGTGGGAGACAAGTTGCTCGTGACGACCTTATTGCCGAACATCACCAAAATTTATGATTTGATTGAGAGGTAAAAAATGAATAAAAGTATGATTCGTTACCTCCTCTCAAAACTTCTCTTGATTGAAGCTGTTCTTCTCCTAGTCCCTGTTAGTGTAGCAATCTATTACCAAGAATCCAGTCAAGTATTTATCGCTCTCTTTTCTACGATTGGAATTTTAGTCCTTCTTGGTGGTCTAGGTGTTTTACGGAAACCGAAAAATCAACGGATTTATGCCAAGGAAGGAGTCTTAATTGTTGCCCTCTGTTGGATTCTATGGTCTTTCTTTGGTGGCCTCCCCTTTGTCTTTTCAGGACAAATCCCCAGCATCATCGATGCCTTCTTTGAAATAAGTTCTGGATTTACGACGACTGGTGCTACTATCCTAACAGATGTTTCCGTTCTTACTCGTTCCCTCCTCTTCTGGAGAAGTTTCACCCACTTGATCGGAGGGATGGGAGTACTCGTCTTTGCACTTGCAATTATGGACAATGCCAAGAATAGCCACTTGGAAGTGATGAAGGCTGAGGTCCCTGGACCTGTCTTTGGCAAGGTCGTATCTAAGCTAAAAAACACTGCCCAGATTCTCTATCTGCTTTATCTGGCTCTCTTCTCCCTTTTTGTGGTTATCTACTATCTAGCAGGCATGCCTCTCTATGATAGTTTTGTCATCGCTATGGGAACAGCAGGAACTGGGGGCTTTACCGTCTATAACGACGGAATTGCCCACTACGGTAGCTCACTCATCACCTATCTCGTTAGTATCGGAGTTCTGGTTTTTGGGGTCAACTTCAATCTCTACTACTACCTCATGCTCCGCCGAGTTAAGACTTTCTTTGGAGATGAAGAACTACGAGCATATATAATCATTGTCCTAGTTTCTACCGGCTTGATTACTCTTAATACGCTCCACCTCTACCAAGGGGTTTCTAAAAGTGTTGAAATGGCCTTCTTCCAGGTTTCCAATATCATCACGACAACAGGTTTTGGTTACGGAGACATTACCAACTGGCCCCTCTTTTCCCAATTTATCCTCCTCTTCCTCATGGGAATCGGTGGATCAGCTGGCTCAACTGCAGGTGGTCTTAAGGTGATCAGAGGACTTATCCTCTCTAAAATCGCAAAAAATCAGATTTTGTCCACCTTATCTCCTCACCGTGTTTTGACTCTACACGTCAATAAAACTGTAATTGATAAGGATACCCAGCACAAGATTCTTAAATATTTTGCCATCTATATGATGATCATTCTCTCTCTCATCTTTATCGTCAGTCTTGATAGTAATGATTTTCTAGTCGTGACCAGTGCGGTCTTCAGCTGTTTTAACAATATTGGACCTATTCTAGGTACAACCTCAAGTTTTGCCATCTTTAGTCCCCTCTCTAAAATCCTCCTCTCCTTTGCAATGATTGCAGGTCGCTTAGAGATATACCCAATTTTGCTACTCTTTATGAAACGCACCTGGTCTAAACGCTAATGATAATACAATCCCCCTTTTACAAGCAAGTAAAAGGGGATTTTTTCTATTAAAAATGAGAAGACCTTTCGGTCCTCTCCTAATTTGTTTATTCTTTAAGAGCTTTCTTGTAACGAGCAAGTTCTGCTTGATTGGCCCAAACATAGTGACCTGGACGAATTTCTACCATAGATGGCTTATCTGTCTCATAGTCATGTTGGTCAGGATCGTAAACTTTCAAGACCTTCTTGCGTTCCAAGATTGGATCTGGAATCGGTACAGCAGATAGAAGCGCTTGAGTGTATGGGTGGACAGGATTGTTAAACAACTCCTCTGTCTCAGCCACTTCGACGATAACTCCCTTATAGATAACCGCGATACGATCTGAGATAAAGCGAACAACTGACAAGTCATGCGCGATAAAAAGATAGGTCAAGCCCAACTCTTTTTGGAACTTCTTGAGCAAGTTCAAGACTTGCGCACGCACTGATACGTCCAAGGCTGAAATTGGCTCATCCGCAATAACGAAATCAGGTTCCATCACAAGAGCACGGGCAATCCCGATACGCTGGCGTTGGCCACCAGAAAACTCGTGTGGGTAACGGGTCAAGTGTTCTTTCAAAAGCCCAACTTCATGAATCATCTTTTGAACTTTTTCTTTTCGGTCTTCTTCATCTTTAAACAAGTGATAGTTGTAAAGACCTTCAGAGATGATATAGTCAACTGTCGCACGCTCATTCAAGCTCGCTGCAGGGTCCTGGAAAATCATCTGGATACGACGGATCAAATCTGATGATTCCTTATGAGATTTTTTCCCATTAATTTTATGACCATCAAAGATGATTTCACCTTTACTAGTATTATTTAGACCAATAATGGCACGACCAATGGTTGTTTTCCCACTACCAGACTCACCAACAAGAGAGAAAGTTTCTCCCTTGTTGATAAAGAAGTTGGCGTTTTTAACCGCAACAAACTTCTTACTTCCTTCACCGAAGGAAATTTCTAAATCTTTAATTTCTACTAATTTTTCAGACATTTCCTTCCTCCTAGTCTTCTAGATGAGCAAAGCCCATTTTATCACGAATCTTGTCATGCAAATCTGCAATGACTCCAGGTTTTTCAACTTTAGGAGCATTCTCATGAAGCAACCAAGTCTTAGCCCAGTGGGTATCAGTGACTGAAAACTTAGGTGCCTTCTCTTCAAAATCAATTTGCATCGCATAATCTGAACGAAGGGCAAAGGCATCACCTTTCAACTCAGTATAAAGAGACGGTGGTGTTCCTGGGATAGAGTACAATTCCCCTTTATCATCAGCAAGCTGAGGCAAGCTAGACAAGAGACTCCAAGTATATGGATGACGTGGATCATAGAAGACTTCCTCAACAGTACCGTATTCTACAATTTCACCAGCATACATAACCGCTACCTTATCGGCAATACTTGCTACCACACCAAGGTCATGGGTGATAAAGATAATAGTAAAGTGGTACTCATTTTGCAAGGTTTTAAGCAAATCAATGATTTGCGCTTGAATGGTTACGTCAAGGGCCGTTGTTGGTTCGTCACAGATCAAGATATCTGGACGACAGGCAAGGGCAATCGCAATAACGATACGTTGGCGCATCCCTCCAGAATATTGGAAAGGATACTCTTCAAAACGTTTTTCAGCATCTGGGATTCCGACCTTGTTCATATAGTCGATTGCCATCTCTTTGGCTTCCTTAGCTGTTTTCCCTTGGTGTTTAACGATAACTTCAGTGATTTGGCTACCGATTGTATTGATTGGGTCCAAACTTGTCATGGGGTCTTGGAAGATGGTCGCAATTTTAGCACCACGAATCTTCTCCCATTCCTTGTTAGAAGTAAGGGCGGTCAAGTCTTGTCCACGATAGTCGATGCTTCCTTGGGCAATACGTCCATTGTCTTCTAACATTCCTGTAAAGGTTTTTGTCAAAACAGATTTACCAGAACCGGACTCACCTACCAAGGCAAGAACTTCTCCTTCAACCAGGTCTAGAGAAACTCCTCGGATAGCCGTCAGAACTTTGTCACGAACGTCAAATTCCACGACAATATCACGAGCAGTCAAAATTACATTACTTTCTTTTGTCATGTCTACTCCTATCTATGTGTACGTGGATCACTAGCATCCGCTAGGTTTTGACCAACAACGAAAAGAGATAGGGATACCAAGATCAAGGTTGTCAACGGAATCCAGAACAAGTAAGCGTTGGTCGTAACGTTTTGTGAGTAATCTGAGATCAAACGTCCCAAACTTGGCACTGTTACAGGTAATCCCAATCCAAAGAAGGAAAGGAAGGCTTCATAAGAGATGAAGCTTGGCAACATCAAGGTCATCGTAGAAACAATAACAGATACCAATTGCGGCATGATGTTTTTAACGATGATTTTAAAAGTTGGTGTTCCAAGTGTTTGAGAAGCAAGGTTGTATTCCAAGTCACGGTAACGCATGATTTGAATACGAATCATATAAGCAATCCCAATCCAAGTTGTCACACTCATGGCAAAAATCAAATTCCAGAAACCAGCACCGATTGAGTAAGTCAAGACAATAACAATCAAGAGAGATGGAATGTTTGAAATAATGTTATAAACTTCCATCATGACGCGGTCAACGGATTTTGAAATCCCCCAAATCCCACCAACAATAACCCCAATTACAAGGTTGATAAAAGTGGCAATTACAGAGATAAGGATAGAGTTACGCGCACCAAACCAAACCCCATCAAACAAGGATTTACCATTGCTATCTGTACCAAACCAATGTTCAGCATTGGGTTTGATAAAACGAGCAGAGAAGTCATTAACCTTACTTACATCGTTGAAGTCAAAATCTGAGAACATTGGGTAAATAAAGCTCATCAAGATAATGGCAACCAAAATTCCTAACATAAAGACGGTTGATTTTTTCTTTAGAAATTGTCTAAATACAGAACCCCAGTATGAATAGGCAGGAGCATCAATTGTTTCAGAGGCAAAATCGTCACGTTTTACGAACTGAAATTTTTCTTTATCGATTGTTGACATTATTTGCCTCCTTTCTCTGTCAATTTAATACGTGGGTCAAGCATGGTCATCCAGATATCTCCTACAAAGAGTGAGAAGATAGAAATACATGTAAAGATAAAGACGAGACCAACTACCATTGAGTTGTTTGATGCCTTAACAGAGTCAATCAACATTTTACCCATACCTGGGAAAGCAAAGACCGTTTCTGTCAATGTTGCACCACCAATAACTCCGATTACGGCACCAGGAATACCTGAAACCAAAGGAACCATGGCATTTTTAAAGATGTGTTTATTTGAAATTTCTTTTTCAGACAAACCTTTGGCACGCGCAAAACGAACGAAGTCCTGAGATTGCAAGTCGATCATGTAACGACGAATCCAGATAGCTGTACTTGGCGCACCCAACAAACCTAGAATAACTGCTGGTAAGACATAAGAACGCCAATCTCCAGCCCCCAAGATAGGGAATGAGTCAGGCAGACCAATAGATGATCCAATCAAGCGAACGATATAAACCAAGGCAATCGTTGGAAGGGCAAGCAAGAAGGTTAGAGCACCTGTCGAGAAGCTGTCAATCCAAGTATTCTTGTGGCGAGCCATAGCAGATCCAAGTGGAATAGCAATCGCATACGAAATAATTAAACCAATCAAACCAGCAACAGCTGAACTTGCAATCATTGATGGGTATTGGTAATTGCTTTCTGTAGCTGTATATGGATCGTCCTTACCATAGTTGGCTACCTCACGCGCATCTGCTTGACTTGGAGATTTGTAGGTACGAGAGTAGATATCTACAGATGAAGTCTTTTTACCTGTAGGGAATTGAACTTCTGATGTCTTAGTTTGTCCCTGACCTTGTGTAATAACTTGAAGCACTGGTGTATTTGCATAAGTTGGGTAAGAATCACCCAAGTTAATGTTCACAAAGTTTTGGTGTACAAATGGGAATTGATTGTTGAAATACAAAAGATACTTATGTTTTGTACCTGAGCCAACCAATGACCAACCGATAGCAGGGTCATTTTCAAAACGAAGATAGCGTTCCAAGTTTGGATTTTCAGGGTCCTGGATCTTGTTTGGATGATCAATATCAATCAAGTTGGCATAGAATTTGAAAACACGTTCAAAAATCGGAATTTCACGCGTAGCATAGAATTGACCACTTTCTGAGAACACACCGAGTGTCCAACCATTTCCTAGTTGGTTGATGTATTTTTCGTAGATTGCCTTATTGGTATCATTGGCATCCACTGTTACAGATGAGTCCATTGTGCTCGCTCTTTCTTGCAACTCTTTGGTATCGTAGTACTCGATATAGCCCATCCGTTCATAAACGGTATTTTCATAATTATCCCGCTTGTCCGGCGTCGTTGCAATCTTGTTATAGTTGGTATCCTGCTTGAAAATCAATTTTCGAGGAACCATCGTATAGATAATTGTGTAGGTCAAGGTTGTCACCAAGAAAATGGACAACAATGAACGTAATACACGCATAAAAATATATTTCTTCATATCGTTTCCTTTTAAAATCCCAAAAGAACCTTCTCCTCATGGAGAGAAAGTTCTCTTGAGAGTTATTTATTTAACGTGATTAGCCAATTCTTTTTGAACTTTTTCGTTTGATTCTTTTTTCTCTTTGAGCCATTTTTCACGAGCTTGTTCATAGTCAGCTTTTGTTACAACCTTGTCTTGTAACTGAATATACTTGAAGTATACGTCTGAGCCCTTATCTCCAGATTGGCTGTATGATGCTGTGAATGGTACAACACGAGAAATGAATGGTGCAGCACCAGTTGATGACATAGCTGGCAAGATGAGTGAGCTATCTGTCAACCAAGCTTGAGCAGCCGCGTATTTTTCATAACGAACATTCAAGTCGTTGGTTTCTTTAGCAGCTTCATCAACTAGCTTATCGTATTCTTTCAAACCAACTTGAGCTGCTGCAGCATTATCTGCACCTTCGTAACCCATGTATGTTTTTGTTTGTTCAGCATTCGTTGTCTTCAAGATATCAAGGTAAGTTGATGGATCTTCATAGTCAGGGTTCCATCCAACGGCACCTGAGAGATCCCAGTCTTCTGCTGCTGCATTCGCCGCATAGTAGGTAATATTATTAAACTCATCTTTAGAAACTTGTTGGATATCGATGACTACATTGCCCTCTCCAAGCACTGTTTCAACGGATTGTTTGAAGGATTGAATACGTGCGATATAGTTTTTAGCTGTTTGGTCTACTGGAACATCCAAATGGATAGGGAATTTTACACCTTCTGCTTCCAATGCTGTTTTGGCTTTGGCAAATTCAGCTTTAGCTTTATCGGCGTTGAAGAGTCCATCTTGACCATCCGCAAAGTTTACATTCTTCCACTCATCACCGTAAGCAGCCATCTTTTCAGTTACCAAGTCACCAAAAGTTTTTTCACCTGCAGAGACAAAGTCAGGTTTTACAAAGAGGTTACGAACGGCACGAGGAGCACCTTCTTTACCATTTACTTGAGCTGAATAAGACGTACGGTCAAAGGCAAAGTTCAAGGCTTGACGGAAGTCCTTGTTAAGAAGGGCTTTCTTAGTAGAAGTCTTCTCTTCGTCAGTTGTCTTAGAAGTGTATTTGTAACCTTGGCGGTCAATATTCACACCCAAACCACCAATACCAGGTCCTGATGGGGTGTAGAAGATATTTTCCTTGTAGGTTTCTTCTACTTTAGAGTAGTTTGAACTTGTTGGATAAAGACGGGCATAGCTATAAGCTCCACTTGTAAAGTTACGTTCAATTGACTCTTGGTCTGAACCATCATAGTAAGCAAGGGTTACTTTATCAATGTGAACATTATCTTTGTCCCAGTAATTTTCATTCTTAGCGAACTCAATAGAAGACTTAGCAGTCAAACCTTTCAGTAAGAACGGACCATTGTAAAGCAATGATGTAGGGTCAGTCGCTTTAGCAAAGTCAGATCCTTTTGATTTTTCAAATTCTTCGTTCAATGGCCAGAAGATTGCGTAGGCCATCTTAGAGTTCCAGTATGGTTCTGGTTGGTTCAAAGTATACTCAAGAGTATAATCATCAACTGCTTTCACACCTACTGAAGAAAAGTCTTTTGTATTACCTGCTAAATAATCAGACAATCCTTTAACAGAATTTTCTGCTAGGTAAATTGCTTCTGATTTTTTATCAGCTGCGTGTTTCAAGCCATTTACAAAGTCTTTGGCTGTTACTTCAGCATACTCTTCACCATCTGATGTCATCCATTTAACACCTTTACGAATCTTGTAGGTATAAGTCAAACCGTCTTTTGAAACGGACCAGTCTTCTGCAACTGCAGGGACTAGATTCCCATACTTGTCGTTTGTGAAGAGACCATCGATACCATTTGAAGTGGCAATCTTAGTACTTTGTTTCCCTGAAATGAGGTAATCCAAAGTTTCTGGGTCAGCTGAATAAACATAGCCATAATTTTTTGGCGCTGTTGAATCAGATGATTTTGAAGAACCGCAAGCAGCTAGTACTCCTGCTGCTAATAAAGCAACTCCTGCTGCAACAAATACTCTACTTTTTTTCATGTTTTTAACTCCTCTTGAAAAATTTAGGCTTATTGGAAATTATAACATATATTTTTTAAAAAGTAAACGAATTTTCAGAATATTTAGGCGCATTTCCTCAAAAAACTTCTATTTGTCAAAATTTCTGCATTCTTTATTTGCATCTGCAAGAAATACTTTCTAGTCCGACCCTCTTTAGAACGGGATTTTTACAAGCTTTTTCTTACTTCTTCGATCATCATCTGTTTTCCTAAATTGGATTTTAGAATAAGAAACTATTGACGGGAAATGATTTTCAAGGTATAATAATAAACGTTGAGGCGGTATAGCCAAGTGGTAAGGCACGGCTCTGCAAAAGCTTGATCGTCGGTTCAAATCCGTCTACCGCCTTTCAATACCTGAATGAACAGGAATTAACCAAATGAAAAGCCCAAAAAATCGGGCTTTTTTATTTTTTCTTCAGATAAATACGGGTAACTTAGAAAAACTTTTGGGGCGAATTTGGGGAAATATAAAGCAGTGACTCAAGTCACTGCTTTATTCTGTTTCTTCTTCAGGTTCTAGTTCTGTGATTTGAACTTTTACCTTGGTAACACGTCCATTTTTCACCTTATCATTGGTCAGGACGATTTGCTTGTTTTGACTGATCAGTTCATAACTGATTTTTTCAGTTGTTGGAATCGTACCAACACCCGTCAAATAGTAACCAGCGATGGTATCCACATCATCGCTTTCTAGTTCGACACCAAAGTAGTCATTGAAGTCGTTAAGATTCATGGTTCCCTGTGCAATATAGGTGTCCTCACCGATTTGATGGACTTCGATTTCTGCCCTATCTGTCTCATCATCGATCTCACCGACAATTTCTTCTAAGAGGTCTTCCAGAGTTACCAAACCAGCCATACCACCGTATTCGTCTAGTAAGATGGCCATTTGTCTTTGGGTATTTCGCAATTCTTTTAGCAAGTCATCCACAAAAATAGTTTCAGGAACAAAGAGTGGATCTTGTAAGATCTTCTTCCAGACAATGTTTTCAAAGCCATCTGCATAGGCAGCGTTTAGCAAACGCTTGGTATGAATCAAACCAATCACATTGTCCTTATCCCCATCATAAACAGGGATACGTGAGAAATTTTGCTTTAGAATACTTTGGATAATGGTTTGACTATCATCCTGAATATCCACCATAAAGGCATCCGTCCGAGGAACCATGACTTCTCTCGCCATCAGCTCATCTAGAGAGAAAATCCCTTGTAACATCTCGATTTCGTCTGCATCCAAAGTTTCCTCACTTTTGGTCAACATGTACTCAATTTCATCTCGAGTCATTTTTTCATCCGCATCATCAAAGGTCATTGGCGTTAAACGACTCAAGAGATTGGTTGAAGCAGATAACAACCAGACAAAGGGACTGACAATCTTCCCAAGCCCAATGATAATCGGAACAGAGCGAATGGCTAAGGCATCTTTTAGATTAAGGGCAATCCGTTTAGGATAGAGTTCACCAAAAACAATAGAGATGTAGGTCAAGAATGCCAAAGAGAGGAAACTTGCAATGGCATAAGTTGTTTCTCCATTCCCCATCCAAGAGGCAATTACTTGTCCAAGTGTATCTGCCAATTTTGCCCCTGACAAGATCGTGATCAAGGTGATACCGACTTGAATGGTTGATAAAAAGTGGTTAGGATTTTCAAGTACCTTTAACAAACGAATGTAACGTTTGTCTCCCTCTTCTGCCTTTTGCTCCACTCGGGAACGGTTTAGTGACACCATCGCCATTTCAGTGGCTGAGAAAAAAGCATTTAACAGGGTCAAGATAAATAACAATACAAACTGTAGCAACAAATTCTGACTGCTCGGGTCTTCCATAGTCCTTCTCCTAAAATAGTATCTTGTGTTCCATTATATCATAAAATCCATCAGGATTCACATTATTTTTCATTTAAAGAACAACTCCCCTGCCTCTAGAAGACAAAGGAGCTATTTTTATTGTATCTATTGTTTCTAATCCGTCACTGTTACTTGACCCGTTTGGTAATCAAGCTGGATTCCCTTTTGAACATTGGGGATTAGGACATTGAATTCCAATTCGCCATCTGAAGACTTGGCTTCGATTTGTGAAGCGGATGGAACTAGGTCCTCATTTGTCGCATAGTGGAGCGTCACGCGATAACGGACCCTCTTATTTTGGTCCAAGGCTTTTCTGACCAAACTCTCATAGTAGTTCTGACCTGTCGAATCCTCAGCCTGTGCTTGGTTGGCCCAAGCTGTCTGGACTGCAATGTTCTTGGGGTTGCTGGTAGAGGCATCAAAACCGTCCAAACCACCTATCAAGGCATAGCCCAGCAGGTGTCCTCTATCAACTGCATGTGTATAGACTCCCTTTAGATTCTTGACCTGATGCCATCCTGGTGGCGTCCAGGAGGTTGAGCCGTTGCCTGTTTCTTCACGATTTTTATACTGCCGAGTCGCTTTGGATAAGATGGCATTGGCAACAGTTGGGACTGTTTCTTTTCCAACTATCTTTGTTTTATTATCCGCATAGGGTTTGCTGGAAACCTTGGCATCTAGATTGGTTTTATTGCCATTTACGACAAAGGCACCTGCCCCATTCCACTCAAGATCACCCTTGATTTGGTTTTTGATTGACTCAGTTAAGACACTTTCAGCTAGCTCCTGACTGGGAGCTTCTGAAGCTTGTTTTTTCTGACTAATCTTTGTTCTAGGGGTGTTTGGCGCTGTCTGCATCTGCTTGATATAGTAGCTTCCAGCAGCCAAGAGTAAGAATATAAGTAACCCTATCAGAGCTTGTCTTGTTTTTTTATCCATTTTTCTCCTTATTTCTTTAGAAAAAGACTGGTCTCCCAGCCTAATTTCCTGTAAATTTGCTAATCAATTCCTGCCACTTTGCTGGAGACAAGATAGCCCATGGATCCTGTCCCTTTCCTAGGATACCATAGCCAACCATCAAGCCGATTCCTAAAGCCAGAAAGCCTAGCAATAGTACGATAAAAATCAACAGTAAACAACGGAGTACATAGCGTAAGTTTTTATTCTTCTTCATCATTTGCCTCGATTCGCTGAATCTTCGCTCCTAGCTGAGCCAATTTCTCATGGAAACGGTAGTAACCTCTATCAAGGTGGACTAATTTACCAACAACTGTCTCCCCTTGCGCCACTAAACCTGTCAGAATCAAGGCCGCACTGGCACGAAGGTCCGTTGATAGAACTTCTGCCCCCTGTAAAGCCTGTCCCCCAACAATACGAGCTGTGTCACGGATAATCTCTGAGTGCAAGCCCATACGGCGCATTTCCTCCAAGTGTTGGAAGCGATTTTCAAACACCGTTTCCACCATGGTGGATTCCCCTTTTGCGACTGTCATCAGAGCTGTAAATTGCGCCTGCATATCTGTTGGAAATCCTGGATGTGGCAAGGTTTTTACATGAACAGCCTTGAGATTTTCAAGTTGAGAACGAACACGAATACCTTCAGATTCCTCTGTCACTTCAACACCCATCTCAAGTAGTTTTGAAATCAAGGGGCGATTGTGTTCCCATACTGCATCACGAACGAGAACATCGCCACCGGTCATAGCTGCCGCTACCATAAAGGTTCCAGCTTCGATACGATCCTGCACGACATTGTGGGTCGCACCATGGAGTTCCTCGACACCAGTCACTGTGATGGTTTCGGTACCAGCTCCCTTGACCTTGGCTCCCATTTCATTAAGGAGAATAGCAAGGTCAACAATTTCCGGCTCACGCGCAGCATTTTCAATCACTGTGACACCATCAGCTAGAGTCGCTGCCATCATGAGGTTTTGTGTTGCGCCAACACTAGGGAAGTCCATGTAGATATGAGCGCCATGCAGGCGTTCTGCCTTGGCTTCGATGTAACCAGCTGTCTGGGTAATCTTTGCCCCCATAGCTTCCAAACCTTTGAGGTGGAGGTCGATTGGGCGACTCCCGATGGTACATCCCCCTGGCATAGAAACTTTGGCATGGCCTACACGAGCAAGGATTGGTCCCAAGACAACGATGGATGCACGCATCTTGCTGACATACTTGTATGGAGCTTCCTCCGTGATATCACCAGTCGCATCAACCTCGACAACATGAGCTTCCTCATCAAAGTCCACCTTGGCATTCAGACCTCGAACCACTTGATTCATGGTGAAAACATCTGACAAGATTGGGACGTTCTGCAAGACTGTCTTCCCCTTGCTTGCTAGAATAGTCGCTGCCAACAAGGGCAAGACGGCATTCTTTGCCCCCTCGATGGTCACACTCCCGACCAGACGATTATCTCCGCCTTGAACCACAATTTTTTCCATAGTTGTTTCCTTTACTTTTGATTTTATAATAGTCCTCTAAGTGCTTCTTGCCACAGTTGGTACAAACTGATAAAGAATGAACTCAAGATATAGCCCATCACAATACTAAAGAAGCCTACCAACAAACGAACTTTTTTTGTGTTAGTAGCGGTCACTTTTAAAACCTTTTCCCATCTCACAAGATCCTTCAAAAGGTAAAAACTCAAATAAATAAAGAGTATATGACTACTTAGAGTGAATAATAATTGAACCATTTGACTATTATACCATCTTATCCGCTTGCGCGCTAGTTTTCAATTTTTCTACGAATTAGGAATTGTTTTTAAGGTAATCAATTGCATCCTGCAAGGTCTTAACCGGAACGATTTTCATCTCCGTTTTGATCGTTTTAGCAGCTTCTAGGGCTGTTTCATAGTTGCTTTTCGCATTGGGATCTGCTTTTTTTGCTTCCTCGGTGACTGGATTGTCAGGAGCAAAAAAGATGTTGGCTCCCTGACGAGAGGCTGCAACCACTTTTTTGTCAATTCCCCCGATGTCGCCAACATTTCCATCGCGATCAATGGTTCCCGTTCCTGCAACGATGCGGCCATTACGAAGTCCTGGATCTGCTATCTGGGTGTAAATAGCGAGACTAAACATGAGACCAGCACTTGGCCCGCCGATACCAGCTGTTGAAAAGCGAATTGGAACGTCACTGGTCACTTCTGTACGGTCAATCAAACCAATCCCAATACCGTTTTTCCCGTTTTCGAGAGTGATAATTTTACCTTCTGCAGACTTGACTTTTCCGTCTTCCTCATAGGTTACCTTGACCGTATCTCCTAATTGTTGAGAATTAACATAGTCGACTAAGTCTTTTGAACTGTCAAATGTTTTGTCATTAACAGCCGTCACGGTGTCTGCTATGTTCAGAATGCCCTTAAAAGTTGAATTGTCCGTCACGGTCAAGACATAAACTCCCAGATACTTGAGTTCGATATCCTTTCCAGCCGTCTTTAATCCTTGATACTTGGCCATGTTTTGAGAAGTTTGCATGTAGAACTGATTGATCCGCATAAATTCTGCATCAGTAGAGCCACCCGTAGTCTCCTTGGCACTTCTAATATCCGTGAAAGGTGTTAACCAAGCATAGACAAGATGCGATAGGGTTGCGTGTCGAATACCGACTGTCACAAACTGGTAAGCTCCTGCTTCTGTGTCTTCTGTTTCATTGACTTTCAAAACGCGACGAATATCTTCCGCTCCACCCGGAACTTCTATGTAGTAAGGTAAAGGTACTACAAAGGCTAAAAAAGTCAATACTAGTGCTAGGATGACATATAAGGGCCATCTAGTTTTTTTCTTCATGTTCTAATTCCTCCACAACACTGTTTGGGACATATTGCTGAATCTCCTGACCAAACTTCAGAAGTTCTCTCACGGCCGAAGAGCTGATATAAAGATGCTCTGGGCGGCTATATAGGTAAATGGTTTCGATTTCTGGAGCCAGTTGATGATTGTAGTAGTCAAAGCTAGACTCGTATTGCAAGTCGGTGGTATTTCGCAAGCCACGGACAAGGGTCTTAGCACCCAGTCTTCTTGCAACATCGACGACTAGTTGGTCATGAGAAGCCAGGACCTCTACATTATCTAAATGCGCCACCGCTTTTTCAACTGCTCGTTTGCGGTTTTCAACAGGGAGAAAGCCTTGTTTGTGGGGATTGTAGAACACCCCGACATAAAGCTTATCAAAGAGTTTGCTGGCTCGTTCAATGATATCCAGATGTCCATTTGTCATCGGATCAAATGATCCTGTAAATAATCCAATTTTATCTGACATAAACTGTCACCTTACTAATCCCATATATTTTTTCCTTCCAGATGCCTAAGCAGGCGATTTCTTCTGGGAGTTCTACAGACTTATCGGTTTCGCAGACAACCATGACCTCTTGGGAGAAAAGGTTTCTTTCTGCCATTTTTTCGATATCTGCAACGATTTGTTCTTTTGCGTAGGGAGGGTCTAAAAAAACCAGATTAAATGTCCCTCCGACTTGCTCTAGAGCACGGTCAGCTTCCATCTTTAAGAGCTGAAATTTAGAAACTTCCTTGGTCATCTGGATATTTTCAGCGATGACAGCTTGGGCCTTTCGCTCCCGTTCCACTAAGACAGCATGGGACATCCCTCTTGACACAGCTTCAATAGACAGACCACCACTGCCAGCATAGAGATCCAAGACACGACCGCCCTCAAAATAGGGACCTATCATGTTAAAGATAGCTCCACGCACCTTATCCGATGTCGGCCTCGTCGTCTTGCCTTCTAGCGTCTTGAGGGGGCGCCCCCCATAGATTCCTGATACGATTTTCATACCGTTTATTATACCAAATTATAGGCAAAAAGAGAAAGAAAACCGAACCTTGCGGTTCGATTCTCTACAAAATATTTTCGTACGTGTCGCGGACTTCTTGCGGCCAAACACTGGTCTGAACCTCTCCGATGTGTTTCTTACGAAGAAGGAACATGGCCATCCGAGACTGTCCAATCCCCCCACCGATTGTCAATGGGAAAAGACCGTTGAGCAGTGCCTTATGCCATTCCAACTCCAGACGATTTTCGTCTCCTGTAAGAGCCACTTGGCGACGAAGTGTATCTTCATCTACCCGAATCCCCATCGACGAAAGCTCAAAGGCACAACCAAGAGATTCGTTCCAAACCAGAATATCTCCATTTAGCCCCTTGTAGCCATTCTCAGACTCTGTTGTCCAGTCATCGTAGTCAGGCGCACGGCCATCATGAGGTTTTCCATCTGGTAACTCTCCACCAATACCAATCAAGAAAACTGCACCAAACTCTTTACAGATTGCATTTTCACGCTCTTTCGGTGTTAAATCTGGATAGCGTTCCACCAACTCTTCTGTGTGAATGAAGGTGATTTGTTTTGGCAAGATGGATTCGATATCATAGCGGGCTTCTACGGCTAGCTCTGTCAGACGAATAGCCTTGTAAATCTTCTCAACAGTTTCTTTGAGATAGGCGATATTGCGTTGACCATTTGGGATAACCTTCTCCCAGTCCCACTGGTCCACATAAACTGAGTGGGTCGCGTCGAGCGAATCTTCGTCTGGACGAAGGGCCTTCATTTGAACAAACAGACCTTCACCTTCACCGAAACCAAAACGAGCCAAGGTGTGGCGCTTCCATTTGGCTAGTGAGTGGACGACTTCATAAGTTTCATCTGGAATCTGCAAGACCTTTACGGATACTGGATGTTCGATACCGGACAGGTTGTCCTGCATCCCATCACCAACCTTGCTCAAGATAGGACCTTGAACTTCAACAACTTCTAACTTATCTTTCAAATACTGGGTAAAGGTGTTTTTGACAAAGGAAATTTCTTCTTGTTGATGAATAAAACTTTTCTTCATAAACAGCTCCTCAAAAATTAGTTAAAAGCATTATACACCTATTTCCAAGAAAAGAAAAGAGTAAATAAGAAAAAGTCAGTGCTCTTTTGAACACTGACTCTGTCATTCATTAATCGTTTCGACCAAAGATTCGTAAAATGCTAAGGAAGAGGTTGATAAAGTCTAGATAGATGCTGAGCGCCATCGAGATGACCCATCCTGTCGCGACTTGTCCTCGTGACTGCTCATAAACATAGCGAATCTTTTGGTTGTCCCAAGCAATCAAACCTGAGAAAACCAAGACCATGGCAATACTAATCATGTAGTCAAAGAAACTATTGGCTAAAAATAGATTCACAACCATGGCAATGATGAGACCAACAAGCGCTGCCATCAAAGCTCGTCCCATTCCACTCAAATCTTTCTTGGTGAAAATTCCGATTGTCGCCATGACAAAGAAGAGTAGGGCACTGGATACAAAGGCTGATAAGACGGTCCCAGGTGTATAGAAGGCTACGACAAAGCTCAGCGTAAAGCCATTTAAAACAGAATAAACTAAAAATACTGGGAGAGCTGCTGGGCTATTTTTTGCAGCCATGCTACTTGCAACAAAGACCAGAGCAAGTTCTGCAAAAGTTGCAATCATCAACCAGAGACGGCCATGCATTAAAAAGTAGACCAATTGGGACTGAAAGACTGTCAACATCAAAGCTGACACGAGAGCTGATAGACCAATCCCAAGTCCCACAAAGGCATAAACCTTAGCGTAAAATTGATTGAGACCTGAACGTTCTTGAATAATCGTTTGATTCATTCTGATTCTCCTTTTTCTATAAATATGTCTTGATTATAACAAAGATTTTATAAATTAGCTGAAATAAAACATCAATATACCTGCTGCAACTGCTACGTTGAGACTTTCTGCTCGGCCTTTCATGCCTATATGAACCAGCTGATCAGCACTCTCAGCCATGACAGAACTAATCCCCTGTCCCTCATTTCCCATGACTAAAACAAAATCTTCTAGGGGAGAAAGCTCACGATAATCCTTTGACTCTCTTGATAGGGTCGTTGCTAGAATGGGCAACTTGCTCTTCTTTGCCTCCTCTACAAAGGTAGCAAGAGGCATACGATAGATGGGCAAGTGAAAATGACTTCCTTGCATGGAACGCAGGGTCTTGAGACTGTAGATATCCGCTGACTTATCTGAAACAATAACCCCTGTAAAACCTGCCGCATCCGCCGTCCGAATCATGGTACCCACATTGCCAGGATCTTGGACATCTTCTAAAAATAGAAACTTGCCCTGACGAAAATCAGGCAGTCCCACTTCTTCTTTTTGAATCACTGCAACAATCCCTTGAGGAGTTTGCGTATCTGCCAAATCCAGTAAAATCTCCTCTGAAACCCAAATAGTTTGAGGAAAAGCAACTAGCTGATCTCGGTAACTTTCTAGGGCAAAGACCTTTTCAATCGTCACTCCTGCTTGAACAGCTTCTTCAAACAAGTGCCAGCCCTCAATCAAATAAGCAGACTTTCGATATTTTTTTTGATGTAATTTCTTTGCATTTTTTACCACAGAATTGGCTTTTGAGGTTATAATAGTCATAGAAATATTATAACACAATCAAAGGGGTTTGGTATGCAAAAGGTTAGAATGATTGCCCAAGGCAGGGTGCAGGGTGTTGGTTTTCGTTGGGGTGTTTATACTTTGGCTCTTGAAATCGGTGGCATCACTGGTCGTGTCTGGAATAATGACGATGGCACAGTGGAAATTCTTGCTCAGGCAGACTCCTCTGCCACTATGGCAAAATTTATCCAAGAAATCCGAAAAGGTCCGACACCTTTTTCAAAAGTCACCTATCTAGATGTACAAATGAGCAACTTTTCATCCTATTCGGACTTCAAAGTCGCAAATTAGGTCTCTAGAACTATTGTATATTTTACAAAAAAACAGTAGAATAGAAAGGTATAATTTTTAAAGAAGGAATGAAAACATTGAAATCTATTAAACGTTTTGCCCTCTCTGCTATGGGAGTGGCTATGCTACTCGTCTTGTCAGGCTGTGTCCAAGTAGACAAAGCAACAGGACAACCCACAGGATTGATTTGGAATACCATCGGAGCACCTATGGCTGAGGCTATCAAGTACTTCGCTACTGATAAAGGTCTAGGCTTTGGTGTGGCTATCATTATCGTAACCATAATCGTGCGCTTGATTATCTTGCCACTTGGTATCTACCAATCATGGAAGGCAACACTTCACTCTGAAAAGATGAATGCCCTCAAACACGTCCTTGAACCACACCAAACACGTCTCAAAGAGGCAACAACTCAAGAAGAAAAGCTAGAAGCACAACAAGCTCTCTTTGCAGCTCAGAAAGAACACGGCATCAGCATGTTCGGTGGTGTAGGATGTTTCCCTATCCTCATTCAAATGCCTTTCTTCTCTGCTATCTACTTTGCAGCCCAATACACTGATGGAGTAGCTAGCTCTACCTTCTTGGGTATCGATCTTGGTTCACCAAGTCTGCTCCTTGTCGCTTTCGCTGGTATCCTCTACTATCTCCAATCACTCCTTTCACTTCATGGAGTAGAAGACGAGATGCAAAGAGATCAACTAAAAAGAATGATTTACGTGAGTCCACTCATGATTGTCGTCTTCTCCTTCTTCGCACCAGCCAGTGTGACGCTTTACTGGGTTGTCGGTGGTTTCATGATGATTCTCCAACAGTTCATCGTTAACTATGTTGTTCGTCCAAAACTTCGCAAAAAAGTTCGTGAAGAATTTGCCAAAAATCCACCAAAAGCAAGTTCATTTTCAACTGGAGGCGGACGTAAAGATGTCACTCCAAACCAAGCAACTGCGATCATGACTAATAAGAAACATAAAAAACGCAATGCTGGTAAACAACATTCTAGAAAATAAGAAAAAGCTTAGCTGAAAGGCTAGGCTTTTTATGCATCACAAAAGCCCGATATCTCCATCGGGCTTCTTTTTTATCCATGAACACGTTTCATGTAGTCTTGATAGCTCTCTGTATCCATAAGTTTTTTAGCATTCTTAACGCGGTCTGCTGTTGGTGGTTTGACTCCTTCGAGCGAATAAGGAATTCCTAGTTCACGCCACTTGAATTCTCCCATCGTGTGATAAGGCAAGATTTCAAACTTGTCAACGTTTTTGAGGGTTTTGACGAATTTACCGAGTTCAATCAAATCCTCATCTCTATCTGTCAAGCCTGGAACCAGCACATGGCGAATCCACACAGGCTTCCCAATATCTGATAGATATTTTGCACAAGCCAAGATGTTTTTATTGGTTTGGCTGGTAACAATCCTGTGTTGTTCGTCGTTGATCTCCTTGATATCCAAGAGAACCAAATCTGTCACCGCCATGAGTTTATTAAACTTTTCGAGATAACGTGGTTTGTTACGGAATGGAAGGGCACAGGTGTCCAAGGTACAGTGAATCCCTTTTTCCTTGGCCTTGGTAAAAAGGGCAATCAAGAAATCAATCTGTAAGAGGGCTTCTCCACCACTAACAGTGATTCCTCCTTTGTCTCCCCAGAATCCACGGTAGCGAAGGGCTTCTGACAAAACATCGTCTACTGTCCGTCTTCGTGATTTATTGGTCTCCATAGCCCATGTATCGGGGTTATGGCAGTACTGGCAACGCATCTGACAACCTTGCAAAAAGACAATAAACCGAATCCCAGGGCCATCTACTGCCCCAAAACTCTCTGTCGAATGCACCATTCCTGTCACTTGTCCATAGTCAATTGTTTCTTCAGACATATCGTCACCTTCCTTGAAACCGTTTTATAGTTTTATTATATCACGAGTAAGGTGAAAAACAAGGTTTTTTTGTCTATTTTTTAGAAAGCAATCTGTTTTTCACTTTCATTTTCAATTTTTTTAATGATCCGATTCAAAATCAAAACCATACAAGGTTGCAAAATAGTCCTCAGGGCGCTCTGCACGGCGGATTTGACGGGCTTTTCCTTCTTCGGTATAGAGGATTTCTGCCGAGCGTAGTTTGGCATTGTACTGGTAACCCATGGAGAACCCATGTGCACCTGTATCATGAATCACCAGCAAATCACCGATTTCTGTATGAGGTAGTTCGCGGTTCACTGCAAATTTATCATTGTTTTCACAGAGTGAACCAACCACATCTACCACCTCAACAGGTCCGTCTGGATGGGTCAGATTGGTGATATGGTGGTAGGCTCCATACATGGCTGGGCGCATGAGGTTGACTGCCGAGGCATCCACCCCCAGATAGGTACGGTAAGTTTTTTTCTTATGGGTGACTTTTGTGACGAGAGCTCCGTGAGGGGCTAACATAAAACGACCCAATTCAGTAAAAATCTTGACCTGACCAAGACCTGCAGGTGTAAGGACTTCCTCATACACCTTACGCACCCCTTCACCAATCACAGCGATGTCATTTGGCTCCTGGTCTGGACGATAGTTGACACCAATACCGCCGGAAAGATTGATAAAGTCTAGTGAAATGCCCAACTTTTCCTTGATTTCAACGGCTAATTCAAAAAGCTGACGCGCCAACTCTGGGTAGTAGAGATGGGTGACGGTATTGGATGCTAGGAAAGAGTGAATCCCAAAAGTCTTGGCTCCTTTTTCCTTCAAGATGGCAAAGGCTTCAAAAAGCTGGTCCTTGGTCATCCCAAACTTGGCTTCTCCAGGATTGTCCATAATGTCTGTCCCCAGCTCAAAAACGCCACCAGGATTGTAACGACAAGAGATGATTTCTGGAATGCCAGCTGCACGCTCTAGATGTTCAATATCTTCAAAGGCATCCAAATTAATGGTTGCACCCAATTCGCGCGCATAAGCGTACTCCTTGTCTGGCGTATTATTTGAAGAGAACATGATATCAGAACCGGGAAAATCCAGTTTATGGCTCATCAAGAGCTCCACGTAACTAGAACAGTCCACACCGCAATCTTCCTCTTTGAGAATTTTCAAGATGGCTGGGGTTGGAGTAGCCTTAACTGCAAAATATTCCTTAAAACCCTTATTCCAAGAAAAGGCCTGGTTGACGGCTCTTGCTTTTTCACGAATCCCCTTCTCGTCATACAAGTGGAAGGGAGTCGGGAACTCTGCAACAATTGTTTCTAAATCTTCTCGGCTGATAAATGGTGTTTTCATAAGCATCCTTCTATTCTGTTTGCAAAGAAAGGCTGGGACAATCGTTCCAACCTTTAGCTCTATCTCTTATTTGTCTTCGTCAAAGATATTTCCAATCTCAACATCGATAGATTGGTTCTTAACATCAATATTGGTTACTTTCAAGAGTGACTTGTAATCAAACTGCTTTTCACGTTCTTCTTGGGCATTGTCTGCAAAGACTGCGACACCAGCCAGTTCAGAGTCAAACTCACGCAAGAGACTAATCATCCCGTTGACAGTTCCGCCACCTTTCAAGAAGTCATCCACGATCAAGACACGACTGCCTGCCTTGAGACTGCGTTTTGAAAGGAACATTTTCTCAATACGGTCACCACTTGAACCTGAAACATAGTTGACGCTGACCGTTGAACCTTCGGTAATCTTCAAGTCACGGCGCACAATGACAAATGGAACATTGAGGACATTGGCAACTGCATTTGCAAGTGGAACCCCTTTAGTTGCTACTGTCATAACGGCATCGATTTTTTGGTCCATAAAGCTCTTGGCAATGATACGCCCAATATTTTTCAAAATGGCAGGTGTACTGAGCAAATCAGACAGGTAGATGTAGCCACCTGGCAAGATACGGTCGCTTTCTGAAAGTTTGTCACGCAAGTCTGCGATCATTTCTTTGGCTTCATGGCTTGAGATTGATGGTGTAAAGATAACGCCACCACCTGCTCCAGTCACAGTCTGAATATGACCGATTTCAATTTCTTCAAAGGCACGCTTGATAATCACGATATCCTCTGAAATCGATGATTTAGCAGATTCGTACTTTTCTGCAAAGGTATTGAGACTTGTTAGTTTGTATGGATTATTAATCAAATAGTTGGAAATGACAACCATCCGATCACTTCTTCTTAATTTCATTTTTATTTACCATTCCATTTAATTTTGATATTTTATCCATTATACCACATTCACATAAAAAAACGAACATTATTGCGTAAAAAATGCTCGTTTTTCTTAAATCATTAATCTAAATCTGGTTTATAGAAGGAACGATTGTCCATAGCGAAGATTTTATTGGTCATCTCTCCTTTGTCCACCAAAGCTAGAGCTGTTGACATCATCATCATGCTGGCATCTAGATTATCGATCATATGAATAATCTCTGCCTCCATAATGCGTGGACGGACTGGACTTCCATACTCTAGTAAGCCATGGTGACTGAGGATGACATGGCGCAGTAGCACCACTTCTTCTCTAGTATCATCGATGCCTAGTTCCATGACTGTCTTAGTAATTTCACTATCAATGAGAGCAATATGTCCAAGGAGATTGCCTCGCACTGTGTACTCCGTCTGATCAGGACCACTGAGTTCTAAAACCTTAGCCAAGTCGTGCAACATAATCCCCGCATAGAGCAGACTCTTGTTGAGCTGAGGATAGATGTCACTAATGGCATCTGCCAAGCGTACCATAGTTGCTGTATGATAGGCCAAACCCGTTTCAAAGGCATGGTGGTTGGTCTTGGCAGCTGGATAGGAGTAGAATTCCTTATCATACTTGGTGTAGAGACTGCGAACGATACGCTGCCAGATAGGATTTTCAATCTTGAAAATCATTTGCGACATGTAGTCACGGATTTCCTTGACATCAACTGGCGACTTAACCTTGAAATCAGCTGGATCATTGGGTTCCCCAGGCTGAGGCAAACGAAGCGTGATTTGATTGACTTGTGGAGTGTTGTTGTAAACTTCTCGACGTCCCTGCATGTGGACCACTTTCCCTGCGGTAAAGGCCTCAACGTTATGTGGTTGGGCATCCCAGAGTTTCCCTTCAATCTCGCCACTATCGTCTTGGAAGGTAAAGGCTAGGTAGTTTTTCCCAGCACGCGTCTGTCTCAGGTCAGCTGACTTGATCAGGTAAAAACCTTCAAACAGCTCATCTTTTTTCATGTGACTAATCTTCATATTCTTCCTCATCTTCTTGGAAATGGAGTAGATCAAGCGCAGGCTCACCTTCTGATAACTCAATGTGACGGAGCGTCCGCTCGATAGCTGTAGTACGACGGTTTAATAATTCATCAATATTGCCAGAGGCGTGTTGAAGATGCTTTTGTGCCTTGACCAGAATGCCTCCGAACTTGCCAAACTCGGTCTTAACGCTGGCAAGAGTCTTGCTAATATGGTCAGCACTCTTCTGGATATTGAGAGTCTTGAAGCCAACTGATAGGGAATTGAGCAGGGCTGATAGGGTACTTGGTCCTGCAACGATAATCTGCTCCTCCCGTCTCAAATCATCAAAGAAGATAGGATTGCGGACGATTTCTGAGTAAAGTCCCTCTGTCGGAACAAACAAGACTCCAAAATTGGTCGTCCGAGGTGGCGCTATGTACTTGCTCTTAATATCTTTGGCAAAACGCTTGACGCTTGCTAGGAGTGACTTGCGACAGCGTTCGATTTCGTCCTTATCGCCTGCTTCATAAGCTTCTTCTAAGCGGTAATAATCCGCCAATGGAAACTTGGAGTCAATCGGTAAATAGACATATTCCTGGTCACCCTGTCCAGGTAACTTGATGGCATACTCTACTCGCTCGCTAGAGTTTTCAACCGTTGCAAATTCTCGTTCGTACTGGGCAGGGGTCATGATGTCTTCGATGATTTGCCCCAGTTGCAATTCGCCCAGAATCCCTCTCGTTTTGGTTCCAGAGAGAACCTTGTTGAGTGCACCGACATCGCGGGCAACTGTCTGCATTTCTCCCAAACCTCGATTGACAGACTCTAGTTGCTTGGAAACTGTCTCGAAGGAGGCCTGCAAGCGCGTCTGCAATGTCTTTTCCAACTTTTCCTCGACTGTCTGGCGCATTTGTTCCAAACGTTGCTCATTTGATTCTTGCAGTGCTTGGAGGCGTTGGTCAGTCTTGTCCCTAGTTTGCAAAAGATTATCTGTCATTTCTTGACGGACTTGAGTCAAGCCTTGGTGCAACTCCATTCGCACTTCCTGCAAGCGATCGCTGACAGCTACTTCCAAGTCTTTTTGATCTAGCTGACTGGCTTGCCTAGCTTGGTCAAAACGATAATCTAACTGATCTGACAAGTTATCTGCTTGATCCTCCAAACTCTTGGCTAGGTACTTGTCTTGCTTATCCTGCCTTTGCCAAATCAGAAAGAGTCCAGCTAGGTTGACAATTAATAATAGTAATAATACAGTCTCCATCCTACCTCCTGTCCTTGCTATGCAACACGACGACATAGCCATCTGGGCAAGTCACCGAAACTTCCCTATCTATATATTCGTTAGAAGCGTATACTTTTTTAAAGAAAAAATTTTCCTCTGTCAATTCGTACTTGGCACCAAGAATGGTCAGCTGGCTATCCCGAACTGGCATAAAGGCTAGATAATCGTAGTCTGAACGGGGCTCTAGCTGACTGGTTCCTTCTGGACAATAGGCAATCAAGTTTTGCCCATCCTCAATCGCTATCTGGCGTATATAGGGTGCCAACTTGGGATTGCTAGGCAGAAAGACATTAGCCAGCATATGGTCAATACGACCACCCAAAGCACCGAAAATAGTCACTTGGGCCTGAGGACTTTGTTCAAAGATGGTTAAGAGAGCCAATTCCAGGTCCGTATCATCCTTTTCTGGCTGGGCTTGAACAAAATGTTGGGCACGTTCTTGAATTAACTGACGTTCGTCTGTGGTTACCGAATCAAAATCGCCAACTGCTAGAGCCAGAGGAAGGTTTTCTTCCAAGACCCATAGCGAACCGCGGTCCACACCGACAAAGCAATCAAAATCCGTCCGATAATGCCCACGATCTCCGCCTGCAAAAACGGCAACCCTAGTCCAGTTGTTTTCTGAGAGTTTGCACTCGTTCATTGACATCTCCCTTAAAGACATAGGATCCCGCTACAAAAACGGTTGCACCAGCTTCTTTGGCTTGAGCAATGGTTTGGTCATCAATACCACCATCGACTTCGATTTCAAAGTTCAAGCCTTTTTCCTCACGAAGGGCAACCAACTCACGAACCTTATCCATAGTTTCAGGCAGAAAAGCTTGTCCCCCAAATCCAGGGTTAACTGTCATGACCAAGACTTGGTCAACTAGGTGAAGAACGTGCTTGATTGCCTCCACAGGTGTTCCAGGGTTAATGACAACAGAAGCCTTCACTCCCAAAGAACGAATCTTTTGGAGGGCACCATGGATATGAGGTGTTGCTTCCACATGGATACTGATGATGTCTGCACCTGCGCGCGCAAAGTCTTCTAAGTGGTGTTCAGGATTGGATACCATCAAGTGGCAGTCAAAGACCATCTTGCTATGAGGACGAAGAGCTTCTACCACACCTGCACCAAAACTGATTTGTGGTACAAAGTGCCCATCCATGATATCGATATGGGCATACTCTGCCCCAGTTGCTTCTAGGCGCTTGATTTCACGTTCAAAGTTGGCATAATCTGCTGCCAGAATTGACGGAGCAATCTTGTATTGAGACATAGGTTTCTCCTTATTTTGGAATTTTTTTGCTGACTTTTTTATAGGTTTCTCTGCGATTTTCAATCTCACTAAGGAATTGCAGGTAGTTGTCAAAACGGAAGGTTGCAATGATACCCTCTTCTACTGCTGGCTTGACCGCACAAGAAGGCTCATGAGTATGGGTACAGCTACGGAACTTACAATCTCGACTGACACTGGCAATCTCTGGAAAGGCCTGATTGAGGTCTTCAGCCGTTGACACTTCATAATCCAGTGATGAAAAGCCTGGCGTGTCTGCGATTTTACCTCCATTGAGGTTGTAAAAACTAACAGCTCGAGTGGTATGGCGACCACGACCTAGACTATCTGAGATTTCTCCTGTTTCAAGATTAAGGTCCGGTGCGATTTTATTGAGAAGGGTTGACTTCCCAACACCTGTCTGCCCCATAAAGACCGTAACCTTGCCTGTTAACAAGGGCAAAAGTTCCTCCTTACTGGTCACAAAGTCGTAACCAATGGCGCCGTAAGTCTGCTGGTAAAAATCCAGTTCTCCTCTATTTTCCAGCAAGTCCATCTTAGAAATATAGACAATGGGATGGATGCCCTTGTGCTCCAAAAGAACCAAGAACCGATCCAGCAAGTTGCTGTTGAAGTCCGGTTCCTTGACGGACATGATTACCACAGCTTGATCGATATTGACAATAGGCGGACGAACCAGACTGTTTTTCCGTTCGTGTATCTTGAGGATATAGCCCTCTGAATTTTCCTCGGCAGAAAAATCCACCCAGTCCCCGACGTAGGGTGTATGGCCTTTTTTACGGAAATTCCCACGCGCACGTGTCTGATAAACCCGACCATCACTCTCCACATAGTAGAATCCCGCCAAGGCTTTAATGATTTGTCCCTGCATCTTAGAGTCCTTGTCCTTTAAGCGCATCTGCTAGGCTGGCAAATTCTGCCAAGCTGAGAGCTTCCCCACGCACACTTGGTGACAAGCCTGCCTGCTCCAAAGCCTTGGTCAGCTTATCCTTGACTTCATCAGTCTTGCCAAAGTAACCTGTTAAGTTGTTCCACAAGGTCTTGCGACGATGAGTGAAACTAGCCTTGGAAACTTTAAAGAAAAATTGTTCATCTTTCACTGCTACGGCAGGCTCTGGAAGGCGCACCATTTTCAAGATGGCTGAGTCCACATTTGGCGCTGGCACAAAGACTGTACGAGGCACGATGAAGGCAACCTTGGCTGTCATATAATACTGCACAGCAATCGACAAACTACCGTAAGCCTTGGTATTTGGCTGTGCTGAGATACGGTCCGCCACTTCTTTTTGCATCATAACGACAAACTCACTAAAAGGAATGCCACTCTCGATTAAATGCATGAGAATAGGCGTTGTGATATAGTAAGGTAAGTTGGCTACCACCTTGATTGGCAGGTCTGGATTTTTGAAATTCTGGATATGCTGCGCCAAGTCAACTTTGAGAATGTCCTCGTTGACTACGGTCACATTATCAAAATCACGCAGGGTATCCGCTAAAATCGGTACCAAACGGTGGTCAATCTCAAAAGCCATGACCTCTGCCGCACGCTCAGCCAAAAATTCTGTCAAGGCACCAATTCCTGGACCGATTTCAATGACATTAACCTGATCATCAATCTCAGCTGTATCCACGATTTTTTGAAGAATATTGGTATCCGTTAGGAAATTTTGCCCAAAGGACTTTTTAAAGGTAAAACCGTGACGCTCCAGCACCGCCTTAGTCACGCTATAATCTGCAATTCTCATTTATTCTCTTTTCTAATATAATATGCTTCCGGAGTATAATGATAGAGCAAAACAAATAAGGGAGTCTCAGTAATTCCTTCCAGCATCTCTTTTAAGACCGCATTTGGATGGATAATCTCTCGTGTTTTGGTGAAATAAACACCTTGTTCCCCATTTCGATTACGGAGTTCCCAAGCGACATTGTTTCCTTGAACAGACGGCAAATAACGTTCCTTTTCTAGAAAGTCAAAAAATTCTTTCACCGTCATTTCTTCAGGAATCTCAAATTCTGTCTCATGAGACAATGCATCGTCTCACATACACACAGAATCTCTATCAACTCGAATTTTCATTTCGCACTGTCCTTATAAGCTTCTATTTTAACGCTATCAAAATAAATCTAAGTACCTCTATTGTAACACATTCCTTTTGTATTTTTGGGTTATCTGGCTATTGTTATCACTTTTCAGGACTCTCCAAACAGATTTCGATATCTAAATTTCTTTCCACTATTGAAATAAGCATAAAATTTATTTTTCTAATTCTTTATAGATTGTCTCTTGAAAAGGTCAGTTGTTCAAGTAAGGAATAGAGTTTTGCTTGCTCTTCTTCTTCGTAAGCAGATCTATTTGCTTTTACTTCCCTGCATTTCTCGTCATACAAAAAACCGTCATATCCATCTTCTGTAGATAAGGCTGTGTAGACTTTGGCCATTTCTTCAGGACTAATTGAAAATCTTGACTTGATTTTATAAAGATTTTTCATAAAAGCGCTGAGGTGATCATAGCGGCGCATATCTACTTTGACATTGGTCACACGGATTGCCTGAACCTTGATACCTTTCCAATGTTTCCGCATATAAAGCGACAACATCAACAAGGCTAGTTTATTCTGATAATAGGTCTTGGCAGGACTATAATGTTTTTGACCAGCTAAATTTTCAAAATCAAGCTTCATGAAAGGATAAAGCATCAGCCCTTGAGAAGAAATATTAATAATCCGACCACTCTCTGACTTTTCCAACAAACCTTTCAACAGGATAGAAAGCAAGAAAGGGGCAACAACATTGGTCGCAAATTGCTTTTCTAATCCCTCCTTAGTCAGGATTGGCTTTTTGACCGATAAATCAAAATCCGCTGCATTGTTAATTAAAACATCCAAAGTCTCTTCTTTTTGAATATACTGTTCCGCTGCTTTCCTGACACTCTTCATATCAGATAAATCAGCCAAGATATAATCTACATGTGGATTTCCTGTCTGCTGACGAATTTCCTCACAAGCTTGCTCGGCAGCCTCTTGCCGCCTACAAAATAGGGTCACTGACCACCCTTTCTCAGCTAACTGCCTTGCAGCTTGATAACCGATGCCACTGTTACCACCGGTAATAATTACTTTTTCCATTCTTTACTCCTTTAAATTGAATATTTTGTCATAACTTCTTCCACTTCTGCCAAGGTTACTCCAAACAACTCCAACCGCTTGAGGAGTTGCTTGCCGTTGGAATAGCCGATGCGGAGCTGTTCGCCTAGATACTCTCGGCGTCTACGACTGTCTGCTCCCGCTAGGAAACCTAGGCGAATCAAGTCACCACGACTGATGTCAAACTCGTTCTCATTTTCAAATTGCTCTGTCACCTGAGCCAGCGCTGTTTTTAGGTCTTCATAGCTGGCGTGTTCGATTCCCAGAGAACGTCCCTTGGACTTAGATTTGGGAACAGCTTCATCTCGCTTGAGAAAGGCATGCTGCACAGTTGGAATGGCCGTCATAATCATGCGCCGAATCCGCTCCCCATTAAAATCTGGATCTGTAAAGACAATGACTCCATGCAATTCATGCAGGCGCTGAATGCGCTCTATATCCTGGTCATTAACGGCAGAACCTCGTGTTTCATAGGTCTCTACATCAAAGTAACGTTTGAGATTGGCCGTATCATCGCGACCTTCAACCACGATGACTTGGGAAATTTTTTCTTTCATCACTTGCTGTCCAATCCAAAGATATGCTCTGCATTTGCAGTTGTTATAACTGCTAATTCCTCGGTCGTCATCCCGCGCAAGGCGGCAATAAAGTCCACCACATAGCGTGTGTAGGCTGTTTTGTTTTCACGACCACGTTTAGGAACAGGAGCCAAGTAAGGGGCATCTGTTTCTACCAAAATCTTATCCAAAGGAAGTTCCCTAGCAGCCTCTTGGATATCTGTCGCTTTCTTAAAGGTCACCACTCCTGAGAAAGAAATAGTCATACCAAGCTCGACAAACTTCTCAGCCCACTCCAAAGAACCTGAGAAGGAATGCATAATCCCACCACGAGGACCAACGCCCTCTCTCTTGATAATCTCATAAGTATCTTCTAGCGCATCACGAGTGTGGACCACAAAAGGCAAGTTCAAATCCTTAGACAGCTGAATCTGACGACGAAAAACCTGTTCCTGCACTTCCTTAGATGCTGTCATCCAATGGTAGTCCAGACCAATCTCCCCCAAGGCAACAACCTTGGGATGCTTAAGCTTTTCAAGCAAGTAAACTTCGACCTCATCTGTGTAAGTGCCAGCTTCCGTTGGATGCCAGCCAATAGTTGCGTAGAGTTGCTCATACTCATCTGCCAATTCCAGGGCTCGTTCAATGGTCGGCTTATCAAAACCAACAATATTCATCTGTGTCACACCCATCTCAGCAGCCAAGGCGATTTCTTCTGCCTCACGTCCTGCAAATTCTTCTACATTTAAATGTGTGTGCGTATCAAAAATATCCAAACTATATTTCCTTCTCTTTCCTCAATGTTCCTTAGCTACCAAAAGAAAAGACTTCCTCTCTTCTATACTTCCCTATCTTTCCCCTAGTTTCTATTCACTTTGGTTAGTACTTGGTTAGTTCTATGGTTAGCATCTACAGATGAATTTGATTAAGTTTCTCTCTCAATTCATCTTGTATATTTTTTGTTACATGACTATAGATCCTTAAAGTGATAGATTCATCTCTATGTCCAACTCGCTCCATAATAGCCTTTATGGGTATCCCTAGTTCAGCCAATAAACTAATATGCGAATGTCTAAGCATGTGAATATTATAGGATCTGTGCCCACCCAACACTACTTCACAAATATTTTTGATAAATCTATATAACAAAGGCTGTCTCATAATGTTACCTTGCTCAGTCACAAAAATGAACTCCTCATCAAAACAGTTACTACGAAAGTACTCGATAATATCCAAGCAACGTTCACTTAGTACAATCGTCCTGACAGAACCTACTGTTTTCGTTGTCTGTAAGATTCTATCATCATATCCATGAGCAACATAATCTATTGTATGATCAATTGTTAGAAGATTCGCTTTGAAGTTTACATCTTGATAGCGAACCCCTATAAACTCTGCAAAACGAAGACCAGTTAAAAAGATAAATTCCATTGCCAAAGCATAACGCTTATCTTTATTGTGACTTTCACAATACGATAAAACCTGTCCTAGTTCCTCTCTACTAATGAAATTATCCTTTGCTTTTTGCAACTTCTCATAGTCCGCTTTCTGCTTCGGAATTACCACCCCTTTAACTGGTGAGTCAGAAATATATCCGACCTTTACAGCATAATCAAAGATACCATTCAAGTATATTTTTCGATTTTTTCTTGTTGAATTTTGAACATTCAAATTCATTAGATATGTTTGAACTAGCTGAGTGGTGTAATCTGATATTCTCAAATTTCCTACTGCTCCCATGAAAAGCTCTAAACTTTTCATCTCACTTCTATAACTAGAAGATTTTATCTCACTGGAACGAATCGTTTTCCATTCTTCCAATAGTTGACTAAAAATCATTTCTTCTAGTTGTTTCTTTTCAACTTCCTCTTTTGTAGGGGCGGTTAGAAGTTTTTCGATTTTTAGCGCTAAAAGACGTTTTGCATCTGCTTGAGAAACTCTAGATTTTGATTTTAGAGTCACAGAGACTTGCTTCCACTTTCCCTCTCGTTCATGATAGAATTTCTCATAATAACGGTATTTACCATTATCCAATTTTTTAAAAAACATTTCTTCTCCTTGTACTTTTAAAGCAAAGGAAAGCTATGTAGCATAGCTTAATTATAACATAACTACATAGCTTCCTCATATTTCTTTTGTTTATAAAGCAGAAATTCCTTATAACCTTCAACATTTATATATACTCTCTTATGAGAAGGCTTCAAAATGTATCCTTGGAATTTTTCATTTCTTCGCATTTCTGTTAGATCATTGTTTAAGGTTTTTAACGGAACATCAAATAATTCCGTAATCCCTTTCTTGCTTTTATATATATTTTCCATAAATTTCTCCTATTTTTGATATAATAGGGATGGTAAAAGACATTCTCTTTTATTACCTACTTAGCTTGTCAGTTGCTCCGCCAAAAGTGTCTGACAAGCTTTTTATGTTATCGTAAAACTCGGTAGTATATTCTTTCACACCATAATGAGTTTCATGTTTTGTGGTACGTGAAAAAGTCGGTGGACTGTTAATTTTATAAGTTTTCATAAGTTCAGCCTTTGTTGTTGTAATTTCCAAAGGCTTTTCAATTCCTCTGCTTGTACGATAAATACGAATTCCTTTTGGATACATGTATAAACGAGCTCCTTTTACAATGGATTTATTTTGTGAACCCTCATCACCTATCTGCAAATTAGATAAATAAGCAATCAAATAATTCCCAACCTTATCAGCTCTCTTTAACCTCTTGGTCTTTGTAAAACCTTTCCCCCACATCTTGGCAAGGTCATTGTTAGGAATTGTTAGTTCGGAATCGTTCTTTAATAACACATGCAAATGCCACCTTCCACTAGCTTGTGGTTCAATGACCGTAATATAATCAACATTCCCAAACTGATTACGAATGCGTCGAATGAACGCTTTGAAATCCATGTAAACTATAGCCGGATCGGTAACATGGTTTCGATAAGTCAACGTTATCCATAACTGGTTGATACCTCCCGTAAAATTATGAGCTACTAGACGGCGTAGTTTTTTCATAGTCTGTTTAGTAGACTTCAAATTATCGAGTCGTGTACTACCGGAAGTATCCATAGCGTGAATTTCTCCAGTCTCAAGATTTACATAACGCTTGCCCTCTATCACTTTGATAATTTGTTCTTGTTGACCGTTGGCGGTAGTCATTTCAACGGTATCACCATAAACATAGGCTTTTACCAATTTATTGGGAAAAATTTGATTCATAATGTCTCCTTTCGTTGTGCTAATGTTTGACGCTTATCAAGTTAATGGGTCAAGCTAACGATGTTTAAATTTATTCCATGGTTTATTGACAGTAGGAACCCTAAGATTATAAAACTGATTGTGTTGGCACGGTGAACAAAGTTCCACCGTACCACCACAACCAGTCTAATTCATCTTAGCCTACTGTCAACAACTTTCACGGCATAAAATTAACCATCTAAGACCACGGATGCTTCAGTTTGAACAAAGCCCCCTTTATCGTTCGTTTATCTAAGTCACTACATATGATGAATGCTAGATAGCGCAACCCACCCTTTACATACAGATCAGCAAGACCATGAAAAGCATATTTCTGCAAATAAAAGATCCAAGTATCTTTTATTCTTAATAGAGCGTCTGGATCTATCTTTCCAAAAATTTGAAACCGAAAAACTACACACCTAGCTCCAAATTCTTGAATCCCATGGTTATCCATTGTACATATAGGAACTCTTTCATCTGCTACGTGCACTCTCTGGACTGACTTGCTCCCATCGGCTTGAACAACTTCCTGAGCTTCGTAAATTGGAACTAGTGTATATGCAAACTGATTTTCCTGAATATTTTCTTTCACTAATTCTACCAATACATTTTGCGTAGAAGCTAGAAATCTATTCCAGTTTTTTTGATTTTCTTCTATCTGGACTTTCCTCTGGTACTCCTGAAGTCTTCTGCCACAAAGATGACAAACTTCCTTAATACCTTCAAAAATCTTCATAGGTATTTCTTCGATAATCGACGGCATATTGACCTCCTTTAAAGTTCGACAACTTCATTGACTTTTGCAGTCAAACTAAGCTGGTTACGGTATTCTCCGTAAACAACTGCCTTCTCAATATCTACAATTTCTACAGTTGTGAGCATTGGTTGATACGAGTCATAATCCTTCATCGATGCTAGCGGAACTTTTACAGTGAGTTGCTCTCCAATATTATTTTTTTCGTTTGGATAGTCACTGTCATCAGCAAAGATAAGTACGCCCACTTTTACACCTTTTTCAATTTCTGAACCAGTTTCACTTTTTTCTATCCACCTTGTGGCAGAAATAAAGCGCAACTCTTTTTGAGCAAAGAATAACGAAGCGTTGAACTCTGTAAAATGAGATAAGTTCTTAAGTGCCATAAGTCAAAACCTTCTTTCTATATGTAAAAGTAAATCGTCTACCTTTACCGAATTAATTACTGTGACGATTACAGATAGCAACATTTTAAAATCACCTCCTTATATAAAAGGAGAAATTTCTAAAAACTTCGGAGGAGATTATAAATTTTGTAATTCTTTTCGTAGAATCTCTTTAATACGCTCATAGTGTCTTTTGACAGTTTTGTCACTAAGTCCAACTTCCTTTGCAAGATGCGAGAATGATTTATTCTCAAAAACAACTCCAAACAGAATTTCTCTGTCTCTGTCGCTCAACAAACTCTCAATAGCATCGTTTATAATAGCAATTTCTTCTTTTTTAATTAAGAGAGACAACGGGTCATTATAATCTGCTATCGTATCTAATAAAGAACCTGTGTCACCTGATCTACTATCTAAACTACAAATACCATAAGATCGATCTTTTCTACATGAATTCTCATAGGGCTGGTTTAATAAGTTATCTACCTTTTTCCAATCGTCAGTAAGTAAAGCTCTTTGAATTGCTTCTTCTCTACGTTGTTCTACTTTTGTTAAAACTACCATAGGTTGGTACCTCCTGCTCGGGTTTACCAACCATACAGAGTTTGTCTTCTCACGTTATCGCCAGTGGAAAAAACTTAGTAGTCATTTTAGATATAAACAGTCAGATGTATAAAAAAATAGCAGTTATACAAAATCGTATAACTGCTATGCATTTACTATATATAATTTCAAATATATTTTCCGTTTTTTATTCACTCAATCATTCATCTAAACGATAAAGAATTTTTTTGTCTGACTGGTTTTCAATAGATCCAAAAATAATACGATCTTTATTACTGTCACCATTTTCTTCGCCTTTAATAGCAACACCCGCAGGAATAAAATTAATGTAGTTTGATGGAGTAACTGTTTCCCAATTAAACTCTTTCCCAAATATTCCAATCCCACTATTATCAGCATTCTTTTTCACATCATGTATTATTCGTTCTGCTGATCTAGAACCTATCCAAGTCAGCACTCCTTTTTCATCAATTTTTATCCTATTCCCGATACCTTGATTTTCAGGAACTCCCCAAGTTCCAACTACAGTAGAAAAATCTCCTTTTACCAATCCATCAATATTCATAATGTTTTCATTTTTAACATCAGCAAACTGTTTCATCTCATTTTCTCTAAAAAATACTATTGACGGACTCTCAAAATATTCATCAAAATGATCTGTCAGCGTTAAAATATCTCTGTCTATAACAGATAAACGTGGTACTCCATCTGGTAATTCGAAGATATCATAAAGAAAAGTATTTTTTGTCGCTCCAACAGTCTCTCCAGATTTTATAATCTGTATGTTGTTTCCATCAACTCCATCTACCTCTCTGCCAATATCTCCATTAGCGTAAATCGGTATTACCCATTGTTCAGTCTTTTTCCCGAAATCACCAGCTATAATACCATCATGTACGGAAGAAAATTCAATGACTCCACGTCTTGTACTTCCATTAAAAACCGATTCACCTCTACCTTCCGAATATACTTTAAATGAATGCCCATCAGGATTTCTCCAATTACCAGCAATTGAAGAGAAATTACGATTTTTGATTTCATCAATATTAAGATTTGATTTAATTGGTGTAGGTTGTTCATTCATTTCATTTTTTCTATGAAAAACAGTATAATTAATTGCATTTGGTCTTCCATAACCTTTTTCCTTAGGTTTTTCATTTTCCTGAAAAACCAGAGTGTCTTTTGTTATTTTTTTCGGTATATCATATTTGATAACATTCTCATTCTCTCTTGAAAAGTCAAATCCTACTTCATCTCGGTTGAACTCTGATTTTCCTTGGAAAAAATATAAATTTCTATCAGATTTACTATATTCTTGCTCTCGACCCATTTGGCCACCTGCATATAGATTACGTTCTTTTCCGTCAACTATACCTTTTACGTTCATGACTAAATAGCCTTTATCAAAAGTATTGTCATTTGCAACAACTAAACTTCCCTTATTTTGTAATTCTTTATTATTATTAAATACTTTAGCATTTCCCTCCTTATCAATTGTCAAAATCATTTGATTTTCATTTTTCCCCACTTCACTGTACCACGTACCAGATAATGTTTCAAAATTCCCTGATACAATATCCGATTTACTTAATTCCTTATTTACTGATTCAATTTCTACAAATGAATCCTTTGAATCTTTAGAATAGCAACCTGATATAATTACCACTGATAGTATACTTAAAAAAATTTTGACAAGTTTCATATTCTATTCTCCTAAAAAATTATTAAATTCATCTTTTGACATATACTGAGGGCTAGGCACTTTAGGTATTCCTTCAATACCTTCAATAATCTTTGAAACAACTTCTAAGGCAATCCAATTAAAATTGGTCTGCTTTTCAATTTCTTCATTCATATTTCTCCACTCTGTTGGAACCATATACGAGGGATCTTCTGGGAGTTTAGGATAGGTTCCTTTTTCAATAATTTTAGAAAGAAAGCCGTATTCTCCATTTGGCAATGTTAGTAACACATAACCAACATTTCTCTGGTACAAGTCCGATTTTGTCGTAAATAAAACTTTTCCACCATTATTTTTTGCAAAATAATAATGAGCTTCTAAGCTACCTAACTGAGAATATTTCTTCTCACCATTTCCCATGTCCCACTCTTGTAATTTATACACAACTATTTCTTCTGTCATATTACGACTCCAATTGTATTGTTTTTTATCTATTTTAACACAAAATTGTATAGTTTGCTATCCTTCATCGTCTTTTTAGATAGTTAATTGTACTTAAAAAATCATATAAAGGATAGTAGAATAATACAAAAGAGGAAATTACGGATGGAAGCTAATCAATTACAAAAATACATAGCAGTACGTATAAGAGAATGTAGAAAAGAACAGAATCTTAGCCAAGAACAATTATCCAATCAAGCAGGGCTAGGTGTTAAAGCAATACAAAACATTGAGAATATGAAATATGATTTTAAAATACACACACTTGAAAAAGTGCTTACTGCTTTAGGACTGACCGTAGAAGACTTCTTTAATTTTCCACTCTCAAATAATTACGTCCCTATAACTACATTGATTGATAACATCTCAGATTTATCTCACACAAAAAAATTAAAAATAATTTCTTTGTTCAATGAAATTGTCAAAAATATAGATTAAAAGAGGAACTCTCAATGAATTCCTCTTTTTGTATGCTACTTTAACTTTCCTTTGGTTAGTTTTATGGTTAATTTATACCTTAATAATGTCAAGAGTCCTTAAACTGTACTCCAAACACTCTAGATATGTGTATCAAAAATCATCTCTTCTAACCTCATTTTCTTCCATCTATTATACCAAAAATAGCATCTCCCGGCTTGTAAAAATATTCTAATACCGATCATTCTCCCTTGACTGCCTTTTTTCAAAGCAGTATAATAACACTTATTGAAATTTTCAGCAAAGGAAAAGAAAATGTTTAGAAAATTAAAATATACCTTTATCGGTCGACCACTCAAGTCTCTCACAGATGGTGAAGGGGGATTACTTGGAAAAATGCAGGCACTTGCAATGTTATCCAGTGATGCCCTGTCTTCTATTGCCTATGGACCTGAACAAGTCATTCTCGTTTTAGTCAGTCTCTCTCCTCTCGCTATTTGGTGGAGCCTCCCTATCGGTATTTTTGTCCTCTTACTGCTCGCTAGTTTGACCATTTCCTATCGTCAAATCATTCACGCCTATCCTCAAGGTGGTGGGGCTTATATGGTCACTCGGGAAAATCTATCCCCTGAACTAGGCTTGATTGCAGGGGGTAGCCTCCTTGTTGACTATATGCTGACAGTAGCCGTATCCGTCGCTTCTGGAGCTGATGCTATTACTGCAGCCATCCCTGCCCTCCATCCCTATAATCTTCATATCTCTATTTTCCTAGTCTGCCTGCTCATGCTCTTAAATTTAAGAGGATTGAAAGAATCTGCCAGCTCTCTGATGATTCCCGTCTACCTCTTTATCTTCAGTACCGTCTTTCTCTTGCTTTATGGGTTCTTTCAACTATTTACAGGTTCCCTAAACTATCAGGCGACTTCAACCATTGGACAAACTGTTCCGAGCCTTTCCATCGTTCTCCTATTGAGAGCCTTTACCAGTGGCTCTGCCTCTCTGACAGGGGTTGAGGCTATTTCAAATGCGGTACCATTTTTCAAAACTCCGAAAGAAAAGAATGCTGCTCAGACCCTGACCATCATGTCGCTGATTTTAGGATTTCTTTTTGCAGGCATTACCTTCCTAAACTACTGGATGGGCATCACACCTCAAAATGGAGAAACCATCCTCTCGCAAATGGCCAAGGGCATTCTTGGTGATTCATTCTTTGGTCATGCTAGCTACTATCTCTTCCAGTTCTCAACAGCCTTGATTCTAGCCGTAGCTGCAAATACTGGCTTTTCAGCCTTCCCTATGCTGGCTTACAATATGGCTAAAAACAAGTACATGCCCCATCTCTTTATGGAAAAAGGGGATCGTCTTGGCTACTCCAACGGTATCTTAACTCTGGCTTTTGGAGCTATGATCCTTCTTCTCATTTTTAACGGCAATACTGAACGCTTGATTCCTCTTTATACTATCGGGGTCTTCGTTCCCTTTGCCCTTTCTCAGACTGGGATGATTCGCCATTGGAAAAAGGAAAAAGGAGCAAACTTCTTAAAACCTGCCTTTGCTAATATCCTTGGGGCCATCATTTGTTATGCTATCGTTCTCATTTTACTCCTCTTCAGACTGGGTGATATCTGGCCATTCTTCCCAATTATCCTAGTCTTAACCTTCCTCTTTTTGTCCATTCACAGCCATTACCAAAAAGTGGCAAAACAACTGCGACTCTACGAAGGAATTGAAAAGCGCACTTACGACGGCAACCTTGTCCTTGTCCTAGTAGGAAATGTCACTCGAGTAAGTGTCGGAGCCATTAACTACGCTCAAAGTATCGGTGACGAAGTGTTAGCCATGCACATTTCTACTAAAGAAACGGCAGAAAAAGACCAAGAAATTCTTCAGGAATTTGCCGATTACTTCCCAAATATCACTCTGAAGAATATCAATACCAGCTACCGCGACATCATCACCCCTAGCGTTAAGTATGTCAAACGAATCGCCCAAGAAGCTAAGCAAAAAAACTACACCGTTACAGTTCTTGTACCACAATTTATTCCTAACAAGCCTTGGCAAAATATCCTGCACAATCAAATGAGCCTTAAACTAAAATACGCTCTCAGATGGCATGAAGACGTCGTTGTCGCTAGCTACTCTTATCACTTAAAAGAATAAACAAAAACTCAAAATCAGTAACTTATATCTGGTTTTGAGTTTTTTGTATGTGACCTTTTAAATGAGCCCTCCATGAGTTTCATCTAAAATGACCGATTTCGTGGACAATGCACTCTTTAAAATCAAAAGAAAAGCCAGTAGACTCGAGTTCCTACTGACTTCTTTGTTGAATTCGTTTGGATTATGCAGCCAAAACTTTGCGTCCTTTACGACGACGAGCTGCCAATACGCGACGACCGTTTTTAGTTGACATACGGTTACGGAATCCGTGTTTACGCGCACGACGAAGTTTACTTGGTTGATAAGTACGTTTCACGATGAATACCTCCTCATAGATTTTGTATTCGTTTAGCCGGCTATAAAGTGATCAGTTACTAAACATACTTTACTATTCTATCTGATTCTGACCTATTTGTCAATAGCTCTAAGGAAATGTTTCCTGCTTTTCCCTATGAAAGCCTTATCTACGATACTGACTCAAGAAACGTGTCATCTTTTCTTGAATTTGCGCCAATTCGTCCACACGAGGAAGGTAAACGATACGGAAATGGTCTGGTTCCTTCCAGTTAAAACCACGACCATGAACCAAGAGAACCTTTTCCTGCTTCAAGAAATCAAGAACGAACTGTTCATCATCATCAATGCGGTACATATTGCGGTCGATTTTAGGGAAGATATAAAGACCCGCCTTCGGCTTGACCGCAGACAAACCTGGGATATCTTGAATGGCATTGTAAATGAAGTTTCTTTGCTCATAGATTCGTCCACCAGGAAGGAGCAATTCATCCACTGACTGGTGCCCACCTAGTGAAGTTTGTACGACTTGCTGGGCCAAAACGTTAGAGCAAAGACGCATATTGGACAGCATATTGAGACCTTCGATATAGCCCTTGACATGGTGCTTAGGACCAGACAAGACCATCCATCCTACACGGAAACCAGCGATACGGTGAGATTTTGACAAACCATTCATGCTGACACAGAAAACATCTGGTGCCAAGCTCGCCACAGGCGTATGCACATGCCCATCCATCACCATGCGGTCATAAATCTCATCTGCAAAGATGATCAAATCGTTCTGACGAGCAATCTCAATAATCTCCAACAAGAGTTCCTTAGGATAAAGGGCTCCAGTTGGGTTGTTCGGATTGATAAGGACGATTGCCTTGGTATTGGAAGTAATTTTTGACTTAATATCATCAATATCTGGGTACCACTCTGCAGCTTCATCACAGATATAGTGAACAGCATTTCCCCCAGCTAGGCTGACCGCTGCTGTCCAGAGAGGATAGTCCGGCATAGGTACCAAGACCTCATCGCCATTATCCAAAAGCCCTTGCATGGACATAACAATCAGCTCACTGACACCATTTCCAAGGTAGATATCATCAATGTCCACATTAGGGAATTTCTTCAGTTGGCAATACTGCATGATGGCCTTGCGGGCTGAGAAAATCCCTTTGGAGTCAGAATATCCCTCACTATCACGCGCATTCATAATCAAGTCATGAATGACCTCGTCTGGCGCTGTAAAGCCAAATTCTGCTGGATTCCCTGTATTCAGACGTAAAATCTTTTCTCCGTTTGCTCGCATCCGCATGGCTTCTTCCAAAACAGGGCCACGGATATCATAGGCAACGTGCTCTAACTTACTAGACTTGTTATATTCTTTCATCTTGTTTCCTCAATTCATCGAGATAGTAACATTATACCACTAGAAAGGGATTGCGACAAGTTTCCTGAAATGAGCAAGCAAAGAAAAAAACTCACAACGACTAGGTTCTCACCGTCTAAACAACTAGAATACAGAAGTATTTTCTCACATACCAAAAGACAAACCTAGAAAGATCAGCGCTATAAAAGAGTCATACAAAAGATTAAACATGAGAAAGAGCCCCCACGTGATCAAATAGTCCAAGCGACCACTTCTCTTTGCAATCACAAATAAAATGATGTGGTAGATTAGGTGAAAGAGAAGAAATCCAACAAAACCTGGATAGAGAACGGGCATGACTCTTTCCAGCTGCCAAAGCATCACTACTTCACCTACAAGTGACGCAAGGATCATTCCATGATAAAGAAAACTTATTTTTTTAGAAGCTTGAACAAAATCTTTCATACTTTCTCATCCCCTCGCTGTGTTTCCTACTATCCCGTTTTCTTTTATTTTAACATATCTCCACCAAATCGAATCTCCAATAATATTTATTGAAATATGATTTTTACTTTACTTCTTTAGTGAAAAGGGTTACAATAACAGTAAGAAAATTTCAGGAGGTTTCATTATGGCACAACGTTACCAAAATGTTATGGTCGCAATTGATGGTTCTAAAGAAGCGGATTTGGCTTTCGTCAAAGGTGTTTACACTGCTCTACGCAACGAATCCAAGCTCACCATTGCCCATGTTATCGACACACGCGCTCTTCAAAGCGTGTCTACCTTTGATGCTGAAGTTTACGAAGAACTCCAAGTCGATGCTGAAAGTCTGATGAAGGAGTACGAAAAGCGCGCAAGAGATGCTGGTGTGACCGATATTCACATCGTCATCGAAATGGGAAATCCAAAAACCCTCCTTGCCCGTACTATTCCAGACGCAGAAAATGTTGACCTGATTCTCGTTGGTGCAACAGGGCTCAATGCCTTTGAACGCCTCTTGGTCGGATCTTCATCTGAGTACATTCTCCGCCATGCAAAAGTTGATTTGCTAGTCGTGAGAGAAAGAGAAAAAACATTGTAGTCATTAAAAAAGGGAGCCTTGAGCTCCTTTTTGTTTCTATTTTTTTCTTTCTTTATGTCGCTCATAAGCTTTAAACTGACGTTGTAGTTCCTGTCGGATGGCAGGTTCCGGAGCATATTTTTCTTCCCAGTCATCTGGTTTTAAAATCTTGTGTGTAACTGGGTCAAAATGAGCTTTTCCATCAGGGAAAACCTTTCCCATATTTGCTTCATGGACAATATCAAAAATACGTTCTGGATCTACTCCCATCAATACAAAACTACCGTATGTGAAATACAGTGTGTCGATCAAAGCATCCACTTGACCGACCAAGTTTTGCTTAGCAGGTGTCTTTTTCGCCACTTTCTCTGCCGCCTTATCAAGTGCCTTATGCATGCTTGCAAGGGAGTTTTGGAATTCTTCCTCCGAAGAACTTGCTGCGCGAACAAACTCTACTAATTCTTCAATTTTAAAGTCTGCGCGGTGGGTTGCACCTTCAGCATCCCATGCCTGTGGCTCTTCTTGAGTTCGTTCATCCATCATGTGGTGGAAGGTTTTGACCTTATTAAAGTGGTAGTCTCGACTGACAAACACTTTTTCTGAAGCCAAAACACCAAAGTGCTCGAGCGCCTTGTGGATACCATCTTGTTGATTACTTGCCGTAATATGCTTGGCAACTTCTTTGACACTGCTACTGCCATTTCCCATAGCGACCGACATCCCAACACCCGCCAACATTTCCAAATCGTTGTCGGAATCACCAAAGGCCATGACTTGGTTGAGATCAAAGCCATATTCTTTCCCGACTCGGCGAATACCTTCTAGTTTGGAATTCCCTTGATTGATGATATCTGCTGCAAAAGGATTGCTTCGAGTTAATTTTAAATCTTCAAAATCAGCTGCTGCCTTCTCAGATTCTTCTGGCGTCATCAGCATTAAAACTTGATAAATGGGTTGATTAATCAAGTTAAGCAAGTCGTCTTCTTTTTGAGGAACTGCCTTGCTGACCATCCGATTAAAAGAGCGACTAACAGTTCTTGTCAGCACAGTCGGGATAAAACGACTAACCAGTTGGGAAAAGGAGCCGAGACCAAATGACATAATCTTCGAACCAACAACAGCATGCTCGGTTCCAAGAGCGATTTCTTTACGCTCCTTTTTAGCATAAGCAATCAGTTGACGTAGGCTTGACTTAGCGATTGGACTTGCAAAGAGTACCTTTTCTTTATTAAAAATGTATTGGCCATTGTAGGTCACCGCAAAGTCTAGGTCCAAGTCTTCCATCAATTCCTTGACAAAGAAAGGCCCTCGTCCTGTCGCTACTCCGACAAGTACCCCTTGCTCTTTAACAATCTTAATCGCGTCCTTAGTGGATTCCAAAACACTCTTGCGATCGTTGACTAACGTTCCATCGATATCAAAAAAAACAGCTTTGACTTCCATCCTATCCCATTCTCCCCTTTTGTGTTACAATGATTATACCACATTTCAGAAAGAGTGACTAAATCATGCCTAAGAAAATCCTTGTTTTACATACAGGTGGGACTATTTCCATGCAAGCAGATGCCACTGGTGCCGTTGTAACTAGCCAGGAAAATCCCATGAACCATGTTTCCAATCCGCTTGAAGGGATTGAGGTTCATGCCCTAGACTTTTTTAATCTGCCAAGCCCTCATATCAAACCCAATCATATGCTTGCACTCTATCATAAGATTAAAGAGGAAGCTGATAACTATGATGGAGTTGTCATCACACATGGTACAGATACCTTAGAAGAAACAGCCTACTTCCTTGATACCATGAAAATCCCGCCTATCCCCATCGTTCTAACAGGGGCCATGCGTAGTTCAAACGAACTTGGTAGCGATGGTGTTTATAACTATCTGAGCGCTTTGCGAGTTGCCAGTGATGATAAAGCAGCCGACAAAGGTGTGCTGGTCGTCATGAACGATGAGATCCACGCAGCCAAGTATGTTACCAAAACTCATACAACCAACGTCAGCACCTTTCAAACCCCAACACATGGACCACTTGGCCTCATCATGAAGCAAGAAATCCTCTACTTCAAAACGGCTGAACCTCGTGTCCGTTTTAATCTCGAACAAATTCAGGGTCTGGTTCCCATCATCTCAGCCTATGCCGGTATGACAGACGAGCTGATCGATATGTTAGACTTGGAACAGCTGGACGGCCTAGTCATTCAGGCCTTCGGAGCAGGTAATATCCCAAAAGAAACAGCTCAAAAGTTGGAAAATCTCCTCCAAAAAGGAATCCCAGTCGCCTTGGTCTCACGGTGCTTTAACGGTATTGCTGAACCTGTTTATGCCTACCAAGGTGGGGGGGTTCAGTTGCAAGAGTCTGGCGTTCTCTTTGTCAAAGAACTCAACGCTCAAAAAGCTCGCCTCAAATTATTAATTGCCCTTAATGCTGGACTAAAAGGACAAGCCTTAAAAGACTATATGGAAGGCTAATCCTCTTCGAAAATCTCTTCAAACCACGTCAGCGTCGCCTTACCGTATATATGTTACTGACTTCGTCAGTTTCATCTACAACCTCAAAACCATGTTTTGAGCTGACTTCGTCAGTTCTATCCACAACTTCAAAGCAGTGCTTTGAGCAACCTACGGCTAGCTTCCTAGTTTGCTCTTTGATTTTCATTGAGTATAACTCCTTCTCTAGAAAGCAAAACCAGGAAATCTCACGATTTCCTGATTTTTTCTATTTACGTTTTCGTGTAGAGCGACGTTCTGTCAAACCATGAGGCAGGAGAACTTCACGTTCTTCCAACTCTTCCTTATGCATAATCTTAGTCAACATACGCATGCTGATAGCACCTAGGTCATAAAGAGGTTGGGCAATAGTAGTCAAGTTTGGACGAGTGAATCGTGCAATCTGAGAGTCATCTGTCGTAATGATTTCAAACTCTTCTGGCACAGACACACCGTGGTCAGCCAAACCATTCAACACACCCGCCGCCAATTCATCACCTGTTACAACTGCGGCTGTAGCTTGTGATGAAATCAAGCGTTCTGCCAAGGCATAACCATCGTCATAGCTGTATTTTGATTCAAAGACCAATCCCTCGCTATAAGAATGTCCTGCTTTTTTCAAGGCTTCCTTGTAACCGATCAAACGAACCTTGCCATTGATATCATCGACGAGTGGTCCACTCACAAAAGCAATTTTCTCATTTTCTTTGAGAAGGTAACTCACAGCATCAATCGTTGCTTGTTTGTAGTCGATATTCACACTTGGAAGTTGGTGTTCGACATCCACAGTACCAGCAAGAACAACCGGTGTCCGTGAACGAGAAAACTCTGAACGAATCTTTTCAGTCAAGTGATAGCCCATAAAGATAATCCCATCGACTTGTTTTGAAAAGAGAGTGTTAACTACTGAAACTTCCTTTTCATCATCCTCATCACTATTTGCAAGGACAATGTTATACTTGTACATTTCAGCAATGTCGTCAATTCCCTTAGCAAGTGTTGAGAAATAACCATTGGTAATGTTCGGAATCACAACTCCGACTGTCGTTGTTTTCTTGCTAGCTAAACCACGGGCTACCGCATTTGGACGATAGTCCAAGCGATCAATCACTTCTAGGACTTTTTTTCGAGTGTTCTCTTTAACATTCTTGTTGCCATTAACGACACGGCTAACTGTTGCCATCGAAACTCCTGCTTCACGGGCGACGTCATAAATCGTTACTGTATCATCTGTGTTCATTCCGTTTCCTTTCTATAATGAAAATTTCGCTTTCACGCATCTACTTACTCCATTTTATCACTTATTGTAAACACTTTCAAGTATTTTTTAGAGAAACTTTGAAAAAATTTCACAGTTTATTCCCATTTTGAAAAAGCAAGTAGGATTTCTTGATTTTTAAGACATTTTGCTGTATGATAAGGAAAATAAAAGGGGGAGGAAAACATGGCTTTTACAAATACACAGAGACGTTCCGCTAGTTTTGGTGTCGTGACCAGCTTGCCTGATGATGTCATTGACTCTTTATGGTATATTATCGATCATTTCCTGAAAAATGTCTTTGAATTAGAAGAAGAACTTGAGTTTCAACTGCTCAACAATAAGGGGACCATCACCTTCCATTTTTCTAGCCAGCACCTTCCGACTAGTATTGATTTTGATTTCAATCATCCTTTTGATCCGCTTTATCCTTCTAGGGTCCTTGTTTTAGACCTGGACGGCAGAGAAACCATCCTCCTTCCAGAAGAAAATGACCTATTTTAAAAACTCTAGCTTCTCGGCGCAAACTGCTGAGGAACTAGAGTTTTCTTTTTCTAATAAATGGATCGACTAACTACTAGACCGTTTGGTTTTGTATACTCTAAGTCAAGGTAATCCTGATAAGTCCCTGGCACAATGAAACCTTGGGGACTCAATATATCAGTCCCAGCTTTTCCTACGATAGAATCTGCCAGCAAGACACAATTGGTACTGAGAACGAAGTAGGTCTTAAACTCGGATGAGCTGAATTTATAGAGGGTCGCATCCGCTTCCTCTTTCAGTTGGTAGGAGTAGGTATGCTTGACCTCTCCCTCTCTTCTTTTCATCAACTGCGAGCTTGGTTCCCAAGGAATTAACAGATCTTCTATCTCTGCTAAACGCGCTTGGATGGCTGCTTTCTGTTGGTCCGTCAAACTCAGACCATAAGCAAACAAGGTCTTCTGACTTTCCCTCTTACAGAGTTCGATGTATTTTTCCCGATTGGCCTTAAACAAAACACCATCTCCAACCATACCGAATAAACGCTCCGAGTGGGGATCATAGGAACCATAGGAAATAACTGTCCCTTGATAACAAATATCCACATGTCCCATGGCGAGGAAGAAGGAGGTTTCTGAGGTATGGACAAAAATTTCCAGATCAACCGTCTGGTCATTTTTTCTTTCTGAATGAACTTCCCCTTCTTGACTTTCATGATTTGCCAGCCACTCATTTAGTTTGCGCAAGGTACTGATAGGAATCAGAGCTGTCACAAAGATCGGCAAGGTCATTCGCATACGTCGTTTCAGCTTGGGATTATTTTCTATCCTTTCAAAAAAGAAACCGTCCCGGAGGCTACTAGCTCCTAGCATGAGCAAGTAAAACCCAAGCAAGAGCAATTCAAAATTCGCTGCATCGTGAAAAGGAGAGATGCTATAAAGACCGAATCCTATCATCCATACAGCATCGAAGAAATGATGAAGCCGAGGATGAATGGCATTTTTTCGATAGAGAAACCAAGTCACAAGACTAATGACGCCCGTAAACAGCTGGTAACTCGCAATGATAAACACCAGGAGGTAGAGGGTCAGGTCTTGTAAAATGATAGAATCAAATAAGAGAGCAGCAACCACCAGCTTGGCCAAGGTTACAAAGATGTTTTCCCTACGCTGTTTATCCTGAAACCAACGAGTCAACAAGTGCCAAACTGCTGACAAGGAGAAGTAAGTCATCAGCAACTGATAACCTATCCTTGGAATCACCTGTCCGAAATAGATCAAGAGAAGCCCTAAAACAATAGCAAGTAGTCCCTCCCCGATACTCTTCCATTTGCTATAGGTCTCAGAAAGCTTAGGCATTTCCTTGCTCCAACTGGTCAACCAAGTATCGAATTGGTTGCTTTAGGATTGGATGGATAAAATGGGGAGCTATTTCCACTAACGGCTCAAGGACAAAGAGGCGTTCTGCTATATAAGGATGAGGCAAGATGAGGCCGTCTGTGTAAATGATCTGGTCCTCCACAAAGAGTAGGTCCAAATCAATCAAACGAGGCCCCCAATGCACTTCTCTCACCCGTCCCATTTCTGACTCAATGGCTAATAATGTTTCTAACAAGACTGGAGCCGGTAGCCAGGTTTCTACTTCAATCACCTGATTGGCAAAGCTATCTTGTTCCACACCACCCCAAGGCTCTGTCGCCAAGACACTGGACTCTTTGAGAATATGGATACCTCGAGCTCGCAATTTGTCAATAGCTTGTTCCAAGTTTGCTTGCTTGTCCCCCATATTGCTTCCTAGAGCGATAAAGGCCCGCTGCTTACGACGGTGAATGGTCACTGAGCATGTATCTAGTGGCAAATGCACTGGCGCCCATGGTTTTTTGAGTTCCAACTTAATCTCTTGGACAAGAGGATAGGTCTCAAAGGTACGTTCAACGAGTTTGTAAGCTACCGTTTCAATCAAGTCCTCAGTGCTTTCCTGAAACCAAGTCGTCCACTGCTGACACAATTCTCCGTAATGGACAGAGGCTGTTAAATCCAAGTCTGTAGCCGCCTTGGTCATATCATAGGATAAGCTTGCGGAAATAACAAACTTCTGCCCCAATTCCTTCTCACTAGGAAAGAGACCATGATAGGCAAAAATTTCCAAATCTTTAATCTGCAGTTGATCCATAACTAGTCCTTTCTAGAAAAATCCGCATGAAGCGGATTCTTTTTATACTCAATGAAAATCAAAGTGCAAACTAGGAAGCTAGCCGCAGGCTGCTCAAAACACTGTTTTGAGGTTGCAGATGGAAGCTGACGTGGTTTGAATCTGATTTTCGAAGAGTATTATAGTCCCATTAGACGATAAGCCTGATCTCGGAGGTCCTTATCTGTTTCAAATACGCCACGGGCTACAGTAGTCAAAGTCGCCGTGCCTGGTTTTCTGACACCACGCATGCTCATACACATATGCTCCGCCTCAATGACAACAAAGGCTCCCTTAGCACCCAGATAGTCCATCAAGGCATCAGCAACCTCAATATTCAAACGTTCTTGAATCTGTGGTTTTTTAGAATAAACTTCAACCGTACGGGCAAGCTTGGACAAGCCTGCCACACGGCCATCTGGAATGTAGGCAATGTGGGCTCTCCCATAAAATGGCAAAAAGTGGTGTTCACACATGGTATGGAAAAAGATATCCTTTTCCACTACCATATTGTCATCAATAATCTCAAAGGATTTTGACAGGTGTTCCTCAGCAGTTTGGCCAAGACCTGAAAAAATCTCTTGGTACATACGGGCTACGCGAGCAGGTGTCTCCTGCAAGCCCTCGCGGTTAGCGTCCTCACCAACAGCCTCGATAATCATTTTTACAGCTGCTTCAATCTTTTGTGTATCCATTCTCTAGTTATTCCTCTCCATTAGGTAGGCTCTCACTTGGCTCAAGAAATACAAGGAACCCGTGACAATCCTAACTGTTTTTTTCTCTTCATCTTCTGTCATTTTCTGATCTAAAAACTCCTGCCAACTTTGATAGTTGAGATTTCTAGACTTTGCTGTCTCTTTCAGTACGTTTTCATCAGTTGCCCGACTATCGTCAAAATGGGTTAAAGTCAATTGACTATCTGGCACCGTTTTTAGCAAGTCCAGCATATCGTCCAGGGCCTTGGTTTTGATGCAGGTAAAAAGGATTTCCTTATGATAATCCGCAAAGCGTCCTTGCAAGGTTGCTAATAAAGCCTTGATAGCATGAGGATTGTGGGCCCCATCCAAAAACAGCAAGGGGTTACTAGACACGACCTCCAAACGCCCTGGCCATCTAGTTTCTTTCAAAGCTTGAGCAACCAAGTCATTACTTGCTAACTCCCGCCCAGTCTCCTGGCAATAAGTGTCTAGGAGGGCAAGCGCCATCCCCGCATTCTCTATCTGGTGCAAACCGAGCAGGCCTGTTTGAAAGCGACCTTGTCTGACAAAACTGGTATAATCAAAGATTTCACCCGCTACCACGCTTTCTTGATGACGAACCTGGTAATCACTTCCATAGGTAAGTCTAGGCGCATTTTTAGCTTCTGCAATATTGTCAATCACAGTCAAAGCTTCTGGAACAATATGACCTGTTACCAAGGGAATACCTTGTTTGATAATACCTGCCTTCTGCTCTGCTATGGCTTCCAAGGTGTCACCAAGTAGGGCCACATGATCCAGTCCAATGGTCGTAATTCCTGTTAAAATTGGCTGGCAAACATTGGTACTATCCAGAAGTCCACCCATGCCGACTTCCATGATAGCCACATCAACTTTTTCAGTGGCAAAATAATCATAGGCTAGGGCAGTGATAATCTCAAACTCGGTCGTTCCTTGTAAAACAGCGCCCTTCTCCCCCTCAAGCAAAGACTGATAGTCCTCCATGAGGGCTTCTAGTCTCGCTTCTGGGATGGATTCCCCATTGATGCTAATCTGATCCGTGTAATGAATGAGATAGGGCGAGCTGAACACCCCAACTCTTAGACCTAGCTTTTCCAGCATCTTTTTCAAAAAAGCAATGGTAGACCCCTTGCCATTGGTCCCTCCAATATGGATAACCTTAAGTTTGAGATGGGGATTGCCTCGCAAAGCTAGGAGTTCTACCATTCGTTCCAAACCGAAATGCGGTTGGTCGGTCCGGTAGTGGGCAATCCACTGATTGTTTTCAATTTCGTTCATCTTACTTATATTGTTTTAAATCTAGATTTTCCGCATCATCTGCCAAACGAATAGCAGAGGCAATTTCAACTGCCATCCTATGACTGGCTACATCGTGCACGCGCACCACTTCGACACCCTGTCTCGCTGCGATACTGGTTACATGAGCCGAAGCCGTGTCTCGATTGCGGAAACCAAGTTCGGTCTCAGGATTGACTTCGAAGCCATTCTCCTCAAGGATATTAATAACAAATCGCTTGCGCGAAACTCCAAGAAAGATTGGATAGCCTTTCTGATGGAGTTTATCCAAGTCCCGTAAAAGAAGGAGATTTTCTTTCTTGGTCAGACCAAAGCCAATTCCTGGATCCAGCAGGATATTTTCTCTTGCTATCCCAGCTTGATTCGCTCTCGCTAGAGCTCGTTCAAAGAAAGCTTTCATCAAGTCTTCGATCGGCATTTTTTCAAAGTCAGCTAACTCTTTCTCTGTAAAAGCTTGTCCAAAACCAAAATGAGGAAATATGAGCGAACTAGGATGCTGAGGTCGAGCCATAACTGGATTAAACATGATAACCACTTTCGCTCCAGCCTTAGCAACCACATCCGCCATTTTCTCATCTCCCATGAGACCAGTGATATCATTGACCAAATTGGCACCAGCTTTCAAAGCAGTCTCTGCCACCTGACTTTTCCAAGTATCGATGGAAATGAGAACATCACTTTCCTCACGGATAGCTTTAATCACTGGAACAACACGCTGGATTTCCTCTTCTATCCCAACATAGCTACTGCCCGGCCGAGTTGATTCTCCACCGATATCTAGCATGCTCGCTCCTTCTGCTATCAATTTACGAGCCTGCTGGAGTGCCTGCTCAAGAGCAAAAAACTGACCACCATCTGAAAAGGAATCTGGCGTCACATTGATAATTCCACAAATGGCTGTTTTTTCGCGGTTGACTTTATTGGACATAACGGTTACTCCCTTAAGGTTCTCTACCATATTATCTCTCTATTTTACCATAAAAAGAAAAAAGATGGACACGTTAGTATTCATCTTTTCCAAGTAGGCCAATGGTTTAGAATGATAGACCTAGATTTCTACTAATCAATACCAATAAGGCCAACAAACAAAATGCAATACCATTGAGAATCATATGAAGCAAAATGGACATCTCCAAACGCTCAGTCTTATAGGCTGTCCAAGTCAAAACCGTTGACATTCCTCCATAAATAATCACAGAAGGTAGATTGGTTGGCATATGGAGCAAGGCAAAGACAATTGCACCAACAACAAAGCCAAGTTTTTCTTTTCCACGGAAGATCTTTTTTGGAATAATCCCACGACACAAAATTTCTTCACAAATCGGCGCAATCAAGACTAGCAGGAAGAAAGTTGAAATCAAGGAGCTATTCTGAACCATACCATTCAGTATTGATTGGTTACTGGTTGTTACCTCATTTGTTAGTCGAAGCAGGAGTGAACCCAAGAGATTTGTCGCAAAAATCACCAGATAACTCAGTACCAAGCGAGCCAGGTCTTTTGCCTTAAAAAAGGATAGATTAAAAGTAGCCAGCTGTGTTTTTCGTGCACCAATAATGAATACAATCAAAACGACTATGGATAGGGCACCTACTAAGAGCCCTGACTGTAAAATCGGAAACTGTTTGTCTGCTAAAAACAAAGCAAGTCCTATGGGAAATTGAGATAGAACAAAAGCTACCAAAAGGATGATCACCCATTTCCCTCTGTTTAAAACCTCTTGCCAAATAGTCTTATCTTTCATGATGTACCTCCTTATAATTAAAAAGGGGAGACTCCCCTTTTCCTATTATACCATTTATAGCGCCATACTGATATAGTTAAGGATAAACAAGGCATCCAAAATCCAAATCATCACGTGCACATCCTTGGCTTGACCTTTGACAACTTTTGTCAAGGTGTATGTCAAGAAACCAACAGCAATCCCTTGTGTGATAGAGTAGCTGAATCCCATAAAGATAGATGTGAAGAAGGCAGGAACCGCTTCAGCCATATCATCCCAAGGAATATTTTTCAAGTTAGAAAGCATCATGATTCCGACGATAATCAAAATTGGTGCTGTTGCAGCTGTAGGAACAATCGCTAGAAGTGGGCTAAAGAAGCTAGATAGAGCAAAACAGATCGCAACCACTAGGGCTGTCAAACCAGTACGCCCACCAGCACCGATACCCGCCGCAGACTCAACATAGGTTGTAACGTTTGAAGTACCTGCAATGGCACCTACCGAAGTTGCCACCAAGTCAGAGTATAGAGCCTTGTCCAATTTAGCGGACTCATGGTTTTCCCCACTTGTCGCAACGATACCAACTTTTTCACCAGTACCGATAAGAGTACCGATTGTATCAAAAATATCCGTTAGTGAGAAGGCAAGAATAGCCATCAAGGTTTCTGGTAAACGTGAAGTGTTTGAAATCAAAGAGCCTAAACCTTCTGAACCAAGAGCAGCACCAAACAAAGTTCCTAGATCATTAACTGCTGATGAAAGATTATTGCTAGCAAAGTCGATCCCTGATAATTTGACAACACCAACAGCAATGGCAAGGACAGTCGTTGTTAAAATAGAAAGAATGATTCCACCCTTGATGCCTTTAACAACAAAGAAGATGGTAATAGCCAAACCTGCAAGAGCCACCAATACGGCTGGAGTATTGAAGTCTACCAATCCTGGAACAGCTGCGGAGTTTGCAGTAAGTGCAGCTTGGGCCTTGTCCGCTCCTTCACCTGCTACCGTATAAGTACCTGGATCGATTGAGAATTTCAAGAGACCAGCATTCTTAATCCCAACATAGGCAAGGAAAACACCAATACCAGCCGAAATAGCTGAACGAAGTGTTGTTGGAATAGATTCGATGATCATTTTACGAACATTTGTCAAGGTAATAATCAATGAAATAATTCCACAAATGAAGACCATACCAAGAGCTTCTTTCCAAGTATAGCCCATCCCAAATACAACTGTAAATGTGAAGAAGGCATTTAGTCCCATACCTGGTGCTTGTGCGTATGGCAAATTAGCATAGAAAGCCATCATCAAAGTACCGACTACAGAACCGATAATCGTTGCCAAGAACACACCTTGAACAGGCATACCCGTTTGGGAAAGCATTTGAGGGTTTACAAAGAGAATATAACTCATTGCAAAGAATGTTGTTAAACCAGCAAGCACCTCTGTACGGACATCTGTCCCGTGCTCTTTTAGTTTAAATAGTTTGTCCATTTTTAATCTCCTTTTGTTTTTTACGAACAATATTAGTATTATATCATTTATCATTCACCTTTTCAATATGTTTGTTTGATTTATTTAACAAATCAAAGCAACTGAGTTTTTGTTCTTGTCTGCTTTTCTTCCTTCTTTTTGATATAATAGAAGACATCTTATCTGGAAACGACTAGGAAGGTTTATATGACTAAAAAAATTATCGCAGTCGATTTGGACGGAACCCTGTTAAATAGTGAAAGCAAGCTCTCCGATTTCACCAAAGAGACGATCAAAAAAATTTCAGAAAAAGGGCACCATGTTATCATCACGACGGGCCGTCCGTATCGTATGGCAAAAGATTTCTATCGTGAGCTAGAATTGCATACTCCCATGATTAACTTTAACGGCTCTCTTACCCATCTACCAGGACAGGCTTGGGCGCATGAAAAGTGCTTGACCTTGGACAAAAAATACCTCCTAGACATGGTCAAGCGCACGGAAGACATCCAGGCTGATTTTATTGCAGGAGAATATCGAAAAAAATTCTATATCACAACTCCGAATGAAGAAATTGCAGACCCTAAACTATTTGGCGTAGAGAACTTCCGGCCGGAAAATCAATTCAAACCCGAACGAGTAACCAAAGATCCCAACTGCATCCTCTTGCAAACAAGGGCTGAAGATAAATACGCTTTAGCGGACGAGATGAATCGTTTTTATCAGCACCAACTAGCTATCAATACCTGGGGCGGGCCCCTCAACATCCTCGAGTGTACTCCCAAGGGTGTAAACAAGGCCTTTGCTCTAGAGTACTTGCTCAATGTGATGAATCGTGATAAAAAAGACTTAATCGCCTTTGGTGATGAGCATAATGACACCGAAATGTTGGCATTTGCAGGCAAGGGATATGCTATGAAAAACGCCAATCCTGCTCTTCTTCCATATGCAGACGAACAACTTCCTCTGACCAACGAAGAAGATGGAGTTGCCCACGCTTTACAAAATTTATTCCTATAAAAGGGAAGATTGCGACCCTGCAATCTTTCCTTTTTGTTTTCATTCTATTTTCATAAAGACAGCTTATTTTTTGTATTTTTATATTAAATTTTCTATTTCCATTTTCATACATCTTTCTAAAAAGTATTGATATGTTAACATTTTTAAAAAGTCATTCTATGAAAACTTTTACACCTTTTTAGAAAAAGTAGTTGATTTTTATATGAAAACGGTTTATACTTAAAGTTAGGCTTAAAGTTTTCTTAAACACACAGTCAAACATTTTATAAGGAGGAATGACAATAATGAGTATCGGAATCATTATTGCGAGCCACGGCGAATTTGCTGCGGGTATTCATCAGTCAGGATCCATGATCTTTGGTGAACAAGAAAAGGTTCAAGTTGTAACCTTTATGCCAAATGAAGGTCCAGATGACCTTTACGCTAAATTCAACAACGCTGTGGCTGCATTTGACGCAGAAGATGAGGTTCTAGTATTGGCTGACCTTTGGAGTGGATCTCCATTCAACCAAGCTAGCCGCGTGATGGGAGAAAATCCAGAACGTAAGTTTGCCATCATCACAGGACTGAACTTGCCGATGTTGATCCAAGCCTACACAGAGCGCCTTATGGACGCGAATGCAGGTGTGGATAAAGTCGCTGCGAATATCATTAAAGAAGCCAAAGATGGCATCAAGGCTCTTCCAGAAGAGCTTAACCCAGTTGAGGAAGTTGCAAGTGCTGCAGCTGCTCCAGTTGCCCAAGCTGCTATTCCAGAAGGAACAGTTATCGGTGATGGTAAACTGAAAATCAACCTTGCTCGTCTAGACACTCGTCTCCTTCACGGTCAGGTTGCCACTGCTTGGACTCCAGATTCAAAAGCGGATCGTATTATCGTTGCTTCAGACAACGTTGCAAACGACGATTTGCGTAAAGAATTGATCAAACAAGCAGCTCCAAACGGAGTAAAAGCCAACGTTGTCCCAATTCAAAAATTGATCGACGTTGCAAAAGACCCACGTTTCGGCGAAACTCATGCCCTTATCTTGTTTGAAACTCCACAAGATGCACTTCGTGCTATCGAAGGTGGCGTACCAATCAAGACCCTTAACGTTGGTTCTATGGCTCACTCAACAGGTAAAACAATGATTAACAACGTTTTGTCTATGGACAAAGAAGACGTTGCAACCTTTGAAAAAATGCGTGACCTAGGTGTTGATTTTGACGTACGTAAAGTACCAAACGACACGAAAAAAGATTTGTTTGACTTGATTAAGAAAGCAAACGTTCAATAATGTTAATCTGTTTCTATCATTTTTGAAAACAGGATTAAATACTTTATTAAAACTAAATAGAAAAGGAATAAAACCATGTCAGATATTTCAATCATTTCTGCTATCTTGGTTGTAGTTGTTGCCTTCCTTGCAGGTCTTGAAGGTATCCTCGACCAATTCCAATTCCATCAACCAATCGTCGCATGTACCCTTATCGGACTTGCAACTGGTAACCTCGAAGCAGGTGTTATGCTTGGTGGATCTCTTCAAATGATTGCCCTTGGTTGGGCAAACATCGGAGCTGCTGTAGCTCCTGACGCTGCTCTTGCCTCTGTTGCCGCAGCGATCATCTTGATCAAAGGTGGTAACTTTACTACTGATGGTATCGCCGTTGCAACAGCAACAGCTATCCCTCTTGCCGTAGCTGGACTTTTCTTGACTATGATTGTTCGTACAATCTCAGTTGCCTTAGTTCACTCAGCTGATGCTGCTGCTAAAGACGGAAACATTGCTGCTGTTGAGCGTGCTCACTTTGTTGCACTTCTTCTTCAAGGTCTTCGTATTGCAATCCCTGCTGCCTTCCTTATCGCTATCCCAGCTTCTGCTGTTCAAGACGCTCTTGGTTTGATGCCAGACTGGTTGAACGGTGGTATGGCTGTCGGTGGTGCTATGGTCGTTGCCGTTGGTTACGCTATGGTTATCAACATGATGGCAACTCGTGAAGTATGGCCTTTCTTCGCTATCGGTTTTGCACTTGCTGCGATTTCTCAATTGACTTTGATTGCCCTTGGTGTCATCGGTGTTGCCCTTGCCTTCATCTACCTTAACCTTACAAAACAAGGTGGAAACGGTGGCGGCGGAGTTGCGACTTCTAACGACCCAATCGGTGATATCCTAGAAGACTACTAGAAAGGGGAACAATCATGGCTGAAAAAATTCAATTATCAAAATCAGATCGTCAAAAAGTTTGGTGGCGTTCACAATTCCTTCAAGGTTCTTGGAACTACGAGCGTATGCAAAACTTGGGTTGGGCTTACTCACTAATCCCAGCTATCAAAAAATTGTACACTAAAAAAGAAGACCAAGCGGCTGCTCTTGAGCGTCACCTTGAGTTCTTCAACACTCACCCATACGTAGCTGCTCCAATCATGGGGGTTACCCTTGCACTTGAAGAAGAGCGCGCTAACGGTGTAGAAATCGACGACGCGGCTATCCAAGGGGTTAAGATCGGTATGATGGGACCTCTTGCTGGTATCGGTGACCCAGTATTCTGGTTTACAGTTCGTCCTATCCTTGGAGCCCTTGGTGCATCACTTGCTGCATCTGGTAACATTGTTGGTCCCCTTCTCTTCTTCTTTGGATGGAATGCTATCCGTATGGCCTTCCTATGGTATACACAAGAGTTCGGTTACAAAGCTGGATCTGAAATCACTAAAGACATGTCTGGTGGTATCTTGAAAGACATCACCAAAGGAGCATCTATCCTTGGTATGTTCATCCTTGCTGTTCTTGTACAACGTTGGGTATCTATCAACTTTACTGTTAACCTTCCAGGTAAACAATTAGCAGAAGGTGCTTATATCAACTTCCCAGAAGGTGCTGTAACAGGTGGAGAATTGAAGGGAATTCTTGGTCAGGCTCTTAGTGGTCTGAGCTTGGATAGCGTTCAACCACAAACCCTTCAAGGTCAGTTGAATTCATTGATCCCAGGATTGATGGGACTTCTCCTTACTTTCCTTTGCATGTGGTTGCTTAAGAAAAAAGTATCACCAATCACAATCATCCTTGCTCTCTTTGCAGTAGGTATCGCAGCTCGTTTCTTCGGTATCATGTAATCCAAGCCATCGAGAATATAAATAAAAAAGAATCAGGATTAAACCTGATTCTTTTTGTGTATCAACTTTTTCTTCTAGTCAGATAATGCAAGCCCCCAATCACCACTGCTAGGATGGCTACATAGACGACTTGGGTGCTTTCTAGAGGTACAAAAGTTCCTTGCAAGATAAAGGTGTTGGCAAGTACGCCAACAAGGGCGGCAAGGCTCAAAAACGTGAGCAAGAGCAACTTGTATCGATTAAATGGTAGACTGACCTTGGCAACTAGACACAGACCATTGATCAGGGCAAGGAGGAAGCAAATAAATTTGACCTGACTAGGGACAGTGATAAAGAAGTTCATCAAGAGTACACTAGCGACTAGAATGCCACCACCAATAGCAGCATTGGTCAAAATATCTCGCATAAAATGTGTGCTGACCTTTTCTTTATTGGACTCAAAAGTTAGGAAGAAAGATGGAATCCCAATCGTAATGGCTGAAATGATTGTAAACTGAATGGGGATAAAGGCAAATTCCAAACCAAATACCACACTCAAAATGGCAAACACGATGGAGAAGAAGGTCTTTGTTAGAAAGAGAGAGGCTACCTTTTGGATGTTATTGATGACCCGGCGTCCTTCCATCAAGATATCATAAAATACTGCAAAGTCATCAGTGAGAAAAACAATATTGGAGACACTTTTAGCTGCGCTAGTAGCCCCCTTCATGGCAAAACTAATATCTGCTTTCTTGAGAGCCAGAACATCATTGACTCCATCACCACTCATGGCAACTGTTTTACCAGCATTTTGCAAAATAGATACCATCTTTTGCTTCTGTTCAGGTGTCACACGTCCAAATATTTCGTGTTCCAAGACCACTCTTTCAAAGTCATCATCGCTCACCTTGGTCATATCAATAGCTCGCGCTTCTTCCTTAAATCCTGCCTTACGAGCCACCCCATATACAGCCACATGATTATCACCGCTGATGATCTTCACTTCAACACCTTGAGATTCGAAATAGTCAAAGGTTTCCTTGGTATTGTCCTTAATCTCATCTGACAAAACGACGTGGCCTAGTAGTTCCATATTAGCTGGACTCGTAATCTGGTCCTTGCTATGAGCGAGTGTTAATATTCGAAAACCTTGCTGTTTCAGATGCTCATAGTAGGCATCCATCGGCTGGGTAAAGCCCAGAAACTCATAGGCTCCGAAGAAATAGGTCCCACCCTCTTTTACTTGGACAAAGGAATACTTGTTTTTACTTGAAAAGGCACCGACTTCTTGAACTTCCCACTTTTTCTCACAGGTTAAGTAAGTCTTCAGAGCTCGGGAAGTTGCATTTTCATCCTCGAAATAAGCCAGATAAGAAGATAGTTTCTCTGACACATTAGCATCCATTTCTTGGACCTTCATATTCCCCGTCGTGATAGTTCCCGTCTTATCAAAACAAAGAACATCTACACGCGCCAAGGTCTCCACACAGTATAGCTCCTGTACCAGAACCTTCTTTTTAGCCAGCTTCATGGCCGCTACCGCAAGGGATACACTGACCAGGAGAATCAACCCCTCCGGAATCATGCCGACCAAGGCACCTGAACTTCCTAAAACAATCTCAACATAAGACCGTCCTAGACTAAAACCTCTGACATAGAGCAGAATGGCAACTGGTACCAGCAAGATAGAGACGATTTTTAAAATCTTATCCATGTAATCGCGCAGTTGAGATGGGTATTTTTTGAATTCTTTGCTGGATTTTGCGAGTTTGTTGATATAACTATCCTGCCCCACAGCCGTCGCCGTGACTAGACACGTGCCGCTAACGACATTGCTTCCGCTCATCAGCTGGTCACCAACAGTTTTAAAGACCGAATCACTCTCACCTGTCAGCAAGGACTCATCCACTTCAATATTTCCTTCAAGAACTTCTGCATCTACAGGCACCTGATCCCCCAGATTGAGATGCAGATACTCACCCAGAACGATGTCCTCTGGATCAATCTCGATCGTTTGACCATCTCGATTGACTTTGTACTTACTTTTACCAAGCAAACTTAGCTTTTCCAAGGCATTTTTTGAACGCACTTCTTGGAAAATCCCAATGGCTGTATTGATAGCAATCACACCTAAAAAGAGCATATTTTCAAATCGCAAGGTTGTGGCTACCAGAACTGCCAGAGCCAAGTTCATAGCATTAAAGAAGGTAAAGATATTTGAAAAGACAATTTCCTTGGTTGTTTTGTAAGGTTTAATGTCGCTGATGTTTCGTTGACGATTCTTGATGTCTTGACTGCTTAAATACTTCATTTCTACTCCGATATCCTTTTGTACTACTATAGTAACACATATTTTTTTCTCTGTCACTTAAAGACTCAAAATAAGAAGAACTCCCTTGGCAAGCATCATCTATCGCTACTTTAAGAAGAACTTAAAAAGAGGCTAGGATTTCCCTAACCTCTTTTCTCTATGCTTTATTCTGCCAAGGCTCCCATTGGATCCCATGGTGCAAGTACGATTGGTTCTGCTTCATAGGCAGCTCGTTCTTCTGCTGTCAGCAATTCCTTACGGACAACGATTTGGTAAGTGTATTCATCCATCCAAGCATCTGAGGCAACGAAGTAACCATCTGTACCGACCTTGTCTCCCCATGAGTTTTCAACCTTCCACTTGGTTGACTTGCCATTTTCATCCAAATCCACACCTGTCAAGACCATGGCGTGGGTCATCAAGCTTTCGCTGTAGTCCAAACGTCCAGCCTTGTCTTGAGTGAGTTGAATATCCATGCTTGATTCAAAGTCATAAACATCTGTCGCAAGGATTCCGGCTTTGCGGTTACTGAGTTGGCCAACATCTGAACCAAACCAAACAGTTTCTCCTGTTTGCATTTGGGCAATCGCCAATTCTTTCAAGCGTTCTATTGGAACGTTGATGTAGCGAACTGCACGGCTACCAACCACATTTCCTAACATCTCAACTGTGTAAGATTTGCCGTAAGGCTTGTCAGCAGTTGGTGCGTTGATAACAGAAACGTAGTTTTCTAGAGGAAGATTAACATATTTCTTGTAAAACTCTTGTGGTGTGATTCCTTTTTCACTTTGGTAGTTATCATCCTTATCGCGATAAGCAAAGTCAAATTTACGTGGTGGAAGTCCTAGTGACATAGCAAGGAAGTTAAAGATTTCTTGCAAGAGGTCTTCTTTCTTAGCTTGAACAGTCGCTTGGTCTGCACCAGAGGCAAGCAAGTCACGCAATATTTGGGCATCTTGACGAAGCAATTTGTTGAGGATGACATTGAGCTCACGGCTACTGCTAGAAGAAACAGACTCAGGATAAACAGACTTAGGAACGACACCGTATTTCTCAAAGAGGGCAACAACCATATCCCACTGTCCACCGTCTTGTTGAGGGGTTTGGAGTAGGAAGCTAACCTTGCGGCTCGTCAAGTCTTGGTCTGCAGTCGCAATGACTTGCTCCAAGAACCAGTTGGATTTTTCATACTTATCCCAGAAGAAAGTGTGGGCTTGTGACAGTTCAAAGTTTTCTAGCTTGTATTGAGAGATGAGTTTGTGACGGAAGGTATTGAGGGCTGCAAACATCCAGCAACGACCAGATGCTTTCTGGTTGGTCACCTTGTCCTTGGTCAAATCAAGCGAGAAAACAGGTGTATTGTCTACATGGCTTTGACGACGTTCTAGGGCTGCAAAAATTCCGTTGTGGCTGGCAGCATTTTCGATCGCTTGGTATTTGACATTTGCTTCATAGTTGGCAAATAGTTTATCTGTAAATGATTCTTGAATCGCGTTCATAGATTCCTCCTTTTATTCTACTGTCTATTATAACTCTTTTCACAAATGAAGCAACTGAAAAACGAAAAAGGCAAGGACATTCTCCCTCACCTTTTTCTAATATAAAGCAAATTAAGCAATACTTGCAAAGAGAACTTCTAACTCCTCCTTGGTCAAGCGACGCCATTTTCCTTGTTCTAAGTTCTCATCCAAGACTAGAGTTCCCATCGTCAAACGTTGTAAGTCCACCACTTCCTTGCCACAGTAGACCACCATTCGTTTGACTTGATGAAACTTCCCTTCTGCAATGGTCACACGAACCAGACTTTGATTCTTTACTGAATCTACCGACACAATCTCCAGCTTAGCTGACTGGCAGGTAAAGTCCTTGAGCGGAATACCCTTGGCAAATGTCTCCACATCTTCTTGGGTCATAATTCCCTCAACTTGTGCCAGATAGGTCTTATCCACATGACGTTTTGGTGAAAGAAGAGCATGGGCAAGCTGGCCGTCATTGGTCAAAAGCAGGAGGCCATGCGTGTCAATATCCAAGCGCCCTACTGGAAAAACTTCCTTGGTCCGAGCAATATCATCCAACAAGTCCAACACTGTTCTGTGTTTAGAATCCTCAGTCGCTGAAATGACTCCTTGGGGCTTGTTCATCATGTAGTAGACAAACTCCTCGTACTCTAGCACTTGACCATCAAAGCGAATTTCGTCTCTTTCTTCATCAATTTGCAGTTTCGCTGATTTTTCTTTTTTACCATTTACCGTCACGCGTCCAGCCTTGAGCAAGTTTTTGACTTCTGTCCGACTCCCCACAGCACAGGAAACTAAAAATTTATCTAATCTCATAGAACTATTATATCATACTCAAAAGGAGGCTGGTACAATGACCAACCTCCTTTTCGTTTCAGATTTAGGAACTTAACTTCCTCGTCTCCAGAAGATAGCTAATACAATCATAGCACCGAGAACCGCTGGAATAATGGCTGTACCGTTTAGACTTGGCCCCCAAGAACCAAAGAGTAATTGTCCTAAAAAGGCACCAATCCAACCGAGGAACATCTTCCCAAAGCATCCCATACGTTCTCCACGATTTGTGATAGCTCCAGCTAATAGTCCTATTAAAAGACCAACAAACATACTTCCAAGCATAGTTTCTCCTTAAATTGCCCAGTCTCCATTTCGGAAGAGTGGTACGCGTGTTCCATCCTCACGGATACCATCGATATCCATTTGATTCGAACCAATCATAAAATCCACGTGAACATCTGAACGGTTAAGTCCAGCAGCTTCAAGCTCTTCTTCGCTCATCTCTGCACCACCAACAACGCTAGTCGCATAGGCTGCACCGATAGCCAAGTGGTTTGAAGCATTCTCATCAAAAAGGGTGTTAAAGAAGGTAATGCCTGACTGAGAAATTGGGCTCGGATCTGGTACCAAGGCACATTCACCCAAGGCACGAGCGCCCGCATTTTCAAAGACAAGATCCTTCATAACCTGATCACCCTTCTCAGCAGTGATATCTACGGTTTGACCATCCTTAAAGGTCACCTTAATGCCTTCGATGATATTTCCGTTATAGCTAAGTGGTTTTGTAGAAGTGACATAGCCATCTGCACGACGGAAGTCAGGAGCCGTAAAGACTTCTTCTGTTGGCATATTTGGCAAGAATCCTTCACCCTGTGCATTGATGGCTCCAGCTGATTCCCAAACGTGGTTCTTTGGCAAACCAAGTGTCAAATCTGTTCCTGGCGCTGTGTAGTGAAGGGCTGAAAATTGTTCTTTATTAAGCATATCTGCCTTGCTCTTGAGGATGGCTGCATGTTCTTCCCAGGCCTTAACAGGATCTTCTTCATAGACACGGCAAGTTTTGAAGATTTGGTCCCAAAGGAGATCCACTGCTTCTTCATCGCTTGCAGCATTTGGAAAGACTTTTTTAGCCCACTCAAGCCCAGCAGCGGCTGCTACAGTCCAGCTAACCTTGTTGGATTGCGTTGCGATACGCATTGGCTTCATCGCAAGTCCCATAGCTTTTGCAGAAGCTGAAAGCTTGTCAGCGTCCACACCGTTCAAGGCCCCTGGATCAGAAGAGCGGACACCGAGACGACTAGCCTTGTTTTCCAAGAGATAGTTCATCTCAGCAATCTTGTATTCTGGCACATTGTCCAAACGCTCCATTGGTGCATGGAGGAATTTCTCGCGGTTGATGACATCATCTGTCCACTGAACAATGACTTCGTGCGTACCCAGTGCATAGGCTTCTTTGACGATCAAGTGAGCCAACTCGCGTTGCTCCACATCGATTGAGAGAGCCAAAGTGTGACCAGGTTGCACGTTAATTCCATTCGCAACCAACAATTTCGCATATTTTTCTAGATTTTCTTTAAAATTTGGTAAAACCATTCTATTCTTCCTTTTCTTTTGTTATTTTTCTTTAAACAAGGACAACAGGCTAACCGTTGCCACAGTGCCGCAAATCAAAGCGGTCATTCTCAAAATTGTATCAGGGTCAAGATCCAGCTGGTAATCAAACACCTTTTGCGCTGGCTTATCTTGAGCAGAAATGGTAAGTTTCATAAAAACCTCTTCCTATATTTTAGAAAAATTCATCAAACAAACTCAACTGGTTATCCTCTGGCATATTACCAAGAATCCCCATTTCATCCATCTTTTCAACCAAGGTTGATGAAAGTCCACCACGCTTGCGCAGTTCTGTCTTAGAGAGGAACTCACCCTCTTCACGCGCACGCACCAACTGCTTAGCAACGTTCTCTCCCAGACCATCCATTGCTACAAATGGTGGGATGAGGGTATCTCCATCAATGATGAATTCAGTCGCATCACTACGATAGAGGTCCAACTTGCCAAACTTAAAGCCACGTTCCCACATTTCATTGACAATCTCAAGAGTTGTATAGAGGTCAATTTCCACATTAGAGGCTTCATTATTCTTCCGTTTTTCAGCGATTTCTTCCATTCTGCGCTTGATAGCATCCAAGCCCGCACCCATGGTCTTGATATCAAAAGCCTTGGCACGGATAGAGAAGTAAGCACAGTAATAATAAATCGGATGGTGAACCTTGAAGTAGGCTACACGCAAGGCCATCATAACGTAGGCTGCCGCATGGGCCTTAGGGAACATATACTTGATTTTTCCACAGGATTCGATATACCACTCTGGTACCTTATTAGCCTTCATAGCCTCGATGTAGCCATTTCGCTCCTCTTCGGAAATCTTCAGCCACAAACCTTTACGCACCCGTTCCATGATGGTAAAGGCCATCTTAGGTTCGAGACCCGCATGCATGAGGTAAACCATGATGTCGTCCCGACAACCGATAACGGTTGATAGGTCCGCAATCCCTTGCTTGATCAAATCCTGGGCATTTCCCAACCACACATCGGTACCGTGGGATAGACCTGAGAGCTGAAGCAACTCTGCAAAAGTCGTCGGATGCGTCTCGTCTACCATCCCACGTACAAAGCTGGTTCCAAATTCTGGAATCCCCAGCATACCCGTCGGCGTTCCGATCTGTTCAGGAGTCACACCTAGCACATCAGTCCCAGAAAAGAGAGCCATGACACCTTCATCATCCATAGGAATTTCATTAGGGTCAATCCCAGACAAGTCCTGCAATTTCCGAATCATGGTCGGATCATCATGCCCCAGCACATCGAGTTTGAGGACGTTCTCATCGATATCGTGGAAGTTAAAGTGGGTGGTTTGCCATTCAGCCGTCACATCATCCGCTGGATACTGGACAGGAGTAAAGTCGTAGACATCCATGTAGTTCGGAATAACAACGATTCCCCCTGGGTGTTGTCCTGTAGTCCGCTTGACCCCAGCAGCACCTTGAGCAAGGCGTTCCACCTCTGCATCACGATAGAACTTGCCATAATCTCTCTCGTAGCCCTTTACAAAGCCATAGGCAGTCTTGGCAGCCACCGTACCAACCGTTCCCGCACGGAAGGCATATTCCTCGCCAAAGATATCACGCACATCCAAGTGAGCACTAGGCTGGTCTTCTCCCGAGAAGTTCAAGTCAATATCGGGAACCTTGTCTCCATCAAAACCAAGAAAGGTCTCGAACGGAATATCCTGCCCATTTTTGCTGAGTTTGTGACCACAGTTTGGACAGTCCTTATTAGGCATATCAAAACCTGAACCGTAAGAACCATCCGTGATAAATTCGCTGTACTGACACTGACCACAGACGTAGTGTGGAGAGAGAGGATTAACCTCCGTAATCCCAATCATAGTCGCAACAAAACTGGACCCAACAGACCCACGAGAACCAACCAAGTAGCCCCGTTCATTGGAACGTTGCACCAGCATCTGCGATGCCAGATAAATCACGGCAAATCCATTCCCCAGAATGGAAGTTAATTCTTTTTCAATCCGTAAATCAACGATATCTGGCAGCGGATTTCCATAAATCTCAAAAGCTTTCTTGTAGGTCAGCTCGGCGACCGTTTCTTCCGCCTTGTCAATGAAAGGTGTGTACAAGTCACCCTTAACAACCTCAACAGGTTCAAAGATATCTGCTAAGGCATTGGTATTTTCAATAACCAATTTGCGTGCCAGTTCCTCTCCCAAGAAAGCAAACTCATCCAACATCTCATTAGTCGTTCTAAAATGAGCCTTCGGTAGCGGTGCTGGTTGGGCATGTTCACCATGACCGATGGTTCGGTTAATCATAGCCCCTTGGCCCAAACTACGGACAATAATTTCACGGTAAATCTCTTCTTCCGGTTCGATATAGTGGACATTTCCCGTAGCTAGAACAGGCTTGCCAAGACGGTCCCCAACCTCTATCAAACTCTTGATAATAGTCTGGAGTTCCTCCATATCCTTGACCTGCTCTTTAGCAATCAAGGGAGCATAGATAGCCGGTGGCATGACCTCGATAAAGTCATAATACTTAGCCACCTCAACCCCCGCATCCACACCTTGGGAAACGACCGCATCAAAAACTTCACCCTCAGAGCAAGCTGACCCTAAAATCAATCCTTCTCGATGGGCATCTAGAACTGTTCTCGGTATCCGTGGTACTCCTTCAAAGTACTTGGTATTGGACAAAGAAACCAGCTTAAAGATGTTTTTTAGACCTACTTGATTCTTGACATAGATGGTCGCATGCTTGATCCGAGCTTTTTTATAAGAATCTGGACTGATTAGATCAATGTTTAGTCTAGCTAGATCGGTCACACCATGTTTTTCTGCTACCTCTTTGATAAAGATGAAAAGCAGACGACCAGTCGCTTCCGCATCGTAGTTGGCCATGTGGTGATGTTCAAGTGCTACACCAAAACGCTTAGTCAAAGGTCCCAAACCATGACGTTTATACTCAGGATAGAGATTTCTAGCAAACTCCAGCGTATCGATAACTGGCTGGCTAATCTTAGGCAGACCATGACGCTCATAGTTGGCATTCATAAAGCCAACGTCAAAGGTGGCATTGTGAGCAACTAAGACTGTATCCTTGCAAAATTCTTGGAATTCTTGCAAAACTTGTTCCAGTGGTTTAGCATTTTTGACATGATCATCTGTAATACCAGTCAACTCAGTAGTAAAGGCTGACAAGGGATGCCCAGGATTGATAAATTCATCAAATTCGGCAATAACATTTCCCTTGTACATCTTAGAGGCCGCAACCTGAATCAAATCATTATAGATGGCTGAAAGCCCCGTCGTTTCCACGTCAAAAACCACATAGGTCGCTTCTGACAAGTCCATCTCCACTTCGTTATAGACGATAGGGACACGGTCTTCCACAATATTGGCTTCCATTCCATAGATTAGCTGAATTCCAGCTTTCTTGGCTGCCTTATAGCCATGTGGGAAGGACTGAACATTCCCATGGTCTGTGATGGCAACCGCCTTGTGTCCCCACTTAGCAGCTGTCGCAACGATTTCTTCAACCTCTGGTAAAGCATCCATGGTAGACATATTGGTATGAGCATGAAACTCAACCCGACGCTCACCTTCTGGCATCAAATCCTTCCGCTCACAGTGAACAACTTCCTGCACATCCTGGACGTTCATGGTCAAATCTCGTGTGAAATTATTCATCTCCACATTTCCACGAACTCGGAGCCAAGAATTCTTCTTAATGATGTCAAACTTCTGAGCTTCTTCTTCATTCTTAACCCATTTTTGCATTGAAAAACTTGAAGTGTAGTCTGTCATTTTAAAGTTGATCAAAACGCGACCAGTTCTGGTCACCTTATGCTCCACATCAAAAACGACCCCTTCAAAGACCAAACGATTCTCCTCAGTCGTCACATCGATCATCTGGGTAACTTCTGCCTTATCTAGTTTTGGCTTGGCTGCAGCCTTTTTAGCCTGAAAATCAAAGACTGGCTTCTCTTCTACTGGAGGAGGGACCATTTGTTCCAGTTGCTCCATAGCCCGCAATGCTTCTTCGTTGGCAGCCTGAACAATCTGTTCATTCTCTGTATGGAAGGCTTCCTCCTGCTCTTGTGTAAGAGCATCATTCTTTTCTATTTGGCATACAAGAGCTGGAAAACCAAACTTTTCGAGTTGCTTTGCCAAATTAGGAAGATGATTCTTCTTAAAGTGTTCCTTATCAATCGCCTCTGAACCTTCAATAATGAGTTGATTTCCCTCCGCACGAACGTTTAAATTCTGGTAAAGAGATTTAAACCCCTGACTTGCACATGGACCTTCAGAAAAAGCCTCTCTATAGTAGGCCTGCAAGAGTTCATTAGAGAATTCTTGAGAAAGAGCCTTGATTTCGAAAACAGCTCGGTTCCCTGTCTTAGAAAATTCTTCACTAAGCCCTTTCTTTAACTCCAAAAAGATTTCAATCGGTAAAATATTAGAAAATACAAAATGAAATTCCCAAATCTTACTAATTTTATGAACCACAACACGCTCAATTCTTGCATCAACAAGAGCAGTATCCTGTCTCAATTGATCCGAGATTCCTAGTTGATTCATCAAAATTTCAAACTTACTTGACATTCATTTTCCTCACATTATTCTCTTACTATTTTACCATAATTAAAGAAAATATATAGTCACTACCATTCCTTAAGCACTGCTAGTTTACACAAATTTATTCCGTAAACAAAAAAGAAGACTCTCAGAATCTCCTAAGTAAATAAAAAAAGATACCCAAAAGTATCCTCGTAATC